>JBMOKU010000009.1:0-125719 GCA_049324315.1 Bacillota bacterium | reverse complement strand
CTTCTATCACCTCGTTTTCTTGAACTCATTTGGTGCTTGTTTGTTATATATCATAAACCGTAAACCTTACACCTTTTTGTTGATTTACGCCTTTCGTATGATATTTCGCTCTGCGGGACGGCACGGAGACCGTCCCCTACGGAAGAATATACATTCTGTTTTAGACAGGTATATTTTTATAGCGGAATGTTTCCATGCTTCTTAGCTGGTCTGTTTTCTCTTTTTGATGCCAGCATGTTGAACGCATCTGCCAATCTTGGTCTTGTGGCATTTGGCTCGATAACATCATCTACATAGCCTCTTTCTGCTGCCTTGTATGGTGTTGCAAATTCATCGGTATATTCCTGAATTTTCTTTGCTCTTTCCGCCGCTGGGTCTGCTGCATTTTTGATATCATCTTTGAAGATGATATTCGCTGCACCCTGTGGTCCCATAACGGCGATTTCAGCCGTTGGCCATGCCAATACCATATCCGCCCCCAATTCTTTGTTGCACATTGCGATGTATGCACCGCCGTATGCTTTTCTTACAATGAGTGTTACTTTCGGTACGGTGGCTTCGCTGTATGCATAAAGCATCTTGGCACCATGTCTGATGATACCGCCGTACTCCTGGTTGGTCCCTGGTAAGAAGCCTGGTACGTCAACAATATTCAGCAATGGGATATTATAAGCATCACATGTCCTTATAAATCTGGCGGCCTTATCAGATGCATTGATGTCTAAGCAGCCTGCAAGAAATTTCGGTTGATTAGCAATAATACCTACAGATTGTCCGTTGATTCTTCCAAAGCATGTAATAATATTTTTTGCAAAGTGTGGCTGAACTTCATAGTAATCACCATCGTCTACGATCTTTGCAATAATGTCGAACATGTCATAGGGTTTATTAGGATTATCCGGTAATAAGGTGTCAAATTCCGAAATAATTCTGTTTACATCATCTTCTGTTTCGAAGTATGGTGCTGTTTCCATGTTGTTGGATGGCAGAAAGCTTAGCAACCTTCTGATTTGTTCAATACAGTCTTCGTCGTTTGCTGCCACAAAGTGGGCTACACCACTGATTGTGTTGTGCGTCATAGCTCCGCCCAATTCCTCTGCGGATACTTCCTCACCAGTAACCGTCTTAATAACTTCCGGTCCTGTAATAAACATTTTGCTGGTTTTGTCCACCATGTAAATAAAGTCTGTTATGGCCGGTGAATATACGGCTCCGCCGGCGCTAGGTCCCATGATGGCTGAGATTTGCGGAATGACACCGGAGGCGATGGTATTTCTAAAGAATATTTTTCCATAGCCTGAAAGGGCATCTACAGCTTCTTGGATTCTGGCTCCTCCGGAGTCATTCATCCCAACCACCGGCGCTCCTACTTTTAGTGCATTTTCCTGAACCTTTACGATTTTGGCAGCATGCATTTCACCAAGAGAACCTCCTATTACCGTAAAATCTTGTGCAAAGGCGTAAACAAGTCTTCCATCCACCATTCCATAGCCTGTAACAACGCCTTCGCCGGGTGCTTCAGTTTTTTCCATTCCAAAGTTTACACATCTGTGGGTAACGAAGGCATCTAATTCAACGAATGAACCTTCATCAAATAAAAGGCTTAATCTTTCTCTTGCCGTTAATTTTCCACTCTCATGCTGCTTTGCAATTCTTTTCTCGCCGCCGCCAAGCAAAACTTTTTGTCTGCGTTGACGCAAATCCTCGATTTTGTTGATCGCCATGTCTACTTTCCCTCCTACTTTG
Organism: Bacillota bacterium; assembly: GCA_049324315.1. Classification (GTDB taxonomy): domain Bacteria; phylum Bacillota; class Clostridia; order Peptostreptococcales; family Thermotaleaceae; genus JBMOKU01. The sequence continues at coordinate 123,973 of JBMOKU010000009.1, read as the reverse complement.
ATATGTAACTGTTGTTTTCAAAACAGCAGTTTAAAAACATTTTTTCAAAACATATGGAGACTTTAGAAAATTTCTTCCTCCTTCAATGTCTCAATCTCTTCTGCGCTTAGATTCAGTAAGTCTTTAAGAATTTCTTCCGTATGCTGTCCTAAAAGAGGTGCAGGCTTACGGATACTGCCTTGTGTCTCACTCATTTTGATAGGTACACCGGCCATCTTAAGATGTCCTGCCACCGGATGCTCTACCTCAACGATCATTTCCCTCGCTAATACCTGAGGATCTTCTAACACCTTATCAATGGTATTGATCGGACCATTAGGTACACCTGCTTTATCCAGTAAATCCTGCCATTCTTTTGTGGTTTTTGTTCTTGTGATCTCATTGATTAGCAGTACTAGCTCCTCCACATGTTTTGTCCTTAATGGATTGCTCTTGAATCGCTCATCCTGTACCCATTCTTCTTTTCCGAACACTTCACAAAGCTTTTCAAACAATACATCGTTTCCTGCAGCAATCATGATTTCTCCATCACTGGTGTCAAAGGGCTCAAAGGGAGTAATGGATGTATGCCGATTTCCTGCGGGTTTTGGTGCTTCACCTGTTACCACATATCTAGCTATGGCATTTTCCAGAATGGCCACTTGGCAGTCAAGCATTGCTACATCCACTTTTTGGCCTAAGCCCGTGCTATTTCGATAATTAAGGGCTGCCAATACACCGATGGCCGTAAATAATCCTGCAGTAATATCTCCGACGGATGGACCCACTCTTGTAGGCTTGCCTCCCTTAGGCCCTGTGATGCTCATAATCCCACCCATGGCCTGTACCACTGCATCATAGGCTGCTCTTTTACTATAAGGTCCTGAATGTCCAAAACCTGAAGAAGCTGCATAAATAATCCTTGGGTTTACTTTTTTCAATTCCTCATAGCCCAGTCCCAACTTTTCCATGGTTCCTGGTCGATAGTTCTCCACCACAACGTCAGCCTTTTTTACCATCTCTAGAAATAATTCCTTTGCTTTCAGTTTTTTCAAATTTAACGTAATACTTCTTTTGTTGCGATTTAAGCTCATAAAATATGCACTTTCATTTTGGATATAAGGGCCGAATTGTCTGGAATCATCCCCTACCTCAGGTGCTTCAATCTTGATGACATCGGCACCCATATCAGCCATGATCATTGTTGCATAAGGACCTGCTAAAACCCTTGTTAAATCCAATACTTTAATTCCTTCTAAAGCTTGCTTCATTTTCTTCATCTCCTTTCGATTAACTGTTTAATTATTAGATTATCTATATTATTCTTATAGTACTCTTTCTCCACTCGAATTTTGATATTATATATTTGATCAAATATCTTTTGCAAAAGCCTCTTTGTTATCTAATTATTTTATAATCAACCTCATTCTTTCATAAACGCTGCACTCATAACAACCGATTCAGTCAACAATAAAATTTTTTATTCTTGACTATTTTCATATATCTCAACAAAGATTTGAAATGCACTTTCCTTATGCTTTCTAAGTATTGCTTGTGCTTTTTCTACATCTTTTTCTTTAAGTGCCTCTATCCATGCTTTGTGCTCTTGCAGCGATGCCTGGGGCCTGTCGATGGATTTTGTAAATACGGCCCTATACATCTCTGATTTGTTCCATAAATCTCGAATTAGTTCATAAAGGTATTTATATGAGCTGGCATCATAAACCAAGCCATGTAATTCCTTATCCAAGCGAGCATATTTTAAGCTATTTCTATTATTAATAGCCAGCTCCATTTCTCTAATGATTTCCTCCAGTTGCTTAATCTGTTGATCAGAGATATATGGAGCTGCTAATCTGGAAGCCAGTATTTCCATCTCAATGACAATAAGTAAAATTTCTTTAAGCTTATCCAGTTCAAAAGAAGCAACTTTTGCTCCTATATGCGGTATAACTTCAACATATTTGTCCTGCTGCAATCTCTTGATCGCTTCTCTCACAGGCATTGGGCTAACATTAAACTCCGCCGCCAACTCGGATATAATGATTCTCTCACCTGGTTTTAATATACCGTCAATAATCATATCTTTTAGCTTCTGATAGATAATATCATTTTTCGTATAAAAATCCATTTTTTTCACCTCTATATATTGGGATTTTATCATATATAATATCAAATATCAAATATCATTTTTCTATAAATCTATATATTATGATAATCATTATTTCTTTAGGGGTAGAACAATATACTATATGCCCTAGTCCATTGTATGATAAAAGAACTATAGGATAAAGAATAAATCCTATAGTTCTTTTAAATTTACGCCTTTAAAATGATATTTAGTTTTGCGGGACGGCACGGAGACCGTCCCCTACAAAAGAAAATTCATTATATTCTAAAAGCATAAATCTATATTTGCTAACGTGAGTCGAAAATTTTTCAACATTTCTTTCCACTTATAATTTCATGGATTATATGCTAGTCTGTAGGCATGAACAAAGCTTTCAAGCCACTCACGAATGCATACGGCGTTTATTGAAGCTGCTATTTCTACGTCTAGTTCGTTAGATACGGTTTATATAGCTTTGTTTTTAATTTTTCATGTTCAATAGCTTTGCTCTTCATATCACTTTTTGTCTGAGCGACTTTTAGTTCTGCTTGTTTAAGCTGAATTTTCGTCGCTAGCCCTAAATCATATTGAGCTCGTACAAGGGCTAAATCTCGTTCAGCACTTTTCAGATTTACTTCTAGTAGTTCATAATTTTTTTCTAACTGCTCAATCTGGTTATATGTTGTTCTAATGGATTGTTCCAGACTAAGTTTTAGGCTTGCAAGATTATTCTGTTCCAGCTGTAAATCTATTTCTTTCGCTGAGTAGGAGTCACCACCGGCATTAAATACATAAAGGTCTAAATCTAATTCTGCTAATTCAATCTTTTTTTCTTGGTTCCAAATAGATGGGCTTTCACTAATACCCTTTGTAACCAAGTAATCAACATTTTTTTCGCTTACTGGCTCATATTTAATATTCTCTTCCACCACATATTGCTGGCTTTGGCTTACGCCAATAAGATTGTTAAGCTTCATATACGCACTTTCTATAGATTTCTCTAAAACATCCTTCTCATTGACTGCTTTATGATACGTGTCTTCTTCTTTTTGAAGATCATATTTACTTATTGATCCTATTCCTGCTTTTGTCTTTGCCATTTCAAGATTGGTTTTAGCATTTTCTAATTCTAATGTCATGAGTTTTTTTTCACTCAACAATTTATTTATTTCATTCATTGCATTTCTTACCTCAAAGCCAATGCTTTCCTTCGTGCTTTCTATATCCTTTTTCGTCATCTCAATATTGATATCTAAGCTCTTTACGCTTTTTAATTGACTCAATCGTTGGGCATCCTCTTGTCCATTTCCAGTTGATGAAGGATACTCATTTATGGTTATATTTTCTCTTGAATCCTCCAGTTTTTCTAATTGTCCCAGCTGATTCTTTAAAGTATAGCTATGTTTCAGCGCTTTTTCAATGGCCTCTTCATAGGTAAGAAGATTTGTCTTGTCTGCTTCAACATCGGTTTCCTCACTTACCTTTGTTATAATTGAAATATTTCTTTCCTGTTCATTCCAAGTAACTTCTGCACCAAAAGCTTCACTAATAAATCTTAAGGGTACCATCGTTCGATCTTGGTATATAAATGGCTTTGCATCTAATTGAATCGTATCTTCATTCTTTTTTGCAAAATATGAACCTACGGTTACTTCAATGTCAACATCTTCTTTTGCAGCCTTCACCGTCTTTGTCTCTTCTATCCAATCGACCTTCGTTTCAAATGTTTCAAATACACCACGCATAGGCACAAAAGTCCTACCATTAATAATCATGGGTGCAACAGAATATATTTGTTCTTCACCATCGATAAATATTTTTATCGATGGTGAGGTTTCCTTTTCTTGTATATCCATCAATTGATCAGCATCCGCTATTCCGACATTCAGAACTAGCGCTAAAGCCAGCGGTACGATTGTCTTTATAAGCTTTCTCATTATATCCATCTCCTTTTTCTTAACGACTTGGCGCTTGTCTGAAACGCTTCTACAAACGATCTTCAGTCTTTTGATGCTATCTACTATTCATATCTAAGAGCTTCAATAGGGTCAAGTTTCGCTGCCTTATTGGCAGGATAATATCCAAAAAACACGCCAATCAGCATAGTTACGGAAACACTTAAAAGGATAATACCAGGGGAAGCCGTTGCGGGATATCCCAGTAATGACGCCCCTAATGCGCCAAGGAGAAGTCCTAGAACAATCCCAATGATACCACCTATCATACAAATAATCACGGATTCTACAATAAACTGGATCTTTATATAGGAGTTTCTGGCTCCAAGGGCCTTTCTTGTACCAATCTCACGGGTACGTTCCGTAACTGAAACCAACATGATATTCATTACACCAATGCCACCCACTAAAAGTGATATTGCGGCGATGACTGAAATTGCAATGGAAACGGTGCTTAGCATGGAGGTCATATTCGATATCACACTCTCCATATTCGTTACACTTGCCTCCCATTTCGTATTATTTTCGTAAACCTTTGAAAAATACTTATTTATATCTTCGGTAAAAAGTGCAGCATCCACGCCTGTCTTCGTGACTATCGTAAATGTCTGATAATTTTTCGTCACAGCATCCTGCTTTGTCAAACTCACCGGAATATAAAAACTGGTACTCATATCCTTCTCGGAAGAAGAGCTCGGCATAAATGCAGAAGTCTCATACTTGTAAACGCCAATAATTGTATATGTTTCAATGCTATCAGAAGAATATATTTTGATCTCCTGACCCAATGGATCTTCTCCAGGAGAGAACATGTTGCTGACCAGTTTGTCAGATACAACAGCAACTTTTTTCACGGACTTTATATCTTTTTCAGTTATAAACCGTCCTGCAGTAAGCTCCACGCTATTCGCCTTTTCATATCCATCATTGACTCCTGTTACACTGACATTAGCATATAACCGCCCATCCTGAGCCTTAGCTGACCCAACGCCATGAGATAGACTTATGGTTTCCACTTTATCACTAAATCGCAATGTAAACTCTTCTATAGCTTCATCCGTTAGAAGATCGCTCTCCTCTGGCGTAGCAGCAGTATCGCCAGGCATACGAGGCCCACGATCAAATTCATCTTCACCGCGCTCTCTTATGCTGACCATAATAGAATTTGCACCCATATCTTCCATGGTTGAAGTAATCGAAGCAGTAAGTGAATCTCCTACAGTTACAATCGCTATAACCGATGCTATTCCTATGATGATACCCAGCATGGTCAACAATGCCCGCATTTTATTCGCTTTCAAACCAGCTAAAGCTAAGAGTATATTTTCAGTTAAGTCCATTCGTTTCCCCTCCCCTCCATTTCAGCCATTCGCTGATTTGGATTCGTCTTTTCATCAAGTATTCTGCCGTCTTTTATGGTCACGATTCGTTGGGTTTCTTCAGCTAATTCATGGTTGTGTGTTATTAAGACAATGGTTGTTCCTTTTGTTTCATGTACCTTATGAAAGAGATCCATTACCATTCGCCCTGTGTCTGAGTCCAATGCCCCCGTAGGTTCGTCAGCCAATATAATCGCTGGCTCATTGGAAAGGGCCCGTGATATGGCCACACGCTGTTTTTGTCCACCGGAAAGTTCATTAGGTAAATGGTTCATTCTATCAGCCATACCCACCAGTTCCAAAAGCTCCTCTGCTTTTTCTCTTCTTTCTTTTCTATTCATCCCTGCATAAAGCATAGGCAGTTCCACATTTTTTAATGCTGAATTTCTTGGTATTAAATTAAATGTCTGAAATACAAATCCTATCTTTTTGTTCCGTATGTCAGAGAGTTCATTGTCGGACATATCCTGGATAGGTGCACCATCCAAGATATATTCCCCTGACGTTGGGCGATCTAAAGCACCGATTACATTCATGAGTGTACTTTTCCCAGACCCAGAAGCGCCCACAATGGATATAAATTCCCCTTTCTTTACTGTTAGTGATATATTTTTCAAAATCTGCAGTTCGTTTGGAGTGCCTATATAAAATTTCTTTACCAGATCACGAACATCAATCATGATTTCATTCATAACCGTCTCCTCCTATCGCTTTGCTGCTTTTAGATTAACAACATCACCCGGTTTTACACTTGCAGCATCATTTATCACAATGACTCCATCAGCTAGCCCGCTTCCTGACACTTCTGTATAGAGATCTGTCTCCATTCCTGTTTCTACCGGCACCTCTTTTACGATTTGTTTTCCATTTTCGTCAGAGATGACGTAGATGACGCTCTGTCCGTCGGAATTGACTGTAACCGCATCATAAGGTACTGCATAAACATCCATCTTTTTATCTAAGATGATATTGAGTCGGGTATTCATGCCAATTTTTAATTCAGGATTCTGATCTAAAATGGCAACTTCTGTTTCAAACTCCACTGTGCTGGAAGTATCAGTTTCCCCAGCAGCATTTTTGGTAGATGTTGGTGAAATTTTCGTCACCTTACCATTTAGAACTGCATCGCCAGTGGCATCGGATTTAATGGTCACCATCTGACCTGGATGAACCTGACCAGCATCATATTCTTTCACGTAGGTAGTAATAATCAGATTTTCTGTATCTTCGATAACAAACAAAAGGCCGTTACCAGAAGAACCTACCACTGCATATACTGCTGTCACCGTACCATCTACCGGTGCTTTTATCGTCGAATCAGCAAGATTCTTCTCAAGCTTTTGAAGCGCTATTTGCTGACTGTCATTATTATAGTTGGCTTCTGCATTTCTCAAGTTGGCCTCAGCCGTTTTTAAATCCTGTTCTACTTTTGTTTTCGTTGTCTTAAGCGCTGCTTCCGCCTCATTATAGGTGGTAACTGCAAGGGTATAGTTTGTTTCAGATTGATTTAGTTCTTGCTCACTAATAAAACCGGATTCAAATAACACTTTATTATTTTCATAGGTTGTCTTCTTTGTTTGAAGATCAGCTTCAGCCGTTTTGAGACTACTTTCGGCATTAATCAGCTCTGAATTCAGTCCATTTTCATACTGACGCTTCATGTTCTGATAAGTAAGTCTTTTATTTTCTAAATCAATAGCTGAAGTTTTTTGCGAGTTCGTTAAAGTACTACGCTGCTGAGCAATATCCATCTCCAGAGATGCTGTATCAAGTTTGGCTAGTGTGTCCCCTGCCGCCACTTGGTCTCCAACACTCACATAGATTTCTTTAACAGGATAATTCAAAGTGGAATAGACATTTTGAGCATTCTGACTCTTGATATTTCCGGATACACTGATACTGTTAACCAGTTCAGTTTTAGAAAGTATGGTATGTGGCACATTATCAGCACGATTGTTTCTCGCTGTTGAAAATGTCCAAATCCCTAGTATACTAATGATTACAACTACTAAAGAAACAATAGCAATTAACTTTTTATTTTTTTTGAATTTTTCCATGTGTTATTCCTCCTAGACTAAATTGTTTTTAAACAGGAAACATTACCTTTTAAAATATCTCTTTTTATGGATTTACGCTTCTAGACAGAATTTTGTAGGGAGCGGCCCCTGTGCCGTTCCGCAAAGATTAATTTCACTTTAGAAGCGTAAGCCTATAATATCCATCATCCTAAATTTCAGAGAAATCCAAAATCTTAACTACATCTAATTCATCTACAATGGATATCGGGATATTGGGAAAAGCTTGATGTACTTCATAAACAAAGTTGCCCTGTACCATTTTTTCAGGTATTCCAAAAATTAACTGTTCCACGCTATTGCGGCGGATATAATCAACGGCTACACAGTTAACATTGTCGCCCCAGTATACCTGCATTTCTGCATCTAATGATTTGCATACACTAAACAAATATTCCAAAGGGGTTGCCTGTAGATTTTTCATCTTATTAGATGGCTGAACACTTAGAACTTTTAGCTTTAAATCCAAAGTCTTTGACAGTAGATAGCCAGCTTTTATTAAGCGTTCACAGCTTTTCTGATCTGTAACACAAACTAAAACGATCTTTTCTCGTTTCATCCTATTCACCTGATTTCTAATCTTAATAATAGAATCGTAACAAAACAATGTGGCAAGAAAATGGCATGAGTATGAAAGATTGTGACAGAATAAAAGCATTTTGTGTTTTAAGGACACCATAAAAAAGTACTGGCGTTCATAATGAACACCAGTACTTTTTTTGACTATGAGTTATATAAATAACACTAAGCATATTACACTGAGTCACAAAGTAGCGGAGTCATGGGGACGGTTCGAGCACCGTAGGGGTGGCTGCCTACAGCCACCCGAGAAAACGATGGAATACCCGTGGCGTAGCGGATGTAACGCACTTAGTGTGACTTATATAGCTGCCGAATTACGAGATAATGTGAAGGTAAAGGTACTGCCTTTTTCCAGTTGACTCTCCACATAGATTTCTTCTCCCAAACGTTGAATAATCTCAAAGGCTATAGCCAGTCCTAACCCCGTCCCTTGCGTAGCATGGGCCTTATCCACCTTGTAAAATCTTTCAAATATATGTGGCAGATCCTCTGGCGATATACCGATCCCTGTATCGGATACGGATATTTTCACAATGCTATCATCTATGGAAGCATCCAGTAAGATCGTTCCTTGGGGCGGCGTGTATTTTATAGCGTTATCCAGGAGGATAATAAGCACCTGCTCAACTAAATCCATATTGCTATTTATGATCACATCCTCAGTTAATGGCGAAAAAGAAAATTTTATCCCTTTTTCACTGGCAAGTACGGCATACCGATCAGCCACGTTTGTCATAATCTCATTAATTTGGAATGGCTCCCGTCGTATGGCAGCTGGGTCTGATTGCAGCCGGGATAATGTAAGCAAGTCGTTAATAAGACGTGTGAGCCGCATTGTTTCATGTAACATATGATTGTAATAACGCTTTTTCGTATCTTCGTCAGGCACCATGTCATCTACCAAGGTTTCTATTATTGCTCTGAGTCCCGACACAGGAGTACGCAGTTCATGGGAAACGTTGGCAACATACTCACGGCGTGTCTGTTCTAACCTCTCTGATTCAGTGACATCGCGAAATAAACCAACAGCACCTACAATATGATGCTGCTCATTCTCCAGTGGACTGATAGTAATTCTTAAAACCATCTGTTTCCACCGCATGCTGCGGACAATCGTATATCCTTGCAAGAGTACAGTATCAAAATCTTCCCATAACTCCTGGTTGGGTATCAATCCAATAGGTCCATCTTCTTGACTTATACCGAAAATATTATGGATTGCAGGATTAACATGGGTAATGTTTCTCTCAATATCTATCGCTACAATTCCTTCCGATAAGCCATCAATCGTCTGTTTTAGTCGATTCCGTTCTACTTTCAAAGCAGAAATCGTCTCAGATAATCTGGTTGATAAATAATTAAGGGAACGTCCCAACTCACCAATTTCCCCCTTATATTCTTCGTTGGCTTGTTCCGAGAGATTGCCGTTTGCCATATTGATTGCCACGTCCCGCATTTGCTTTAGTGGATTAACGATATGCCGCGTGATGCGATATACGGGATAAATCATTAGTATAAGCACCCCTACAGCGCTTAACCGCATTGACCGACTAAGTCCAAACAAAGCAGTTACAAGCTCTTCGGGTGCCTTTGCTAGAAAAACGCCACCTGTTACAGTGCCATTGTTTATAATAGGCTGTCCTACTACAAGAAAACGTCCATATTTAGGACCAACGTCTTTGGTAGAGATAATTTGCTGCCCAGACAAAACTGAATCAATATATTCTCCAAACATCTCATTCAGGATAGGGATTATCTGTTGCTGAAGCTCTTGTGGAATCCGCGGTGGTAAGGTACCTTCATTCTTTATCATGAGATTGCCTTGTCCGTCATATACATACACTACAGCATTCCATATGGCATCATTCATTGAGAACTGTTCATCGAGTTCACTCTTTGTCATAACCCCCTGCTGATATTTCAATACTAAATTAGCAATTGCTTCCGCCCGAGGTTTAAGCTCTCGAATTTGCATTTCCGTATACATATCATTAGCAATAAACACAAAGATTATCGTGTTGAGAACGCCATATAACATAACCGTTCCTAGCAATAATGAAAGTATACGTCTAAGAAATATATTTTTTTTCACCATAACTCCTATTCCGCCGCCGTCAGAACGGCATACAAGTTAATAAAACTACTTTCGCAGTGAGATTAGCTTTCTCAGATAGAAAATAAGCATATTCTATCATTTAACATAAAAATTATTCTATCCATTTGACACTTCGAACTTATAACCCACTCCATAAATGCTCTTAATGCTCCATTTCATATTCTCAGAAGAAAGTTTTTGACGTATACGCTTTATTTGAGTATCCACGCTTCGTGTATCACCAAAGTAATCGGCTCCCCACACATGTGACAATATCTGTTCCCTATCAAAAACTTGTCCTGGGTGAGAGGCTAGTAAATATACGATCTCTACCTCTTTCGGTGTACAATGAACGATCTCTCCGTTAAGACGCACCTCATAAGACGATATGTTTATCTCTAATCCTTCGTAGCGTAGTATGGGTTCATTTTCCTTGTTCTTAGACGTTTTACGGCGCAAAACCGTTTTTACCCGGGCCACCACCTCACGAGGGCTGAAAGGCTTTACAATATAATCATCTGCCCCTAGTTCTAATCCAAGAATTTTGTCTATTTCTTCACCTTTTGCTGTTAGCATGATGATTGGTACATCCGTTGTTTTACGCAGCGTACGACAGACTTCAATTCCGTTAATTTTGGGCATCATAATATCCAGAATAATTAAATCCGGTTTCGTATCATAAGCTTTTCTAAGTGCTTCTTCTCCGTCATAAGCAGAATCATAAGTAAATCCATCTGCTTTTAAGTATGCAATGATTGTCTCATGAATAATAAATTGATCATCACAAATAAGAATGTGTCCAGATGTACTCAATTGAAATTCACCCCAGTATTTATAGATGTGGAATCATAGAATTCAATCTTCGTCAATAAACTATTTCCCAATCAAAGAATAGTGATTCATAGGGTTAGACGTTAGAAGTTAGATGTTAGACGCTTTATGTCTATCTTTTGAGTCTTTAAGGATTTAAAAGCTTATAAGATTGACCATGGAACTTCTAACCTCTAGCTTCTAACCAAATAGAAGTCTAATCCTCACAAATAAACAGGTTTAAATAAAGATAAAACTTTACGATTCCACATCTATATCCCTTAGATCTTTTTTAGTATTTTTAACTTATTCCTATCTCTATATGTCTTATCATCCCTAGTCTTTCCACAATCACATAAATTCTATCTCAATCTAACATTTTTCCGGTACAAAATCAAAGATTCAAATAATAGCATATAAGCAATTATTGATAAAAAATATTGTGATAGTCTTTCTAAGATTTCCTATGTCTGGCAAAAAAACTGCAGCTAATTGCCTATAGCCACAATAGAACAAAGTCTCCCATTGGAAGACTTATATCATACAGACTCATAGTGAAACCCCGTGTGCACGGGGTTTATCTTAGAAAGTACATTACTTATAGGCATAGAAGCCTTTATCCGATTTTCTCCCTAATAGCCCACCTCTAACCATTTTTCTTAATAACGGGTGGGGTCTATATTTGGAGTCGCCGAATTCATTATACAATATTTCCATGATTGCAAGGCAAACATCATTTCCAATTAAATCGGCTAGTGCCAGAGGTCCAATAGGATGATTCGCTCCCAGTTTCATCGCTTCGTCTATATCTTCCGCCTTCGCAATGCCATCTGCCAGTATTCCCACGGCTTCGTTGATCATTGGCACCAATATTCTGTTTACAACAAATCCTGGAGCCTCTTCGACTTCAACCGGGGTTTTACCCAATGCTTTTGTTAATTCAACAACTACATTTTTTGTCTCTTCTGAAGTCGTTATGCCCCTAATGACCTCCACTAATTTCATTACCGGTACTGGGTTAAAGAAATGCATACCGATTATCTTTTCGGGTCTATTGGTGGCGCTGGCGATCTCAGTAATCGACAGTGATGAGGTATTTGAAGCAAGTATCGTTTCAGGTTTACATACTTTATCCAGCTCCTCAAAAATTTTCTTTTTAAAATCCATATTTTCTACAGCTGCTTCGATAACGAGATCTGCTTCGCCGATTCGTTGCAAATCTACGGTCCCTGTGATCCTTTCTAAAACCATGCGTTTATCTTCTTCATTCATTTTTCCCTTTTGAACATTTCTTTCAAGATTTTTTGTTATAGTTTTTAATCCTTTATCTACATAATCCTCATGAATATCTCTCATGATTACTTCATATCCCGCTTCAGCAAGTGTTTGCGTAATTCCTGAACCCATTGTACCTGCTCCAATTACAGCAACTTTCATTTTCATCCTCCTATTCAAATTATTTTCCCTTAAATTCAGGCTTTTGTTTTTCTATAAATGCAGTCATACCTTCCTTTTGATCCTCAGATGCAAAGCATAAAGCAAATAAATCTTTTTCGATGACTATCCCTGTTTCAATATCTGTTTCAATACCTCTATTCATTGCACTTTTTGCATACCTTACAGCTATTTGTGCTGCAGATGCTATTTTATTTGCAAGTATTAATGCTTCTTTCATCAATTCTTCTTGTGGAACGACGCTATTAACAAGTCCAATTTTTTCTGCATCTTGCGCTGACATGATGTTCCCTGTAAAAATAAGTTCTTTCGCCTTTGCTATACCAACCAATCGTGGAAGTCTCTGAGTCCCTCCAAACCCCGGAGTAATTCCCAGGCCTACTTCTGGCTGCCCGAACTTAGCTTTGTCCCCAGCTATTCTAATATCACAGCTCATAGCTAGTTCACATCCACCACCTAAAGCAAATCCATTAATGGCTGCAATGACAGGCTTCTCCATAAGCTCAATCTTTCTGAATAAATTAAGTCCCCGTTCTCCAAACTTTCTACCTTCCTCGGCCGTCATATTTCTCATTTCTGTAATATCTGCGCCTGCTACAAAAGCTTTCCCTTCACCGGTTAAGACAAGTACATAGACTTCCGGATCCAGGGTAATTTGGTCAATAGCTTTATCTACCTCCCCTAAGACTTTGGAATTTAAAGCGTTTAATGCTTTAGGATTATTGATGCTTAAAATCCCAATGTTTCCTTCTTTTCTATATAATAAATATTCAAAATTCATCTCACCTCACTCCTTTCTACCGTTACGCTGATGTAGCGATACTGCTTACGTACAAGCTAGAACGCTTATTTGTATGGGGAAAAATACTATTAAATTTATTGGTTAAGAACGAAACGCTAGGATAGATGTCCCGCATATGTCGCGACTCTACATTGCAGCGGTTTTCATTCTTAACCTATGAAAAGCAAGCTATACACTTAAGTCTTATGCTGCTTTAATTCATCTAAATATCCATCGCAGCAACAACTTCGGGAACAATCAAATCGGCTTCTGTCATTTTTACAACTTCTTTAACGGTAACACCAGGAGCTACTTCTCTTAAAATCAATCCATTCTCTGTTACTTCGATGACAGCTTTATCTGTTATAATTAAATCTACGACACCTGCTGCAGACAAAGGCAATGTACATTTCTTTAGGATTTTTGAATTGCCTTCTTTATCTGTATGACCTAAAGCTGCAATTACCGTTTTCGCCCCAACGAGAAGATCCATTCCTCCACCCATTCCAGGAACAAATTTGCCCGGTATTTTCCAGTTTGCAATATTTCCTTTTTGATCTACCTCTAGTGCCCCTAAAACCGTGGCATCAACATGGCCTCCTCTGATAATGGAGAAAGAAAATGACAGATCGAAGGCCGAGGCCCCTGGCAGCATTGTGATTGGCTCTCCTCCGGCATTTGCCAAATCCGGGTCAGCTTCTCCCAGTTTAGGTTTTGGTCCAAATAATAATCCCCCGTTTTCTGTTTGTAAAATTACGTTAACTCCTTCAGGAATATAGTTGGCTGAAGCAGTTGGCATACCAAAACCCAGATTGATCACCATATCGTTTTTAAATTCCTTGGCTATTCTGCGAGCAATTATTTCTCTTTCATTCATATGAAGACCCCCTTTATTTTAGTTTTTTACTCTTAACCCATAAATCTTCGAAGATTTGCTTTCTTTCTTGTCCTGAGTACCCTTGAACAATTACATCTACGAATATACCTGGCGTACCAATTTCATTGTAATGGAGGGCTCCAGTCTCAACAATTTCATCTACTTCTGCTATGACAAGATCTGCAGCCGTTGCCATTACCGGATTGGAATTTAGTGAGGTTCCCTGGTATTGAAGATTTCCTGATTTATCCGCTCTATAAGCTTTTATAATTGCAACATCCGCCTTGAGAGGTGGATATAATAGGAATTCTTTGCCTTCAACCATTACTTTATCTCTATTTTCTTCCATTTCTGTCCCTAGTCCCGTAGGTGTTAACACCCCGCCTAAACCAGCGCCGCCAGCTCTAATTCTTTCGATCCAAGTACCCATCGGATTGAATTCCACTTCTAACTCTCCATTAATGTATTGTTTTACAAATTCAGGATCTGTTCCAATATGCGCACCAATAAACTTTTTAATTTGCTTTTGAGCAGAAAGCTTCCCTATATCAAACCCACCACCGGGATAAGCTCCTACGACGCCAATCAAAGTTAGATCTTTGATTCTTTTTTCAGCAATATAATCGATCATTTTTAGTGGTGCCCCTACCCCTAAGAAGCCTCCGATCATTATTGTCGAGCTATCCTTGATATAATTTACCGCACTCTCAACAGTTTGAATAACTGCCATATATATAACACCTCCATAATAAATTTAATATATAAATCAATTTACCTAATTTTTTGCCTCAACTGCATTCCGCTGTTTCTTCAATTGATTATTGATAAATACTGTACAAATAATGCCTATGATATTTAACGCACTTGCTGTTAAAAAAGCTTTTCCGTAATCTCCACCACTAGACTGTTTTACTACAGCAGCAATTCTAGGCCCGAAGAAAGCTGCAAGACCAAAAGCAGTAAACATAACGCCATAGTTAATTCCTAAATTTTTTGCTCCGAAGTTATCAGCTGTTACAGATGGGAATATTCCCATAAATCCTCCAAAACTTAAAGCAATTCCACAGATGGCTATGATAAATATTCCAAAACTCTTTGCAATGAAAAGAAGCATTAACATAACACTGCTTGTAATATACATGAGTACAATTGCGTTGTATCTACCAATTTTATCTGATACGCTTCCCCAGAATATCCTTCCAAACGTATTGGCTAGTCCGAGGAAACTAACCGCGTATGCTGCAACTTGAGGAGATAAGCCAATTTTTTCTTGTCCAATGGGAGAGGCATGGCCTATAATCATTAGACCTGCAATGCAACCAATTGTATACATAGCCCATAAGATATAAAATTTGGGCATCTTGATCATTTCACCAGCTGTATAGTCATGACCCGTATTAACTGTTGCAGAAGTAACCTTCGGCTGCCATCCTTCAGGTTTCCAACCTGCTTGAGGTGCCTTGAGTAACATGGAACATACTACGATGATAATCATGAAAGCAAATCCAAGTATTTTAAATGTTGTAAGTACTGCATACCGTTCTATAAGTGCAACAGCTAATGGTGCAAATACTACTGCCCCAAAACCGAAACCTGCAGCAGTTAATCCCCCTGCCAAGCCTCGTTTATCGGGGAACCATTTTACCGTATTTGCTACAGTGCACGCATATACCGTTCCTATACCAAATCCACCTAGCACACCATAAGTTAGATAAAGAACCGTTAGTGAACTTGTAAATCCAGCTAGGATAATTCCTGCCCCGAATATTAATCCCCCTACAAAGGTTACTTTCTGAGGCCCTTGTCTATCTTGAATTCTTCCTGCAAAAATCATTGCGATAGGCACCAACGATAAGTTAAGCGTAAAAGCTAGTGACGCTTGTGCAGTTGTCCATCCAAACATGCTTATTAACGGTTTTTGAAATACGCTCCATGCATAGGCTGACCCAATACATAGATTCATAATAATACTTGCGGCCAGTATAAGCCAACGATTTGTTGATTTTTCGCTCATTGTTCTCATCCCTTTCTGTTATTAGCATTTTTTTAGTTTAGCTCGGGTTTACGTTTTCCTCCTTTCCCCTATATTTCTCTTGCATATTCTTCTTAAAAGCAAATCCTATGCCAAATAAAATAAACGTTGGAATCTTTGCATTTTCCAACGTTTTATCATGTACTTCATAATTTTTACTTCATAATAAGTGTTTTAACTTTAAGAAAATTTGTACTAATTTTAGGAGTACCCTTTAAAAAGACCCTGTACATCATTTTGTACAAGGTCTCTACGAAACATCGATATTCAATTTTTTCATTTTATAATATAAATTGCTCCTGGATATTCCTAACACTTCAGCGACTTTGTTCTTGTTCCCTCGGTGGATTTCGAGAGCCCTCAAAATCATTTCTCGCTCATTTTCCTCAGTTGAAATTTTTAAATTGCTGCCATTGTCTAGGTCACATTGGCTGAATTCATTTTCTGAAAAAATATATTGCGGTATATGATCTTCAGTAATCATTCCATTTGCAAAATTAACGGCCATTTCAATCACATTACTAAGCTCTCTAATATTTCCTGGCCAATGATAAGTCTTTAACTTCTTTATAAACGATTCATGGATGGTAGGTTTCATAATATTCAATGATTCTGAAAACTTATCAATAAAGTTTTCTACCAATAGGGGAATATCTTCTTTCCGTTCTCTTAATGGTGGAATTTGAATCGGAATAACATGTAGTCTGTAAAATAAATCTTGCCTGAACTTTTTAAATTTAACGAGTTCATACAGATCCGCATGTGTCGCCGCAATAACACGGACATCTATTGGAATTGGGTAATGGCCACCAATTTTCTCTATTTCTTTTTCTTGTAGGACCCTTAGAATTTTTGATTGTAAAGAAAGCTGCATATCTCCAATTTCATCCAAGAAAATAGTTCCATTATTAGCCATTATAAACTTACCTGGATGTCCGCCCTTTGTTGCACCTGTAAAAGCTCCGGGCTCATACCCAAACAATTCCGATTCTAACAATGTTTCAGGAATCGCAGCACAGTTTATACGCACAAACGATTGATGTCTTCTTCCGCTTAGATTCGTAATTGCATGGGCAACTAATTCTTTACCTGTCCCTGTTTCTCCCATGATCAATACTGTAGAGGTTGTTTTTGCAGCAGCAATAATTCGCTCTTTTAAAGTAAGAATTGCGGCACTCTCACCAACGATGTCATCTATCGTATATTTTGCTCCATGATTTTTTCCGTCCTTAAAACCATTTATATGACTTTTGCCAATCTGTGATAATCCTCCTGGTATGTATTCAAGAACGCTCTTGATGGAAATCACGCCTACCACATTCTGCTCCATATTAATGACAGGAATAATATCACATTCTGCTTTTTTTAAAACGCGAATGTCTTCATGTTCAAATACGGATTGAACCTTTACAACAAGTTTGTCAATCTTACGGTCTAAATCATCTACATTTTTCAACAAAATTGATGCTGTCAAAATCCCTATATATTCATTGTTCCCATCTACAACAATAGCATATGACATATCTTTTAAAGCCATCTTTTTGATTACGTTTCCAACAACATCACCAAGGGAGCATAATGTAAAGCTAAAATCCAATATATCTCTTGTCTTCATCCATTATCCCCCTTTTTTACAGCATGCTTTAAAGCCATAGAATTTACATGGTTTAATCCAATATATAACATTGGATTAAACCTTTAATAATTACATAGCTTAATTCTACTAAATTTTCTAATAGTTTTAAATTATATTTTACATGTTCGTTATAATATACTTTTTCATTTTCTGCAATAGCAGTTTCTCAAAGCGATCAATTTACTTCTATTTGCTAGATTCCAAAATATATTGAATTGTTAATATCTATTAAAAATAGTATAATAAATACCAATAGATATTTAAAGTAATCTTTATCTATGGAATATAGTAGGGGGACCATCGTAATGAAATCTCGTATAAAGTCTAGACTTTTTATATGGTTTATTGTTGTTTCTGTTATACCGTTAATACTAATTGGCGGTTTTAGTTACTATTTAATATTTAATAAAATTTCTCTCCAAACGGAAGAAACCATAACCAATATTAATAAAGGGATTTACAATATGGTAGATACACAACAGGAAGTACTTTCACGATGGATGGAAAGTGCAGCAGCTTCTTTTTCGAGTAAGCTCACAGCCCTCGGGGATAGTCGCTTTGATTATGAGCAAATAGAAGAATTTGCTGGTTATCGCTTGCCTACCTGGTACATTGGTTCTCAGAAAATTACAAATGATTTTACATTGGTTAATGATTTGATTGAAAAGGAAAAATTACCTGCTACGATCTTTCAATTGCATAACAATAAGTTTATTCGAGTTACTACTAATGTAAGACAAGCAGATGGAAAGAGAATCGTAGGAACCGTCCTGGATTCAGGTCCTGTCTATGAACGTATTATTAATGGTCAGCAATATCTTGGTAGAGCAAATGTTGAAGGTATATGGCACGCAACGGTTTATCAACCTATATGGGATAATAACGGAAAATTAATTGGTGCTTTTGTACTAGGTCGTCGAGAACAAGAATATGAAATGATTAAAGCAATCAAAAATATTGTTGTTGGAGAAACTGGTTATGCATTCATTATAGACTCTAAAGGTGATGCAATCATCCACCCTACAAATCAGGGTCAGAACTTTACGAAGTATGATTGGATTCAAGAAATTCTAAATAAAAAACAGGGTTCCATTACATATGACTATCAAGGACGCAAAAAAATTGCATATTATACATATTACGCTCCTTGGGACTGGTACATTATCACTGGCGGGTATTATTCAGAGCTCTTTAATACTACGAAAGAATTGCAAAGCATGTTATTGCTCGCAGTTTTGCTGGCAATCCTTGTATCTTCTTTAATCGCCTATTTTTTATCAAAAGCTTTTTCAATGCCTATAAATGAACTGGTCAATGTAATGAGAGAGGCTCAGAATGGAGACTTAGCCGTACGACTTAGTTATTTGTATGATGATGAGTTTAAGATCGTAAGCAATGCTTTTAATGCTATGTTGAATACTATTTCATTACTAATTGGCAGAATTCGTTATAATTCTGATAACCTTAAAGAGTCTTCTAAACGTCTAATGATAGATATACAACAATCCATGCAATCTCTTCAAGGGATAGAAAATGGTATAGCAAGTCTCAACAAGCAAATCCAACAAGATGCTGTTAAGCAATCGGTTATGCATAACTATAGAGCCAGCGAAGATTTCCTACAGCAACTTTATCAATTGAGCATACAAATACGACGAGCTTTAGATGATCAACCTGACGAAAAGTTGAGTAGAATCAGTTCTCAAGTTGCAAAACTCGAAGCTTTAATTGTAAATGGCTATCACTTTAATCCCGACACGCAGATTGCTGGTTCAGAAGCTTATCCTCTTTCTACTCATTATGCTAATAAACTAAATGCTCTAGAAGTAGAAGTAGAAAAGATAAAGCTTTTATTATCACATATTGACTCCTCTGCATCTAGTCTTGATGATATTGCTTTGTCACTTGATCAGTATATAAAAAAATTTAAAGTCGATAGTTCTAATTAGTCGGAAAGCATTGAAAACAGATGTCTGTTTCAATGCTTTTTTATTTATCTTCCCGCAATATCAATTATTTCTCACTCACATATGCTGATATAAATTGATACGTTGAGGTGATTGTCCATGTTTCGATATACAAGATCTTTAAAACTCGGGGACCGAGGACAAGATGTGCGGGAAGTCCAAGAAAGACTCAATACTTTAGGTTTTGATGCCGGATTAGAAGATGGTATATTCGGTGAATCTACCCGTCAAGCTGTCATTCGATTTCAACGCAGCAAGGGTTTGACTGCTGACGGTATTGTTGGACCGAATACTTATACTGCCCTTATGGGTGTTGACGGGAAAGTAAGGATTTTGATTAATCTTTCTGAAAGAAAGCTCTATCTCTACCTAGATAATCAGCTTCATCGCACCTTCCCTGTAGCAATTGGTAAACCAGCCATACCTAGTCCTACGGGTACTTTTAAGATCACAGAGAAAGCCCCCAATCCAGGTGGCGTCTTTGGAACCCGATGGATGCGCTTTTATAAAGACTATGGCATTCATGGCACCAACAATCCGGCTTCTATTGGTAAAGCTGTATCCAATGGCTGCATTCGAATGTATAATCAGGATGTGAACTACGTCTACAGCCTTGTCCCCATCGGCACGGAGGTAACCATTGTCAGTTCTCAAAACACAGATCGTTATTATGTTGTGCAACCTGGTGATACGCTGTTTGGTATTTCTCAAAAACTAGGGGTTAGCTATGAAGCTCTTATGAAGGAAAATAGCATCACAGATCCGAATATGATTTATGTAGGGCAAAAGCTTCTCATTCCCGGATAAAACTATAAAAGCAGTAGAGTACATTCAAAACAAATGTACCCTGCTGCTTTTACTCCGCCCCGGAGACATTCATCAAAATACTGCTTCCTTCAACAATGGTGTACACTCCCCGGAATAGTATATACATAGAATATGAAGGGCTCTAGTACAGGCGGTATAAAGCAGGAGCCTTTCCTCCTCACAACAGTAATTTTCATTCCCTGCATTATAGATAAGCACCACATCAAATTCTAGTCCTTTAGCAAGATAAGCCGGAATCACCAAGGTATCGCTTACATATTCATCATCATCCTTCATTATGGCTTTAACATGAACCTTTTCTTTTAAGAAACTGTATACCTCATCCGCTTCCTTTACAGTTCTTGTTATGATTCCAATAGATTTGTATCCTTTCTCCTTATATAGTTTTATATCTCCAAGAAGTCTTCCTTTTATAGCTTCTTCATCTGGAAGACCAAGGAGCAAAGGCTTATCTCCACTTCTTCCTACCCATTCATCAGCAATTTCCTTTTTAAGCAGCCTTCTTGAAAACTTAGTAATTTCCATTGTAGATCTGTAGCTTTTGGTTAAGTTTATAATGCAGGTATCATCTTTGGGGAATATATGTGAGATATTATGATAATCTCCTAGGTTCATGAATGGATTAATGGATTGGTTAAGATCGCCCAGTATGGTTATATTCGCATGCTTGAAAAGCTGATAAAAGATTTCATACTGCAGCGGCATATAGTCTTGACCCTCATCAATAATGACATATTTGATTTCTGAAGTTTTGGGAAGGTCTCCAAGAGCACCTTTTAGATATAGAAGTGGGGACTGATCCTCATAATTAAGCTTTTGTGACTTCAGGTTCTCTAATGTAAAGCTTTTGATTTCCTCGATATTTTTCTCACTGTATTCAGTATTTGAACTTCTGCAAAAAAGCTCTAGTTTCTCAAAAAGCTGCTTATAGATATCCACTAAATCAAACGCTGTCATTCTATTGATTTCATCATACATGTCCTTCATTTCCTTCTTTACAGCAGCCATACCGCGCTCCATAATTTCCACTTTATTTATATAATCGCCGGAATCCTCAAGTTCTTCAGCGACTTCTTCTACTCGATATTTTTCATAAGGTTCCATAAGAAACAAAATTCTTTCTCTTATCTTCTGAAGTCTTCTTTTCAGTGGAAGCTGTACATAATCCAGAAAAAACAGCTCTGTTAAATCCTTTGAGGAGATTATTAAATTACCTCTGAAAGTGATATCTATAAAATTTCTATCCATTTTTTCAAGGTAGGTTACATATCGTTTCAATATATCTGTAAATTCCATAGAAGACTTAAATTTTATGTTGCTGATTCTTTTTTGATAGGGTAATTTGTTTTTTGAGACCAGAATATATTCCATCATTTCGCAGTAGGCTTCCTTCATAAGTTCACTGCCTAAAGCCTTATGCATATATTCCTTAAATGTTGTCTGACACATATTATCTTCTCCAAGCTGAGGTAATACATTAGAAATATAATCATTAAAAATATCATTTGGGGAGAATATTACTATATTTTGTGCCGTTATCTTATCCCGATGCTTATATAACAGATATGCAATCCTGTGAAGCGCAACAGAGGTTTTTCCGCTTCCAGCAGGACCTTGAACAATCAGATTTTTGTACTCCTCATTACGAATTACTTTATTCTGTTCTCTTTGAATGGTTGTTACTACAGCCTTCATCTTGCTATCCGTACTTTTACTTAAGATATCTTGAAGCATTTCATCGTCTATCTTAAGATTGCTGTCAAACATATACTCCATTTCACCATTATTAATTTTGTACTGTCTTTTTAGCGTAAGTTTCCCATCAATAATTCCTTCTGGGCATATATAATGGGCTTCTCCAATTTCGTAATCATAAAACATGCTAGAAACCGGTGCTCTCCAGTCGTATATGAGGAAATCATAGTTATCATTAACAAGAGTTGATATTCCAATATAATACTTTTCTGCTTTCTCCTCTCTCTTTTCGAGAAAATCTATTCTTCCGAAATATGGTGATGAAAGTATTCTCTCATATTTTTCCTCAAATTTTCTGGCTAGCTCATAGCTTCTCTTCTGTATCCTCATGGTACTTATAAAGCTCATAAAGTCTGCAATCTGCTCCAATCCATTCGTTATAGAAACAGCTCCTACGTCTTGCCATAGTTCCTTTTGTGTTTCAATGGCATCCTTTTTAAATCTTTCTTTTAAATCACGATTTTCATTAAACTGTTTTTGAGCTTCTTCAAGCACATCTCGCAGCCATTCATTTTCAAGTTTCCATTCATAGTCGTCCCTGTTCATCATATCGCCTCCTTATAATAAATAATTCAGTGAGATTATTCTCAAAAACCCGTTGACATTGTTTTTATAAAAGTGTATAATATAATTAGGGATATTATATTCAATTTCTGCAAAAGTGGCATCAAACTTATTTTACTACTTCTATTTTCGTATGTCAATATTAAAGACATTTGTCATTGGACAAATGTCTTTTTTAATACTGTTCACCCTAGCCAATCCCGAATCCATTCTTTTCCTGTTAATGAGGGAAAATAGTAGTACTAATCCGAATATGATTTATGTGGGTCAGAAGCTTCTCATTCCAAATAACATATGAAAGTAGAAGAACAAGATTGTTTAATCTTGTTCTTCTACTTTCATATGTTAAGGTTTTGTTATACTAAATTATTACTTATAGCAATACTATACATCCATACCTGCATGGTGCCCTTGATAAATAGCGGTTGTAATCGTTGATACTTTAGCACAATCACCAATGGTCATAACAATTGGTGCAGCATCAATTAATTGATCAACTACATCTCTTCTTGCTTTTTGACCTAAGGCACAAAGGACAGTTTTACCTTCAATTAGTACTTCTTCACCTGCTTGGTTTGTACATAGTACTCCGTCTTCGGTCACTTTAATACCTTTGTGGTTTTTATAGACTTCAATACCGCTCTTTTCGATTTCTTGCAGCAATAAAGGTCTATGACGAATATTAGCATCAGGCGCTAATGCGTCGTTCATCTCAACTAATTTTACTGATTTTCCTTCTCTGGCAAAGTGGATAGCAATCTCGCAACCAGCTAAACCACCGCCAAGAACAACTACTTGATCTTGAACTTGGTCTACCTTATGGTGATATTCATTTACAACAATGACATTGTCTTGATCTAAACCTTCAATCGGTGGTAAGAATGGTTCAGAGCCAGCTGCAACGATAACAACATCTGCATTTTCTTTCTCTGCATATGCTTTATCAACCATTGTGCTTAGACGTATTTCAACGCCTTCATCTTCAGCTAATTTACCTAATGTAACACCTAACTTATACATTTCATATTTAAACGGTATAGCTTGTTCACCTACTAAAATACCACCTATTTCATCACTCTTTTCACATATAACAACTTCATGACCTCTTCTTGCCGCTGTTAATGCCGCTTGAAGTCCACCAGGACCGGCACCTACTACTAAAACTTTCTTCTTCTTAGATGCCTTTAAGATTTCAAGACCATCGATTTCACGACCAATTAATGGATTAACTGTACAACGTCTAGTTGAAGTTTCAGCTCTTTCAGCCATACAAGTGTAACAACGTAAACAATGTATGATGTGTTCATCTTTGTTCATTGCTACTTTTTTTGGTAGTTCAGGATCTGCCAGTAAAGCTCTTGCCATCTCTACCACGTCAGCTTTTCCTGATGCGATGATTTCTTCCATCATTTCAGGGTCGTTTAATGCACCAACTGTTGCCACCGGAATATTTACATGCTTTTTGATTTCTTCTGCCAAGTATACATTCGGACCGTGTGGTAGAAACATAGATGGATGGGTAATACCAAATCCACGTTGATATGTACCAGCAGAAACATGTAATAAATCAATTTTATCTTCTAATAGTCTTGCAATTTCAACACCTTCGGCAAGATCATATCCACCTTCAAACAATTCAGAGCCACTCATTCTAAATTCAATAGGAAATCCCGGCCCTACTGCTTTTCTAATACTATCTAGTACTTCACTTGCAAAACGTACTCTGTTTTCTAAAGAACCGCCATACTTATCCGTTCTCTTATTGAAATAAGGTGATAAAAACTGATTAATTAGCCATCCATGACCACCATGTACCATGACCATTTCAAAACCGGCTTTTTTGGCTAATGCTGCTTTTTCTCCATAAGCTTCCACAATCTCTTGAATAAGTTCTTCAGTGAGTTCTTTAACTTCACGACCATCAGGTCTCATACCCGGGCTTGGACCCCATTGAGCCATGTTTTGTTTTTTGTCTTTATCTACTAAATAAGTTCCTGCATATTGTCCGGAATGAGATAATTCTACGCTAGCAATAGCACCGTGTCTTCTAATTGCATCAGCTGTATAAGTAAAACTTGCCAGTGAATTAACTGTTTGTAAATCTAAGTGATACATATGTGATGCTTCTGTCTTAGGATGTACAACCAACTCACTTACTGTTACATTAGCCGCACCACCTTTAGCTCTTAATTCATAAAAAGCTGTTGATTTAGGTCCAATGGTACAATCAGCTGTAATATCTGTACCACCCATTGGAGCGCCAAACATTCTATTTCTAAAATATACATTTCCAATTTTTATAGGCTTACATAAATTCGGATATTTTCTTTCCATTTTTTCCTCCATTTTAAATTAAGTATATTTTTTAGTTTGCAATTTTTCGATTAGCCACACGATAAATAAATGTTAATCCAAGTCCCAATAGTGCAAACCCAATGGCAATTAAGAATGCATTTTGATAGCTGCCGTTTGCAGCGTAAATTTTATTTAAAATTGTAGGCCCTACATAGCCTGCAATAGCAAATCCTGTAAACATGATGCCATAATTCACACTGTTATTCTTAGGACCAAATTGATCTGCTGTAAATCCAGGGAATACACCCATGAAAGCTCCAAAACAAATACCGATAATAGAAATGGCTACATAGAATAAGGTTGTGTCACCTTCTTTAGTCATGTATAACATAGTAAGGCCAGTTATTGATAAGATACATGCTAAAGCTAAAGTATTCACTCGTCCAATCTTGTCAGAAATACTACCTGCTAATACTCGACCTAATACATTAAATAAAGCCAAAGTTGATACGGCTGCTGTCGCTGCTGTTGTTGACATGCCAACCATGTTTTGTGCTAATGGAGAAGCTAATGGAATAAACATTAATCCAGCAAATGCACCACAAGTCAATAAGATAATCATCACATAGAAGATTGGTGTTTGTAACATGGCTTTCCAGTCTTTATTGATAATAGCTTTACCGTTAGTTTTAGCATGTGGTGTCCAACCATCTGGCACGAAGTCCGCTGGACATTTCTCCATAAAGAATGCACTTACACATACAATAACTGCAAATACTGCACCAATAATTTTAAATGCTGCGGTTGGACCAGTTGATGAAATAATCATAGCTGCAATTGGTGGGATAATAACAGAACTGATACCAAATGTTGCAGTTGTCAATCCACCAACAAAACCTCTTTTGTCAGGGAAAAATTTGATTGATGTACTGATTGTTGCACCATATACCATTCCCAGTCCTAAACCTAGAAGAATACTATATGAAAAAATCAGGAAACCGACACTTTGAGCAAATCCAGAAAGGAACATCCCGCCACCGAACATTAAACCACCGATAAAAACAACTAATTTGGGTCCTAATGTGTCGTTAATTTTACCACCGGATATCATTGTAATTGGACCAACAGAGTTAGCGATTACAAATA
The DNA here is from genome assembly GCA_049324315.1 of Bacillota bacterium. Classification (GTDB taxonomy): domain Bacteria; phylum Bacillota; class Clostridia; order Peptostreptococcales; family Thermotaleaceae; genus JBMOKU01. Next base: position 97,652 of record JBMOKU010000009.1, on the reverse strand, counting down.
CAATGGATAAGTCTCTTGGCGTTAAAGTTACCCCGTTTAGCTGACTTAAATATTCAGCCATCGGTCCTGCCAATACGCTCCACGCGTATAAAGAACCGATACAAAGATTGATAAAGCAGCTGGCTATTAATACTAACCATCTTTTTCTTGTGTAGTTCATATAAACCCTCCCATATTGATATTAATATAACAATATTGTTTATATCATATATCTATAAACATGTCAACATCGACATGTTTATAGATATATATAAATTATAACATATATGAATTTATAAGTTCATCTGAGGAATATTGACAATATATTTAGATGTGATATAGTTATTTCATAAACAAAGATGCATTAAAGGAAGAGATATATGAGACCATTAAAATACGCAATTTTAGGACTTCTAAATAAACGCCCAATGACCGGATATGAAATTGGTAAAGAATTTAATTATGAGCTTGCTGAATTTTGGTATGCAAATCATAGTCAAATATATCCTGAATTAAAGAAGTTAGCTGATGAGGGCTTAGTTACTTTCAATATTGAAATTAGTGGTGATATTCTTGAATCCAAACGCTATTCCATCACAGAAGAAGGACGTACTGATCTTCTCAAATGGTTACATAAAGACGAAAAAATTCAACGAACTCCAAAAGATATCTTTCGTCTTCGTATGTACTTTTCAAACAATTTAGATTTAGACTCCAGAATACATTTATTAGAAAGTCAAAGAATGCAACATATGAAGCGGTTAAATACATTGAAAAAAACTTTCGAACAATATCCCGAAGTTCCTAAACATGACTCAGATCGATTTGGAGATTTTATTGTATTAAAGGGAGCTATTATGCGTGAAGAAAATACCATAAGTTGGATTGATGAGTGTATTTCTTATTGTAAAAAGGCTAAAAGTCAATAGTTAAACATACCGTAGATAATTTTGTGTAAATAGATTTTTTTATTATAGAGTTTTGATGTATTGATAGGTCTGAGCCTATGAGTAAATTAGTGGTTACTCATAGGCTTTTTATTAAATAAAGATAGATAATGCAATGGTTACACGCCAAAAATCCATAAAGCCATCTTAACATTGTACTGTGTCAAATTTTATTAAGGGGGAATCCATATGTCACAAATGAAATTTGTAAGGGCTAAGGAACCCGTTCAGATTACAGAAGAAGCTTTTAAGGTATCCGATAATACATCTATTGCATGGCTCGCTAGTGCAGGATTTTTGATAAATGCACGGGGTACGGTCATTTTAATTGATCCTGTCCTAATGACAAGCCCTGATCAAGAGGATTTAAGCGAAGCAGGTTTAAAAATGAGCATTTCCTATCCCATTAAGTCTACAGATATACCTAAAGTTGATGCAGTATTATATACGCATCCGGATCATGATCATTTAGGTCAAATTACTGCTCAAGTTCTTGCGCAGCTAAATCCAAGATTCATTGGGCCGCATACAGTGTTTAACCGCCTTGCACAGATTGGAGTAAATCCTAGAAACATTGAAACTTGCCGCACTGGAGATATCTTTAAAATTGATGACGTTACCATTGAAATAACGCCTGCAGATCATCCATGGCAGCTTCAGGACCCTCAGCGCTGTGGTAAGCCCTTTCGCAGTGGAGACTGTTGTGGCTTTATTGTAACAACACCGGACGTCCGTTGTTTTTTCCCGGGGGATACTAGACTTATGGAGGAGCATTTAATGGTTCGTGATATAGACCTTTTAGCTCTGGATGTTTCACTTGATCCATTTCATCTTAACCATCCAGGAGCAATAGTTCTAGCCAATTCAATGCCTGAAGCACTTTTGGTTCCTATTCATTACGGTACCTATGATGCACCTGGTAAGCCTGCACACTGTGGGGATCCAAACGACGTCTTTGATAAGGTTAAAAATGGGAATGAAAGAGCAAGAATATTGGCCCCTGGAGAATTTCTTACTTTTAAAGACAGAGCCGAAATGCGATACTTATAGACAGGTACTAAAAATTTTTTTGAAACCTGGTTTTTTGTTCAGACTTGCAGCTTTGCTGGCCGTTCTCATAGACAAAGCAAAATGGCAGATACAAAATTCATTGTATCTGCCATTTTGCTTTGTTTTTCTATAAAATAAATGGAGAGAACTTTTTAATTCACCTTTTGACCCATGTATCGTACCATTCCGTCTTCAGTTCTTGAATATTTACAGAACCATTCATCCCAAAGCTCCCACATTTCCTGAGGGACGCAATTATGCCCCCGATTTGCAGTGATTGTGTATTCTACCATTGGGATATGCTTATCATTTACATAAACAAGATTCGTATAAAGGCCCTTTTTATAGGTAAGTGGTTTTTCCCCATCGCCTGCATTGTTTCGTTTAATCCAATAGGCTAATGTTGCTTTTGCATCCGTATTTTTTACCAAGCTACCGCCGCCAAACAAATCATATTGACCCATAAATAAACGTACAGGCATTTGATACTTTTCATTCATATCCGATGGGAACTGATAATTCTCACCACTGATTCCCATTATGGAGCCGGAAGTGGAACCTGCTGCTGCAAATACCTTTGGAAGGTAAAGTGCTATACGTTGTGTCATCATCGAACCAGCAGATTGTCCAGAAATATATACTCTCGTATTATCTACATTATTGCGAGCCTTCACATTCTTTACTAATTCATCCACAAATTTTATATCATCTACTGATGAGCTTCCGTCAAAATTGAATGTAGGCCTTGGTGCTCCTTGTACGCCACCTCCACTGCTGGCACTCATTGCTGCAGTTGGGAATATTACGATGAAGCCTCTTTCTTCAGCCACCTTATACCATTCTGTATATCCAACAAATATTTCTCCAGTCTGCCCGCTTCCATGCAAAGCAACAACCAACGGAAGCTTTACGCCTTTTCCCCTTGCATAGGTTGGTACATATTCATACCACTGTCTTGTATAACCATCTAATGACATGGTATGTTCTTCAATGCCTAGGGCATCAAAGTCAGCCGTTGCCCTTAATGCATTATTATATATATTGGAGCCAAAACGACTTGTTGTAGATAAGAAATCTTCCCAAACCTTCGTATTAAATTTTTCATTCGTATAACTTATTGCCTTCTCAGTTACTTGAAGTTTAGCTACTGGTTGCTCATTGAGATCACTTTTTGAGCCTACTTGTGTCTGCTTGTACATAGTTCCATCATCAAACTTATATGCAGTTTCTTCACAATCGTTGGCATTAAACCAATAGTTAATTACTTTTTGTGTATTAGGGGTAATCTTATGAGAAATAATCCATACAGGTGCTGCTACTTCTGATTTTGGTAAATTAGGATCATCAGATGGCTCTGACCCAACTTGATCCATATACTCTTTACTAATATTTTCACTGCCATTAAAGATTGCCATACCTGCAGCAAGCTTTGGATTCTTCATAATATATTTTTGAAGAAGTGTTCCGCCGTCACTGTATCCCACAAAATAATAGTTACCCATGATGAAGTTATAGTACAGACGATTGTTGATTTGAGCAAATGCCTTCTGAATATATTCCAAATCTGATTCCATCCACACTTCATTCACTGGTTCAAATGCAAACAGAATAAAATTATGTTCTTTTGCAATCTTCATCCAACCACTGTCTTCCATAAATTTGATAGTATCTACGCCTTCTGGTACCGCTAGGTACAGACTGTTACACCCCTGCTTTGCGGTTTCAGGAATATAGGCTTTTACAGTTCGTGTCGTATCTCCAACAGCAATCTTCTGCTCATACAATCCCACAAAATACTGGGGCAGCACAGCTGTCTTGTCCTCTGTTCCCAACAAACCTGCCAAATCAATATTCTCTGGAAATGGGGTCGCTGCCAGTTTGTTGTTCCCCCCTGTTCCTAGATTGGCAGCAGCCACCGGAGTCACCATGGCGATCAACATAATCGCTGTTAAAGCCATTGCTACTATGCACTTTCTACTCATCATAACCGCCCCCTTCTATTGTTTAATTTCATCTTGCATATAAAGAATACTTCCATCTTCTGCTCTCGTAAATTTAGATAAAAACCCCCACATTAATCTAGGCTCAGTTGGGACCGTTAAATGACCTTTGCCTTCAACGAATGAATATTGGGCCATAGGCACACCCTCTTCATTTACATAGACTTCCGTATCATATTGGTCAACGCTATAGGTATATGGATTGTCTTTATTGATAATACCCTTTGTTCTATTGATAAAATACTGTACTGCTGCCTTGCCTTGAGGAATAAATGGCGGAATATCATATTGTCCGGTCATTAACCACGTAGGAATTTCATACTCAGTATTCTCATTTGCAGGCGCCGATGCAATGCCGTCTACCACAGTTGAGCCTGGCATAATACCAGATGTAGATGCAGCTGCAGCAAATAACTCTGGATAACAAGCTGACATATAATTCGTCATAAACGAGCCAAGGGAGTGACCGGTTATATATACTTTGCCTGCATTAACATTATGGTTTATCTTTGCTTCTTCGATCACTTTCTTGATATATGCCACATCATTTACCATATCTGGATTATCACTAAGGTTCCAGTTTGGTTTAGGAATACCTTTAATCTCATCACTTAGTCCAACCGGCGCTGCTGATGTTCCATTGTAAGGAAACGCACTTAAAAACTCAACGATGAAACCGTTTTCTTCTGCAACCTTAAACCATTCTGTATAATTCACATAAATACCACCCTTTTGGAGCTGACCATGAAGGACAAGAACAACAGGTAATTGTACGCTGCTTTTTCCATCCCTCGCACAGGTAGGTACATACTCATACCAATAACGGTAATTGCCATCTATCGATATTTCTTTTTTAACTGCGCCTATTTCTTCCGGCGTATACATAGCTCTTAAGCTTGTCAATCCATTACCAGAGTATTTTCCTGCCTTTGATAGAAATTCATCCCAAACTTTATTATTAAAGCTTGCATCTGTATAGGATATTTTTTTATTGATCGTCTGTACCGAACTAACTGGCTGTGTTTCCACATTAGAAGTATTCTTCATCATAGATTGAAGATAGACCGTAGCCAAATCTGTACTATATGTAGTATCTTCACAATCATTTGCATTCAGCCAGTATTTTAATACCTCATTTGTCTGGATTGAGGTCTTTTTATTCACTAACAAAACAGGTACCTTCACCCCTGAAACAGGTGTCTTTTTATCTGCTGCCATCGTTTCTGTCATTGTCTTCAAATACGAAGATTCTATTTCACTGCCATCAAAAATAGCCAATCCTGAACATAATGTAGGGTTTGCCATAATATACTTTTGAAGCAATTCTCCACCTTCACCATATCCAACAAAATAATAATTTGAAGTATATAAATCATAAAAAGTTCTTTCTGAGGTTTTTTTAGAAACGGCTGTCATATAAGCTAATTCATCTTTTACCGCAGCCGCATCCCAAACTTTATTATCTGGTTCGAAGGCTACCAAATACAGATTATTTTTTTCTGCAATATCAATCCATCCGCTTTCTTCCAGAAAATCCACAGTATCAACACCAGATGGTACAGCCACAAAAACAGAAAAATCACAGAAGGTTATATCTTTAGGTAAATAAATCTTCAAGGTTCTTTCTTTTTCGTTTACAGTGACAGTCTGCTCAAACATTCCCTCATAGTAAATATTTGTAGGGTCACTTGGATCAAATGCTTCTTTCAACATTTCAAAATCATTTTCAGAAAAGTACTTTATATCTAGTGCAAAAGAAGCTGTTACCATTCCAAATACCATTAGAATTGATATAAAAAGTGCGATGATATTTTTCTTAAAATTATTATTCAATTCTCCCACTTCCCTTTCTTAGATTTTTAACTTTGCAGTACTTTAACTCATTGATGTCAAAACCTTAATACGTTTTCTCCTCTCTTTCATTTTAAGAATTTCTAACCTTTTTCTTATATATTAAAATTGCAATTTTAATCCTCTTATCACTGCTTACGCCATTTTTGTATGATCTGAAGGTATTCTTCAACAACTTCCGCCCCCAGGTCTTTCTTCAGCATATGGATAACTTCTTCATTCGCCTTTTCCATCTGTTGAAGTAAAGTTTCTTCTGGATAAATTACCTGCATACCGTACTCCTCTATACATGCATCCTTATAATTTTTATTATCACTCTCTGAATTTTCCACTGCCTTATCATTTTGATAGGTAAAAAAATCTTTTAATATCCTTTGCTCTTCTTTTGACAGAGAGTCATACAATTTTTTATTCATCACATATGTATTAATAAATGGAATATGATGGGTATAGATTAAATATTTTTGTACTTCTGGAATATTGCCTCGAAATGCACTTGCCAATAGGTTTTCCTGGGCATGGATTTTCCCTTGCTGTAATGAAAAATATATACTGCCAAATGGCATTGATATCACATCTGCACCTAAAGCTTTCCAGTATGCCTCATGATATGGATTTTCCATGGTTCTAATTTTAAGATCCTTAAAATCTTCTACCGAATATATGGCTCTATTGCTTGTCAATTCCCGAAAGCCATTTGTTCGATAGGAAAGCAGCTCCAGTCCCGCTTTGTTGTAATAAGTTTGAAACTTATGAAAAAGTTCTCCCATTAACGCCTCATTGCAGCTTTCAATGTCCTTAAATACTCCCGGGATATCTAAGAGTGCCAATTCCGGTACAACTTCAATCTGTCCGGCAGGAGCTCCTGCCATAATGGAAATGCTCCCGTTCTGAACACCTTTAATAATGGTCCTGTCATCACCAAGTATTCCATTTGGGTAGTAATTAATTTTTATCTTTTGATTGGAAAAATCCCCGATCCTCTCAAATTGTTCTGATGGGAAATTTCCTGAACATGCCACAGAAAAAACAAGTTCCTCACATTCGGAATTTTTTGAGGTATCTTCCAGGGAATTATCTTTAAGCCCGTCTTCAGCGACGGTTGTTTCTTTTAAATCCCCGTTGTAGATGCTACATACGCTGAATCCAAAGAGAAGAAGCAAAGTAAATGCTAAATAAACAAAAACAATCTTTTCTTTTTTGCATACCACTCGAATCATCTTTTTCATCTTCTTTTCTGTCCTTTTCTTTTTTAATTATATATTCCCATGGATTTTTCCAAAATAGTGATATCTTGGGATTATAAACAATGGTTTGGATCATTCAAAAAAATGTTCATTTTCTAATAAATTGTTAATGTTTTTGGGAATCCCTATATTGTTTGGGTGTTATTTGGGCATATTTCTTAAAAACCCGATTAAAATTCTGTGCTGAGTTAAATCCACATTTATATCCTATATCCTGAATAGTAAGTTTTGTCATTTTCAAAAAGTCTTTTGCTTTCTTTACGCGTATAGAGTTTAAGTAGCTAGAAAATGATTCATTTGTAATTTCCCTGAATAAATCACTGAAATAAGAAGGGTTGATTCCAATATACTCACTGATCTCATTCAATGATAAGTTGCTATTTGCATAATTATTTGAAATATACCTTTTTGCCTCTTCAATATACCTATATCTGTTCTTACTGCTATAATTTCCTATCAAATAAATGGCCTCATGTCCAAAGTCCCATGCTATTTTCCGCATCTGCTCAATATCTTTTGCTTCTATAATATCGGGTTTACTCTTTAATTCATCTGTTTCTTTCATATCCATACGAAAAGAAAGTAGTTTATCCATTAATTCATCTAATACGGTTTCATAACATTTCTTTACAGTATTTATGTCATCCCCTGCATTTGCAATTTCCGATAAAACTCTCTCCAATAATAGCTCAGCCTTTTTTTGATCTCCCTCCGTTGACGCTTGAATAATATGCTTCACCCTGGTTAGGTAATAGTTTTTTCTATTTCTTGTGAATTCCATGTTTTCCAATCCTTCCGAACTCGCTTTCGAAATAATATCACTGGATTGGTATTTAGGACATAACATGTCATTGATGACCTCTAAAGCTTCATAATAGGAATATTGAATGTCATTTAAATGATTGTATATTTTTCCTATCCCTATCAATACTTGATAGGAAGAATTTTGCATATTTTGAATAATGCTATGCTTTACCTGAGATATTTTTCTCTTTATATTTATAGCTCCGTCTTCCTTTAGAAAGCTTAATACGATACCAATTATATCCTTCTCCATATGTATGCAATATATTTTACAATTATCTTCCTGTAGGCTTTCTATGATTCCGCTTACGCTCAAAAAGTAAAGATTTGCTTCAACCGACTTGACAAATACATCTTTTCCCGCTTTTATCTTTGCAGCTAATACAACATAGCGATTATCTATAGCCACTGGATTTCCAATGCCTTCCAAGGTCTCTCCCATATGTTCATCGGTAAACTGTTTCCCCATCAATAAATTCCGAAGCAATTGCTCCATGACATCCTGTGCCAAATTGCACATAATTCCTGCTAGATGGTCATTTTTATAAATAGCATCGGAATATGCCAATTCTATATAATCAATTTCATTTCTTGCTTTCTTAGAAGATAAATCTATCTTCCTTGAGCCGGTTATAAAATTCATTAATCGATTAATCGGTTTATATATTTCTTTTGTAATATATAATGAAAACAATATGCTAAAAAAGAAAAACAATAAAAAAGCCGGCAATATTAATGGAAGAATATCCTTTGTCGTTATCTTTAACCGATTGTAATCCATAGCTTTAATATACTTCCAGCCACTAACTTCAGAGGTGTACAGATAATACTTCTTTTGCTTATCTATCGAATGTGCGGCATTCGTTAAGAATTGATTTTGATTTTGAAACTTAATCAACTTGGAGGACTGACGGGATAATATACTTTCAAATAACATCCTATTATCTTTTTGAAAAATATAAATTGTCTCATCGGCTGAGTTTTTTGCTCCAATCGTGTCATAAAATTCTCCTTGATCTATTTCATATATTAATGTTCCTATATGGGCAGATATAATTAGATCTTGAGCAATAAACAATCGTCCTTCTTCATAAAACACTTCAGAAAAAGTATCTTTGCTCAATTGTGTCCTTCTTCCTTTTCCATTGTTCAAATGCTCATTCAAAATAGAGGCATCCTCGAATACGGATTTTTCTTTTATGGTTCCGTCAGAAGAAAACACCATGTCAGCTATAGGTGAATAAAAATACGCTTCTTTGACAAGTGGTATGTTAAGCACACTACTATTCAAGAGGCGAATAATGCGATAATCCCTGTCCTGACAATATTCCTGGGGATTTATCATGTATTGTATTAAATCATCATCCCACATACTTTGTGTCATATTCTGAGATAGTAAAAAGAAAGTAATATCTGCAGTATCACTTACTTGTTTTAATAATGATAGATTAGAAGAATTAATTTTTTCTTGATGGGTTTTTAAGGTAATATAATTTGTAAAATAGCCGAAGAAAAGCATCATAATAATTGATAAAAAAATAAGTACCATAAAAATTTTTGTGAAAATGCTCTTCCATTTAAACATGCCTATAAAAGAATTTGATTTACTATTCATGGTGTCCCCCTCGATTTTATGTAGACAGTAGGCTTCAAATTTGTCCATTGCACCTTGTTTTCTTTTGCAAACAGTTCTATATGATTTCCGCATCTGCAGCTTTTTTCCCATTGGTATATTCATGACAGCTATGTCACTTGTATCTCCTTATTTTATCTGTACAGACTAATAGGATTCTGCCAGACAGGTCTTAATAATGTTAACGTTTTCCAAGACTTCGCCTTGTGGCTTTCCATCTGCTGAAGAATTCCATCAATGTTTATTTCAATAGTGTGTAATAGTCGTTAAGTAAATTAAAGGATTGCCTCCTCTACATACAAGAATCAACCCTTTGACTTAAACTACTGTTTTTGTATCGATCTCCGTAAGCAGTATAAAAATACAGAAAAGATCGATAAAACCTTTTTCATATTCTTTTCTCCCTTCACATGCAAAATATCTATGACGGGATGTAAATTATCAAAAAAAGACTACCCTATAATAATCCTATATACGCCTAACAGATCAGTACTTTCTAATTTTTAATACGCTACCAAAAAACATGAACGCTATTCATCATTTTCGTCCTATATGTCGTTTCATAATTTAATACAAAATTCCATTGTTCAGTACTAATCTCCACAGTATGATACTTCCTAAAATTTTACCACCCCTTGAATAGCAAGTCAATGATCTTTGTTCGTTAAAGTTTGAATTTTCATACTATTAGATAATAATTCGTATACACGCTATATTCGATTTCAAATTCGATTAAAACCCCTTGAGATTTATGTAGGTCAAAAGCTACTCATCCCTAGATAAAGTTAAAAAGAAGAAGGGCAAGTTTTTACTTACCTTTCTTCTTTCTATTAGATAAGCAACCTTCTGTAATTGATATCTCCAAACAATCCCACTCTTTTTGCCATTTTAATCCCTCCATTATTCTTCAAGTAAGTTGTAAGCTGGTACCCCTTTTTTACATTTATCGTAACCGATCTGATTAAAAGGACAGTTTTTCAAGCACACACTACACCCATGCTGCTCTGAAAAAACTTTGAAGCAACGATTGCTATCTATGGTTTTTTGCAGCCCCTCGCCGTATTCTATGTTTTCAACATATATTGCTTTTCCTGGACACTTACGGACGCAAAGCTTACATCTATTACAAAAATCCTCAATCCATACATGAGGATTTTGGGTAACTACAGGAAAATTCTCAATATCGGTATAAACTGCCGCAAGTCTAACTCTTGGCCCAAATTCAGGTGTAATCAATAATCCGTGTTTTCCGTGATAACCAAGACCAGCACTTTCAGCAAGGGCAGGATAAAGTACTTGTCCCATGAGTGGATGCCCTGAATGAGCATTGTAGCCTCTGTTTCTTAGAAATTCCGTTATTTTCAAAGATATTTTTCCAAGTTTGTTATAAGTTTCATGAACCATTATTCCTGTTTTATGTGAAGGAGTTTGATCTAAGACATCCTTATTCATCTCCATTGTGAATACAATTGCATTGGGATATTGGACGGCGTATCCTTTAAAAATAAATCCTCTTGGAATTCTTGTATAACCAATGCTTCCAACCCCTATAGTTATGCAATAATTTTCAAGATCTTCAAGATCTTTTTCAGAAATCTTTTTCTTAAAATCCTTATGGGATGCATCTAAAGATTTTAAGGTAGTTACAATATCCAGTATACTATTTCCGATAATAGGAACAGTATTGGGAAATCCTGGTAATTTAGCATTGTCACTATCAAAATTAATCATTTCATACAGAATTTCAAATCGGTTCGGTGAGTTTTCAATCGACTTTATTGAATTCGCTTTTTCAAACAAAATGCGCTCCTCTTTAATCACCTTATTCATCTTTGGTACTACAAAAGCCTTTAACATTTGTTTTTTAAAGGTTCCTTTTATACCCATTTTCTCTTCATCCTTTCATACAAAATATGCATTTTGGCAAGTGATACTTGCATTTTGTGTAAAAAAATATCTTTACTATGTCAAGTCTTTCTTCTTTATAATACCATTTACAAAGGATTCAATAGTCATTCGAATATAAGCCTCATCAATATTAGTTTCTTCTGCCGTACCTGTTATCGTTTGAAAAAAGATATACCCTATATTAGCCGATATAAAGTACGTTGCCAAAAATTCTGGATTAAAATTCAGTTCTTTCTTTGCTCCATAAAGCTCAAAGTAATTTTTAAGTACTATCTTCAAACCCTTTGGTATACAACCAAATTGTTCATGCAATTCACTCCCTAACTCGTTGGCTAGTGCTAGAATTAAATGAATATCTCTCTTGATAGACGTTTGATAAATAACTGCAATACTGAAAAGGTCCAATTGTAAATCATATTGAGCTTTATTTTTTATATATTCTTTTATACTTTCCAAGTGAGTCATTCTACTTTCTATGATCTCTTCTAATATACCCGTTTTCGTACCAAATTGCCTAAATATAGTTACTTCATTAACCCCAGCTAGATCTGCTATAGCCTTTGTCGTTGTCTTTTTATACCCCTGACTTGAAAACAATTTTATACTTGCATTAATAATTTTATTTTTTGTTCCAATTGACATAATCCCTCTCCTTTTTTGCAAGTGTTACTTTCATTATAGTTTAATATTCAAGTTTGTCAAGTTTTTTAAACTTCCATTTATTTAGTTTTTCTATGTTTATTTCGTCCGCAAGTATATCGTCTTTATCATCAGTTTTGATATTGTGTCTCGTGGTATATATTGGTAAATCCGTTTCCAATGGATGTATCCGGATGTATAATCAGGATGTTAATTACGTTTACAGTCTCGTTCCCATCGGGACTGAAGTAACCATTGTATTCCACCGTATATATCTACATCTACCATAACTTCTGCTAACCTTTCAGAGGTTACATCAATATTAGGATATATAACTTATTCCCCTTTTAATTCTGTTCTACTTACTTTCACAACCCATCAAACAGACGATATAAGAGACCTACTTATTTTCTAAATGCCATTGGTGACATGCCCGTCTTCGATTTGAAGAGTTTGGAGAAATGAGCCGGGTATTCAAATCCAAGCATATAAGAAATCTGGTAAATTGGTTCTGACGTCCCGAGCAGCAATGTTTTTGCTTTTTCAAGTAAATGAAGATGAATATGTTCCTGCGTATTCTTACCAGTTTCTTTCTTTAATAGATCACTTAGATAATTTGTTGAGTAACCCATTTCATTTGCCAAGTATTTGACATTGGGTATTCCTTTCTCCTCTAAGCTTTTTGAGCTAAAGTAATTTCTCAATAATATATCAAAACGGCTAATCACATCTTTATTTGCAGAAGCTCTGGTAATGAATTGTCTGCCATAAAATCGCTTGGAATAATTCAATAGTACTTCAATATTTGAGATAATCAGATCATGACTATACACATCGATATTCTGACTGAACTCATTTTCGATGGTCCCAACAATATTGGTTATGATTTCTTTCTCCTTTTCAGACAAATGGAGGGCCTCACTAACGTCATAGGAAAAAAAGGTAAACTGTTCTATCTTGCCGCCTAGCTCACTTGTCCTGATCAGGTCCGGTTGAAAACACAGCATCCAGCCTTCCTTCACTGTTTTATCAGGGCTGTAATCCATCATTATAACCTGTTCGGGCGCCATAAACATCAGACTTCCTTCGCTAAAATCATAATAGCTACGTCCGTATTTGACATCACAATTGATACCGTTTTTTAATGATATCGTATAAAAGCCGGTTACAAATTGTCTGTTTTGATATTCCATCATCGGATTGATATCATTCAGGTGAATTAGTGTAATCAATGGATGCTTTGGTTTTTCATAGCCCAAAAGCTCATGAAGCATGGATATGGAATCAATTCTGATTATACTTTCCATACTTACCTCCTATCTTCTTTCGCTGGTATCTTTTACAATAATCATACGTTGAGTAGTGGATTTTTTGAATATATATATTACAGATAAACTTACACATTTTACAGATTATCTCAATACACATGTCATAAGGACAGTTCTAGGTCACTGAAAAAGCCGAGATACGTGTCATTCTAAATGTAACGAAGTAAAATCGGGTAAAACAACATAATTACCATAACTCAAATTGTTGCCATTACTTTGGAGAATATGATTTACACGTCTAATACCACTCCCGACATTTCCACCGCATGTTAGAATTGTAAATACGTATTGTATTATTGACCCAAATATGATCTATGTAGGGCAAAAGCTTCTCATACCTAGATAGAAAATATAAAAGTAGAAGGGCAAGTTCATTCATCCTTACCTTTCTACTTTCATTTTTAATATTGCCTACACCTCTCGAGTTTTTTCCGTCCCTAGAATAACCATAGCTTCTTTGTATTTTGGATAAATTTTGCCTACCAAACGCCAAAAGGAACGGTCGTGATTCATATGGATTAGATGACAGAGCTCATGTACAACGACATAGTCAATGGCACTGAGGGGAAACATGATTAATTTCCAATGAAAAGTTAAGTGTCTATTTGAACTACAGCTTCCCCATTTGGTTGGGTCGTTTTCTATAGAAAATGATTTATATTTTACCTTAAAGTGCGGCTGGTATAATTTTAATCTTTCTTCAATGAATTTCCGACCGGCTTTTATATAAAAGGCTTGGAGGGCATCTGCAATATCAACTTCTCCCGCTTTTGGGCTGATGCATATAAAGGCTTTGCCATCCCATTGTATAGTAACCTTCTTTATTGATATATCTACCTTTGTATATAAGGGATACGGTTTTCCTAGATAGTAGCATTTAATATGAGATTGCTGCTCCATATGGGTAACTCCTTGTATTGAATTAGTCAGTTGCAATATCAGTTTTTCACTTAGGTGCTGCAAACAAAACATAGATCGCATAATCAGCGCCTGAATCAGGACCACTTCCTGATGTATAACTGATATTCTGAAAAATAATCTTCAATTTATACTCATTTTGCATGACATCGAAGCTCATCTCTTCTGGCGATAACGCTTCCTTAGTCACATTTGTTTCACCAACGATTCCTTGAGCAAATTCATTGAGACCTGTTCCAACAAGCTCAATACCCGTTGAATCTAAGATGGAAACACGTACTTCATCATTGGAAATTCTATTCACATTCAATCGATAAGTCTTACCGTTCAGTTCAAAATCAAGGTCTTCCATTTCTTTTTCGCTCGTATATCTTCCCACAAAAGCATTGAGTAAAACATCATATCCTGAAACTGGTAAAGGTTGCTGTACATCCAGTGAAACATTCATATATCGTTGATCTCCACCTGTATAGGCAGGATACGTCGGCTCAAAGCCAAATGTTGATTTCATATCCTGATAGATTGTAAAATCCTCTGGCAGCCAGTCAATATACTCCAGGGAACTGCTTCTTTCGAGATACTGCAAAATATTCGTCGTCTCAACTTTCGTATATTCAGATGCATCCTCTTTCTTGATAATTTTATCATCAATAAGCATCCCTTCATTTTCAAGGATGGATTCAATTCTGTTAATTTGGCTGCGACGAGAGACGGTAAAGGCATCCACCGGGGGAATGATTGAAATAATTGCGAAGGCAGCAGCAAGCAAAGCAATTCGTCCATTTTTTGAAACCGGGCTGAAACTTAAAATCACACCCGCTATGATTGAAAAGACACCAAAGATGGCCATATAGTATCTTGACTCAGTTACACCATAGGTATTCAAACGAATACCAACAGAGATTAACTGCATGATAACAACAGGAATGAGAACTTTTGGAAATATCTTACGATAAAATAAAGCAAATCGATTTTCGAGTAAACTTGATAGGACAAAAATCAAAAGACCAGCGATGGAGTAAATCAATACCATTGGTCCAACCTGCCCAGAAGGCCACGTACGTGTAAAAAGGATCTTTAGAAAATAAGCGATCAACACCAGCGTATAGGCGGTGATTAAAGGAATTGCGATATTCGAGATCAGAATATCAAGGAATTTTGGATAGCTGCTGGCACGTTCCATCATGCTTTGATCTGCTTCAGATTCTGAGTTAAATCTTGGCAGGAGTGATAAATAATAGACAGGAGCAAATACCACCCAGATGATTGTCATGGTGTAGGCATACGTATCATGATTGACTTTAAAAAGCAAAATGTCAATGGTTCCAATAATGGCTGCAATTCCTGCCGAAAGAACAGCTGAATAGAGCACAGAAGTAAAAACAGATTTAAAGTGAACGAGGGCAACCAAGTTGAAGTTAACATCCGACTTATAGGGCGGAATCCATAGTACCATGCAAACTAACGCAAAGACTGCAACCAGACTTCTTACTGTTATCTCAGCACTAATTTCGGGTGCAGGCAATAAAATCAGAAAGTAACCTACAAGGAGTAGTAATGCAGCCCCATAGACCAAAACCCGTTTTCCGGAAAGCTTCTGAAATCTTTCAACTGTGAATTGTGCCGCCATACCAAGAACCGCACCTACTACAAACGTAAAAATCAGCTTTTGAAGCATCACTGGCAGTGTCCCATCAATCGCGATCAATCTAAAAATAATCGCAGCCGCTGCCAATAAGCTAACCACTGTCATTGGAAAACGAAATCCCGCTAGAGAGATTCCTTTAATACTGTTGATTAAAACTTCTTTCAAACGTCTCATTATATTTCACCCCTCTTGTACAATTCTTATTCTCAAATTATTTTTTATCATATCTTCTTTGAGATCGACTGGCTGCATGCTCTATATCTAAAGGCCTACCGTTTTCTGTAATCTTTATCGTATTAATATATTCCAATTCTACTTCTTGAATACACTCATTTGGAGAAAAGGCTGCCCAAATGATTACTGCTATCGCCATTAGTACTTATATATTCATTTTTTCAAATAAAACTCCTCTTTAAAATTATGCTTTTATATATAGACGATTTCATTTTGAAAAAGTTTCAGGTACTTATTCTATATTTAGAAGCTACATCTATGCTAAATACGCTACAGGAAATTCGTACAATTTGTGATAATACTTCTAAAAAAGGGTATAGTAGTTAATAAGTGTTCTCTCATTCGTATACCGATTATTGAAAGGAGTTATGAAAATGGCAGAAGTAAAGGTATTTACCACAAAAACATGACCTCATTGTCCAACAGTGAAGGAGTATCTTTCACAAAAAGGGGTTCAATTTGATGAGATCGATATAGGAAGCAACCCAGATGGCAGAAAAGAATTAATGCAAAACAGAATCATGGGTGTCCCTGCTGTAAAGGTCAATGGAGAATTTATTGTGGGCTTTGATAAAGAAAAATTAGATAAAATTTTTCCTTAAAAAGTAGCAGGGCAAGATTATGTAATCTTGCCCTGCTACTTTCTGGTGCTTAAGATCTTCATTCTGTTTTTATGTTTAACATTCTAACGTTCTTTACTTTTTTCAAAAAAACCTCTAGTAAACATATTTCTTTAACGTTTCTCTGACCGCGCCCTCTGATGCTATCAACTCTTCAAAATAACTTTCTACGATCTCACCTAGGCCTGCTTCATAAAGATCTATGCCAAAGATGGCAGCATTGGATAAGATCGGTTTAAGCGGTTCATGGAAGGGCCCTTTATCACCAATGGCAATCGATGCAACATAGGGTGTTACCTCCTCAAGGAGGGGATCTGGACTTAGTTCCATTTGGTTCCCATTATCATCCACACCCATGAGGTATCTACACCATCCAGCCAGAACAAGGGGAATAAGCTTTAAATCCGTAACATGTAGATTTTCTCTTTCCATATAGGCCTTTATCGTTTCTCCAAAGCGGATACCTAGCTTTTGAGAAGTATCTGTTGCAATTCTTTGTGGCGTATCAGGCATAAATGGGTTTGGAATTCTTACGTGAAGTACTTCGTCAATAAATTTCTTCGGATC
The DNA here is from genome assembly GCA_049324315.1 of Bacillota bacterium. GTDB lineage: Bacteria > Bacillota > Clostridia > Peptostreptococcales > Thermotaleaceae > JBMOKU01. The sequence continues at coordinate 80,279 of JBMOKU010000009.1, read as the reverse complement.
AATAATCCCAGGATTAACCACCACGGGTAACCCTTCTACATAACCTATTTTCTCTACAAGGGTCTTTAATTCAAGGTCTTCCATTTCCCTTGAAATCAATGTGTACCCTAACAAACAACCGTATATGGCAAGGGCTGTGTGAAGGGGATTTAGGCAGGTGCAGACCTTCATCTTCTCCACCTTGTCAACGGTTTCTCTATCTGTGAAAATGATTCCGGCCTCTTCAAGGTTCGGTCTTCCGTTAGGAAATATATCCTCTATGATCAGATACTCCGGCTCCTCGGCATTTACAAAGGGAGCTACATAGGTATTTTTTGATGTAATCACATCCTCTACATCTTCAAAATCACCCTTTTTAAGCATCTCTCTTACGCTCGGATCAGGCCTTGGCGTGATTTTATCAATCATCGTCCACGGGAAGGATACAGATGCAGGATCATTGATATAAGCTTCAAAGCCTTCATCTACCAGCCCCTCCTCTACCCACTTTTCGGTAAAGGTATTTACCGCATGATAAAGTCTCGTGCCATTGTGGGAACAGTTATCCATACTTACTAAGGCAATAGGTTGTTTGCCGCTTATATATCTCTCATAAACGAGGGAGGATAATTTACCGATATAGCTCACTGGACTTTGCGGACCATTTTTAAAATCCTCTGCGACAGCAGGTAAGTATTCGCCCTTAGCATCATGTAGACTATATCCCTTTTCAGTGATTGTAAAGCTTACCATTTGCAAGCTTGGATTTACGAAAATTTCTTTTAACCTTTCCCAGCTTTCTTCATTTTGAGCATTTACAACCAAAGACTCCACAACACTGGCAATAACAGTCTTTTCGATGCTTCCGTTGGCCTTTAGGGTAACAAGGACACTAAGGTTGTCATGAGGCTTATACATTTTCTCAATAATTTCATAGTCAAAACCCTCTGCTACAATAATCCCCTTGTCACTTTTTCCTTCATTTAAAATATTTTGTTGGGCATTTGCTGTAAGTGCTCTAAAAATATTGCCTGCACCAAAATGAATCCAGTTAGGATGTGCTTTCGTATTTGCTTTTACTTGCTCAAGGTTAAATTTAGGAAGCTTGAATCCCGCATTTTCCCAAACTGCAACATCCTTTAAAGCATCTACATTTAATTTCATTTTAGACACCTCTCTTTCTTCCGTGTTATATAGCTGGTTATTTCTTACCTGATTTTACGATGGTTTCCCATATACCATTTAAATAGACTGCCCCTAAAGCTCTATCATATAAGCCATAACCCGGCATAGCCTTCTCGCCCCAAATCATTCTTCCGTGGTCAGGTCTGACAGGTCCCTCCATACCAATGTCATAAAGGGCCTTCATAATTTCATACATATCTAATGAACCATCAGAGGAAAGGTGGGCTGCCTCATCAAACTTACCGGGTCCAAGATGTATGAGGTTTCTAACATGGGCAAAGTGAATTCTTCCCTTAAAACTTCTAATCATATCCGGGATATCATTGTTAGGATTAGACCCCAGAGATCCTGTACATAGGGTTAATCCGTTGTTTACAACTGGAACTGCATCCAGTATTCTTTGAATATTTTCTTTATTGTTTATGATTCTTGGTAAGCCAAATACAGACCATGCGGGGTCGTCCATATGCACAGCCATCTTTATTCCGTATTTTTCGCAGGTTGGCATGATTGACTTTAGGAAGTATACAAGATTTTCAAATAAATTTTTTTCATCTACGCCCTTATACATCTCAAATAATTCTTTAACCCTTGCCAGTCTTTCCGGCTCCCAACCTGGCAAGGCAAATCCATTGGAATTTGCGTCCATCTCTTCAAACATCTTAGCCGGATCGATTCTATCGATAAGCTCTTGATCATAGGAAAGGACTGTGGACCCGTCAGGTCTTTCCTTGGCAAGGTCTGATCTTGTCCAGTCAAATACAGGCATGAAGTTATAGCACACCAGGTCTATACCTTCCTTCCCTAAATTTTCAAGGGTTTCGATATAATTTGCGATATATTTGTCCCTTGTAGGGAGGCCAATTTTTATATCATCATGAATATTTACACTCTCAATGCCACTAACCTCTAGGCCTACTGCCTCTACTTCTTCCTTCATTGCTCTGATGGCGTCTCCGCTCCATACTTCTCCAGGTTTGGAATCATACAGCGTTGTAATAACACCTACGCAACCAGGTATCTGTCTAATTTGCTCTAAGGTCACAGTGTCATGCTTGCTTCCAAACCATCTTAGCGTCATTTTCATATTTCCATCTCCCCCTCTTAGTTCTTTTAGTCATACTAGTATATTAATATAGCTCTTTTATCGGTGATGGAACTATTTTGAATGGACCAAACTTTGTTCCAAACCATTATTAAAATTTTAATCATCATACTTTTAAATCCCAAAATATCTTCTTGCGTTATGAAAGCAAATATCTTCTATGATTTTTCCTGCCTGGTCTAAATCATCCGGATATTCTCCATTTTCTATCCAACCGCCTATAAGATTACATAAAATACGTCTAAAGTATTCATGTCTCGTATAGGAAACAAAGCTTCTAGAGTCAGTAAGCATGCCAATAAATCTACCAAGCAGACCCGAATTGGCAAAGCATTTCATTTGCTCCAGCATACCGTCTCTATGATCCTGCATCCACCAAGCAGTTCCAAACTGCATTTTTCCTATTGCCTCATGAGATTGAAAATTACCCGCCATACTAGCCATAACCCAGTTATCTTTTGGGTTCATGGTAAATAGTATTGTCTTAGGCAAAGCTTCTTGTTTTTCAAGGTCATCCAGAAGCCTTGAAAGATTCCATGCCATATTACCATCATGAATGGAATCAAACCCTGTATTAATACCTACATCCAATAAATTTTTTGTGCTGTTATTGCGTAAGGCTCCTACGTGTAATTCCATAACCCAATTCTTCTTTTTGTATTCACTGCCTAAAAATACCATAAGCGCTGTTTTATACTGATCAGCTTCTTTTTGTGTAAGTGAATCTCCTGCCAGGGCTTTTTTGAATATCTTCTCAACTTCATCCTGTGTATACCTTTCATAAGGAAGATAAGTAAATCCATGATCACTTGCCTTGCACCCTACTTCATCAAAAAAATCAATCCGCTGTCTCAATGCCATGCAAAGCTCCGCAAAACTTGAGATGATCATATTCGCGGCACCAGCTAACATTCCAACATAGCTCGCAAATCCTGCATCAGTTATATCTAAAGCTTTATCCGGCCGCATTGCAGGTAAGACCCTTGTTTTAAAACGAGTATCATTTTTTAGTTTCAGATGATATTCAAGACTATCAACGGGATCATCAGTGGTGCAGAGTGCATAGACATTGGAATCCTTTATTAATTGACGAGAAGAAAAACCAGGTTGTTTAATTCTAGCATTGGCTTTATTCCATATAGATTCAACTGTTTTTTCACTTAGCACTTCTTCTATGTCAAAATACCTTTGAAGCTCTAAATGGGACCAATGATATAACGGATTGCCTATTGCATAAGGTATACAAGAAGCGAATGCTTGAAATTTTTCATGTCCGCTGGCTTGCCCTGTTATATATTCTTCTTCTATTCCGTTAGCCCGCATGAGACGCCATTTATAGTGGTCTCCAGCCAGCCACAATTCCGCTAAATCTTCAAAATGCTTATCTTCATAAATTTCTTTCGGATTCAAATGACAGTGATAATCAAATATCGGTACATTTTTTGCAAATCTATGAAATAACACCCGTGCTGTTTTATTTTCTAAAAGAAAATCTTCATTCATAAATCTTGTCATTATCTTGAAATCACCCTTTTCCGTTTAAGTCTCGCGGGACGGCATGGAGACCGTCCCTTACAAAAGGAAATATATTCTTTTCTTAGAGCGTAGATCTATAGAATCAATTTATCTTTAAAAACGTATATTTAGTTGAAAGATTTTTAAACTGTTTTATAAACAAGAATTTATATGTTGTTGTAAAAATCTTTATTTAAAAAGTTGTTGTTATCTTGTTCCCTAAAAAAGTCAGGATATTTCTTAATAAGATCCGATTCTTCAATCGAAATCTTCGTAAGATGTTTTTTTAATGTTCCTGTAGCTCCTTTTAGATTGTTATTACATATATCCTCCAAAATCTCTTGATGATGTATGACTACATTAGAAAGTATTTTTTCATCCCATAAGGACATAAGACGTATTCTCTTATAGTGTCCAGACATGCTTTGAATGATTTCCCAACACATGCTTTTATCGATGCTTTGGAAGAATACACTATGGAAATTGTCATCATATGCCAAGAAGGATATATAGTCATTGTCCTTGAGACTCTGCTTTTGCATTTCAATATAATGCCTTAATGTGGATATATCGCTTTCTTTATACGCTTTCATAAACAGCCTTATAGCATTTTCTTCAAGGCTTTCGCGCAAAAATCTTTCTTCGGCAACCCGCTTTAAATCTATTTTAGAAACAGTCGTTCCCTTTTGTGGGATAACATCAACAAGCCCCTCTTTTTCCAGTTTGATGAGTGCATCTCTTACCGGAGATCTGCTTACGTTTAATTGTTCAGAGATATCCTTTATACTTAACGCCTCTCCCGGTTTAAAATTTAAAGCCATGATATTTTTACGAAGAGTGTAATATACACTGTCTCCTATATTAAAAGATGAATGTTTAAATATATTTATGCCCTTTGTATTCATACAGCCCTCCATAAAATTTTTAATAATTTATTGTAAAAGCGCTTCCATATAAGCTTTCTATAAAAGAAAATATACTCTTTCTATTAATAACGTTATCTACCTTTAGTAAGAGATATAACCTAATAAAAAGAAACCCCCGTTTGTGTATTGGAATGGCAGCTTATATATAAAACGAAGGTATAGTGATCGGTCATATTAATTTTTATAACGCATAGGAAAGTATAAATTTCCTTAATATAGTACTTTCCGTTAAATGCGTTTCAAAAAAGTATTCCTTTAATTCTTCCAACGGAAGACTTTTTTATAATTTTACCAATTCAGCTTCTATTATACAGAACGAAAAATATATAGGATAGAGAATCATTATACCATTTTATGTTAAATAATTATAATTTTATCATATTCAGTTGATTTTGATAAGTTGATCTTAAAATTAATGCTTATGCTCTATTCATATTTATACCGGAAATAACATGTTTGGCAGCCACATGACGAGTTGCGGGAATACTGCTAGAATAATTATTTCTATAACGATTGCTGCAACAAAAGGAATCGATTCCTTTACATACTCTTCTGTGGGACAGCCTATAAGCTGACACGTAGTATACATCGTAACACCTACCGGTGGCGTCATCCCTCCCATCGTTACTATGGTCATCATCAGTATCCCAAAGTGAACTGGGTCAATTCCTACACTCTTGACAATTGGGAGAAAAATAGGTGTTAAAAGCAAAGTGTTTACTGTTGCTTCCATAAACATACCTGCTACAAATAAGAATGAAAGAATGATAAATAATAATAGATAAGGTTGTGTTGTAATTCCTGTAATAAATTGTGCCATTGTTTGAGGCAATTGATTATAGACAACAACATAACCAAAGATTCCTGAACATGCAATGATCAGCATGATCATGCCATTATCATTAATGGTTTGACGCAATACTTCTACTGCACCTTTCATATCAAGTTCACGGTAGATAAAAGTACCCACGATAAATGCATAAACCACTGCAAAGGCTCCCGCTTCTGATGGGGTAAAAATACCAAATCTTATTGTGACAATCATAAGGATTGGAAATAACAATGCCCAAAAGCTTTCAATAAATGATTTTAATACTTCTCCTGCTGTAGCTTTTTCCATCTTGGGAATAACACATATTCCTTTTTTCTCTTTTGACTTCATTGTAAAATATACCGTACCCATCAGGATACCACACATAAACAATCCAGGTACAATACCTGCAACAAATAATCTACCAATAGATACTTCACCGGTAAAGCCATATAATATCAGTCCAACACTAGGTGGAATCGTGGCAGTGATCAAAGAAGTAAGTCCAATGACTGCAGCACTGTATCCTTTTGGGTAACCTTGTTTTGTCATATCCGGCCCAAGCAATCTAGACTCCATGGCAGCGTCAGCAACAGCTGAACCAGAAACCCCTCCCATTAATGTAGATAATATAACGGAAACCTGAGCAAGCCCTCCTGTTAAATGTCCTGTCAAAGTGATTGAAAACTTAACAAGTCTTTCTGTTATACCTGCTGCATTCATTAGATTCCCTGCCATAACAAAGAATGGTACTGCCAAAAGAGGAAATGATTGTGTGGACGAAATCATCTTCTGGACTGCTATTGCCAAAGGTAGATCTGATTGAACAAAAAAGAATGCTAGACTTGATATGCCAATCGTGAACGCAAGGGGCATTCCACTAAATAGAAAAAGAATAAAAAGTAATCCTAATACTAACATGAATTATATATCTCCTCTCTTACCACGCCGATTTATCATTCCACGACACATGATCCTCTTTTTCCACAACCGCTTTCTTTAATTTTTCACACATTGTAAGAAACATCAGCCCGCATCCTACAGGGACACTTATGGTTGCATATGAATAGCTAAGTTTTAATGTATTAAAAAGTCTTTCATAGTTCTTTATCGAGAGATCTATGCCATAAAAAGTGATAACTAGCAAGAAAGCTTGAATACAGACGTAATTAATAATCTTAATTGTTTTTCTTACTCTGAAAGGAAATCTATTTATAATCATATCGACCCCAATATGGCTGTCATTTTTAAGGGCAACATCTGCCCCTAAAAATACAACCCAGCCAAATAGTAATTGCGCTACATCTATTGACCATGCAACTGGAAAACCAAGCCAACGTATAACAGCTGCTATGAAAACTAGAAGGACGATAAGAATAATAAACATTACTCCTATAAACGTTTCTATTTTTTTAATAGTGTTTAAAATCTTTTGCACCATACCACTCCTTCTAAAAAAAACTATTATAAAACTATTTTCCTAGCAGTTTATCAACCTGAGCCTTAGCTTCTACAAGATTATTTTTTTCATATACTGATTTACTTGCTTCTTTAAATGGTGTTATATCTACTTCTGTGATAGTTACACCATTAGCCTTCATTTCCTCTTCATTTTTTGCTAGTCCGCTTAGTGTTTGTTCTGATGCGTATTTTCCTGCTTTTTCAGCTTCTTCTACTAGAATTTGTTGCATATCTTCTGGTAAAGATTCGAAGAATTCATTTCCTACCACTAAAGGAGATAATAATTGGAAATGCCCAGTTTTTGCAATGAACTTGGAAATTTCAAAAAGTCTTGCCCCAACAATTGCCGGATATTGTGCTTCGAATCCGTCGATAACTTTCTGTTGTAAACCAGGATAAACTTCTCCCCATGCAAGGGCAGTGGCATTAGCACCCATGGCGTTAACAGAATCTGTAAAAATTGGTGATCCGGGCGTTCTGATTCTTAATCCCTTCAAATCTTCTGGTTTTTCTACAAGTGTATTTGTCATAAAGTGACGTGCACCTTGATACCAGTTAAAAGAAAGAACTTTATATCCGCTGGTAGATACCTTATCATACCATCCTTTAAATAGATCTGAAGTCACGAGTTTTTCCGCTTCTTCATAATTATCAACAACATAGGGTGCAGCAAGCACACCAATTTCCGGAACGATTTCAGACATTAATGCTGCATCAGAAATCGCGGCAACATTTGCCCCCATCTTAGCCTGTTCCATGATATCTTTGGTATCGCCAAGCTGTGAACTGGGATATACTTCAACTTTTAATTTGCCGCCAGTACGTTCTTCAACATTTTTCTTAAGCTCCATAGCACCAAGATACATAGGATCCTGCTCAGTAACAACCATACCTACTTTTAAAGTATACGTCTTGCCATCATTTTGGTCGGCTGCTGTTTGCCCATCCTGTGAACCACTGGGGGCACATGCTGAAAGCATCGCTAAAATAAGTACCAATGATACTACCGCCAGTAATTTTTTTCTCATTTCTAACTCTCCCCTTATTTATTTATTTGTTTACACTAATATATTATAATACTAATATATTAGTGTCAATAGTATTTTATGAAAACGTTATTCACAATAATAGTATTTGTAGTATAGTCCTTCTATTATCATTCTAAACAATCTCTGACTATGATTCTGAATACGTTCTCGCCTTACCCAAATATGACCTGCGTGAACCAAAAGTTCTCGATTCCTATATAGAAAAAGAAGCGGTGCATGGGTCAAATCTGCACAGCTTCTTTTATGATACATTATCATCCTCACGTAATCACCGGTAATGTCGACCCTCCAAAGGGCATAATCAGTACTTTTGCATTCTCCCCTACTATATCAAAGGCACTTCTCAGCGCATCTTCTATATCCTTATAAGGCTCTAGAAATATCCTCTTTACAAAGTCAGCTTCAAGATCAGAGACCAAGAATATTCTCGCCCGCTGATGGACCATGGCAATGGCAGCAGCCTTATGTCCTCCCAATTCGAATTTCTTTTGAATATTGGTAATCATCGCTTCAGTAGATTTAGAAGTAGTCATCCATCTTTCAAAAGTATGTTCTCCCAGCCCCTCCTTACAGGATGCTACCAAAATGATAATACCTCCGTTCCTAACCGCATGCTGTGCATTGTCCAGCGCTTTTTGTGCTTGATATACATTGATATCCTTTGGGAATCCTCCTGGAGATACAACCACGATGTCTGCAGGTTCTTCCAGGTGTATCTTATATAATGCGTCTAAAAACTTGCACCCCTCCCTATGGGCATCGATATAATGCCCTGCCACAGCTTTAATAATCTGCTTTTTTTCATTTAGGACGACATTAAGAATAAAATCAATGGATGCAAACTTTTCCACTTCATCGATATCACATCGGAGGGGATTGTCTCCCAATGTCCCGGCTTTTGCATCTTTTCTAACCATCATACTATGATTTGCTTGTATAGCTTTTCTAGTAGATACGCCAGGCATGATTGCCTTTGCCCCACCACTATAGCCAGCAAAATAATGGTATTCAATATTCCCTAAGCATATTCTTCTATCTGCCTCAACCACAGGTTTAAAGAGATCAACCGGTGTTCCCCGCGAAGTGTTTCCCAAGTGGACACAAGCAGTTTCATCGGAATCAATACACGCTATTTTATTATAAATATCGTCTCCCACCAGAAGCTTTTTTTCCTCTTCCGTATGACTCCTATGGCTTCCCAGCGCAAATACAATCTTTATATCCTCATCTGGAATATTCGCTGCATAGAGTTCTTCCAGCACTAGCGGCAGTACGATCTTGCTAGGCATAGGTCTCGTGATATCACTGGTCACAATGGCAATTTTTTCCCCTTGTTTTACGATATCCCTCAATCTTGGAGAACCGATGGGTTCCTGTAGTGCCCTTTTAATTTCATCCGTCCCTGTTTTCTCAATCTCAACGTTATTTGGCTCCAAAACACCCATTAAGTTATTTTTTTCTAATTGAAATTCAACGCTACGCTTTCCAAATCCTAATGAAAACTCCATGTCATTCCATCCCTTTCAAGTATTTTATCTTTGGCCTTCATTATGAATAATTTATATATAGCCTAACATACGTTCAGGCATTCCTCAAGTGGCAAAGATTCATCCCGTACATGAAGAGGATCGTGGACTTTTTGCCCCGCCAGATTAAATAAAACGCATTTCAAGAAATGTCATTGATCCCACATCATCCCATTTCTATATACCTGAAATCTGCATATTTACTTAATCACGTGTAATAATAAAACTAGCTCATCAATCTAAATATGAAAGGATGAAGTATATGGGAATCATGGATATGTTAACGAATAAGACCCATGATATTCATTGGGGTGGTGCTGCTGGTCTATGGGATATTTGCCGCCATAAAGCTATCGGCGTGCCCGTATTGGAGTCTCTTTATCGTTCGGCAGAAGATAATGAATTGAAAAACCTAATCAAATCCGGCATTGATATGACTGCGATGCCTCACATTCAGAAGCTTCAAGATTTTCTAGCAAAAGAACAATTGGCAGCGCCACCTATACCACCGAGAAATAAAATGGATGATCAGCACATCGGCTTGGCCATTGCGGAAATTCTCCGACTATCATTGGTTCTTGATAATATCGTATTTATGAGTGTAACCCGGAGCGATTTGAGAAAGCTGGTATGGGACATTATGGAGGAAGATAAAAAAGCTTTTGATAAAATTGTGAACCTGCTTTATGAAAAAAGCTGGACGATGAATCCGCCAAGTGCAAATTAGAATATTCTCGTATGGATAGACCTTTACTATCCATACTTTTTTTATAAAGTGTAAGAAAGTATACATTTATGATCTCTGTTGGGCAGAATATTCTTATTAAAATTATCAATTACAAATAGGAAATTATCGAAATATGTAGAATAATGTATCGTATTTATTTTATAAATAGAAACGAAAGGATATATTATGAAGAAACTGCAAGCAAAACAAGTATTTTTACTTTTGACCCTCATCGTTATTTTTGGTGCATTATTCGGAATCGGCGGTGTCATCCTATTTGCTAGCATACAGGGGACAGAGACATATTCGCAAGATAACGCTGTCAGCTATCAACAAGATACTACCCCTTCAGAAACACAACCACCTGAGTCTGGTGTAACAGCAGAAACCAATCCTAATCTTTTCACCTATGATTCCTTTAGTTTTGAAGTACTGGATATTTATTCTACCAGTACCATGCATCATGCAAAAGTAACTGTAAAAAATAATACCGATTATGATGTATATAATCTTGCAATCAAAGTAAGCTACCTTTTTGATAAAGAAGGATCCAGCGGGACAACAACCTACGGTATGATATATCATATACCACCTCAATCTACCATGGAAGACACCATCGACATGGTTCCCTATAAAAACTATCCGATGGAAAAGATTATCCACATACTCCCTACGCAATTTAAAGTGGGCCGTTATGAGCAAGTAGATGGTAAAGATATATTGATCAAAGACCAAATCATTCGCTTAAAGGATGGAGCTATTGTAGTAAATAAATAATCTATGCATATCAACACGCAAAAAAGTAAGTATAAATAATAGATCAGGTTCCGTCGTTGGCAGCCTGATCTTTTGTTTTCATTATTAATCACACAATCATTTCACGTCTGAATGTCAATTGATGATGTTTTGATAGGAACATACGCTACCTTTCTGAAGGAGTATTATCTCTTTTTCCACTCAATTTTCTCCAAATTCCACTACTTTTTTCACATTTCTTTGTTTTGTCGATATTTTTTTCCATATAGTTGCACAATTTCCAATAAAATTACATTAGGTGCGATAGCTGAATTGTCATTTTTTGCAAGAAACTTTACTTCGAGAAAGGATGTATGTGTATGATTGAAAACAGAGGCAACCGACTAAATCTCAAATCTGAAATAGAAGATGTCCGCAGAAGCTTACATGAATTAGTTGCATCACATGAACCAAATCTACTTGATCCGAAGATACTTGAGGTAAGTCATCAACTTGATCGGCTTTTGGCTGAATATCAATTAACAAAGAAATAGAATAACCACCTAGTTAACAGATAAGACAATTCGGCTTATCGCGCCGCTGTCTTAGAGTATTTTCTTATTCTTTTATGTTCAAACTTATTGACATATATTCCAAATCATGTTAAAATGAATAGATTGCTTATGCAACAATAATTTTTTGGAGGTTTTTTATGAAAACAGGAGTAGTTAAATGGTTTAACAGCGAAAAAGGTTTTGGGTTCATCACAGTTGATGGTGGAGAAGATGTGTTTGTACATTTCTCAGCAATTCAAGGAAATGGATTTAAAAGCCTAGACGAAGGTCAAAAAGTAGAACTTGAAGTGGTTAAAGGTGATAGAGGTCCTCAAGCTGCTAACGTAGTTAGATTATAATAGAATAGTATAATATTAATAATTATATATTTTAGTATATAAACTACCAGATAAACCCTGATTTTTTCAGGGTTTTTTCTTATATACATAAGTGTGTATGAAGCGTGAATAGTATTATAAAATTGGAGGTTTTGCTGCCTACATTCATATCTTACTGCCATCTTTATCAATTTAGGCTCCAAAGAGCCAAACTGTTGAAATTAAATAGGCCAGCATAACAAGATTATCGTATGCCAGCCTATTATCACTCTAACATTTTGCATGTACTAATTCGGTATAGAAGCCGTTTAGCTTATGTCACATCCCTATTCTTCTTCATAACCATCGTCATCAGTATATTGACCAAGGTAATCATCATTATCTATATCATAGATATATCCGACGACATCGGCATCCTCAAATTCATCTGAAATATCCTCGTAAATATCTTCCATTAAATCTTCAATATCACTTTCGCTCAAATCATCCCACTCATCCTCATATGTATCGTAAGCAATATTTACATAAAAAGTAATATCATCTTCATCGCCTTCTAATTCAACAGACAACCCTATATCATCAAAATAATCATAGTATTCATCATCTAGTGCTTCTTCCAAATCATCTAAATCGGTATCATCCACATCGGAAATATCTGTGACTACATCGCCATCTGAATCCCCGTAAAAATCAACCAATACATCCTTACTATAGCTATCTTTAATAAAACCTTCAATATCAGCATCCTCAAAGGCATCTAAGATATCATCAATGATATCCTGCAGATAGGATTTTATGTCAGAGCTTGATAAATCATCCCATTCACTCTCATACTCATCAAGATCTACATAAATTTCAACTTCAATGTCATCCTCATCACCATCGAGATAGATAGTAAATTCAATATCCTCATACTCTGAATACTCGTCTTCAAGATCATCCTCTACATCACCTAAGTCTGCGCTGTACGTTTGGGCATTTGCCAATTGTGTTTCTAAGTCATTAACCATTGCCTGTAATTGGGCAATTTCTATATCTTTTTGAATAATCCTATCGTTTAAGAGTGTTATTGTCGGGTCTGCTTTATCATTGATGATTACCTTTGACTGGGTTCCATCCCATTGAACGTCCTTATTAAAGATATTCGCCAGTGCACTTACCGAAACATAGGTTCTTCCATCAACAATAAACGGTTCAAAGGGCATTTGAACTTCTGTTCCATTAACAACAATTTTTATGTTATTATACCATGCATCTACCGTTTTTTTCACCTGTTCAGCATACCCATTTAAACCATAGGGTAATAAAAAAATACTTAGTATAATTGTAAATGCAATCACTTTGTTTTTGACCTTTAACATCGATCTCCCTCCTATAGCTCATTGTGCATCATTCCCATCCTAATTTCTTAATTCAACATCTTCCTCCTTTACCAAAATTAAGTCTAATCATAATTTACTGTATCAGTAAATAGTGAAAAATATGTGAGGAAAGTATGGTTAATTTATGAATTTTGATCGACAATAATCAAAAAGTCTTCCTTGGAAAGATTCAAAGGAAGACTTTTTGACATTATCAACCATTATGTTTTTTACCCCTTAAAAACTCTTTGATTCTACCCACAGAAGTATTCAAAACATACTCCTCACTAATTCCTGCCTCCTCCAGCAGTTCCATAGCTTTAGGAAATTCCCCTACCAGTTGATGCCAATGGGCATCACTGCCGAGGGAAACTACAGCCCTATATTTCTTGCACAGTTTAGCTATCTCCCTGCAGTTCTCTTCACTGCCTTCCCGCGTCACCGTTAAGGAGCCATTATTAATTTCTACAGCAACATGATGATCTGCCGCTGCTGCAACAACCCGATCATAATCCACCTTGAATCTTGGATTGCCCGGATGAACAATAACATTCACAAAGGGATTCTGAATCACTTTAATCAGCGTGGCGGTATTATCCTCAACACTTCGCGGACGGATACAGTCCTCATGAAATCCAGCCAGTACAATATCCAACTTTTCCAGGTAACGATTCTCCAAATCCAAATTCCCCTCGCAATTCAGAATGTTGGCCTCTACCCCCTTCAACACCTCCACGCCATTGATGTTTGTAGGCAAAACCCTCAAATTCGAAAAATAATGGCGATGTGGACCTCCCGGCATTTCCGGCCCATGATCCGTTACTGCCATTAGCTCCAAACCTTTCTCTCCGGCACTTTGCGTCATCTCCAATATTGTATTATAAGCATGGCCGCTCGCTATCGTATGGACATGCAAATCTGCCACGATCTTCATTAAACAACGCCTCCCTTTTGCTGCCACAGGGCAGCAGTCTATTCGATACACCTATTATATCAGATATCTATTCAGGAGGCTTGTCACACTTTTCTTTCCCTTTCATAATCTATACTGCTGGAAAGGAGGTGCATGTTTGAAAAAAATAAATTTCTATAATTTTTATTATCCACTGGGTAACATTTGTCATATATTTTTCTATCCCGAACCAAATATCCCGTTCTTTCCATATGATGTTGGGCTTGGATACGGACTGGGATATAGTCCAAGCACTTATTATTTAAGGTAAAATTTTCCTAATAGGAATAGAAAGACGTCATTATTTCGAGCGTCATTTTATTCCTATTGTTTTATTTGCTAAGTGTAAAATTAACAACATTTCCTCCCATATAACAAAGAAAAGAACCCGGTGTAAATATCATTCTGGTTTTTATCTTTCTTAGTGACTTGCACCAATTCAGATTTTGATTTAGACAAAAGAAAAAAAGGGCTATTCTTTTTTATTGTTTCGACATGTTTTTACAATTTGTTGTAAGTGAAAATGTTATAATACCTTTAGTCTGTTTATAAGGAGGAAAACATATGAAAAGGAATATAAGTCTTCTCATTTGCTTACTTATTTGTCTTCAGTTAGTATTCTTAGCTCCATTATATTCAAGTAATTATACTGTCTTTGCTTATTCTGATAATGGAGTTTCTGGTGTTTCTGTTGTTCTTAAGGGTCATAAGTTTAATTCTGATCCTCGACCAATTTTATATATTGAGGAAGGATATGCAAAGCTGTTTGGGACAGAACATGCAATTTTTTGGATACGACTTGAAAATGCTAAATGGCTAACAGATAGTGATTTTGAGAATAGCACTTTTCTTGAAGAAATGCAGTCAGAACCATCTATTTATGGAAATACATTTGCCACTTTTACAAGGCTTTCAGATGAAATCGTTCAAGCAGATGTATATAATCCTGATGCTTATCGTGATTATGAATTAATAGCCCGAATACCTCTTCTCACTGAAGTACTTGGTAACGGAGATGTGAACGTCACTATTGATTCAAGAGACTCTTATGTTAGTTCTGGGACATATACATACGCAGTTGGTGTAGATACTATAAACATTAATTACATTTATCTAGAACAGATACCTACAGTGTATGAAAATCACAAATTTGCTACTTCTGATGCTGCAGCACTGGTAATACGTGAGTTAATAAAGGACGGTTTTGCATCAAGACCTGAGTCATCAGCACCTGAAGTATTTGATTTAAAACTTGAAAATGCAAAGTGGTCATCTCAAGCTGAACTTGATGACTACATAAATACCTATTATGCTAGTGTTAATGGAATGGAATTAGTTAGTTTTTCAAGAGTCGATGACACAACGGTGAATATCGCAGTTTATGACGATAAAACTAAAATTTCCGCAATGCAAATGCCAATGCTATGTCAGGTGGGTTCTGCAGGTGATGCTACCATAACTGTGATCCCACATAATCCTACAGCGTTGGGTGGTACATATAAATTCGCTACTGTTATAAAATCTTCAGGTGGTGGATCAGGTGGAGGTGGCGGTAGCACAATACAGACCCCTACATCCTCAAATGTCAATGCCGATGACGAACTTAGTGAAGCAATAAAAAGTGATAGTTCACCGATTATTTCTTTGTCAAATGATGCTGACGCTAAAGTTAAGATTTCTCCAAGTATCATCGATAATCTAGCGAGTAGTAATAAGTCTTTAACAATTGAAAAAGAAGGTATTTCTTTATTGTTTGCTCCACAGTCCTTAATGACTACTGAGTTAGCACAGTCTTTAAACAATACTGGTTCAAAGTTAGAAATAGGTGCAAAATCGCTAACGGAAGATCAAGCAAAAGAAATTCTTAGCAATACACCTTTTGGTGATAGTACAGGAATATTTAGAATAGGCGGGAAAGTATTTGATTTAACAGCACAGATTGTATCTAGTAGTGGATCTACACAAGTCATTAAAAGTTTTTCTGAGCCTGTTGCCATTACAATTGATTTATCAGAAATGCACTTAACAGAAAAAGAAATTTCTCAATTAACAGGAATTCGGTATAAAAAAGATAACAAGGGTAATATAATTCCTGTATTACTAGGTGGTACATATGATCCTGAAAAGAAAACTCTCACTTTCTTTACAGACCAATTTAGTTTCTACGGTGTTGTGAAAGCTAATAAAATGAAAAGCATTAGCTTAACGATTGATAGCCTGAATTCAAAAGTAAATGGCGTAAATAAGGCTAATGATGCGGCACCGATTATTATCAATAATAGAACAATGGTTCCAGTCAGATTTATAGCTGAAAACTTAGGCGTAGAAGTAGCTTGGGATGAGGAAACAAAAACAGTACAACTAAAACTTGATGGAAAAACTCTAACAATGGTAATTGATCAACCTCTGTCAGGTTTCGATACTTCTCCAATAATAGTTAATGGACGCACGCTGGTGCCTTTACGATATGTATCTGAAAAACTCGGAGCCAATATATTATGGTTCCCTACAAGTAAAGAGATTCAAATAACCAAATAATATGTGAGGGCTGCTCTCGTAGCAGTTCTCTCATATTTTTAATATATTTCTTATATAGAGCAGATCGAAGAGTACATGCAATTAATCAAGTTAAATTATAATCCAAACGGGGTGTTGAAAAAGAAAGATAAAGAGGATGAGAAGAAACCGGAGTAATCAGTTTTTTTTATTATGATTTAGGCTCAGCCAATGGTTGAGCTTTTATTTATCATATATGTAGAAATTTGTCATACGGTTGTATTGAATTTTACAAGGAAATTCTGACAAGATGTCGAATTTTGAAATAGTAGCATACAGAAGTATCCCTGATATTATGTCGCGAATACAAAAGTTATATAACATTTATATAGAAGACGTAAAGTAAGGAGAATTATAAGATGAATTATAGAGATCTAGAAAAACAACTTGATGAAGAATTAAGGAATCTAAGAAGTAAGGCTATCGAAAGATATAAAATATTGTGTACTGAAGAAGGACTCGACAGAAGCCCTACACTTCATAGTTTCCATGCAGTTATTGGTATGCATAATACTAGTTTTGTAGATAGTATTAGGCTAAAATTTGAGACACCAAATGACTTTATTGCTAAATGGTTGCATGGACTTAGAAATAAATATGGAAATAGAAAAGAATATAATTATAAGACTAACTCTTATATAGAACCAATGTTAATAAAAATTATGAATGATGAGTTATTGAGGAATTATACATTTATTTTTTTAGAAAGAAATTTTTATCGTAATTACTTTGCAAGAACTAGAGCAAAACCTAGCAGACAATTATGGACTCTTTGGTTTGGTGATAATAAGTTGATTTGGGGATTAATAATTGCACCCGCCTACCGGAAAAATCAGTGGACAAATGATGTTAGTGAAGTTAGAAGAGTAAATTATAAATATTGGACTATAGGACATATAATGCACGAAGGCTTGATTAATCCGGAGAGTCGAGAAAGGATCAAGTTCACAGAAGTAGGACAATTTTATGCGTTTTATGAGAGTATTCTAAAAAGGATATCAAATTCAAAATATGAAAAAGGCATTTGCGACAGATACATTAGTTACTTAAAGAACTCTACTAATATCATGGAAGAACCATTTCTAATACCAGAAATTAGATATGCCGGATTAGAGGATGAACATAAATATCGCATTGATTTTTCTGTACTAAATATTCATACTGAAAAACTTATAGGGTTTGAATTGAGCCCGCACTCCACCCACATGGCTATTTCTGGAATAACGACAAAAAATCAGAAACAGCTTAATGAAGAATTGAAAATTAAATGGGCCAATGAAATGGAGAAGAGAAATAAATATTTTGACGACTTTGGAATTACGGTTAAAACATATACTGATAATCAGTTAGAGAATTTAGATGAATGCTTTAATGATATCAAAACTGTGTTGCAGGAAAGGAATATAGATAAAATATCATTTGAGGAAGAGCTAAAACATTTTATGAAGTAAATCATATTTTATAAAAGCGTCATATAGTATGAGTATTGACGAAAGGCCTGATAAACCTGAAGAAGCGCTTAAGCAGATCGAAAAGCATATTAGTCTGATCAAGCCGAAATATAACCCAGATGGGACTTTGAAGAAAAAAGAATAAAGAATTAGAAAAAACCGGAGTGATCCGTTTTTTTTATTAGAATGATTTAGGGCCACCATGATTCAACCCCGATCCTCTTATATATACTCGCTAAAGAACTTGGTCATCACTTTACTACCATAGTTGATACAGCTACGACGATCAATCAGCCGTAAATAAAAAAAAACTCAGACACTCAAATGGGCCACAGAACTTCTTCTTCCTCAAAATGAAATCATTTACTCAGTTCAAAAAACATATGGCAATATTAGCAACATAGCAGATGGCCTTAGTGTAACCGTATAATTCCTAAAGAAACGGTGTGAATTTCTATCCAAATATCATAGATACATAAAGGTTGATAATCAAAGGGCTATAGTATTAACGAACTTGCCGAGCATCATATTTACCCAGATAATGTAATAGGCATTCTTCAAATTTGTTCTCCTTTAATTTTTTAGAGGTAACTGTTCCCTAAAACCATTTTTAGGGATTAGTTAAAACTAAATGATCTACAAATATCTCACATTATTTCATAAAATTAAAGAATTTAATAGAAATAAAAAGTATAATTACTGCTGTTAGAAAACTTGTTATCCCCCATATAAAGCTATAAAATAATTGCTGTTTAACAGTTTTGGCCTTTGACTGCAATATCATACCATACCCCATTATTACGATACCGCCTATTATTACATAGATAGGTATTTCATATATCAATCCCATTATCAAGGTAAACAAAGAAGTAATTATAAATAGAATTATCACATTGTCTTTTCTTCTAAAATAACTTGAATACTCACCATAATCTATTTCACCAGATATAAGAGAAAAATGAATCTGTAAGAATTCTTTGAGTTTATTAAACATAATACATCGCCCCCATTATGCGTAACACTTGTATATGACGTACTTTTATTATTATAACATAATTTTCCATATAAGATTTATACATATTCACTTTTTAATCATATCGACCCACTTACTTGTCAAATATGCAATCCAGTGGCCTATTATACATACTTTTATACACAATAAAAAAACCTTGCAAACACTATATCTGCAAGGTTTTATGTATGGTGCACCCTGAGGGACTCGAACCCCCGACCAACTGGTTCGAAGCCAGCGACTCTATCCGACTGAGCTAAGGGTGCATGTATATATGGCTGGGGTAGCTGGACTCGAACCAACGAATGCCAGAGTCAAAGTCTGGTGCCTTACCGACTTGGCTATACCCCAACAATGATATCATTATGGGGTGGCTGATGGGAATCGAACCCACGAATGCAGGAGCCACAATCCTGTGTCTTAACCGCTTGACTACAGCCACCATGTTATGGCGTGCCCACAGGGATTCGAACCCCGGACACACGGCTTAGAAGGCCGTTGCTCTATCCAGCTGAGCTATGGGCACATACTGGAGCGGATAGCGGGAATCGAACCCGCGCTACCAGCTTGGAAGGCTGGAGTTCTACCATTGAACTACATCCGCAAATTAAATGGTCGGGGTGGCAGGATTTGAACCCGCGGCCCTCTGGTCCCAAACCAGATGCGCTACCAAACTGCGCTACACCCCGAACTGACAAAGTCTAGTATAGCGTAAATTTTACATAATGTCAAAAACATAAATTTATGCTTTATCGTCAATTTCCGTTATTCTTCTTTTACTTGCTCATTCTTTTATGCTTTTTCTTCATATTTCTTGATTTATAGTATTTACTACGCTTATCCAGCTTATACCTGTAACCCCTAAATATTCAGGATTTGTGTGTCAACTTTATCTCCTTCTATTCGGATGATACCACAGGAAGCTTTGGAGCTTCCTTTAGGCAAGCTTACGCTGCCCGGGTTCATTAGAAGTACGCCCTCCCAATGGATATTCAAAGGAATATGTGTATGTCCAAATAAAGCAATATCACAGTTCAACTCTAAGGCCCTATAGTGGAGGCGGTTAATATCTTCCTTCACGCCAAATTGGTGCCCATGGGCAAGCAGCAGCTTATGTCCTGCTGCTTCTAAGACCACTTCATCCTTGCTCTCTCCAGTACCATCGCAATTTCCTCTCACTGTGACTATTTCTGTTGCCGTTAAGGCTTCTACCTTTTTTATATCTTTGCAGTGATCCCCCAGATGAATTAAAAGATCAATTTCTCCCATCGACATTAGAGCCTTTTCCACATTGTCTATCATTCCATGGGAATCACTGATTACACCGATTTTCAAACTATATTCCCCCTAAAACTTCCTGCAAGGCATCTTTTAATTTGCTTAGTGCCCTTGCCCGATGACTAATCTTGTTTTTCACTTCGCTTCCCAACTCTCCGAAGGTCTTCTGATATTCGGGTACAATAAAGAGAGGATCATAGCCAAAGCCATTTGTCCCTTTTTCAATAAACCCAATGATGCCAGGACATTCACCTCTTACACAGACCTCTTTCCCATCTGGAAAGACCACAGATATTACGGATACAAAGCGAGCCGTTCTTTTTTCTGTCGGAACATCCTGCAACATCACCAAAAGCTTTTGGTTATTCTTCTTATCAGTAGCTCCTTCCCCGGAAAATCTGGCCGAATATACTCCCGGCTGATTATCAAGGACATCTACCTCCAATCCCGAATCATCTGCCAATGCTATGGAACCAGTGGCTTTCATAACCTCTCGCGCTTTTTTCATAGAGTTTTCTTCAAAGGTCTCTCCATCCTCTTCCACATGAAAGTGGGATAATCCTACTTGATCTAAAGATTGAATCGCAAAAGGAAATGCTTGAAGTATTTCTTTGATTTCTTGAATTTTATGCTTATTCTGAGATGCAATAACCATTCTATTCATTGGAATGAACTCCTTCGTTAGAATTCACCTCTGATTTCCCAATCAGATCATTAATAATACCTAATGTATGCTTTTGCATTTGAATCAGTTCATGGTTTCCCTTTTCAGCCAGCTCTAACAGCCTGTTTAAATCTTGTCTGCTAAAAGGTGATTCTTCCCCGGTTCCTTGTACTTCTACAAACTCATTTTTATCCGTCATGACCACATTCATGTCTACCTTAGCATTAGAATCTTCTTCATAGCATAGGTCAAGCACAGGTATTCCATCTACGATCCCTACGCTGACAGCAGCCACAAAATTCTTTATAGGATACACAGGAATTAATTTATCTTGATACAGTTTATGCAGCGCCTCCGCCAGTGCTACAAAAGCACCTGTAATAGACGCTGTCCTGGTACCTCCGTCAGCCTGAATGACATCACAGTCAATCCAGATCGTTCTCTCACCTATTTTCTGCAGGTCTACCACGGAACGCAGCGCTCTACCAATAAGGCGTTGTATTTCTTGGGTTCTACCCTCAACTTTACCTTTGCTAGACTCTCTAGGTTTTCTGGTCTGTGTCGATCTAGGCAGCATGGAGTATTCCGCAGTGATCCAGCCGCTGCCTGTCCCTTTTAAAAAAGGAGGTACGCGGTCTTCTATGGAGGCAGTACAGATAACCTTTGTATTTCCCATTTCTATAAGAACAGATCCCTCTGCATACGCCAGATAATCCTTTGCGATCTTTGCATTCCTTAATTCATCTACTTTTCTTCCGTCAAATCGGCTCATATTGTTCTCCTCTCCCTTACTTCATTACTATGGTTATTCTACCATATTATAGCATAGATTACATCCTTCATTATTGTATCCCTTTCCTTGTTCAATTATTTACCATATCCAAAGAGAAAGCACCCGTATAAATACAGGTGCTTATAGGTTTACGCTTTTAGAGTGGTATTTAATTTTCTCGGAACGACGAGGGCGTCGTTCCCTACAAAAGATAATACATTCTGTTCTATAAGCTTATATCTATATACTGGTCTTAATATTGATTTGCAAAAGTAGGTACCGCCGCAGGCTCTTCTTTGCTTACGGACCCTAATTCTGTTTCTTTTCCGTTTACAAGAATCTTCACTCCTGCAATGTCCTGATATTGCTCTTTAACAGTTAATGCAAAGGACTTAACGATACTGTCTGAGACTTCCTTATTTTCTACAATATCCATGACTTCCTCATTCAAGTTAATATATGCGATTCCATTGTTTATGTCTACGCTAAGTACTTGTGTGCCTTTTGGTATCTGGCTGTATAATCCCGAACCTTCTGGCGGGCCTTCAACCAAGGTATCCAGCGCATCCAGCATATTGACAGGTGTACCATCTTTCTTTTCTACTGCTTTTGTGACAGGTACAAAGTAGGTTTCAAGGCCATTTGTAGTGCCCTCAAAATACACTACAACCTTATCCCCGCTGGGGGCTGCACTGGCATAGTTAATGTTATCCCTTGCCATAGGCTGAGATACCTGTGTACCATAGGTGAGGGCATCCACTTTTTTACCCTCAACCATGAGCTGCACCTGGTCGATGGTCACAAATTCTGTCAGGGTATACACGATACCTTTTACCATTGCTTCCTCTTCCTGCTGACTGTTTGTATTTAGAATATCCGATGAAAAATCTACTTTACAGAATCCATTATCAATAGACATTCCTCTGATCTGTGTGGCAGCTGGCAGTATAGGAAGCAGCCCGATTCCTTCAACATCCTTCCTATTTGTAGGACTATCAATCAGATTGCTTAGGGCAGCTTTTCCTATTCCCTCAGTCCACGGGATTTTTCTCATCACGGGAATTAAATAGCCTTTATCATCTTTATAGTATAATACAGTATCTCTTAACTGAACATCGCCATTCGTATCTTCATCGCTTTCAATAATACTGGAAGCGGCTTCGTCATCATTAAACAAGCCTTTTACCATGCTAATCGGGTTTTGACATGCGGAAAGGCTTATTATCATACACAGTACCAAAATCAATGCAATAACTTTACTGCTTTTCATTACTTAACCCCCCAACTATATTCTTTATAAAATTATATTAGTGAGGGAGGCAAACTATGTCTAAAACATTTAAAAACCTTATTTCCTTTTCAAACGCTGCATATATCCTCCTCGGATACTCTTTGTGTCTAAGACTGTAATAAATGCCTCTTTGTCATGTTCTTGCATGATTTCATATACTCTTGGCAGCATCGTTCTTTTTAACACGATGTTCAAAATATGCTTGATGCCATCCCTGCCATATCCTTGAACAACGGTTACGCCAAAACCTTCATCTCTCAAAGTCTCCACAAGATGACTTTCATCTTCCTTGGTAATAATCTGCACGGAAACATCGCCTAAAGCCATCTTCTGTTCAATAAAAATGCCCACAATTTGTCCTGTTCCAAATCCAAGGGAATAAGCTATCAAGTTTCCGATATTATTTAATTGTCCCATAATCTTTGTCAGAATCGTTATATATATGAACACTTCTACCGCACCTAAGGCTGCAGCCTGAAATTTTTTACCCCTTACCATCAAAAGTGTACGAACAACAGAAATCGATACATCCAGTACTCTCGCTGAAAAAATAATCAAGTAACCTACTAAAAATTCCATTTTAGTTCCCTCCTCAAATTTCTCAATAATATAATATTATCATTTCTGTATAAGAAATAAACAAAAAAGATGCGATTCCTCGCATCTTTTTATCTACTTTAATATCACTTCTTCAAAATACCTGGTTATACCATTAAACAATGCCTGGGCACATTTTTGACGGTACTCATCTGTCGATATCAGTGATTCTTCATAGCTGTTGGTCAGATATCCCATTTCAGCCAATACAGCAGGCATCTTTGTTTCTCGAATAACCACCAGATTCGGTCGCTCAATAATCCCTCTGTCAGTGGCCTTAAGTTCTTTCACTACTTCTTGAAGCATAACACGGGCAAAATTCTCGCTGTCTTTCTGTGGATCACTGCCGTTATAAAGCATCTCAATGCCATTCATATCCGTTTTTGTAGGTAATGCGTTAAAATGCACACTGACAAATGCATCAGCTCCAAGGTTATTTGCTATATCTGATCTGCCATATAGGTCCACAAAGGTATCATCTTTACGCGTCATCACCACGGTAAATCCTGCATTCTCTAGGAGCTTGGCCAATCTTTTGGATACATCCAGATTGAGATCTTTTTCTTTCAATTTCAGATTGGTACTGATGGCGCCCGGGTCTTTGTCTCCATGGCCAGGGTCGATGACGATCTTCTGTCCCACAAACTTTGATTGCTCCATGCTTTTGTTAATAAATAAGAATCCAAATGCTGTCGCTAGGTTGTTCTTGTTTTGCTCAGTATATTCAGTTCCCTTAGCAAGCTTCATGGTAATGTAGTTGTATTCGCTGTCACGGCTATCATCTATCTTGATTGATTCAACTACATTGTCCATTACATTCCAAGCCGTCTCTCTCAATTCTGATTTTTCTTTTTCAACAACTACGGTTAACTCTCTGCTGTCACGATTATAATCACTGAAATAATTTCCCTGCTCCGTTAAGGAAAGCTGCAAATAGGATTGGTTAAACTTCTGCTTTTCATAAGCAATACCTTTTAATGGACTGCCGCTGAAGTAGGCAAGTACGTTATTTCCATCACTTTCAATAAAAATATCTTCTGCTTTCATCCAATCTTCCAGATCTAAAACAACGCGTACGATTTTATCATTCTCATTATAATTATTATCCGGAGCAAAGGGCGCTGTTCTTATTTGCTTGACGCCGCCTCTAGAAACAGGTATTTCCCGTTGACTTGTCTGAAGCTGGGCATTCAAGATATCTACAACTACCCTATTACCAAGAGAAATAACATTATAAACGGGTTCTTCATCGGTTTGAATAACCACTGCCTCTACACTATTAATCTGCTCTACGTCTATCTTTTTTACATTGTTTAAGAATTGTATTTCAATTTTGTTTTGTTCAGCATTAAATACAACATTATAATCTTTTTTAGATTCTAAATCCACCACGATCCTGCTGACATCTCTAGGATCAGCTTCAAATCTGGCCGCCCTTACCGCGGTTATACCTTTTTCACCAATGGATTTTTTTACAGTTCCGGTTGATTCAATGATGGTTGGATCTGTTACATTTAGCAGCGCATTGGGGATATCGATAACCAGCTTATTCGTATTATTGTATTGAACGTAGGTAGGTATCATATTAATTTGACCAGTGGTATGTATTTCAATTTTAGGTGTCAACCCGGAGGCATCAAAGGAAATGCCTGTGATCTCTTGCTTCGGCAAATCTACAATGGCTGTCTGGGTTTGCCCATTCCAAAACACATCCATGCCTAACTGTTCACTCACAAATCTTAGGGGTACCATTGTTCTGTCATTACCATTATAGCCCAAAAGCTTCGCTGGAACACCATCGGGCAATTTCATTGTCTTTCCATTTACGACGGCCGTATCACTGTCAATTTTCAACACAATTGTTTTGTCCTCTGTGCGGATCGTTGCTTCATATGTACTTTGATTCCACTCGATCTCCGCTTGAATTCCCATATTCTCCACTACATAACGAATAGGTACGAGCGTACGATTATTAACCAACACAGTCGGTACATCCGAAACTACGTCTTCACCGGCAACCATCAAATTCACTGCGACAGCACTGATTTTCTTCTGAGCTTTGTTGTCCATCAACTGAATAGCCCCATTATCCTTCTTTACCGCAAAAACAGTGATATTTGAGGATAGGATGAGAACAATTACCAACAATAATGCCGTGACTCTTTTCATATTTTTTCCCCCTATTTTGTACTTACATACCGTCTGCAGTCGAAAAACAAATACAGCGAAAAAACATTTCCTTCGACAAATAAATACAAAATCGAAAGCGGAATGATCGCCTTTCTACGTCATTCGACAGCATCTTGCCCTACAATTTATTTATATCATTTGCTAAAATCTTATGTCAACCTTTATTCATGAAATGTAACCGAGTTGTAATCTTGTATCATATATCCGACAAAAATAAAGCGGGCGAACAATGTTCGCCCCTACAGCCATATGAGTCATTGAAGTTTTTCGTAAGTTACCTCATAATGAAAATAAAGATCAGACTTTGTGCCCAGTCTCTATAGTACCTTATATAATTCATCACTTTCCGGCGGCAGTATCTCTATTTCATGTAGTCCATCTACTAAGTATCTTCCGCCTTCTGTTATTTCACCGATTATACTGGCTTTAATCCCTTTGTCTTCTAATCGTTTCAACAAAATCTTCTCTTTTTCCTTTGGAATGGTCATAATCATACATCCGCTGGATATAAGTTTTAAGGGATCAATATCAAAAAAACGACACACTGCATCCGTTTCCTTGGCGATAGGTACCCTTTCCATGTAAAGCCGTGCACCCACTGCTGAAGCCTCACAGAGCTCCCAAACAGCTCCTAAAACACCGCCCTCGGTCACATCATGCATACTGGTAGCTCCGACTTCGCCTCCGATAACACCTTCTTCAATAACGCTGATTTGCTCCATCATTTTCTTGGCATTCTGAATGATTTCTTCACCAACAACTTCCTTTAATTTATTTTCAAAGTCAAAAGCAAGAATGGATGTACCTTCAAGACCAGCTGATTTCGTCAATATGATATGATCACCGATGCATGCACCACTGGTTTTTACCAACTGCTCCTTTTTCATTCTCCCCAGCGCTGTAACAGATACCACAATACGGTTAACTGCGGGGGTGATTTCCGTATGTCCCCCTATGATTTCTACATTCAGCGCTGCAGCTGTCTCACCTGCCTGTTTCATAACTTCATTGATTTCTTCAGCAGTTGTCCCGATAGGCGCCATAATGGTCATCATTAACCCCATGGGTGCAACACCATTGCTGGCAATATCATTACAAGATATATGTACGGCTAAGCGACCTACTTCGTTAGCAGCACCGGTTATAGGGTCTGTAGACAGCACACAAGCATATTCTCCGAAGTCTACGACTGCACAGTCTTCACCCACACCCGGTCTAATCAATACTTCATCTCTATGATACGTAATATTTTCAAACACAATTTTTTTTAATAAGCTTGTGTCCAGTTTCCCAGCTTTCATCTTCGTTCTACTCCCCTTCTGTATAAATATATGCGTAAAGCTATGTAATCATTTATCCATCTTCTCTTATGAAGAATAGACTACTATTTGGTTAGAAGTTAGACGTTAGACGTTTTAGGGTCTACCTTATAAGTATTTAAATCTTATAGACCACAAAGATTGACATGCACACCTCTAGCCCTAACTTCTAACGTTTAACCCGATAGCAACCTATCCTTCCGTCTAAAATACTTCACATATTTAAAATCCCATCAGCACACAGATGTATATTTATTATACCTTAATTTTTTCAAACTTTATACTTTCAAAGGAAGTTTTCCGACATTATTGCATATCTATAGATATAGATGAAAATAAAAAGGTTGGTGAGAAGAATGATTTATGATCCTTTCTCTGAAGAATACGGAACCCTTTCCATAAGTAAAATGACAAAGCAATCTATCAATTATGCCTTCTCAAATACGTATTCCCTTTCCCTACTGTCTGGGATGGGAATTAAGATAAATATTCCTGAAGATACGCTTTCCTCATTTAAAGACAAACTAAAATCTTCATCAATACAGGAAAAATCAGATTTTTTTAATAAGATTACACCATTAAAAGCCATTTATACGAAGGGTATTCCGGTCTTTCTATCAAATGAAAATGATGAAGGAGATAAAGAAATATCCAATTGGGATGAAAGCACCTTTAAGAAAACACTGCTGCCGGAAAATCAGGCTTTCTTGATTATGAATGAAATCGGGCTGGCAAAACACCTCCATCATAAGGGCCTTGAAAGCATCGACGCACCAGCCTCTGATAAGGAAAAGTACATAGGAATGTTATTTATGTATTTAGCCGTTGAGCAGGGGAAATTCTGTCATGAATCTTTAAGAAATGCACAAGGATTTTTCATAGCGAAAAAAGATAAGTCCGCATCATCTGTCGATGTTACATTAGAAGAGAAAAAAAAGGAGGTCAGCTTGCAGGATCAGGTTTATATGATGGCAGCCTATGCCAATCTATATCAAGTATTAAGTGCCGAAAATGTCTATGAAAACTATTTTGATGCTGATTTGGCACGCTTCTTTCAAGAATTGTCTCAGCAGTTAATGGAGTATATTCTTGTATCAAAGGAGAAATTTTACGGACTAAAGACACGGGATTTAGTTAACGTCGTTCCCTATGTTATCGACACCATGACAATCTTTGATAATACCACAGTGGAACATGACTTCACTGCAACCCTTTGTGCGGAAATCTGTTCAAGAGAATTGGGCACAGGCAAACTAAGCAGTGAAAGGTATGGAGATAAGGAAACCTCCACCTCTACCCACGCCAAGGCCATAGAAGCCTTAGTAAAGGGTTATGAATATACCCAGTACGAGGCCTTTCTTGATACTGCCAGAAAAATATATCGTATGCTAAATCATACCTGGAATCATGAAACCCATCTTTTTCAGAGCCAGAAAAAAAAGAAAATAAAAGTATCCACTAAGGACATAGGCACTTTTTTGAATGGATTACATGCTTTGTATACGTCAGAAAATCATAAGAAAAATAAAGGGCTTTTATCCAATCAGATCTGTGCTTATTTTGATGCCAGTATCAACATGTCCGGCTTGCAAATTGCGCCCCCTTATATCTCTCTAAATCTCTTTCGCTCTGAGCCATCAAAGCTGGATGTATTTGATCCTTCTCTGATGAGAAGCAATGAAAACAGTTGTGTGCTTGTGAAAGGCTTCAAGCTTTATCCAAAGAAAGATAAAATCATGTTAGATATAAAAAACTATGAAGCAAAGTATGCCCTTAGAACAAGCTTGGCAATGCTGTCCCTGTCAAATATGGATACTATTGATACGGAGCAAGATGATACAAATTTTATCTCTCCATTTGCAGACTTTGTATTTGATGAAAATGAAGATGATTAGAAGATAGCTTTCTGTCATTTGCAAAATCTTTCTATCCACGAGTGTACATCCATCATTCGATGGTCTGAAATAATAGACAATAATTGTATGTTTTCTGGCGGGATATCATGTTGGATCAAAACTTCTGCATCATATCCCTTTTTCTTATCCAGTCGACGAAGCAAATTTTCTCGAAAGCTTAAAGATGTGTCCCAATATTTTAAAAGTAACTCCTTTCCTTCTTTTTCAAGATATCTGCTGCACTGGCAAAAATAATCAATTCTTTCAAGTATAAAAGGCTCGTACACCTGATTTGCACAGTTTTCATTGGCTACCCAGCAGCGATCCGGATCTATTTTTATAGCAAGTATAGCTGTATGAGAATGGAACTTATGGTCTTTTGGATAATTAAAACTGGCAAAAATTGATTTCTCTCGAATAACCCATTCCGGAATATGCTTGGTCTTTAATGAATCGATCATCCTATGGAATTTATGGTATTTTGATTTGTATGTAATTTTATCATTATATCGTATACCTTGGCTTAATACATCCTCCAGATCAATAATGCTTACAATATGATAAACAACCCCTGTTTGTTCATAATCAGGAAAAAACATATCATCACCGCCATATATCCGTGTATCGTGTATCGTGTATCGGCAAGTTTAAAGATTTGTCGCTTTACCGTCAAGTCTTTTTTATTCAAAAAAACTATGCTTCATTATAGGTTATGAATTTTTGTAAAATCTATACGATTATCCATAATAACAAAAAACGTGTTTCACAGTTTCATACATATTTTTCATGTCATGATATTTACATTTACTCAAATACTAATCATAGGAGGCGATCGAAATGACAAATATCAACTGTTCCTTGGATTGTTTTTTCGAGAACGACGGCAAGTGTACCCTTACTCATGTCAGCATTGTATCGTCTACACCCCACCCTCAGTGCGTCTACTACCAAGCTAAAATAAGAGAAAATTTAAAAGCAGAAGAAAAGCTGTCGGAATAGGTAAAAGGATGGCACTGCCGTACCATCCTATACATAGTGAAAACCTATTTTTGAATATCACCAAATCCAAGCCACCAGTGGCCCATCCCGACCATTTTAATGTTTTTAACATGCTCTTTAATCATTAATTTTTCTACGTAATGATAGACTGGAATAACAATCATATCATCCATCATCAACTTTTCTGCTGCGTATAGCTTTTCAAATCTTTTTTTACCTCTTAATTATTTTGATTCCTTCAGTAAGTTATCATATTCTTCACTATTTTATTATATATTCAAAACATTTACAATAAAGGAAAATAATTGTTTGCGAAATTTAAATGTTTCTTTATAATTTTGTAACAATTTCATCAATAACCATTTCAATGAATTCTTTTTTTTTCTATAATAAGAACTATAATGGCATAAACATTTTGTCGATGGACAGGCTCTCAAAGTCTGCTTTTCAGCTTAACTATTATTTTTTCGTTAAATGATTGTGGAAAAATCTTTATTGTAAGGGTAAGAAAGATATTATATAACGAAATGGAAACTAATAGAAATTTATCGGTTTCTAGAGGGAGGTTGCTTTGAAAGACAGAATTATTGATGTATCAAGGAATCTTGTACTACGTTATGGCGTTAGGGGCTTCACCGTAGACGATATTTGCAGTCAACTGGGTATCAGCAAAAAAACAATTTATAAACATTTCCAAAGCAAGGACGAAATCATCAGCGTAATCATTGACCAGCACATACACAAGGATAAGGAATGCACACTGGAAAGAATCGCCTTAGAAAAGAATTTGAGAGATAAACTAAAGGCTGTGCTGCTAAATTATTATGAGTATACGATTCCTCTATTTGTCATTGACGAGCTGCGAAAAAGTTTCCCTGATGAGTGGAAAAAAATCGATAGCCTATTCTTATTTAAGCAAGAACTGTTTCGACAGCTAATCAGCGAGGGAATTGCGGCTGGCATTATAAGGAGAAATATAGATATTGATGTGCTCATGCTTATGATTCACAGTACAATAAAAGGTCTGATGGATTTTGATTTTTTAAGCAAACATGATTTACAAGTGATGACCGTCAACAGACTAATTGAAAAGCTGGAAAGCATCATTTTTCACGGAATCTGCGTCACCGACCAGTAGGACATCAAGACATGATCCAAAGCAGAAAAAAAGATGGTGCCAGTGCACCATCTTTTAAAAAATACTATTCTTCAATGGATACTTTACCAAAGTACATATGTCCCATGGTAGTTCTTTCGAAGCCTTTTACTCTTTCTTTAACCATGATTTGGTCTGTATAGTAGTAAATTGGCATAACGATCATTTCATCCATCATCATTTTTTCAGCCTGATATAACAAATCAAATCTCTCTTTTCCAGACTTTGTTTTAGATTCTTCGATTAATTTGTCATATGCTTCAACCTTCCACTGAGCATCATTGTTGCCAGAATAAGAAGTCCAAAGGTCAAGCATAGTCATTGGGTCTGGATAGTCTCCTAACCAACCTGCTCTCGCAACGGAGAAGTTTCCTTGATGTCTTGTATCTTGGAATACAGCCCACTCTTGATTTTGAAGTGTTACGTTAATACCAAGATTTTGCTTCCACATCTCTTGGATTGCTTCCGCGATAGCTTTATGCGCTTCATTTGTGTTATATAAAACTTCAAGTGTTGGGAATCCTTGACCATCAGGATATCCAGCTTCAGCTAATAAAGCTTTTGCTTCTTCAACTTGTGCAGCCTTTGGATCGATACCATAGTCTCCACCGACACTTCTAAATTCTTTACCATCAGCATCTTTTAATCCTGGAGGTACAAAGCCTGTTGCAGGTAACTGTCCACCCTTTGTAATCTTCTCAACGATGGCTGTTCTATCGATAGCCATTGTTAATGCCTTTCTTACTCTTACATCATCTGTAGGCGCTTTTGTTACATTAAAGATATAGTAGTAAGTACCGATTAATGGTAAATTCATAAATGTTGGATCTTCTTTTTCTAATCTTGGGATTTCTTGTACCGGTACTAGATCAATAACATCTAATTCATCTGATTCATATGCTGTTAAAATCGTTGATTCTTCAACGATCATAGAAGCTTCAATTTTATCAACCTTTGTTTGGTCAGCTTTCCAGTAGTTTTCATTCTTCACAAGAACAATCTTATCGCCAACTGCATACTCAGCCAATTTGAAAGGTCCGTTAGATACAGCTAACTCAGGATTTTTTGCCCATCCTTCTGGATCTTTATCAACAACATCTTTTCTTGTTGGCAAGAAAGTATAGAATGCTGTTAAGTCTAAGAAATATGGCGTAGGTCCCACCAACTTAACTTCTAATGTCTTGTCATCAACAGCTTTTACTGCCACAGCATCCAGACTTCCTGTACCTTCATTGAAAGCTTGGGCACCTTCAATATAATACATTTGGAATGCATACTCGGAAGCAACCGCAGGATCTAATGCTCTCTTCCATGAATATTCGAAATCACCTGCTGTAACAGGCTGGCCATCTGACCATTTAGCATCTCTTAACTTGAATGTGTACGTTAAGCCATCATCAGATACAGTATAGCTTTCTGCCATAGCTGGCTCTAATTTTCCACCTACTTCTCTCATCAAACCTTCATACATATTGTTGATGATGTTACCGCCGTCATTAGCGGAGTTCAATTGTGGGTCAATGGTTTTTGGATCTCCACCTAGATTATATCTTAATACTTGCTCAGCTGCTGGAGCTTGTTCTGCAGGTTGCTCAGGCGCTTTCGGGCCACAGCCAACGAATGCTGATAATACAAGAGCAACAATTACCATTAATGCTAAACTCTTTTTAAACAATTAAATCCCCTCCCATAAATTTAAAAGATACGAATTAAGAATACTTATACACGATAATATTCCCCGAAATCACCTCCTTAATATTTTTTGAATATATTTACTTTTTATTAACAAGCTAATAAAAATTTGTTACCGGACTGTAATGATAGAGAATACTCTGACAATTTTTGTGAAAAATATATGGCATTTCCACGCCTAATTTATTAATATTCGATACTTGTCAGAAAAATCCTTCATAATTTATATTTTCATATAAAATTTTTTACATGCAAAATTTTTAGAATGGATTTACAAAAATAGTTAATTTCTATCTGAAAGGGTTAGCGGGCGAACACTGTTCGCCCCTACTTCTCTCCCTAACTTCTAACCTCTATTAAATTCTATAACAGATGGCATGCTGCCATATGATCAGGAGCAATTTCCTTCAATTCTGGTTCCACTTCAGCACATTTTGGCATAGCATATTGACATCTTGTTCTAAAAGGACAGCCTGAAGGCGGATTGATCGGACTTGGTACATCCCCTTCGAGGATGATTCTATTTTTTGCTTGGGCTACATCCGGATCAGGAATTGGAATTGCTGATAACAATGCCTGGGTGTACGGATGAACCGGCTTATCATATAATTCATCTCGATCGGCTATTTCAACAAGCTTACCAAGATACATAACACCAACTCTATCGGAAATATGTCGTACCATGGAAAGGTCATGGGCAATAAACAAATACGTCAGACCTAACTCACTTTGCAAGTCTTCCAACATATTGACAACCTGTGCCTGAATAGATACGTCGAGCGCTGAAATTGGCTCATCACAGATAATAAACTCCGGCTGCACGGCTAATGCCCTTGCGATACCAATACGCTGTCTCTGTCCACCACTGAACTCATGGGGATATCTTACAGCATGGTCCGGCGCCAAACCGACTCTATGCAAAAGATCGTGAATAATTTCCAGTCTTTCCTTTCCGGAAGCAAGACCATGGATATCCAGAGGTTCTCCAATGATATCGCCTACGGTCATACGAGAGTTCAGGGATGCATATGGGTCCTGGAAAATCATCTGCATCTTTTTTCTGAAAGGAAGAAGTTCTCTATCGTTCATCATTCCCAATTCTGCACCATCATAGATAATTTCTCCGCCTGTAGGCTTATAAAGTCTGATAACGGTCCTTCCGGTCGTTGATTTCCCACATCCGGATTCACCCACTAAGCCTAAGGTTTCTCCCTTACGGATGTAAAAGCTTACATCATTAACGGCTTTTACATATTGTGTTTCTCCTCCAAGAAAGCCTTTACGGACCGGGAAAAACTTTTTTAAATTTTTTACTTCAATTAAAACTTCATTATTTTTCTTGCTCATTATACTCTCCCCCTTTGCACACCTGTGTCTACTTCCACGTGAGGAGCATTCTTATCCAACAGCCAACAGGCTGAACGGTGATTATTGCCGGTTTCATAATATTGAGGCATAGCTTCCTGACAAATCTTCATTGCATAAGGACATCTGGCCGCAAAAGGACAGCCTTTTGGCGGATGCAGCAAGTCGGGAGGCGTACCTTCGATGGGTACAAGTCGTTTTTTGCCACCTAAGTCTAATCGTGGTATAGACTTTAATAATCCCCATGTATATGGATGCTTTGGATTATAGAAAATATCATGGGTTGATCCTTCTTCCATAATTAGCCCGCCATACATAACAACAATTCTGCTGCATACATCGGCAACTACACCAAGATCGTGGGTAATCAATATAATGGATGTATTGATTTTTTCTTTTAAATCCTTCATTAATTCCAATATCTGAGCCTGAATCGTAACATCCAGGGCAGTTGTCGGTTCATCAGCAATCAGCAAACTGGGTTCACAGGACAACGCCATGGCAATCATCCCTCTTTGTCTCATACCACCGCTAAATTCGTGGGGATAATTATCCACCCGTTTTTCTGGTGAAGGAATACCCACCAGTCGAAGCATCTCAATGGCTTTCTCTTTTGCATCTTTTTTGCTGAGTCCTTGGTGTTTTCGCAGGGCTTCCATAATCTGATCGCCCACTGTATAAACAGGATTTAGCGAAGTCATAGGGTCTTGAAAAATCATGGCAATTTCATTACCGCGGATGGTTTGCATCTCTTTTTCTGATTTGTTTACAAGATTTTCACCTTTAAAGAAAACTTCGCCTTCAACAATCTTACCAGGATATTGAAGCAGTTTCATGATAGACATGGACGTAACACTCTTACCACTACCTGACTCACCCACAATTCCGATAGCTTCACCTTTATCTAACCCGAAGCTTACACCCCTGATGGCCTTTACTTCACCCACATGGGTAAAGAAAGAGGTTTTCAGGTTCTTTACTTCAAGAATTCTTTCATTACTCATCATCGTCACCCCTTTTCTACTTACGCAAACGTGGGTCAAGAGCATCTCTTAAACCATCACCTAGGAAGTTAAATGCCAACATTGTAATACAGATTGCCGCTGCCGGGAAGAATAATTGGTATGGATAGGAACGCAATCCACCCAACGCATCACTGGCAAGGGATCCCCACGAAGCCATCGGTGCAGAAACGCCAAGTCCGATAAAGCTTAAGAAGGACTCTGTAAAAATTGCGCCAGGTATCATCATCGTAATCGCAACAATGATGGGACCCATTGCATTTGGTATTAAGTGACGAATCAATATTCTCCAAGTACTTGCGCCTAAAGTTCTAGCCGCCAATACAAATTCCTGTTCTTTTAAACTTAAAATCTGCCCCCTTACAAGACGGGCCATCGTTACCCAATAAATCGTACCCAATGTAATAATAATACTCTTTAAACCAGCTCCGATAACGACCATCAAAATAATGGCGTATAATACCAACGGAATTGTATAGATAATATCTACAATACGCATCATGATATTATCAACCTTACCACCCATATATCCGGCAATTCCACCATATAGAACGCCGATAAAGAAGTTAACCACTGTTGCTACAACCGCAACGAGTAGAGAAATACGGGCACCATACAATACTCTGATAAATAAGTCTCTACCATGGGCATCTGTACCGAACCAGTGCTCTGCACTAGGACCTTCATTGGCACGCATAAGATCCTGATCAGAGTATGTGGTGGATGAAAGCCATGGTCCCACAATCGCTATGGCAAATAAAAGTGCAATGACAATCAAGCCCAGCATAGCTGTTTTATTTTGCTTTAATCTTCTCCAAGCATCCTGCCAGTAGGTCATACTTGGTCGAACAATTTTTTCTTTATCTCTGTCTTCATTAGATATTGATTCCCACATGTCCTGTGGTATCTTGTTGATTTCTACCATTGTTCCAACCCCCTTCTACTCCCCAACTTTGATTCTTGGATCGATAAATCCGTAAATAATATCTACGATTAAGATCATGACTACTAGGAAAAGTGCATAAAATATGGTCATACCCATAAGTACTGTATAGTCTCTGTTACCTACACTCTCTACGAAGTGCTTGCCCATACCGGGAATGGCAAAGATTCTTTCTGTAACAAAGGAACCTGTTAGAATTACTGCAACCGTAGGTCCAATATACGTTACAACAGGAATCAATGCATTTTTCAGCGCATGCTTTCCAATAACCACAAGTTCTGACAGCCCTTTCGCTCTGGCTGTACGAATGTAATCCTGCTGCAATACCTCCAACATACTGGAGCGAGTTAACCGGGCCACGAAGGACAGCGAGAAACCGGATAATGCGATGACCGGTCCAATGTAGTGCTTTGCACTCTTTATACCAAAGGACGGCAGCCAGCCAAGCTTTGCACTGAAAATAAAGATGATAATCGTACCCATAACAAAGTTTGGTATCGTGACACCTACCGTCGCAATCAATCTCACAACCTGGTCAATCCACGTATTTTGTTTCAGGGCTGATATGACGCCGATCGGCACTCCCACAAGAATAACAACCAGAATTGCCCATCCCCCAACTTTTGCCGATACAGGGAAACCTTCTCTGATTAACTGATTAACGGTTATACCTACCCTTTGGAAGGATGGTCCCAAATCGAATTTTGCAACGCCTACGATATAATCAACATACTGCTTCCATAATGGCTGGTCTAGATTATATTTTGCCTCTAAAGCTTTAATTACAGCCGGTGGTAACGCTTTCTCTCTAGTAAAAGGGCCACCGGGAATGGCATGCATTAGAAAAAAGGTTATGGTTGTAATTAAAAATAACGTGATAAACATTGACACAATCCTATTAGCTAGAAATCTTCCCATAACATTCACACTCCTTTCAAATAATAACAATCAAACAGATAAAAGATAAATGACCTCTCATACACCTCCTCAATTACGAGCAATCAGGTCATTTCATTTGTATAGAAATCAATCATAAATAAATTATTCCAGATGATTGAATGTCCTATTGCTCACCCATTTATTTGATTCATTTTTCAGATAATTTTGTTTAATCAAATTTTCTTTGAACTGTTATTCTCATCATAGAGGAATTTAATACGAGATTCAACGTTTTTGCCGTAATTGTTAATTTAAGAATTTGTAATAATTGCTGAGTTCTTTGGCATTACTTAATCTTGCTAGTTGTTAACTTTTTTTATATGTAAAAAAAAAGTTAAATATTTGTTATACTTTGTAGAATTTTCTTATGATTTTTGATTTTTAGATTTAGGATAATAATGTATCATTATACCTCGTTTGACAAAAAATTTAAGGGAAAAATGCAAAATTATTCATTAAGTTTTCTTAATAATTTCGCAAACAAATTCCTCATTTGTAATCCATCGACAAACTCCGTTGTTACGGGTCCCGTATCTTTCGCATTGTGAAATATTATAATTTTTATGTATGTTTATTCATAACATTGTCTCATTTTGAATTTTTGTTGTCCTTTTATCCCTGTATTTCTCATGAAATTATGATGTGTGTTCCTTTCATTTGTTTGTATATTTTAATATATTCGTCAACAACAGTTTTTATAGCGATACAAAAAGAAGATGCCACCAACAATCCATGACATCTTCAATCCTTGCTTTTTATGTGCTTTTACTCATTAAGCATATTGTTAAAGGTCTCCTCATCAATCACTTTAATACCTAGTTCCTGTGCTTTATCCAGCTTGGAACCAGCCTCAGCACCTGCAAGAACATAATCTGTTTTCTTACTGACACTCCCCGAAACTCTGCCGCCAAGGGCTTCTATCCTCTCTTTCGCTTCATTTCTAGAATAACGCTCCAGGGTTCCTGTTACGACGAAAGTTAGACCTTGAAATTTCAAGGAACCATTTTGTGCACCTTCCCTTTTTTGAGACTGCATATTCACGCCGGCATTTTTTAGCTTTCCAATAACCTCCAGGTTTTTATCCTCTGCGAAAAATGCAATGATGCTCTCCGCCATCTTATTGCCGATCTCAGGGATAGCAGTGATCTCTTCAAAGGTTGCTTGCATAAATCTTTCCATGTCTCCAAATGCTTTTGCCAGCAGCTGAGCTGCCCTTGCCCCTACAAGTTTGATACCAAGACCAAAAATTAATCGATTCAAATCGTTGCCCTTCGATTTCTCGATAGCTTCTATAAGATTTTGAGCTGATTTTTCCCCCATTCTCTCTAAGGGAACAATATTTTCCTTCTTTAAATAATATAGATCTGCCACATCCTGAATGAGGTTATGTTCCAACAGCAATGTTACAATGGACTCGCCGAGCCCGTCGATGTTCATGGCATCCCTTGAAACGAAGTGAATAATTCCTCTTTGAAGTTGGGCCGGACATGCTGCATTTATACATCGGGTTACTGCCTCGCCTTCCAGTCTAATGGTTTCTTCATGACATACCGGACATGTCTTTGGCATGAGAAAAGGTATTTCTTCTCCCGTTCTTTCTTCAAACAACACCCTTACAACCTCAGGAATAACATCTCCTGCTTTTTGTATAACGACCTTATCACCAATCTTAATATCTTTTTCTCGAATATAGTCCTCATTGTGCAAAGTGGCGCGGCTAATGACAGAACCTGCAACTCTAACCGGCTCCAGTTCAGCAGTTGGTGTCAAGGCGCCGGTCCTTCCCACTTGAACGGTAATGTCTTTAATCATTGTTTTTTGTTGTTCTGCAGGAAACTTGTAAGCAATAGCCCATCGTGGGCTTTTGGATTTCATACCCAGTTCTTCCCTTTGCTGAAGATCATTGATTTTAATTACCAGACCATCAATATCAAATGGAAGTTCCAATCTTCTTTGCTGCCACTTTTCGCATATTTGTATGACTTCATCAATATTTCTGCACACTTCATAAGGTGAAGTTTTAAAACCCAGCTTTTTCAAATAGTCTAATCCTTCTGTATGTGTTCCCAGTGCCATACTTCCCACGGTCTGGATGTTAAAAATAAAGATATCCAAGGGTCGCTGCGCGGTAATTCTGGAATCCAGCTGACGCAGAGATCCAGCCGCTGCATTTCTAGGATTTGCAAAAATTGTTTCTTCATTTTCTTCTTGTTTTTTATTTAATTCTGCAAATTTTTCCCGGGAAATAAACACTTCTCCCCTTACTTCAATATCCAATTCATTTTGGAGCTTTAAAGGAATCGTCTTGATCGTTCGCAGATTTTGGGTAATATCCTCTCCAATGGACCCATCTCCTCTTGTGGCTCCCTGTATAAAGACACCCTTTTCATATTTTAAAGCCACCGACAATCCGTCAATTTTATATTCGACAACATACTCGATTTCATCATCGATAGCTTTGCGAATTCGCTTGTCGAAGTCCCGCAATTCCTCTTGGCTGTACGAATTGTCTAGACTTAACATTGGTACGCTGTGCACAACCTGCTGAAAATACGGCAAAGGCTGTCCCCCTACCCGTTGTGTCGGCGAATCTGCAGTAATAAATTCTGGGTATTCTTGTTCCAATTTTATTAATTCATTCATCATCATGTCGTAATCATAGTCAGAGATTTCCGGATCATCCAGTACATAGTAACGATAGTTGTGATGATTGATGGCTTTCTTCAATTGATCTATTTTAAATGATGCCTCTTTTTTATTCATTATAATCCTCCTTTCGGCTTATAGCTCTAAAGATGTGTGAACAATATGATATCAAATATATGAGATATAATCTGTAGGGAACCCCCCCCGTGGTGTTCCGTATGTGGGGTAATGATATCACTAGATTTGTCACAAAAAATACAACGTTTGAAAAATTATCATTGCAGTTTAACGGAACGGCACAGGGGCCGTTCCCTACACTGGTTAACTACTAGCTAATATTATTATAGCGGAGTCATGGGAACGGTTCGATCGTTTCCTGTAGGGGCGCGCATTGCGCGTCCATTGCTTCTAAAAGGAAAACGATGGAACAGTCCCCTTGGCACTGCAAACATAGTATTATCGTTTTCTGCGGACGCCCAATGGGCGCCCCTACGACCCACTCGCTAACTCCTAGCCCATAATCTTTATCGGTGCGTATCCAAACACCAGCTTTTTGATACCTGCACTGTCAAAGGCAATCGTCAGCTCCGCTGTATCTCCACTGCCCTTCACGGAAATAACCGTCCCTTTCCCAAACTTATCGTGGGCAACCTTCGCCCCTGGTCTTATGGAAGCCGTATCTTTCACTTCCATGGGTCTTGCTGCTTCTTTTAATGGGACACCTCTATAAATCCCCGGAGCCGGTGCCAAAGCTTGTCTCTCTGCTTTTTTTACCTCTTCCTTATCCCTATCCAGTAAATGCTCATCAATTTCATCTATGAACCTGGATACACCATTATACATAGTTCTACCGTATAATGTCCTGATAAGTGCATGGGTAAGAAATAACTTTTCCCGTGCCCTGGTAATCCCCACATAGCAGATCCTGCGCTCTTCCTCTACATCTTCATCCTCTATAATCGATCTGGAGCTTGGGAAAATTCCTTCCTCCATACCAGCCATAAATACCACAGGAAACTCCAAGCCTTTTGCACTATGCAGCGTCATCAATACCACTGCATTCTCTTCTTCTTCCATATTATCGATGTCACTCATCAGAGAAATATTGGCCAAAAACTCCTCCAACGTAGCAACTTCCGAATTTCTTTCAAATTCCATGGCAACGGAAATAAATTCCTGTAGGTTTTCAATTCTCGTTGTAGCTTCGATGGTGTTTTCATTTTCTAAAGCTTTTAGATATCCAGACTCATCCAGCACGTTACGAATGAGCTGGGTTACACTGATTTCTTCCTTCTGCTGTCCATACTTGCTGATCAGCAGCACAAAATCTCGAATACCTGTAACAACCTTTTTCGAGAATTCTTGTATGGCATCATCATTCAACAAGACACCGAAAAGACTATCTCCCGTCTGTCGTGCATATTCCTCCATACGGTCAATGGTACGATCACCGATCCCTCTTTTGGGCACATTGAGTACCC
This sequence comes from Bacillota bacterium, assembly GCA_049324315.1. Lineage (GTDB taxonomy): Bacteria > Bacillota > Clostridia > Peptostreptococcales > Thermotaleaceae > JBMOKU01. The sequence goes on along the minus strand of JBMOKU010000009.1, from coordinate 38,787 downwards.
TTTTAAGACTGATATCATCCACAGGGTTTTGGATCAATCGCAGATAAGCTATGATATCCTTAATTTCTTTTCTATCATAGAATTTATGTCCACCTATAATTTTATATGGGATATTTGCCTTTAACAGCATTTCTTCTATAACTCGGGATTGGGCATTGGTTCTATACAAAATGGCGAACTCAGCGTAGTTTCTACCTTCCGTTTCCACCATAGACACAATTTGATTTGTGATAAACAATCCTTCATCATGCTCATTCATGGCTCGATAGTAACCAATCTTATCGCCTTCCTTATTGGCTGTCCAAAGCTTTTTACTTTTACGTCCTTTATTATTCTTAATCACAGTATTGGCAGCATCCAATACATTTTGTATGGATCGGTAATTCTGCTCCAGCTTTACAACCATGGCATTTGGAAAATCGTCTTCAAAGCTGAGGATATTCCGAATATCTGCGCCTCTCCAACCATAGATCGAATTATGAACAACTACGCCACCACATATATATTGCCGATAGGTCGGTATGGATAAATCATAGACCCATCCTTCATATTCTTCATATTCTACAGTTTCAATGATATCTTCTACAATTCTACCATTTTCTAAAATAGGTACACTCATTGTAGGTTTCATATGTGCTAAAGGCATATAATAGAAACTTTTTTCTTCAGTCAATCGAGCTTTATTTACAATTTCTAAAGTTTCTTCGTACTGCTGAATTTTTTTTACATAGGCAACAGCTTCATCATATTCCTTTCTCTCAGTTTCAATTCTCCATGTGTTTCTTTGTCCACTTCTTACGGGAAACTCATGGGACAAATCACTTTTCAATTGTTCACCTGAAGTATTTAGACAAATCCTATGACTATGCCACCCACAATCATTGCCTGTTTTTCTTCCACCAAAAGCATTCATATTAATAACTCGTCGTGTAGATCCACCTCGTATGACTGCATTAGGTATATGATGTGGATATTCTTCAAAAACGATCAGGTCGTTCATTAATTGTACAACGGCCTTTTCTGTATCGAGTTCTCGGAACATTCTATCAATATATGTTTGTGACATAGCCATATTTCTTCCATTTGCATGAAAAACTGTTGTGGGTATACCATATTTTGTAGAAAGAAATTGTTCTAAATAAATAGCTTCTTCTTTATTTTCACAAACGCTTAGAATCCACATTTTGTCCGCATGCTCTTGATTCAGTCGAACGGCTAGTCCATTTACGATTTCGCCTTTTCTACTTCTCACACCTTGAGTCTGACCGATCCTATAGCCATAGCCCTTCTTATACATTAGATATACATAATAAATTCCAGGCTGAGGATTAATATTTGCAAAACCAATGTGATTCGGTGTTCCCTTTATTTCTTTTCCTGCCTTTGTTTTTATCTTTACAAGGAGACCCTTATAAGCTTTTTTCATTGTTTTTTCAATAGCACCTATCATAACATTGCTATGTCCTGAAGCACAAATTATTTGCTGCTCCTCGGTTAACGCTTCAATATTTTTATTCCCTAGAGGCGTATGAATTTGCATACCTTCCGGAATACATTGATCATCATCTCCCACAACACAGAGATTTCGATGCTTTGCTGCCAGCATTCGGATCAATGAATACTGTGATTTGTTGGTATCCTGATATTCGTCCACTAGAATGTACTGGAATTTACTTTGATAGTAGCTTAAAACCTCCTGATGATCTCGGAACAACTCAACAGTTTTAAAGATTAGATCATCAAAATCCAAAGCATTATTCTTTTTCAGCTTTTTTTGATACAACTCATAAACTTGGGCTGCTGGGATCAAGTGTGTATCATTCCCAATAAAATCATAATATTTTTTCGGTGTCTGCATTTGATCCTTTGCTTGTCCTATTTTGCTCTGTATGTAAGAAGGAGGATACTGCTTATCATCAATATTCAATTCCTTTAGACATTGCTTAATCAATGTCTGCTGGTCGCTGCTGTCATAAATGACAAAGTCCCGTGTATAGCCGATTTTATCAATATCATATCTCAAAATCCGAACACAGGCAGAATGGAAAGTACTGACCCATACATCGGTGTACCTTCCCAGTAAATCTTCTACCCGGTCCTTCATCTCTTTGGCCGCCTTATTGGTAAAGGTAATGGCTAAAATTTGTCCCGGATGAACACCCAGGTGATCTATCATATAGGCAATTCTGTGAGTAAGAACCCTCGTCTTTCCCGATCCTGCCCCTGCCAAAATCAGCAGTGGCCCTTCCGTATGTAAAACAGCTTCTCTCTGTTTGTCATTCAAAACACTTAAATCCATATGGTTACTCCTTTCGAAAAATGATCTTGCATTTTTTACGTAAGTAGAATGTATATTCCCTTCATAGTATATCATATTTTCACGTTCATTCATCGATAAAGAGAAACTTAATTCAGTTGGTGTTTTAGCATCACCTGAATTACAAGCTGTGTAAGTGCAGGGTTATTATTTATTTGCTGTTAAAAAGCAAAGCGGACGCCCAATGGGCGCCCCTACACTTGTGCTATACACAGAATTTTTGTAAGCTATTTTTCATTCACATTTTCACTTTTGTACGATTACAGATACGCCATCGGGTACAACCGTGACCGCTACATCCACGCCCTTGATTTCATAAGCCATTTTTAATGCTTCCTCAAGGGTGTAGGCATGCAGCATATGCATGTCGGTTACCATCTTCGGATCACATTGATCGGTAACGAGGATTACCTTATGCTTCATTAATATTCTTGCCAATATTTGTGACTCCCACTGGTCCGGAATCGTGCTCTCCATGGGGATTTTCATAATTTTATCCATAATGGACTGTGCTGTCGGGTTTTCTAAGAAGGTCTCATAAAAGGCTTTTCCGCCGTGTCCATCATTGCATGCAGCAGCGATAATAATAACGCCGTCTTCTTTTGCCGTAGCCTCTGCCGCCGTCATTCCTTTTACAGATTGATAGATATTTTGATCTAGTGGATAGCCGCCATTGGAAGTTATGACAATATCCGCCGGCTGCGCTTTGACACTTGCCAATCCGGTAACAAATTCACAGCCATTTTCATGGGCGACAACGCTATCCCCTGCAAATGCATTGATAATTTTCTTTTCACTATCAATAACGACATTTAAAATAAAAGCCAGGTTGGCAGCTTCAGCAGCATAGAGCATATCTTTATGAATAGGATTTCCTTCTAAAATTCCAGTTCTGGCATGTTCACTGGCGATAAACTTGGAGCAGTGGTTGGCCAATACGGTCGTTCCTGATGCAACCCCAGGCAGTACACTTTTCCTTCCACCGGAGAAGCCGGCAAAGAAATGGGGTTCAATAAAGCCTTCTGCAATTAATAGATCCGCTTCCATGGCCAATTTATTTAAGATTAATTGTCCACCGGAGGGCAATATTCCTACATTGACTAAGCTGCTTTCGTCACGACAGTCATGATTGACAAGCTTTTCGTTTTTGACGATTTCTTCTCCAAATTTTTGGGCCATTTCTTCAGAAGTTGTCAAGCGGTGAAACCCCGTTGCAATCAATATGGTAATCTCAGCGTCAGGATTTCCACTTCTAATTTCCTCCAGCAGCAATGGCATTGTGATTTTACTGGGTACCGGTCTTGTATGGTCACTGGTAATAATGACAATGTTCTTTTTCCCTTTGGCCAGGTCCTTCAATCTAGGTGACCCCATTGGGTTTTCTAAAGCCTTCTTCACAATGGTCGCTTGATCATATTTCGTTTTAAAATGATGGGCTTTCGATTCCAATATAGCCAATAGATTTTTATCGGATACTTCCAAGTCAATGAAGCCCTTGGAATAAGGTATTTTTACAATCGACACAGACATTTCCTCCTTTCTATGTATCCCTTTAAAAATTATATTCTAATAGGTTCACGGTGTTTCATTTATGCGGAACGGCACGGGGGCCGTTCTCTACGAGAGAAAATACATTCTATTCTAGAGACACTAATACGTAAATTGAAGAGTGAGGTTTCACTTAACTTTCAACCTACAACCTTCAACTGGCTTTTCTACATATCAAACATTTTACCAGGGTTCATAATATGATTTGGATCCCATGCTTTTTTTATGGCCTTCATTAAATTTAATTCAACCGGATCCATATTTTCTAACATGTACTGCTTACGTTTCACACCAATTCCATGCTCGCCGCTGATTTTGCCGCCCAGCTTCTTCGTTACTTCATATAGTTCTCTTAATGCCTTTGGTTCAATATCATGCCAATGTTCTAAGGTATGCTCGGGATTCTTCACAAGGGTAGCGTGGAGGTTGCCGTCACCGGCATGGCCATAACATGGGATCTTTATATCATACTTCTCGGAAATACGGTCCAACTCCGGCATAATATCAGGAATAGCTGCTATTGGGACCACAATATCCTCTAAGCTTTGAATGGGACTTACGACTTTGAAAGCTTCTGCAATATTCCTTCTGACACTCCAGATTCTTTCTTGGGTTGTATAGTTGTCAGCTACATAGACCTCTATGGCCCCATTTTCCATACATAAATCGCCAATGGCCTCCGCATCTAATTCTACCTGTTCTTGATTTGTTCCATCGATTTCAATTAACAGCATGGCCCCGGCTTGCTCATAGGGTAAGCTTTCATTTAAATATTCACAAGCCGTTTTAACCGATAGTTTATCCATAAATTCCATACTGGTTGGAATGGTTCCTTTTGCCATGATAACAGGTACTGTATCAATGGCATCCTTTGGTGTCTTATATAGAACAAGGAGGTTGGACTTTGCTGTCGGTAGGCCTGTCAATCGGATGGTCGCCTTTGTTACAATTCCCAAGGTTCCTTCAGAACCTATGACTAATTGCTTTAAATCATAACCGGTAACGTCCTTAGACAGCTTACCGCCTAACTGTACAATTTCTCCCGTTGGTGTAACAAGCTCCATTCCCATAATATATCGTCCGGTAACACCATATTTCACGGCTCTACCGCCACCTGCATTTTCAGCAATATTACCACCTAAGTAACAGGTTTCCAAACTCATTGGATATCCGGCATAGAATAAGCCCTTTTCTTTAATCAATGCATTGATATCATTTGTTACAATACCGGTTTCAGCCGTTAACATCATATTTCCATAGTCTATATCCAGAACCTTATTCATTTTTTCAACGGATAAAAGGATACCACCAAAGATGGGTATTGCTCCACCGGAAAGACCACTTCCGGCACCACGGGGTGTAATGGGAATCAATTCACGGTTTGCCAGCTTAACGACCGCTGCAATCTCTTCAGCCGTTGTAGGTGTTACAACAACTTCCGGCATATGCCCATATTCTTCTGCATTGGTTTCGTCATGGGAATAAGCTTCCATTTTTTCTTCATCACTAAATACATTTTTCGGTCCTGCGATCCGTTTCAATTCCTCGACAATTTCTATGGTAACGGGATTATATCTCATCTTATTTTCCCTCCTTCTTATAAGCTTCCAGCCTGGCGTTAAGCTTTGGAATCACCTCAAAAAGATTGCCCACGATTCCAAAGTCTGCCAACTGGAATATATTTGCATCCTGATCTTGATTGATGGCAACAATATATTCAGAGGTTTTAATACCTGCTAAGTGCTGAATAGATCCTGAAATACCCGCACAAAGGTATAATTTAGGCGAAATCGTTTTTCCACTTAGGCCAACTTGATGGGGATACGGTAACCAGCCTCTATCCACTGCATCCCTGCTGGCTCCCAATACACCGTCAAAATGCTTTGCAAGATCCCGTAACAGGGCAAAGTTTTCTTGTTTTTTCATCCCCTTACCGCCGGCTATAACGACTTCTGCTTCTTCGATATTGACAAATTCTTCAGCATCTTTTCTAAAACCGATCATTTGAACACGGGTGTCCACCAGCTCATCCTTTAATTCTAAGCGCATAATTCTACCGTTCCTGCTTTTATCTAAAGGCAATGGCCTGCTGGATTTTGGCCTTACTGTTGCCATCTGTGGACTATGACTCGGGGTTTTAATCGTGGCCATAATATTACCGCCAATGGCAGGTCTCGTTTGCAATAGGTGGTTGGTTCCTTCTTCAATATCCAATTCCGTACAATCTGCCGTTAATCCCGCACTCACTTGTATGGCCACATATGGCATGAGGGTCCGACCACTTGAAGTAGCTGCTGCTAAAATAGAATGAGGATGATAGGTATTGATTAAATCAGAAAGTACTTTACTATGTGTCTCAACAATAAAATTTTCTAAGCGGGGATCATCTACAAAATAAACCTCGTCAGCACCCCTATAGATTAATTCTTGTAACGTTTCATCGGAAACATTACTGCCCAATAAAACAGAACAAAGCTTTGTATCCATTTTGTCAGCCAATTTTCTTCCTCTGCTTAATAACTCAAAGGAAACTTCCCTTAATTTCCCTTTGCTTTGCTCGGCAATCGTCCATACATAACGCATTGATCATCCCTCCTATATCAACTCTTTTTCTTCCAAGAATTTAACAAATTCCTCAACAGCTTCATTTACCCCATCTTCACCGACAGCCTTTACAATTTTCCCACCTCTTGTTACCTTCGGGTAACCAATCTTGACAACCTTGGTCGGGGATCCTTTAAGCCCGATATAGGATTCTTCCAGCTGCAAATCGGCAGCAGACATTACAGGAATTTCGGTAACTCTCGCTTTTTTCTTGCCTCTTAAAGTAGGAAGTCTGGGATTGCTTATTTCTTTAACCACGGTTAATAATGCCGGTAAAGGCATTTGTAATATTTGATATCCATCTTCAACCAGTCTTTCGACGGTAATACGATCTCTTGTAATCTTATCAATCTTACTAACGTATGTAGCTAAAGGAATGTCTAACCATGCAGCAATTCCCGGGCCTACTTGACCGGTATCACCATCGGTTGCCCTTTCTCCGGCTAATACTAAGTCATATTCTCCAATATGCTTGATTGCTTCTGATAAGGTGTAAGAAGTAGCCCATGTATCCGCCCCTGCAAATTTTTTGTCGGAAATAAGGATGCCCTCATCACATCCCATGGCGATTGCTTCTTTTAATGCCTTTGCAGCCGATGGAGGCCCCATGGTACAAACCGTAACCTTACCGCCAAACTGTTCCTTCAATTGAATACCCGTTTCAATGGCATAGAGGTCTAATGGGTTAATAACACTGACGACTCCCTCACGGATCATGGTGCCTGTTTCTTTATCCATCTTTACATTGCTCGTTTCGGGTACTTGTTTGATTGGAATAATAATATTCAATTTCAGTCCCTCCCATTCTTTATATTAAAAATGCTATAAGTTACACTGCTGCGTTACGAGGACGGTTCCATGGTTCCCTTCGAGAAGCAACGGACGCGCAATGCGCGCCCCTACAAGAAACGCTCGAACCGTCCCCATGGCTCCGCACTCACAACGCTGCAGGTTGATTGATAAAAATGCAGGATAACCCACAAGCTATCCTGCATCTTCTCATCTTTAGTCATTATGATATCTGGTTAGTTCTTTTTCAACAAAGTCTAAGTGATCGAACATTTCTTTTTTGGCTCGTTCAGGATTACCTTCTTCAATTGCATGAAAGATATTCAGATGTTGAAGATATAATTTTTCAGGATTACCCTTCTTATTAAACAGATACTGCCTGCTTGTTCGCATATTTTGAACCAATAAATCTGAAATGAGATTCATGATCTTTACCAGCATGGTATTACCAGTGGCCTCTGCAATGCTGTAATGAAATACAGCGTCATTTTCTTCTCCTAAACTCCCTTGATTTAAGTCCTGTTCCATGAGTTGAATAGCTCTTGCTATTTTTTCCATATCCTCTTTATCCGCTCTCATTGCTGCTAATTCTGCTGTATAGGATTCCATCATTTTTCTGACCTCTAGAAGTTCTAGACTGGCTTGCCGATCCAGCATCATAAACAGTGCCAGGGGCTCAATTAGAAGCTGTTCAGATACCTCTGAAATAAACGTGCCCTCCCCGTGTCGACTCTCCAGTATCCCCAAAAAATCCAAAGCACTCAAAGCCTCTCTAACAGAAGTTCTGCTTACCCCTAATTTATCTGATAATTCTCGTTCAGACATTAATTTATCACCGGGTTTTAAATCCCCATGCCTAATGAGTTCTTTTATTTGTTCAACAATTTGTTCGTAAACCCTCTTCGTTTTAATCTGTTTGAACAATACAATCAACCCCTATTCACCTGTTAATGAATCACCTCACAGTCTTTTATTCTACATTTATTTCCAATAACCTTTTTAGAATAAGCCTGGCACGATAACATACATTGCGATGTATGCAAAAATACCTGCAACCACAGCATATACAGCGCAAGGGATAATATTGGTCCGAATCACTCTACCTTCTTTACCCAATACGCCCACAGTGGTGCATGCCGCTACAACATTATGTACGCAAATCATGTTGCCAGCTGCTCCGCCAACGACTTGCAAACCGACGATGATCAATCTGGACATACCGATTTGATCTGCTACACCAAATTGGAAGCCAGAGAATAAAATATTGGAAGTTGTGTTACTGCCTGACATGAAGGCCCCCAGTATACCGATAAACGGTGCAAAAATCGGCCATACACCTTGGAAGATATCCGCTGCTGTTCTTGATAAAGCCACCATCATGCCTACTTCACCCGTGGCGTTATTCCCGGAGTTTAACATAACTTGCACCATGGCTATTGCAAAGCCTAAGGCAATAGCTGCCGGTATGACCTGTTTGAAGGAAGTTTTCCATGTTTCTTTTACCTTGTTGTTGTCCATCTTATGTAAGAAAATCGTGATAATCGATACCAAAATAAATGCTACGGTTCCAGGTAGATATAAGTATTGCAAAGAGTAATTTAATTTGGTTCCCAAAATTTCTTTCCAATAAATTGTAAAGGTAGGGCTGGTTAAAATTGCTTTTAGCCCTAACTGTGGAATTCTTGTAATAACCAATATTAATGAGACAAGAATATAAGGAAGCCAAGCCAAGAAGCTGCTAACTTCTGTGGTATCTTCTTCCGCTGTGGCAGCGGTTTCTGCTGCTCCTAACCAGGAGCTATCCCATTTACTCTTGTTCGCAAAATCCCAAGTAGTTTTAGGTTGAAGAAAACCTTTTTTAGTAGCTGATATAACAACAGCAAGGGCAATTAATCCCGATGCTAAAGAAGGAAGCTCTGGACCAAAGACAAATGCGATAAAGATATACGGTATAACAAAGGAAAGTCCTGCAAAAATTGCAAAAGGTGCTATTTCTAAACCTTCTTTAAATGATTTTTTTTCACCAAATAATTTTGTCATCATACAAACAATGATTAACGGCATAAATACGCCCATAATAGCATGGGGCAGCGCTGCCCAGATACCTACATTATGAAGGAAAGTAGGACCGGTAAAACCCGCAGCTTCAATTTTCCCTAAAATTTCCGTAGACCCCAATATAGAAGATACGCCACCCAAAATAGGTGTTCCAACGGCACCAAAACTTACAGGTGTACTGTTACCTACCAAAGCCAACATTGCAGCTGCCAATGGAGGAAACCCCAGGCCCACCATCAATGGACCAGCCAATGCTGCGGGTGTACCAAATCCGGCAGCCCCTTCTATGAAAGCACCAAATAAGAACGCTATGATAATGGCTTGAACTCTTCTGTCAGGACTGATGCCATAGAAAGTCTTATTGATTACCTTGATTGCTCCACTGTTCTTTAGGGTATTCATTAATAGGATTGCACCGAACACGATGATCAAAATATTAAATGCACTTAAAGCACCAAATACAGTGGATCCTGCCAGCCATTGGAAGGATACCCCCCATTTAAGGGACGCCAAGATAACTGCCACAGCCCACGCTGCAGGCATAACCTTTTTGGCCGGCCAGTTAAAACCAACCATTAATACTACCGTTAATAAAATAGGTAGTGATGCAATAATAGCTAACATTGAATAAAGACCCCCTTTTTTTATTCAATTTTATTGAAAACGTTTGCCCATTCCTTGAAATAGTTTATCTATTTCTTTGCTGTCAGCGTTTTCCTCAACCCTCCTTTTTTTAAGATAAGGTCATCTATTGATCGGTCATCTATACATCAGGTGGTCTGACCATTAAAAGTATATTCGATTTATTTTCTGTTATTCCTTCTTTTTTCAGAAGATTCTTAAGTTTTATTATTGTTATTTCTTTAACTCTTTTTAGTGATTTTAGCCTCTTCTTCAAATCAATCTATTCATAAAATAACATGATTTTCCAGATTGGCATCGTTATTAATTTAACAAATTTCTTGGAAAATGCTGCGTTTGTTTCAAAAATTTTTTAAAAAACTTTTTTGAATTCTTGATCTTCGTAAATATATTATATTTATAAGATAAATTTTCTAAATTTTTTGTTTATTGAACTGAGAGGAGATCGAAATTTCTTGTTGAATTCTTTAAATATATAGCAATTGGATTTCTATAGACATCAATGTCTTGCGTATAATAAAATCAAAAGCATTTTAAATAATATTACAAGGAGGTATTCATGGGAAAAACAGTGTTTCTCAACGCATCAAAACTGAACTTTGACAATCGACTGAATTTCGCGCCATTAATAAAACTTGGCACATTTACAAAATACGATGAAAGTAGTAATGAAGAAATTTTACAAAGAGTCAAGGATCAGAATATTATTATCACCAAGGAACTCCCCCTCGGAAAAGATTTAATTGAACAATTTCCGTCCTCTGTAAGACTCATTTGTGAAGCTGGTACCGGCTATAATAACATTGATATTGCTGCCGCTGCCAAAAAAAATATTACTGTCTGTAATATACCGGGCTACAGCACGGAGGCCGTCGCCCAGTTGGCAATTACCTTCATATTGAATTTATCCTCTTCACTGATTCAGCAGCAGCATATGATCAAACAAAATAATTTCGATAATTTTACCAAATACCTTCAGGTATCCCATTTTGAGGTGCAAAACAAAACCCTTGGCGTCATCGGAGCTGGGACCATCGGTCAACAAGTGATAAAAATCGCCCGTGTCTTGGGAATGAACGTCCTCGTATACAATCGAACGCCGAGGTTCTATGAAGACCCGAGCATCAAACCGGTTACCCTCGAAGAATTGCTCAAAGGCAGTGACTTTGTTTCCATCCACTGTCCGCTTACCTCCGATACAAAACACCTTATTGATAAGGATCGTTTAAAGTTAATGAAGCCTTCGGCATTTATTATAAACACTTCTAGAGGACCCATTATCAAAGAAACTGATTTGATTGAAGCCTTGCAAAACGGTGAAATTGCTGGAGCCGCCCTGGATGTCCAGGACCCTGAGCCACCAGAATTGAACAATCCCCTGTTCACCATGAATAACGTTATTCTTACGCCGCATATTGGTTGGAAGTGCTTTGAATCCCGGCAAAGACTCATTCATCTCTTAGCAAATAATATTCAATCATTTCTTCAAGGAAAACCGGTAAATGTCGTGAGGTAAAAACTACATGCCATAGTGATGGCATGCCGTGGGAAAGCTTGAATGGCTGATAGAAAAGACAAAAATAAAAATTTAGGAGCATAAATATACATATAAATAAAGAAAGGATGCCTCATAAGACAGATATATGTCAACGTAAGGCATCCCTCTTTATTTATATGTGTATCATCTAAAGCCTACCTATTTGTCTCCTGTGTGAAGGCTTTATTATATTTTATAATTGTCCTTAAGACAATAATGCAAGTATTCCCCATTGACCAACTTTCGTTCAACTACGCCTTCACAAAGAAGATAGTCAAGATGTGACGAAGCTTCCCCGACAGCAAACCATTTCTGTGATATTGGAAATTCGACCCAATTTTTCGCTCTTATAGACCAGGTCATTTTAGAAGCAATATGATAAGCTGTTAAGCCCCCATGGTTCTTCACGATCTGATAAACCTCATTTATCCTTGCTTGATGATGTTGAATCAATTCATCAATACGTTCATGGCAGCTTCCCATGGCTTTTCTATGGGCAGAAAAAGTAAATTCAATATCAAGTTTCTTTATTTTCTTTAAGCTTTCGAAGTATAATGCTAGAGGGTTTTCCACGTCCAACCAGGAGGTTATATTGGGTGTTATGTCAAATATAATATGATCTCCACTAAAAAGAATTTTATGTTCTTCCTCATAAAGGCATACATGTCCTGGTGTATGTCCAGGAGTATCCAGACATTTCAATCTATAGTTGCCCAATTCAATAACGGTTCCTTCCCTTACCGTTGTAAATTCAATAGGCCTTGCCGGCAAAAAAGCTGTAGCAGGATTCTTGCTTCTGTTTTCGTCTAATTCCCACTGAGGAAATCCTAACATAAGGAATTTATCATTAATCAAATCCCAATATTCAGATTTAAAAAATCTTTTTTGAATTTTACTGTCTGTTTCACCCATATACACCTTTGACTGATCCGATGCTATGGACGGCGCTAATCCTGTATGGTCAGAGTGCAAATGGGTAAGAAAAATATCGGTGTTTTCCATGTCTATATTCAATTCTTCCAAGCCTGCCTTGAGAGCCTCATAGCATACTGGCATATTAAATCCCGTATCAATCAGCAGATTTCTCTCCCTGCCTTTGATTACATAACAGTTAATATCTTTCAGCGGATTCCCTGGAAGTGGTACCTTTATCACGTATATATCCTTCAACAATTGTTCCACCATGTTTAACCCTCTTTCGTGTTTTATATAGTATAATGATATATGAAAAGAATCTGACAAGCAACATTTGTGTATTTCTCTTTATAACATAACTTAAAGCAAAAACTCCAACAGATTTTCATCTTTGCTGGAGTCTTCACGAATCTACTTGATTATACTACTATTCCTTCTACAATTGTCAAGGCACCCAGAGAACTTGCCCTTTCAAGAATTTGATCATCCGGGATGATTACCTTGCTCATGTCATATGCTATCAATTGGAATATCGTATGATATAATTCCCTCATGATTTTCTTGCCACCTATGACGATTGTCGGCTTATTACCCTTCAAATCCTCTTCTATTGATTTTATATCATGATAGCCAATAGCTCCTGCAATAAAATTGACCTGCTGATTTGGTGTTGTATTTGCAAAGAGCTCCATGATTCGTACCAAAAAACAGGTTTTCGAAAATCCGTATTTTTCAACTGCCTTTATACCCTCCCTGATGTATTGCTCCTCTATAGTTGACAGTAGGTTCTTAGGAATAGAACTGGCCAGGATTGTCTCGCTGGCAAGGGCCCATAATAATTCTCCGGTAAGGGTTGTACTGCATTTCATGATGCTACGTTCATCATTGAAGAACACAAATTTGGTATGAGAGCCTGGCGATATATAGATGACATTCCCCTTTGTTTCCATAAGGCTTATTACACCAATGGATTCTGTCTCTTCTCCTCGCATCATATCCATAAGCTGAAAATCCATGGGGGAAGTACTTTCTACTTGATTCTTAACCCCTGGAATAAAATAGATGGGCTGGTCAACAATCTCCTCAAATCTTTTTATGACCACACTTTCATTTAATTCTTTTATTCCTACAGGTGCTTCTATATGGGGTATTTCTATCAACCCCAAATTGGAAGTAATCATTCCAAAAGCGATTATTTTTTCTATATCATTGACTTTTCTATGAGCATCATTCAGACAATGATGGATACCCGTTTTTATGCTCTTTTTTAGGTTTTCAAGACTACCAGTGATTGCAGTATCTCTAACGCCGACTTTTTCTTGATAGGTCCCTAAAATTCTATTGTTTTCAATATATTTTATCCTCGTGTTGGTCGTTCCTGTATCTATCGTTATATACCCCAAAGCATTACCTCCGAACTTCCTTGATTTTGGCAGTAAAGGTTTTGGCTAAATCTGTAATGCTAGAATATTCCCCTTTTTCAATATGCTTTATGTTAACTAATGAACTTCCCACACCGACACAAACACACCCATTCTCCATATAGTCCGCCACATTGTCCAGATCAATACCGCCTACAGCCATCATGTCCATGTGATCCAAAGGCCCGCTCAACAGCTTTATATATTGTGGATTTACTGCTCCTGCAGGAAAGATTTTGATAATATCTGCACCCCATTCTTTTGCCGTTACTATTTCTGTAGGTGTAAAGGCACCAGGAATGGAAATCATTTCATGATTTTTACAAAATTCAATGACATCCTTATGTAGACTGGGGCTTAATATAAATTCTGCCCCTGACGCATAAGCACTTTGAGCAGCCTTTTCATTCATGATCGTTCCCGCTCCCACAAGCACATCCCCTGCAAACTCTTTTCTGATATCTTCAATCATTTCGTTGGCAAGGCAAGTATTGAAAGTAACTTCGATACAGTGAATACCGCCCCGCAGCAGTGCTTCCGTTGTTTTAAGTATCTTCTCTCTTGCAATACCCCTTATAATAGCGACAATTCCACTTTCTTTTATCATATTCAACTTAACATCTTTCATCTCTATCACTTCCTATATTCATAGGATCTCCTATCTTATATCCCACTTTTCAATTAACGCTTTAAGGTTTTCATGATGGGACTTCATGTTTTCTAAAAACTCCCTTGAACCAGCTACTTTATAGCCTAATTCTAGTTGATTGATAATATCAAGGTAATTAGGATCCTGGGCAGCTTTTTTAAATCCATCTTCGAGAATCTCCACAATTTCTCGTGGTGTTTCTTTGGGTACCCCCAATCCTCTCCATGTATTGACTATAATGTTATAACCTTGCTCTTTAAAAGTCGGTATCTTCGGCAGCATCTCTACCCTTTCAGCTGACATTGTACCTAGGACCTTTAATTCTCCACTTTTTACATGGGTTAGCACTTCCGGCGGACTGGCTATTACAGCATCAATATATCCACCCAGCAAATCGACGACCGCAGGAGCCGCGCCATTATAAAACACGTGATTTAACTTCGTTCCCGTGACCTTCTCAATATAGGCTGCAGCAAAATACCAGATAGAACCTTCTCCGGAATTGCCTACACTTATTTTATCAGGGTTGTACCTCGCATGTTTTATAAAATCTTCGACCGTATTCCAAGGTGCATCTGCCTTTACAACAAGCGCTCCTGCATCTTCATTCACTTGAAGAATCGGTATTAAATCGTTATATGTAAAGGATATCAGACCAAAATTAGATAGCGTAACCAGCTCACTGGTTATCATGGTTACCGTATAACCATCCGGCCGGGCATTCATACCTTCAGCCATGCCAATAGCTCCGCCTTCACCTGTTTTGTTTACCACGACAATGGCATTATCAAAGTATTTTTTAGCCGAGTCTGCCAGTGCCCTGGCTACAGAGTCTGTCCCTCCACCGGGAGCGTAGGGGACAACAATCTGAATAGCCCTGTCTGGGAACACCTGCTCTTCGGTTAACGCTTCCAAAGTATTTTCTTGAAGGGAATTGTTACTTGTATTGTTTAGGTTGCTGCATCCCCAAAAGAAAAAGATAAGCATTAGTATAAAGCAGATACCTATTATTTTCCTATTACCGGTCATATTTATCCCTCATTTATGCTTATAAGCAAACTATATGGAACACCAATAATTTAACACGCTATACGAACTATTTCTCTTTCCAGTACCCTTACTCCTGCTTTCTAAATAATTTCTGCTGTTATATTCTATAGTTGTTCTACAGCACGTTCTTTCTCAAGTTTCTTCTCCACTTTTCTTTGCCTAATAAATGAAGACACCAAGGAAGCCACTGCCAGGGTTATCAAAACAGCACTAATGGGTCTGGTAAATAACATAGAAATATCTCCTTTTGAAATTACTAAGGCCCTCCTCAAATTGCTTTCAGCCATGGGTCCTAAGATTAATGCCAACAGTATAGGTGAAGCCGGGAAATCGTATCTCTGCATGAAATACCCTACGATTCCAAAAAAGACAGCTAACCACACGTCAAACATACTATTTCTCATGGCGTAGGAGCCTACAATGGAAAGTAGAAATATGACGGGAATCAGAATATTTCTATCAATGGATATAACCTTTGCAAAGAACTTAACCCCCATTACCCCGATGAGAAACATAACAACATTCGCCACCATCATAGCTGCAAAAACACTATAGACCACATCCATATGGTCTCTATAGAGCAGTGGTCCAGGTCGTAAGCCTTGTATAACAAAGGCCCCTAATAACACCGCTGTTACAGCATCACCCGGTACACCCAGGGAAAGAAGAGGTATCATCGCACCTCCGGTACAAGCATTATTTGCCGATTCTGCCGCAGCAACACCTTCTATAACTCCCGTTCCGAACTTTTCAGGGTACTTAGACGTTCTTTTTGCTTCGCTGTATCCTACAAATGCTGCAATATCACTGCCTGCTCCTGGAATAGCACCAATAAAAGTTCCTATGATACTGGATTTTAAAATTACCTTCCAGCTTCTTTTGATATCCGATAAGCTTGGCAGCCATTGAGTTATTTTGCTTTCTACTTTTTCTTGCGTAAGAATATTTTCAACACCCTTAAATATTTCAGACAGTGCAAATAAACCTATTAATGTGGGTATGAATGCTGGTCCCTCAAAAAGATCCATTTGTCCGAATGTAAAGCGGGGATATCCCGATATAGGATCTAATCCAATGGTGGATATGGTCAGCCCAAAAACACCGGCCATAATGCCTTTGAGAACTGAATTCCCTGATACGGAAATAATAATACTCAAGCCAAAAATCGCTAAGGCGAAATATTCAGGAGAACTGAATTTTAAAGCAAGTTTTGAAATCTGGGGCGACAGGAAGGTCATAATTAGTGCACCTGTAAAACCACCAATAAAAGATGCAAACACAGACATGCTCAGGGCCCTTCCCGCTTCTCCTCTCTCAGATAACGGGTATCCATCTAAAATAGTTGCCGCAGCAGCCGGTGTCCCAGGTGTCCGTATTAAAATAGCTGAAATTGACCCTCCGTAAATTGCTCCACAGAATATACCAAGAAGCATTGCCATACTTTGATTAATCGGCAGTCCAAATGTAAATGGTACCAAAAGTGCAACGCCCATTGTCGCAGTTAAGCCTGGCAGAGAGCCTACCATAATTCCTCCTGTGACACCCAAGACAACCATGAATAAAACTTTAAGCTGGAGTATATCCGCAAATCCTTGTATTAATAAATCAAAGCTCATACTTTCACCCTTTCCATACTTTTATCCTAAAAATCCTGAGGGTAATGTAATATTTAGAAGTGCTTTAAAAATGAAATAGATGCCTAGGGTTACAAATGTGGATATGATTGTCATTTTGATATAATTTCTTTTTTTTAGTAGAACCATCAAAAAAAACAAATACAGCGTACTGGATATGATAAATCCCAGAGTGTTTAGCACCATGCAGTAGATCATTGTAACCAACAAAGCAATGCCCGCCCTTTGAATACCTGGATTTTTTATGTCAAAACTTCCATTTATTTTTTTGGACTTTCCCAAGTAAGCATGAATGATCAATATGCCGCTAACCAGCAGCAGTGCCGTTGCTAAAATTCTTGGAAAGTAACTGGGGCCTATGATCATAACAATATCCTCTGGAAATTTACTGGACTCATAAAAAACATACGCACTGATCAATACGCCTATGATTCCACTTATGATATCGGCTCTTTTCAAGGGATCACTACCTTTCTTAAATTGCGTTGAATAAAGGGGGCGAACACTGTTTGCCCCTACAATTATGTTATCTACAGGGGTTTTCTACAGGCTATTTTATTAATGTACATAAAATTTCAGGTAATTGTTAAAGAGGCTTTAACAATTACCCAAAATCCTGTTAAATGTTTACTATTTTGCTAATCCTAGTTTTTTCATAACATCTGCAACGTCCTTTGCATTTGTTTCTAAAAATTCCCCAAATTCCTCAGCATCTTGATAAGCCAATCCCAAGCCTGATTTTTTGGCAAAATCCTGGAATGCTTGACTATCATATCCTTGCTTAAACGCATCTTTAAGTATCGCTTTCACTTCATCCGGTGTTCCCTTAGGCACTGCCAGGCCTCTCCAAGTACCGAATACTACATCAATACCACTTTCCTTGAATGTTGGAACATCCGGTACGGATGCCAATCTCTCAGCGCTCATCACACCCAGTATTTTAAGATCCCCTGCTTCTACCTGACCTTGTACTTCAGGAACACTTACTGAAACAGCCTGTATATGTCCCCCTACCAATGCCGTAACAGCGGGGGCAGCTCCCTCAAATGGTACGTGTTGTACTTCGATACCTGTTTTTTCCGCCATCAAACCTGCGGCAATATGCCATACGGAACCCGGGGCTGAATTACCAATATTTATTTCACCCGGATGTTCTTTTGCGTATGCAATAAACTCTTCAATGGTATTGTATGGCGCATCCTTTTTAACAGTTAATGCTGCTGCATCCATATTGATTCTCATGAGTGGGTCAAAATCCTTATACGTAAATGGTACCAATCCTTGGGGAGGCATAGAATTTAACTCAAAGGTAATCATCCCCACATTGTAGCCATCCGGTTTAGCTTTCATAATGGCACCATGGCCGATGGCACCGCCACCACCAGTTTGATTGACCACTGTAATAGTTTGCCCTAAGAATGGTTCTGTTTCCTTTGTTAATCCTCTTAAGACAGTGTCCGTTCCGCCCCCGGCAGACCAAGGACAAATGGCAGTGATCCCGCTTTTCGGAAAGTCTGTTTTCGTCTCTGTCGCCTGAGCCGTTTCTTGTGCTGCTTCTTGCGGTTTTGAGCATCCAAAGGCAATGACACTAAACATCAATATGATGGCGAATAATAAAGCAAATTTTCTTTTCATCAGCAAATAGCCCCCTTAATATTTTGTTCTTGAAAACGTTATCCCGTTTCAAATTCATTATAGAATGTTATATATGGTTCATGAATAGAGGATATTTACTTGTTATTTAAATTTTTTGCCCTATTAGACATCTATACATGGAATGCCTAGATAGCTTACAGCTTTTTTTATGATTTCTATCATTTTTTTTACTTTGTATGAATATTTTTACACTTCTTTAATGATGCTTACAATTTTTCATAGTTTTTTAAAAGAATATAGTATAATGATTCTATACAACAACTTAACCAGATGGAGTAAAAAAACGATGAAACAGATAAAGGCAATGAGCCAAAAAACATGTAAATATCTATTATCTCTGCCATCTGCTTATAAGCATTATTTATCCTCCATTCGTTTTAAGATTATTGTCTTAGTTGCAGTAGCAATTTTAATACCCTTGTCGTTATTCGGTACATATATGTATTCCTTTATATACAACAATATCCTTACACAACATATGAATAACGAGCTGAAGCACTCCATGGAACAGGTGAATGACAGTTTGGTATCAAAATTCAGAATCATTGATAACACCTTTAACCTCTTTTTATCCAATCAGGATATACGTGCAAATCTTGAGGAATTATCCACCCGAGAACAGACCTATTACTTAAAAGCTAAAACAAAGCTGGAAATTGAGACGCAGCTTAAATACAATGTTCTTCATGACTACGCATGGAACAGCGGCTTGCTTAAATCTGTTTTTGTTTTCTTTGATGAGGAGAATTATTACTATTTACTCTACAATTATCTTCCCAATGAAAAAGTACTAAAAGATCATATCCGATTTTATGATTCTTCTGAGGAAATGACAAAAAGAGCGACAGTTATAAAGCCTTCGCCCTATTTTAATACCATATATCTGCGTCGGGATATTAAAACACTGATTACTAAAAACTCCATTGGCGAACTGGTTCTTGGTATTGATGAAGAGATGATCTATGATGCCTACCATAATATTATTAAGAACAAAAGCTGGAAAGCCTTCGTTTTTGATTATGATGGCACAATATTTTTTCACACAGATAGAGGCTTCATTGGTGAAAAGATTGATGAACGATTTCTATCTATTGCCAATGCAAATGCTGTGCAAGAATTTACAGTAGATGGAATCGTTTATATAATTGATTCAAAAAAGATTAGCGATATGAATATGACCTCGGTCATCATGGTTCCAAAGACAGAATTTACATCAAATCTAAATGAACTCATTCCCCACTATCTGTATATTATCGTTTTTTCCGTACTCTTTTCTGTTATCATTAGTATGTTTATTATTACAAGTATTACAAAACCCATTAAAGACTTAATTCTGCATATTGAAAGTGTCAATCATGGTAATTTTGAAATAAAGATGCCTGAATATAAATACAGTGAACTTAATGAAGTCAGTACGACGTTTAATGACATGATTGATAAAATACAATATCTCTTTAATGAAGTATACAAGCACCAAATTCTCTTGACGGAATCTGAACTAAAAGCTCTCCAAGCTCAGATTAACCCCCATTTTCTTTTTAATGTATTAGAGACCATTAGTTGGGAAGCTCGAATGTCCAACAACGAAAAGATCTATAAAATGGTCAACTCCTTAGGTAAACTGCTTAGAGCAAGCTTGACCTTTAGCAGCCACAAAAAAATTAGGTTAAGGGAAGAACTTGAATATGTAGAATTTTATCTTTACCTCCAAAAGATGCGTTTTGGCGATAAGCTTATGATCGATATATCCATTTCTGATATCACTTTGTTAGACTTTTATTTGCCCAAGCTTTGTATCCAGCCAATCGTTGAAAATGCAGTCATCCATGGATTGGAAAACAAAATAGAAAAAGGGAATGTTTCAATAAATATATCAAGAGAATACGAAACCATAAGGATTAAAGTCACTGATGATGGAATAGGTTTCGATATCAGTAAGCTTAATATTGATGCTGCAGACAATACAGATATCGGTAGAAGTGAAAAACACATAGGTTTGATGAATGTAAATAAGAGGATCAAGCTCATGTATGGCAGCAATTATGGCTTATCTGTGGAAAGCAAGATCAATGAAGGAACTGTCGTTTCTATTTATATGCCATTTGACAGGGGGGATCATGAACATGTTTCGCATTATGATTGTGGATGATGAACATACCATTCGTAAAGGACTCATCAATTTTATCGATTGGAATACCCTTGGTTGTATGGTATTGTGCGAAGCTGATAATGGAATCCTAGCAAGAGATTTACTACATACCGAGACCCCTGATATCGTAATCGCTGATATAAAAATGCCTGGATTAGATGGAATTGGATTAGCACAGTATGTCTATGAGAATATGCCCCAAATAAAGATGATTCTTCTTACAGGCTATTCGGACTTCGAGTATGCACAATCAGCCATTAAGTATAATGTCGTCGATTTTGTGCTAAAACCCTCCAGTACCGATCAATTAATGGAAGCCGTTAATAAAGCAAAGAAATTAATCATAAGGGAAAAAATTGAGAAGGATAAAATGCAAAGGTTAGAAAATGCAATCAAAGAAAACCTTTCGCAGATACAGGAAAAGTTCCTTCAAGATCTAGTAAATGGTGTATTCATCCATACATCGAATATTTTCCATCAAATGCAACGATTAAAGATTGATATCCATAACTTCTATGTATTAGTTTATAGGATAGAAAAGCTTGAATACGTAGAATCAAGTACAAAGTCAGAAAAAAATCGAAATATTCTCTTAGAAATCAAAAACTTTATATCTATGATATTTAAAGAATTCCAGCATTACACACTCATCGTTGACAGTAAAAATTTATGTACCCTTATATCTTTTGATGACAGCCGCTATTCTCAGGGTATGCAAATTATTCTTTCAAGAAGTGAAGAAATCTTAAACTTCGTCAATCACTTTATGAATATTCCTATTTCTATTGGCATTAGTGAACGCCATACAAATCCTTCTGAAGTTCAAAGTGCATTTCGTGAAGCTCGTAAATGCCTATCTCATAAATTTTATGACGATGGTAATATCTTTGTATATTCTAAATTTGCAGCCTGTGGCCATCTTCCTCAGGAAACCGTTACCCATCAGTATATTGATAACATTATTAAGTATATTGAATCAGGCAGTACACAACAAGCCGTAGAAATACTCCGGGAACTGTTCGAATATCAGAAAAACGCTGCATACCCCATAGAACACATAAAGACAACGAGTATTGTCATTTGTTCCCTATGTTCCAGGTTGTTAGGTAATTTCCATGTGAATTTCTGTGATATCGTAAGGAATGGAGATACGATATATGCCTATATTTTAAATTGCGAATCTATTAAAGATCTAAGGGATACACTTGAAACGATTATCCGTACTATTGGCTCATCACTGAGCTTATTAAGCACACAGCACAGTTATATTATCAGCAAGGTAATGGCTTATATTGAAGAAAACTATCAATCCCCAATAAAGCTGGATATGTTAGCAGACTATGTTCATGTGAACAGTTGTTACTTAAGTCGTTTATTCAGTAAAGAGACAGGCACAACGCTAACAGAGACAATTACAAGAATAAGAATTGAAAAAGCAAAAGAGCTGCTGGTCTCCAATAACAGTAAAACATATGAGATCGCATCCATGGTAGGCTTTGAAGACCCCTCTTATTTTTCTTGTGTTTTTAAGAAATACACAAGCCTGTCTCCTAACCAATTTAGAAAACAGCATAGATAACTGTTCTATTGCATAGAAAAACTCCAACAGATTCTTATCCTTGTTGGAGTCCTTACTTTTATATCTCGGGTTAGCTTACTTTGTTCCCGCAATTATTGCAAAACTTTGCATCCTTTATTAGTGCAGCACCGCAAGCAGAACAATAACTCACACCTTCTTCAAAGACCAAGTCTTCCTTTGGTGCTTCACTTTCCAGCTGTCGTATTTTCTGTTCTATTTCCTTTATTTCTTCACAAATACTTACGATGACAGAGTTGTCTTGATTCCCTGTTGTATAGTTTTGGTAAACTGCATTTCCTAAATCGGTTTTCTTTTTGTTCATGTCATTACTTAGCTTAGCGATCTCTACTTTTACTTTTGCAGCACCCATCACTTCTCCGGATTTTTTCCCTAATTTGTTTAATGTCCCCTCAACATTTTTTAAAAAACTCATTCCATAACCCCCTTGTCTTTCATTTTCAACGTTTTTGAAAAACTAAGATCCATACAAAATGTCTTCAGGTATAGTATACCATCTTTTGGAAAATAATCCACATCTGAATCCTAACATGTTCACTTGATCTACCAAATAGGTCCACCATTTTACTCTTCTTTTGGCTCCTTTTTTTCATCCAGCCTATCCAGAATAATATTATACCCGTCAGCACCGTAGTGAAGGCATCTATTGATTCGACTGATCGTAGCTGTACTAGCCCCTGTCATCTCTTCGATTTCATGATACGTCTTGTTTTGTCTAAGAAGCTTTGCAACTTTTAAGCGTTGGGATAAAGCCTGTATTTCCTTAATCGTACATAAATCCTCGAAAAAACGATAGCATTCCTCTATATCCTCTAACAATAGAACCGCTTCGAACAGTTCATCGGTAAACTGGCTTTTGAGCTTGGATTCATAACCCATTGTATCACCTCATCAGTATTTTAATGCATATATTCTCTATGAAACAATGATATCCTTTTTATCCTTCAAATTCTTTTGATTCTTTTTAATATAATGGTTCTTTTTCCCGAATTTTCTAGGATTTATGCAGCTTTAAAAAAAAATTTTGCAGAAAAGGTTTTCCCCGTTTTTTTATTCTGAAACTATATTGACAATTTTCTGAATATTCATTATACTCTATAATATCAAGCTAATTTATTATTAACTTATGTACAGTGATCCATCACTGAATTTTATTTTTCTCCGGGAGGTGTATACTGCATTCTGCATAATATATCCTGCATGTTATCCAAAAATTGCAAGTCACATATGCGTTAGAGATATATGAAATAATAAATAGTAAATAATAAATGATGAGAAGGAGAGAATGGATATGAATAGAAGAAGACTGAAATTTGGCGCTGCCCATGCACAGAACATGATTGATGCAACGTATAACGGAATGGATTATCCAATCATTAACAAATCACAAAATAGCTATTTAATGCCTGAGAATATGAAAAGAGACGTTGATTATATTGACAGCTTTAGATTTTATGAAAATACAGCGGAGTTTAATCAGATCTTGGAAGCCTATAATAACCCTACTTCTAAGTAAACGATCCATATAAAAAAGTCTTCCATTAAAAGATTTAGAGGAAGACTTTTTTGAAACGCATTTAACGGAAAGTCCTATATTAAGGAAATTTATACTTTCCTATGCGTTATAAAATACGAACGAAACAAATAGACAGGATGAAGTTCACCTCTTCACCCTGTCTATTTTATATGTTCATTTATTTTCCTTCTATGTAGGCTTCATCAAAATAGAAGTAGCCCAAAACAGATTTTTTAAAATTCTTTACATATTCCTTTGACAGCATTACATCCGTATAATAGTAAATTGGCATATTGATTACGTCTTCCATAAACATCTTTTCCGCTTCATATAACATATCAAACCGCTCTTGCCCGGTGCTGTTCTTTGCATCTTCAATTAACTGATCATACTGTAAATTCTTCCATCCGGCGACATTCTTTCCTGAGTAAGATGTCCATAGGTCCAAAAATGTCATCGGATCTGCATAGTCGCCAAACCAGTTTCCCTTAGCAACAACGAAATTTCCTTCTGTTTGAGTCGTCTGGAATACAGCCCATTCCTGGTTTTGCAGCTTTACATTAATGCCCAGGTTCTTTTTCCACATTTCCTGTATCGCTTCAGCAATGGCTTTATGAGATTCATTGGTATTATAAAGGACTTCAAGCTCAGGGAATCCTTGACCATCCGGGTAGCCTGCCTCAGCCAGTAGTTTTTTGGCTTCTTCAACATTAGCAGTTGGACTGATTCCATAGTCTCCGGCGGTTGCCCTGAAATCTTTTCCATTGGCATCTATCAGCCCCGGTGGAACAAAACCTGATGCAGGCAGCTGACCGGCTTTAAGGATATTATCACATATTGCCTTTCTGTCGATAGCCAAGGATAAAGCTTTTCTGACGCGCACATCATCCACCGGCTCCTTATCTAATCGGAAGCTATAGTAGTAGTTCGCCAAATATGGAAGTATTTTCAGTTCGTTTCCACTGGCTTGCAGCCTTTCTAATTCTTGGGTCGGTATATCATCAAGAAGGTCCACATCTCCTGCCTCATAAGCAGTCAAAGCCGTTGAGAGATCGACAATCATGACCATTTCAATTCGGTCAAGCTTCACCCGATCTTTATCATAATACTGTTCGTTCTTCTCTAATACAATTTTGTCACCCACTGAATATTCCGTCATTTTAAACGGTCCGTTTCCTATTGCTGTTTCAACATGCGTAGCCCATGTTTCCGGGTCTTTCTCCACCATATCCTTTCTTACCGGTAAGTAAGTAAAGAACGCAGTCAATTCCAAGAAATAAGGTGTAGGTGATTCAAGGACTACTTCCAAGGTTTTTTCGTCGACAGCTTTAACACCGACATCTTCTATAGAAGCTTCTCCGTCATAAAACTTTTTACCGTTTTTCAAATAGTATAATTGGAAGGCATATTCAGAACCTGTCTTAGGATCAAGTCCTCGTTTCCATGCATATTCAAAATCCGATGCTTTTACAGGCTGCCCATCCGACCATTTTGCATCCCTTAGATGGAACGTATAAGTCAGGCCATCTCCTGATATGTCTACTTTTTCAGCCATGCCTGGTATGGCCTTGTCGTTCTTGTCGAGTCTCATCAAGCCCTCATAGGTATTTACCAGTACATGACCTGCATTAATGGCACTGTTTAGCTGGGGATCAAGGGTTTTTACGTCATCTCCCAAGTTGTATCTCAGCACCATCGGCTGTACTGAGGCTTCTTCAGTCTGAGCAGGCTTTGCAGTACATCCTGCCAGTGTACCGAAGGCCAATACTAAGGCTAACAGGTAAATAAGACTTTTTCTTACCATAAAAATCCCTCCCATTTTTTTGTTTTATTGCTGTATTATATAGGTGACGCCTTAAGAAACGCCATATTCTATGAAAAATAAAAAGCAGCATAGATAGGCCTTAATAAAAATATAAGGTCATATCTATGCTGGATTTTGTCTTTGATCTTGTAGGTTTTAAATCACACACAAGTAATAAAGCAAAGCAGCACGATTATATTATTTTGCTTTCCATCCGTTTTTCACCTGCTCGTATTTCTTGAAGGCATCCTTCCATGCTACAATCAATGCTTTCTGGGAAGATCCGTGATATCGCCGCATAATCTCTTCAACCATCGGCTCCAACCCTTCCCTCATAGAATAATCCAAAAAAACTGATCTAACAAAGCCACTGGTAATCGGAAGGGTAGCGGACACACCGACATCAACGATCCTCTCCGTATCTGCATCAATAACCAATGCGATATAGTATGCACTATACTGTAAGGTTATGGGATTGGTTGTGCTGGTTTTCGCGTCTCCTACAATATAAATTGTATTCTTATCATAGGTATCCATCGTAGCATATCCTCCCTGCCGTTTATTCGTCCAATATGCCTTGATACATATATATTATGTATTTCTGGATAAAATAACAAATTCCTTCTTCGTCCTTTTGTTTTACTTTCATCTTATGATTGGTTAGCATAATAGTTATATATGTCTAGACCAATCTTTTTCAAAAACGCATAGCCATCCAGATTGTTTTTCAAATTCTTCGTTAGCCCCACAATAATGATTCTTCTATCCCCTATATGCATGATTCCTGCATCATGGACAGTACCCACGATTTCTCCTGTTTTATGGGCAAATTTGATGGGTAGGGCATCTACATCACTTATTTCAGCACCGCATTTGGAGCAAAGATTATCAAACCCAACTCTAAAACCACATGCTCCACAGAGCAGCAGCTCACCGGAAAGTCTGTCGTTATACTGCTGTGAATAAAGAATATCCAATCCTTTCTCAGCAAAAATCTTTTTCAATCCATCAGCTTTCAGGAATCTTTCAAGTATATTGGCTACATCGAAAGCACAAGTATAATTATAAACCCCTGGTATGATTATCATCAGCTTTCTAGCCAATTTTGTATCTTTCATTCCTAATGATTGAATTCTCCTATTAATGTTTTCTAATCCCAAAACATCAATCAACATGTTAGTCGCCGTATTATCACTGATATCTGTCATTAAAAAAAGCAAATCTTCCAATGTCAGTGCCAATCCTTCATGTAAAATGGGTAATACACCGCAGCCGCCAACCTTGTCAGAATTCTGCAAGATCACTATATCCTGCAATGTCCGTTTTCCTTCTTCTACCTGTTTTAGTGCTTCCCAGAGGATAGGTAATTTTATGATACTGGCAGCATGAAAGCTTTTTCCTTCATTGATGGTTATTCTCTCACCGGTATCTGCATCTTTAACCAAAATGGAAGCTTCTCCTCCCAATCCTTCAATCCTTCTTCGTATAATTTTTTCAAGCTCTTTCATCTCATTCCTCCCCCAAAACCGTCAACACATTTTTCACCTGCATCATGACCCCGATCGGCAGGCACCCTTCGTCGATGTCAAACAGTGTACTATGCCCATCGTAAATAATTCCCCGCTCCTCATTTCGACATCCCACTCGGAAAAAAGCACCGGGTGCTTCCTTTAAGAAAAATGCAAAATCCTCTACCCCTAGACTTGCTGCTGATAATTCTTCAACATTTTGATTTCCCAACAGTTCTTTCCCATTTTCTCTCACAAGATCTACCATTCTGTCGTCATTTATTAAGGCGCAATAGCCTTCTGACCTTGTTACTTTTCCCGTCCCGCCCATGGCTTCAGCAACCTGTGTTACGATTTTTTGTATCGTATTGATAACTTTTTCTCTTGTAGACGGCAGCAGGGTACGGACGGTGCCTTTCATTTCTACATGATTTGCTATGATATTTGAGGCCGTACCTCCTTTGATCACCCCGATGGACACCACTGCAGAATCTCTTGGATCAGCAACTCTGCTTACAATGGTCTGAAGGGCGGTGATGATTTGCCCCGCCATGACGATGGCATCTATACCACCATGGGGATATGCACCGTGACAGCTGGTACCATATAAATCGATGGTAATCGCATCTGATGCGGCGTTCATCTGTCCGTATTTCACACCAATTTTTCCCACAGGGATTTCAGGTGACACATGAAGACCAAAAACCACATCGACTTTTGGATTTTCCATGGCCCCCTGCTGGATCATTTTCTCCGCACCGCCGACAGACTCCTCCGCAGGTTGAAATAGAAGCTTTATATTGCCCTTTATATTGTCCTTCATCTCATTCAAGACTCTAGCCGTACCTAATAATATGGTCATATGGGCATCATGTCCACAGGCATGCATTTTCCCTTCAAGCTGTGACTTATAGGGTACATCTTTTTCATCCACCATGGGCAAAGCATCCATATCTGCCCGTAGCGCAACAGTCCGCCCGGGCTCTTTCCCCTTGATCAATCCCACGATTCCTGTTTTTGCAATTCCGATCTGATATGGTATTCCCATTTCTTCAAGATACCCTGCTATTTTATCCCGTGTACGAATCTCTTCCATTCCCAGTTCCGGATGCATATGAAAATCCCGTCTGACTTCCATCAACCAATCTTTTAATGCTTCTGCCCTGTTTTTAATCTCTGTATTTTCCATCATTTTCTCTTCCCCCTATTCTATGGATCTACACCTCTAAAAGCTAACAAATAAAGGAAATCTTATATCGAATAAAGTTTTACAGTTCATGTCTCGATACACGTTGCACGATACACGATACAGGGAAAAGACCTTAAAGATTGACCCCGATATCGAACAACGTGTACCGCGTACCGTGAACCGAAGGCTGATAGCTTAACTTCTACAATAGCCTTATATTTCCTTATAAATTAGATTTTAAAAACGTAAATCTATATGCTGACAGCCTGCTTTTCTCTAGATATCAGTCAAACCCTCTACGCCATCGATACCAAGACCAGGTCTATTGGGTAAAATAATCTTTGGACCATCATATGTTACGCCACCGATTATCGGGTTCTCTGCCAGCAACAAGACGGTATCCAAATCAATCCTCGTAATATTTTTTCTGGCTCCGGCCAGATGGGCTGCCGCTGTAACACTAAGCTTACTTTCAATCATACTGCCCAGCATGCATTCCACACCACACGCTTCTGCAATCCCTACAATTTTCAGTGCATTGTAGATTCCTCCACATTTCATCAACTTTATATTAATCAAGTCTGCTGCCCGCATGCTCAATATCTTTAAAGCATCGTAAGGACTAAACATACTTTCATCAGCCATGACTGGCGTCTCAACGTGATCCGTAACGAATTTTAATCCCTCTAAATCCCACGCTTTAACGGGCTGCTCCACCAGTTCAATTTCTAGTCCTGCATCCTCAAGCTTTCGAATACCTCTTACAGCGTCCTTTGGCAGCCAGCCCTGATTTGCATCGAGTCTTATTTTTATATCATATCCGATAGCATCTCTAACGGTCTTCACCCGTTCGATATCTTTTTTGATGTCGCCTCCAACTTTCATTTTAATGGCTGTAAATCCTTCCTTAACCCGCTGAAGTGCATCCTCCCGCATCTCTTCCGGTTCATTGATGCTAAGGGTAATATCAGTCTCAATCGTATCCCTATATCCACCTAAAAGTTTGTATAAAGGAGCCTGATATCGCTGACCAAACAGGTCATACACGGCCATATCCACAGCCGCCTTTGCGCTTGTATTTCCTATGAGAGAATGATCTAGTTTATGCATGATCTTTTCAATATTTTCTATTTCTTCACCCACCAGTATCTTTTCAATACTTTCCTTCACAGCCCCACATACACTGCCGTTGCTGTCCCCTGTGATCACCAAAGTTGGCGGTGCTTCTCCATAACCGATTCTACCATCGTCTGTTTTTATCATCACAATAATATCTTCTGCATAATGAACAGTCCTTAATGCTGTTTTAAAGGGTTTTATTAAAGGAATGCTTACATGTTTTAGTTCAATTTCTCGAATCTTCATTAGAATCACCTTTCCTTGTTATAAAATAAAAACAGCATAGATACGCTCTAGTCCGAAGAATAGATCAATACCTATGCTGGATTTTGTCGTTGATCTTGCATGTTTTGGTTTCTCCATACAAGTAATAGAACAAAGCAGCTAACAAATTTATTTTAACTTATATCTATATCATACACACAGAAAAGTTAAAATACAAGTTTTTATTTTTATCTCAGCTGCATTTTGTAAAGGAATTCATCCCATGATTATTTTAAGTCTTGTACTACTTTGTATCGAAAGCAATCCACCACATGATCATTGACCATTCCTACGGCCTGCATAAAGGAATAACAAATGGTAGGACCCACAAAGGAAAAGCCTCTCTTCTTTAAGTCCTTGCTCATTGCTTCTGCTTCCTTCGTCATCACAGGGACCTCTCCTATGCTATTCCAGCAATTCTGAATGGGCTTACTTCCTACAAACTGCCACACATAAGCGTCAAAGCTCCCATATTCCTGTTGAATCTTTAAAAAAGCCTTTGCATTTTTAATCGCAGCCTCAATCTTCCGTCTATTTCTGATGATTCCTTTGTCTTCCATTAATTCTTTAATCTTCTCTTCATCATATCGGACAATCTTTTCCGGATCGAAGTCATCGAATGCTTTTCGATAATTCTCTCTCTTTTTCAGGATTGTAATCCAGCTTAGTCCCGCCTGGGCCCCTTCCAGTATCAAAAACTCAAAAAGTACCCTGTCGTCATGAACAGGCACACCCCATTCATGGTCGTGATAATCAATGTATATCTGTTCTTCACCGGCCCAAGAACATCTCTTGTTCATAACTTCTTACTCCTTTATAAAAATTATTTCTCCAATACCTTTTCTGCATATAAATAGAAAATCCTTCTCTAAGATACATTCTCTTTTTATGCTTCGATTCGCGGTACGCGGTTCACGTTGTTCTATATCAAGGTCATCTCTTTGAGGTCTTTTCCATGTATCGCATATCGTGAACCGAACTCGGATCATTCTTCAAGGAAAAACAAAACATAATTCGATGAATATTTTTGTCTTCAGCATATAGCAAAACAAGCCGAGGATCTCCCTCAGCTCAGTTCTATGCAATCTTTTAGATTATTATTTTCTTTTTCCGGTTTTGAAATACCAACTTCACAATAGTTTCTTTTCAAAAGCCATAGAGAAATCGGCAGCCAGAATGCTGTATATAGAAGCATTTCTTTGATATTTTGGCCTAGAGCTTCTATTGGAAAACCCTTAATAAGCATCTCATCAAAGGGCCTTGCGAAATTGATTAGAGGCCAAATGCTTTTGATGATTTTCACCAGCATTTCAGGCATTTGATCAAGAGGCCAAATGTAACCACTGCTGACAAAGGTTGGTAAAGAGAGCATAAACGACAAATGGGCCAGTTTTATTTTGTCTTTCGTGACAGCTGCCAAGATGATTGCCGGCCCGCTTACAGCCAAAATGAAAATCATACATAATAACAACGCTTCAAAAAGATTGCCTCGAATAGGTACTTTAAATAAGGTATTTACAATCATAATGGCTGCAGATGTTGAAAGTAATGCAAATACAGCTGCTGACAATATCTTGACTGTGACACTTTGCAGTATATTCGATTTCATAGATTCTTCATCCTTGACAATGGAGATTCCTACTCCTGAAATAATAATTTGCTGCAGGAAGACGGCTATATACCCAAACAGAAGGTAATTTTTATAGGTCATCCTTGGGTCATAAAGGGTTCGATCCGTAAACTGGAACGGTAATACCATAGATTCGGAAATCTGTGGCAGCATTCCTTTACCTTGAAGTGTTTTCATTTGAACACTGGCACTGACCGTTTGTATAATTGCTGCTGCTGCCGCATAGGCATTGTTTCCAACGACGATGTTGGTACCATCTACAATAATCAAAGCTTTGGATGACTGGAGGTTTTGTACATCTTTAGAAAAATTGTGAGGTAAGTAGAGGCCCATATGCACTTTCTTTGCGTTGATCATCTGCTGCAATTCTTCCTTCGAAACAGGGTAATGTGTTATTTTAAACCGATCATTTTCACTAAATTGCTGGATAATCATTCTGCTTAAACTGGATTGGTCTTCATCCAATACAGCTATGGGTATGTCATCCACATAACTTTGATAGTATACGCCTCCAAACCAGAGAATTAATATAATGGGAGCCGCTAAAAGTAAGACAATGACGTCCCGATCCTTCAGGGTTGTGAAGAATTGCTTTTTAAAAGCATTAAGAAAGGACAATAGATTCACCTGCTTTCCCGAGTATTTCCTTATCCTGAGCTTTTTCTGTTTTCATAGCGAAAATACCAAGAAAACCTATAATAAAAGTTACTGCGGTAAATAGAAGAAGCCAAGCCACATCATGGCTCATGCTGCTTAGTGATGTTCCTTTTAAATACATATCTCTAAGATTATCCCCATAGTGATAAAATGGATAAAACCTTGCAGCAAACTGATAGGGCCTTGGCATTGACAAAACAGGCCACGTATATCCTACCATGACTGTACTTGGAATGAAAAAGACCGCGCTGATCTGACTGGCAAGCATTTCATTTTTGACCCAAGAAGATACCATGACACCAAAACTTGAAACCGCTGCTGCCAAGAGCAGGTTAAGCCATAGGGCATCTATGATATTTCCTCTAAAAGGAACCTGAAACATATATATTTGAATCAAAAGATTCACCATAAGGGATATCCCGCCCATACTACTGTAAAACATCACTTTTCCTACTGAATAACTGAACCTGTCTTTTCTCATCTCATTCAGTTCATTTCTTTTTATCGAAACAGCGGTTACTAATGCAATGGCAGTTTGTACAATGGCTGCTCCAAAACCTGGATTTAAGAAGTTCTTAAAGCTTTTAGCAGGATTATATAGCGTTCTGTTGGCAAATTGGATAGACAAAATAGCTTTTTGTGCTGCATCTTCAGGAAGATTCATTTTTCCCTGAACAAATTTTATAGCCGTTCCAGCCCTTACGGTCAGCAAAATTTCCGACGCTTTGCTTTTAGCCGCACTGGCAATAGACATATGACTGCCGTCGTATATCATAAGTATGGTAGGCGATTTAAGTTCAGTAATGTCCTTCGCAAAATCTTTCGGGACAATCATCCCCACCCTGGCTGTCCCTTTATCGATCAGTTCTTTCATTTCACTGCTGCTATCTGTGTAGAATTTTACATCGAATATTTCATTTTCCCGGAATTGTTGAATAATATACCTGCTTAATGACGAATTATCCTGATCATAAATACTCATAGGAATCCTTTGTATTTGATCGTTTGAGAATTCAAACCCCAACAAAAGATTAACGGCTAAGGGTATAAGAAATAATATGATGAAGACAGCTTTCTGCTTCATCATATACTTCCACTCTTTACGGATGATGTCCCAAATCCCTCGTATCATGTTCCATCACCTACTTAGAGAATTGTACAAAAGCCGTCATACCTGGTCTAAAAATACGTTCCTTATTTTCCAGTTCTATCTTTACACCATAGGACAGAATATCAAATTCGCCATTATCATTGGTTGACCTCTTTGTGGCAAAGTCAGGTTTTTGATTGATTCTTACAACTTTACCCATAAAAACATCTTCTGAGAAGCTGGGAATCTTGACCTTTGCGTTTTGTCCCAGCGTGATTTTCCCTAAATCTGTTTCCTTTACTTTTACTTCTACCCATGTATTTTCCAAATCTGTTATTGTGGCTATCGACATGCCTGTAGAAACCAGTTCGCCTTCATCGGCATTTAAAGCTGTCACAATACCATTGATAGGAGAAAGCAGTTGTGTGTCCTTTAAATACACCTGTACTTCCTGCAGTCCAGCCTGGACTTGCTCCAATTTCCCCCTTGCTGCTTGTTCCATGGCAAGGGCTTGGGCTACCAAAGCCTCCGCACCACTTTTGTCCTCATTTCTTGCTCCTTCTTGAGCTATGCTCAACTGCTGTGTCGCTACCTCCAGCTGTGTCGCTACCTCATCTCTTTTTTGAGCGGATACAGCGCCTTTTTCAAACAGCTTCTCTACTCTTTCATAGGTTTTTACCATCAAATCATAGTATGCCTGGGCCTGGGCAATTTCTTGAACCCTCGCGCCATTTTGCGCCTTCTCCAACATAGCCTTGGCACCGTCAACCTGCCCCTTTGCAGCTTCATAAGCAGCTTGAGCCGCTTCCACTAAGGCCTTTGCCTGCTCTTCTTTTGCTCTCAATTCATCACTGGAGATCTGTACCAAAAGATCTCCGCCTTTTACTTCTGTTCCTTCTTCCACAACGATTTTTTCAATTCGCCCGGGAATCTTACTGTTGATGCTGACTTCTTTTGCTTCTATGATTCCTTGTGACGTAATACCTTCTGCTTCATTAAATACAGTTGTCTGTGGTTGACCATTGGCTGTAGTGCAGCCAACTAAAAGGACTACCGTAAGCAGGAATACCAATGCATAATGACATGATTTATTTTTCATTTTCTCTCACCCCATCAAAACTTTTTAATAAACAGATTCTCCAATGTCATTGTAGTATTTAAGTTTCGCAAGATTATATCCATACATGATTTCTACAACTTTTTCTTCAATCTGAGCAAGATTTTCTTCAGCTGCCAATACCTCAACCATTGTTCCGGCAGTAGATTCGAGGTCGAGTTTCTTAAGAAAGCTTGTGTCCACGCCAAAGCCTTCTTGATACTTATATTCTGCAATTTCCAAGTTTTCTTTTGCCTGTTCCACCATTTCAGCTGAAGTCTTCATCATTTCTCCCAGACTCATCAAAGTCTCATAGGATTGCCTAATGGTATTTTCTACTTCCAGCTGTATCTGCTCAAGATTCATGATACTTTTCTCTTTTAGAAGCTGAGCTTCCTTATATTGGTAATCATTCTTTTTATAAGAATCTTCAATATATTTAAAGTTTAAAATATTTATAGACTTTTCCCCATTTGCTTTCTTTATCTCCAATCTATTTCTCAAGCCATTTTCAATGTCAGACTGTAAATTGTGCTGTTCAGCTTTTTCAGCCAATACATCCGTCAGCTCAATCTCTGTATCAAAACCGATATTCAAATTCTTTTTCAACGCTATCATAGCATTGTTCAATTCACCTTTTGCCTTGACTTGTTCAAGCAGTGTTCCCTTATAGTATATATTTGCCATGAGTACATCATCTTTAGCTTTCATGCCTTCTTCATAGCTTGCTTTTGCAAATTCATATTGTTTTTTGGCTCGTTCCATGGCCTTTTCTTTTACCTGAAGCATCTTCTGAGCCTTCAATACATCATAATAGCTTTTCTGAATTAGCAGGGCAATTTGGTTTTTATAGATATCATAAGAGGCCTGGGTCACTTCATATGATATCTCACTCATTTTTTCCAGCATCTTTCGCGTATTATATGTTCCTATTTCATAAGAGCTCTCCATGCCAATTTTTTCCCCAATCTTATCAGCAACCTTTTGTAAGGCGGAATCAAATTCATTTTCTCCCATGGATAAAGTCAACTCTCCCTCTTCAAGGGCATCTCTCATTTGCTGTACATCTTCAGGCGTTAATCCTAATGCAGCCAGTTGTTCCGGAGTAAGGCTCTCTAATTGGCGTATCTGATCCTCACTGTTATAGAGAGATGTTCTTCCATCCCATACTTCCCGCTGTCCATCTTCTAAGTCCCTGTTGATTTCTCTAGCTCTTTCCTTACCTACTTTGCTTAAGTCAATCTGTGTCTGTACTTGCTTCAACTGAATACTGTTTTCTAGTCCAACGAGAACAGCTTCTTCAACTGTCAGTTTCAAAGTTTCGCCATCAGCAAACACGGAAAGCGTAGAAGATAAGATATAAAGAATAGTCAATACTGGTAAAAGTACTTTTTTAGCTCCCTTCATCAGACTCTGTCCCTCCTATATTGTTTGGGTCTTAATAATCTCTTGCTGCATTTTTCTCAGAATGTTTACCAAGTGATTTTTCTCTTCTGCATCCAAGCCAGCCATAATATCAATCGTCCACCGTGTATATTTCTCCATTACCTCTTCTGTAAAGCTTCTTCCCGTTTCTGTAATTCTGGCAATAATTTTTCTCCTATCCATTTGATCCGGAATACGGCTGACATATCCATGTTTCTCCAGTCTATCAACCAGACCTGTAATATTCGCTTTTGTCACTAACATTTGCTCTCCAATCTCAGACAGCATCATTCCCTCTTCCGGCCCTTTATACAAGATAACAAGGACGTTAAATTTGGTATTTGAGATATCAAACTTACTAAAAAAGTCATTATGAATTTCCTCCAGCATATCTGCCGCTTTTTTTAATTCAATAATTGTTTTATTGGCAATCTCATTAACCCATTCATAGCTGTGCATTACCTTTTCCAATTTATTCACATGATTCACCTCAACTTCTACATTTATCAATATATAGTATATGATTTAATCATCAATATGTAAATAGTTTATGTATTTACTTTTAATTTTTTCTTGATTTTATGCTAAAAATAAGGTATTTTATAAACAGATGCTTATTACATAAACATAAGTTGGTGATTAACATGACATTAAGAGAAAAAGAAATATTGGAAATGATCAAAAAGAACCCCCTGATCTCTCAACAGGAAATTGCTGAAAGACTGGAGATTGCCCGTTCATCGGTAGCCGTACATATCACAAACCTCATGAAAAAAGGTTATATTACAGGAAAGGGTTATATTGTCTCTGAAAAAGAATATATTGCTGTTGTTGGGGGAGCCAACATGGATATTCAGGGATTTACAAAAGCCTCTTTAATTCCAAAGGACTCCAATCCCGGCAAAGTAAAGCTTTCCCTCGGAGGTGTCGGTAGAAATATCGCTGAAAATCTCACTAAGCTGGGCATAGATGCAAAGCTGATTACAGCACTGGGAGACGACTTATACGGTGAGAAAATCCTTGAAGAAAGCAGGATGTCTGGAATCGATATGGATCACTGTATTCAGTTTAAAGGAACGTCTACATCCACCTATCTTTCCATATTAAATGATACCGGTGACATGGAAGTGGCTGTCTCCGACATGGATATCTTCGACAAGCTTTCCTTTGATTTAATACGGGATAAACTTCATGTGGTACAAAATGCAAAAGCCATTGTTTTAGATACCAATTTACCTGAAGAAATACTGACATACCTTGTTCAACATGTAAAAG
The DNA here is from genome assembly GCA_049324315.1 of Bacillota bacterium. GTDB lineage: Bacteria > Bacillota > Clostridia > Peptostreptococcales > Thermotaleaceae > JBMOKU01. Next base: position 1,648 of record JBMOKU010000009.1, on the reverse strand, counting down.
AGAAAAAACTATTTTTAGACCCGGTATCAACCACCAAGGCCAAAAGGGTAAAAAATATCATAGGATCTTTTCACACCATTAAACCAAACCGTTTAGAGGCAGAAATTCTGTCAGATATGAAGATAACTAATGCTAGCGACTTGAATAAGGCAGCAGCATTCTTTCTATCTCAAGGTGTCGAAAAAGTTTTTATTAGCCTTGGAAAAGAAGGTATTTTCTATGCAGATGCTGCCCATTCAGGCTGCCTTCCCGAAATACCCATAAAAGTCGTCAATGCCACCGGTGCCGGTGATGCATTTATGGCAGGTTTGATCTTTGGAGATTTTAATCAATACAATATAAAAGAACAGGCACAATTTGCCATGGCTGCAGCGGTCATGGCATTATCCCACGAAAATACCATCAATCCTATGTTATCATTAGAAAACATTGAGAATGTCATAAAGGAGATGAAAAAGTATGTTTAAAGAATATCTAGATATTCATCCTGAGGTGCAAAGAGCCCTTGAAGAGGGTAAGCCGGTAGTAGCCCTAGAATCTACCATTATTTCCCATGGTATGCCCTATCCGGAAAACATCAAAACAGCCAAGGCTGTTGAAGCAATCGTTAGAGAAAATGGTGCTGTTCCTGCAACCATAGGTATCCTAAACGGAAGATTCAAGGTCGGTTTAAACGATGAAGAATTGGAATATATGGGAAAAGGGCAGGATATTCTTAAAGCCAGCAGAAGAGATTTGCCTTTTATTGCTGCAAAGGGATTGAACGGTGCCACCACCGTAGCCTCCACCATGATTATTGCTGCATTGGCAGGAATCAAGGTATTTGTAACAGGTGGAATCGGCGGCGTTCACCGTGGTGCTCAAGAATCCTTTGATATATCTGCCGATTTAACGGAATTGGCAAATACCAATATAGCCGTGGTATGCGCTGGAGCAAAATCAATACTTGATATTGGCTTGACGCTGGAATATTTGGAAACCCACGGTGTCCCCGTTGTTGGTTTTCAAACGGAAGATTTTCCAGCCTTTTATACAAGAAAAAGCGGATACCAAGTAGATTATCGTGTTGATTCTGCTGAAGAGCTTGCTTCAGCCATTAAGACAAAATGGGATCTGCAGTTAAAAGGTGGTATCGTCATTGGCAACCCAATCCCAGAAGCATATGAGATGGATCATGATATCATCCACAGCGCCATAGAAAATGCTCTTCAGGAAGCTGAGAGTCTGAATATTAAAGGCAAAGAAACCACACCGTTTCTTCTTTCAAAGATCAAATCCATTACAGAGGGTAAAAGCTTAGATTCAAATATTCAATTGGTTTACAACAATGCAAAGGTAGGGGCACAGTTGGCTGTTGCATTGGCAGGTCTTTATCGAAGGTAAAAATACAGTGGGCGGGCGTGGAAACCCGTCAACAGGCAGGCATGGAAACCTGCCCCTACGTGGTCATACCCATCAATCCATGTAGGGGGCGGTTTCCATGCCGCCCCGGGTTTTAACAGGGACACGGTGACAGGCCCTCTCAATGTCGTCAACTTAAAAAAATTTGGAAAAATAATCTGATGTGTGAGCAATTATTTTGATAAGGTGTTTTCAAGCAACCTAAAAAAGGGCATACTGAATAAGCATGCATAAGTACACGTTTTTT
>JBMOKU010000008.1:0-126295 GCA_049324315.1 Bacillota bacterium | reverse complement strand
ACTTACTATTAAATTGTACTTTTTTGTTATCAAAATTAATATTAGCAAAGAAGTAGTATTATGCTAGGAGAAATGGATTTTAAAAGGCTACTTTTTCAGTGGTCTCGGACTGGTCCACTGTCCGGTGGGCTTTTTACCGGACTGGGGCCATGTCCCCATGTGTTGCCGAGTGATGAGTTACTTTTTCAGAGGTCTCAGCCCTGTGCCGTTCCGTGACCCCAATTATACCACGCGCTAGAAAGACTCTTCTCTCCCCCACAGAATAACAGATACAAAAACTTTGTTCTTGAGAGACATCGTGTTACTGTCATTAGTCATAATTCTAACTTGTATGCATAAATATGGAATAAGAATGCTTAGGGAGGGAATTATGATGAGACAAAATAAAAACATAGAAATGACTGTCTCAAATCCAATATGGATTTATTTGAAAGGTGTCGTGTCCGCTTATATATTCTCTTTGATCGTCTTTATTATCATGGCTTTACTCATTACTTACACCAGTATGTCAGAAACCATCATTCCGTTAATGACCACGATTGTTATGATTATAAGCGTTTCTGTCAGTGGTATGTATTCAGGTATGAAAATAAAGAGGAAGGGATGGCTCAACGGAGGAATTGCCGGGCTTATTTATATTATCTGGATGATTTTTATGAGTTGGGTATTTATTGAGGGCTTTTCATTTGATAAATATGCACTATTCAAGATTCTCATAGGTGCTGCAGGCGGTGGAATCGGAGGTATGATTGGTGTAAATTTAAAATAATAACTTTTCTATATCCATTGTTTATGGTATAATCTTCAAGAAATCATATTACATATTGAGGAGGATTAGACGATGAAACATATAAAGACACTTTCAAAGGCTACTTTAAAAAACAGCGCTGCAAAAGGTGGATGTGGTGAATGTCAAACATCATGCCAATCAGCATGCAAGACTTCCTGTACAGTAGCAAATCAAGAATGTGAAAACAAATAAATGCTTAATAAAAACAGCGATATAAGTTTATTGCTGTTTTTTCGTTTTTTGATTGTTTCTATTGTGTTTGCAGTTCTCTTCTATTAAAATAATGTAGTAGCTGTACAATAGAAGGAGGACGAAGAATGATCCATAAGTTTAAGTTAGAAGACACACGAATTGCACTGGATGTCAATAGTGGAGCCGTTCATGTGATTGATGATATTGTTTATGATGTATTAGACTATTTTTCAGAAAATAGCGAAGAGGAGATTATTAAAATACTGAATGATCAATACGCAGAACAAGATATAAAAAGTGCAGTCAATGAAATTCAGGCACTGATTGACGAAGGTTTGCTATTTACAGAGGACACATATGAACAACATCCTGCATTCCTAAATAGAAAACCTGTGGTAAAAGCTCTATGCCTTCATATTGCCCATGATTGCAACATCCGATGTGCATATTGCTTTGCATCTCAAGGTAATTTTAAAGGGGCAAGGAGCCTCATGTCAGAAGATGTGGGGAAGAAGGCCATTGACTTTCTGATTGAGCATTCAGGAACAAGGAGAAACTTAGAAGTAGATTTTTTTGGTGGAGAACCCTTAATGAATTTTGATGTTGTAAAAAACATTGTGGCGTACGGGAGAGCGAAAGAGAAAGAAACCAATAAAAATTTTCGTTTTACCATGACCACAAACGGTGTTCTGCTGGATGATGAAAAAATGACGTATATCAATGAACATATGGAAAATGTCGTTTTAAGTATAGACGGCAGAAAAGACGTTAATGATCAAATGCGTTATTCCGTAAATGGAAGCGGTACATATGACGTGATTGTACCAAAGTTTAAAAAGATGATTGAAAAACGAGGCAGCAAAAGCTACTATGTTCGTGGGACCTTTACCCGTGCAAATCTCGATTTTTCCAAAGATGTGCTGCATTTAGCAGATTTAGGTTTTAAAAACACATCTGTTGAACCGGTTGTAGCCGAAGCAGACAAAGAATATGCAATTAAAGAAGAAGATATGAAGACGGTCTTCAGTCAGTACGAAGCCTTGGCGAAAGAATATGTGGATAGAATAAGACAGGGAAACGGGTTTAATTTCTTTCATTTTAATATTGATCTTAATCAGGGCCCTTGTGTGATAAAAAGACTTGTCGGCTGCGGCGCAGGAGCAGAGTATGTTGCCATTACACCAGAGGGTGATATATATCCTTGCCATCAATTTGTAGGTAATGAGGACTTCAAAATAGGAAGTGTTATCGACCAGACCTTTAACAATCACTTGCACGAATACTTTGCCAATGCAAATGTTTATACTAAAGAAAAATGCAGTAAATGCTGGGCTAAATTTTACTGCAGTGGAGGATGTCACGCAAATGCATATAACTTTCATAAGGATATTAATGTTCCTTATGAAATCGGCTGCGAAATGGAAAAGAAACGGATCGAATGTTCAATTTATATACAAGCAAAACTGGTAGATGAGGAGGGAATGAACGGATGATTCTAGGATATGAAGGCGTTAATCCTCAAATTGATGAAAGCTGTTATATATCTGACAATGCGACGATTATTGGCCATGTTGAAATGAAAAAGGATGCTAATATTTGGTATGGTACGGTTGTTAGAGGAGATGTTAACAAAATAACCATTGGAGAAAGCACAAATATTCAGGATAATTGCACTGTTCACATCAATCACAATATGCCGACGAATATTGGAGATTATGTGACGATAGGGCATGGTGCCATTATTCATGCATGTACCATTGGCAATAACGTTTTAGTAGGAATGGGAGCAATCGTACTAGATGGTGCTGAAATAGGGGATAATGTAATCATTGGAGCCGGTTCCCTTGTGCCACCCAATAAAAAAATACCTTCTAACTCCTTGGTAATGGGTTCACCGGTTAAGGTGGTCCGAGAACTAACAAACGAAGAGGTTGATCAAGTCAGACTTTCGGCAGTGAATTATGTGGAGCTGTCAAAAAAGCATCAAAGATAACATTCTCTGGAAGGTCATATCATTGACTGGCTATAGTTCAGGGTATATAATAGCTTTGTGATAAAAGTTAGGAGGGAATAGAAGACATGAGTTTAAAAAATGCAATTGTTCTGATTCTCATTTTAGCAATCATTGCTGTAGGGGCAGTAGCTGGAATCAGTGGATTAGAAATAGGAGACAAAAAAATAAAACCTATTAAAGAAATGATGAAACTAGGCTTGGATTTAAAGGGCGGTGTATTCGTTGTATTGGAAGCGGATACGGATGCCAGCGGGGAAGATTTGGACAAGATCATGGAACAGACAAAGGAAGTAATTGAGCGTCGTGTCAATGCCATGGGATTGACAGAGCCTAACATCGTACGAGAAGGAGAAAAAAGGATTCGTATTGAATTACCTGGGGCTAAAAATGCACAGGAAGCAATAGATGCTGTTGGGAAAACTGCACAATTACAATTTGTAAGACCTAACGGTGAAATTATTTTGACCGGCGAACAAGTTAAAAATGCGGAAGTTATTTTTGAACAGGAAAAGGGTAATATTCCTGGGGTTTCATTAGAGTTTGACAGCAAAGGCGCAGAAGCTTTTCAAACTGGCACGAGAGAAGTATCTTCTGCAGGCGACGTGAATGAAAGATTTATTGCCATTGTGTTAGATAATGATGTGATCTCTGCGCCAAGAGTAGATCATGAGATTCCTAATGGCAGAGCGGTCATTTCAGGAAATTTTACTGTTGAGGAAGCATCACAGCTAGCTGCTTTGATCCGTGGAGGAGCCCTACCTGTGAATCTAAAAGAAGTACAAACTTCTGCCATAGGACCGACGTTGGGACTTGACTCATTGAATAAAAGTATTGATGCCGCCAAAATTGGTATTGCGTTGGTTCTCTTATTTATGTTGGCTTATTATAGGGTTCCAGGACTAATTGCCAATATTGCTTTGATTTTATATGTTTTAATTGTTTTGTGGGTGATGGCAGGCTTTGGCGCTGTCCTAACTTTACCGGGTATTGCAGGGTTAATTTTATCCATTGGTATGGCCGTTGACGCCAATGTCATTATTTTTGAGAGAATAAAAGAAGAACTAAGAAATGGTAAATCTCTAAGAGCATCGGTGGATTCCGGTTTTTCAAGGGCATTAAGAACGATCGTAGACTCCAATGTAACCACTGTAATCGCCGGGATTGTATTGTTCCAATTTGGTTCTGGGCCAATAAAAGGCTTTGCTGTCACACTGATGATCGGTATAGCAGCCAGTATGTTCACAGCCGTGGTGATTACCAAGCTACTGCTAAAACTGTTTATCGGTATGAATATGTTTAAAAATACCAAGCTATATGGAGCATAGAAAGGAGTGTTTCAAATGAAAATCGTAGAAAAAAGTAGGATTTGGTTTGGACTTTCTATTGCTATCATAGTCATTGGTTTGGCAATAGGATTTATTCAAGGGTTCAATTTAGGGATAGATTTTACCGGTGGTACATCCATGCAGATCAACCTGGGCAAAGAAGTAAAGGTTGATGAGATAAAAGATATTACTTCAAAATTTGCCCTTGATGCAGATATTGTGCATGTAGGTGAAAACAAAGAAGAAATCATGATAAAAACCAAGAAAGATTTGAATAATAACGAAAGACAAGAAATCTTTGCTGCATTTAAAGAAAAGTATAATCTAAAGGATGAAGATTTTAGACAAGCAGAGCAATTTGGCCCAACCATTGGTAAAGAAATACAAAAAAGAGCACTGCTATCTGTTGCTATTGCGTCTTTAGGAATGTTGATTTATATAACGTTTCGTTTCGAGTTTAAGTTTGGTATAGCGGGAATTATTGCCTTGATCCACGACGTTTTGGTTGTTATAGCTATCTATGCCATATTTAGAATACCGGTTAATAGTTCATTGGTTGCGGCTATTTTGACCGTTGTGGGATATTCAATCAATGATACCATTGTGGTTTTTGATCGAATTCGGGAAAACATCAAATTCATGAAGAAAAACAATTATGCTGAAATTGCAGATGTCAGTATCAATCAAACCTTAGCTCGCTCCATCAATACATCTTTAACCACATTGTTAACGATTGTATCACTATATATCCTTGGCGTTGATTCAATCAAACAGTTTGCACTGCCTTTAATTGCAGGCATTACAACCGGTGCATATTCATCTATTTTTATTGCCAGTCCCATTTGGGTTATATGGAAGAACTGGGAACGTAAAAGAACAGGATATAACGCTGGTTAAAATTAATGAGGATACAGATTTATTTTGCGGCAATACGAACAGCGCTATTGCCGCAAAATTTTTTTTCGCGTTTTCAAATAATAAGTATAGAAGCTTGAAGGATAATATAAATAGTATGAAGAATAATCAATTATTGTAGAATAATCATTCGACAAATACTGTTGAATAGAATGCGCATTTAGCATATAATAAATGGTGCACGTTAATAGCATTAGTAGGTGAAGAGAATAATGTGGATACATGACAAGATATGGCAAATTCGTAGTAGTGATGATAAAGAGCTTAATGAATTATGTAGTAGATTAAACCTATGCAAGATTGCAGGTAAAGTTTTAATGAATCGTGGCATTGATTCGATAGAAAAAGCAGAAACATTTTTGGATTCAGAATTACATTCGTTATATGATCCTTTCCTGTTAAAGGATATGGATAAAGCTGTAGAGAGAATCCAAAAAGCCATCCGTGATGGTGAGAACATATGGATATATGGAGATTATGATGTTGATGGAATTACGAGTATTGCGGTTTTAAAGACTTTCTTCCGAAACATCGGAATGCAGGTGAACCATTATATCCCTAATCGACTAGAAGAAGGATATGGTATGAATAAAGATGGCATCCAGCATATTCATCACCAAGGAGGTACACTGATCATTAGTGTGGACTGTGGTATCACTTCCTTCTCTGAAGTCGAATTTGCAAAGAATCTTGGTATAGATGTCATCGTAACTGATCATCACGAATGTCAAGATAGGATACCAGATGCTTTAGCAGTAATTAACCCCAAAAGAGAGGATTGCCCGTATCCTTACAAAATGTTGGCGGGAGTAGGGATTGCATTTAAAGTTGTGCAGGCGCTGACACCTAAAACAATATTCTCCAATGTCATTAATCAATACGTTGATATTACGGCATTTGGAACAGTTGCAGATATTGCACCCCTTGATGGTGAGAATAGGGTTATTGTAAAAAACGGCTTAAAATTCCTTAAAAATACACAAAATATAGGGTTACAAGCTCTTGTGGATATTTGTGGTCTTACAAACAGAGATATTAGTGCGGGGCATATCGGTTTTGTGCTTGCTCCTAGAATAAATGCTGTTGGGAGATTAGGAAATCCGAGTCTTGGCGTAGATTTGCTCATGAGTCAAGATCTAGATGAAGCGCGAAAAATTGCGGGAATGCTTGATGAAGAAAACAAGCAGCGACAGGCTATTGAAGCTAGAATTTTTCATGAAGCTGAAGTGATGATCGAAAAAGATCAACACTATGCTGAGGAAAAGGTATTGGTGCTTGCTTCAGAAAACTGGCATTCCGGTGTGATTGGAATCGTAGCCTCTAAGCTTGTGGAGAAGTATTATAAACCCATTATCATGATCGCTGTGGAAGGAGAAGTGGGAAAAGGCTCTGCCCGCAGCATTGAAGGTTTTAATCTTTTTGAAACGATGAGCCAATGCAAGCATCTTCTTGAAAAATTTGGAGGCCATGAGCAAGCTGCAGGACTTACCATCAAGCATAGTATGATATCTGCTTTTAGAGAAGCAATTAATGAAGTTGCGAATAGAATATTAAAGGATGAAGATTTGATTCCAAGAATAAAAGTCGATTGTGAAATTGAAGCAAAAGATATACATTTTAAAGTATTAGAGGACTTAGAGCGGTTGGAGCCTTATGGATTGGCGAATCCACAACCTAAATTCATCTATAGAAATCTAATCGTAGATGAAATTAAAGCAGTGGGAAATGAAGAAAAACATTTGAAAATGATTGTCCATGATGAAGGCAGAATAATGGACGGAATAGGCTTTCAGCTAGGTCATTTGAAGAAAGCTATTTCTGCAAATGACATGATTGATATGGTGTGTGCGGTAGAAAGAAATAGTTTTCGTGGTGTTGATACCATGCAGTTGAACATCCGTGATATAAGAGGACATGATCTCAAGTGTATACAGGAAAACGATTTTGCTAATAAATACTTTGAATCTCTTTATGATATGCTAGCTTGCGAACAAAGGCATTCCGTTGATATCGATGGAGAATTGCCTCGTTACGTGAACGGTCATATCAAAAACAGATCTGATCATATACGTAAACGATACGAAGTAAAAAATGGTTCTACTGCAGTTATAGTAAATAGTTGGAATGGCTTTTTTGAAATCATTACTAGCTTTTCAGATCATAATTATGCAAAGGAATTAAAAGAGATCATCAGATATGGTTATGAAGAATCTGATCACTTTCAGCAATTTTGTGTTATTGTATGTCCTCAAGTAGAAAAGATTGATTTTGCAAAATACACTGATGTAATCCTATATGATCTGTGTTTTGATTCAGAGACTTTTATTCATATAAAGGAAAACAGCAAAAATTTTGAGTCACTGATCAAATCAGGGGATTGCGAGCACAATAGAGAATTATTGCAGCATATCGTACCATCCAGGGAAAATTTAGCGGATGTGTATAGACTGCTGAAGAATTCTTCAAAGGGTGAAATAATATCAGCAGATATTGATATAAACTTTGCGATGTTTTTATTCTCTCTTGATATTTTGTCTGCTGTCAATCTCATTCATTATCAGTGGGTGCATGATAAAATCATATTTCAGTTTAATAATGCCCCTGAGAAAAAAATTGATATTACAGCAAATGAAAGATATCAAGAAATACAAAATTTAAAAACGCAGTTTTCTGCCTTAATCAAAACAATACAAACAACAGAATGTTGAGGAGGAGATTATATGAATTTAAAAGAAAAAATAAGAGTTATACCGGATTTTCCGGAAGAAGGAATAAGGTTTAAGGATATTACAACACTGTTAAAAGACGGTGAAGCATTAAAAACTGCCATAGACAAGTTAATGGATGAAGTTAAAGATGTAGATTTTGATTTAATTGTTGGTCCGGAATCAAGAGGCTTTATTGTTGGAACGCCTTTAGCATATGCATCTGGGACAGGATTCGTGCCTATTCGTAAGCCTGGAAAATTGCCAGCGGAGACAATCCGTTATGAATATAAGTTGGAATATGGTTCGGATACATTAGAAATTCATAAAGATGCTATTCAACCAGGACAAAAGGTTGTTATTGCCGATGATTTACTGGCCACAGGCGGTACATTAATATCAGCGATAAAATTAGTAGAACAGTTGGGTGGAGAAGTTGTTGCAGTCTTATGTCTAATAGAACTGACCTATTTAAATGGACGGGAACTGCTCAAAGATTATAATGTCAAATCAATTATTAAATACTAATGGTGGTTGATTCTTCAACCACCATCTTCATTAGGTATCTGAATGGTTATCGAAGATGTCTTTGACAAAATTAATCAGGTATACTGTATTTTTGACTTTATTTGTTATATAATATATTTAATGTTTTCAAATATCATGCTAATATTTTGTCAATTTCATTCATGAATATACATGTCCAGTTTTTCAAATCAATAGTCTAGTCAAAGGTGGTACATACAGGGTGATATTATGTTAGAGAACTTATTGGCACAAATCCAACAGTACAATCCATATAGCGAATTAAGCCTAATCATTAAGGCTTATAATTTTGCGGAGAATGCACATGAAGGGCAAGTCAGAAAATCAGGAGAAAAGTATTTTGTGCATCCCGTAGAAGTTGCGAAAATTCTGGCTGAATTGGAGATGGACGACTCGACAATTGTAGCTGGCTTGCTTCATGATGTCATTGAAGATACGAAGTATGGATTTGAACAAATTAAGAAGGAATTCGGTGAAGAAGTAGCTTTACTTGTAGAGGGCGTAACGAAGCTGACAAAGTTTAACTACGAATCAAAAGAAGAGCGCCAGGCAGAGAGTTTGAGAAAAATGTTTCTTGCAATGGCAAAGGACATTCGGGTAATCATTATCAAGTTGTCTGATAGATTACACAATATGCGAACCTTGAAATATATGAACGAAAGTAAGAAAAAAGAAAAAGCAATGGAGACATTAGAAATTTATGCACCTATTGCCCATCGTTTAGGGATTTCCAAAATGAAATGGGAATTGGAAGATCTGGCATTATTGTATATTGACCCTGAGGGATATTATGAATTGGTTGAAAAAGTGGCTAAGAAGAGACAGGAGCGAGAAGACTATATCAATCAAGTAGTCAAGCAGTTGAGAGAGTCTCTGGATGGGTTACAGATATTTTATGAGATTAGCGGCAGACCAAAACATTTTTATAGTATTTATCGAAAAATGGTTTATCAGCATAAAACATTTGAAGAGATTTTTGACCTGACGGCTATTCGGGTCATTGTTGAGACCGTGAAGGATTGTTATGGTGTGCTGGGAATCGTCCATACATTATGGAAGCCTATTCCTGGTAGATTTAAGGATTATATAGCCATGCCAAAGCCAAACATGTACCAGTCCCTGCATACAACTGTGATTGGACCCAAGGGAGAGCCCTTTGAGATACAAATACGTACGGCAGAGATGCATAAAATTGCTGAATATGGTATTGCTGCCCATTGGAAGTACAAGGAAGGTAAAAATGATGAAGCTGAATTTGAGCAGAAACTAACCTGGTTAAGGCAGCTTTTGGAATGGGAAAGAGACTTAAAAGATCCAAGAGAGTTTATGGAGTCTCTTAAAGTAGATTTATTTACCAATGAAGTCTTTGTATTTACGCCCAAGGGAGATGTAATTGATCTTCCAGCGGGTTCTACGCCTGTTGATTTTGCTTACAAGATTCACTCAGCTGTAGGGAATCGCTGTATTGGTGCTAAAGTTGATGGAAGAATTGTGCCTTTAGATTATAAATTAAAAAATGGAAACATTGTAGAAATATTAACCTCAAACCATAGTAACGGACCAAGCAGAGACTGGCTAAAATTTGTGAAAAGTACCCAGGCAAAAAATAGAATAAGGCAGTGGTTTAAAAAGGAAAGAAGAGAAGAGAACGCTGATAAAGGAAAAGAGATACTGGAGAAAGAAATACGTAGAAGTGGTTTTGAAGTACAAGCCCTTTTAAAGCCGCAGTGGCTGAATGTATTTCTTAAGCAATTTCATTTTAACGTTGTGGAAGATCTATATGCCGCCATTGGATATGGCGGGATTCTAACGAATCAGATTATACCAAAGCTGAAAGAAATGTATAAGCAAGCCCAGAAAGAAGAAAAAGAGAAAACCATTGAAAATAATCAGGCAGTTTCGCCGAAGCCGAATAAAGACAAAAAGAAAACAAAAGATACACAGGGTGTTACTGTCAGAGGAATAGATAATATTTTAGTAAGGTTCGCAAAATGTTGTACGCCTGTCCCTGGCGATGATATCATCGGCTACATTACTAGGGGAAGAGGCGTGTCTGTACACAGGAAAGATTGTGTGAATGTACTCAATGAGAGTGAAGGCTTAGATCGGTTAATCGAAGTAGCGTGGGACGAAGGGAAACATATTTCCTATGAGACTGATATTCAAATCATTGCTTCAGATCGTAAAGGTCTGCTTTCAGAAATCACAAATGTATTAACAGAGACGAAGCTGACAGTTACAGCTGTTAATGCACGAACCAATAAAGAAAAAATTGCCAATATAAATTTAACAGTTGAGATTACCAATGTAGAACAACTGGATAAACTAATTAATAAGTTACGTGCGATGCAAGGTGTCATTGATGTATATAGAGTCACATCCTAGTAATGTTGTTTGAGGAGGATCATTATGAGAGCGGTTGTACAACGGGTGACAAGTGCCAGCGTTGAGGTAGACGGAGACATTGTTGGCAAAATAGATAGAGGATTTCTCGTATTATTAGGTGTCGAAGAGCAAGACGAAGTCAAGGATCTAGAATATATGGTGGATAAGACAGCAAACTTGAGGATATTTGAGGATAAAGATGGAAAAATGAATCTTTCATTGCAAGATATAAATGGACAAATGCTGGTTGTATCTCAATTTACACTGTTGGGTGATTGTCGTAGAGGCAGAAGGCCAAGCTTTACAGATGCTGCGAAACCGGAAAAAGCAAATGTCTTTTATATGCAATTTGTCGAAAAAGTTAAAGCGTTGGGCATCCATGTTGAAACTGGTGTCTTTCAAGCAGAGATGAAGGTTACCTTATGCAATGATGGACCCGTTACAATGCTGTTAGATAGCAAAAAGTGTTTTTAGGAGGAATTGACGTGATTATTGAGCGAATACCGGCAGGTATATATGCCGCAAATTGTTATGTTATTGCTTGCAAAGAAACAAAAAAAGCAGCTATCGTAGATCCAGGAGGGGATGCTCCTGATATTCTTCAATATATTCATCATAAGGAATTAGAAGTAGAGTACATTATACTAACTCATGGCCATGGAGACCATATCGGAGGTGCAAAGGAGATAAAAGAAGGGACAAATGCAATACTATGCATTCATAAGGCTGATGAAGATATGTTGGCAGACCCGAATAAAAACCTCTCAGGTCTGATGAGTGGTCCGAATGTCGTATTAAAACCTGATAAGCTCCTTATGGATGGAGATATACTGCAGCTTGGCACTTTAAAACTTCATATTATCCATACCCCAGGCCATACACTGGGTGGCATTTGCATCAAAGTGGAAGATGCTTTATTTACTGGGGATACTTTGTTTGCGGGATCTATAGGAAGAACGGATTTTGAAGGTGGCTCTTTTGAAGAGATTATTGATTCTATCAAGAGAAAGCTATTCGTCTTTGATGATCAAACAAAAGTATATCCTGGACACGGTCCGGCATCTTCCATCGGTATAGAGAGAGTATCTAATCCTTTTGTGAATCAATAGTACATAAAGTTTAGCGTTGAAAGTGTACTAGTACCATGCATATACCTGGAGAATTGTGGTGAAAATAACATCAAAATCGATTTTCCAGGAGGACAGGGAATATGAACAGAAAGACAGATTATAAAAACGGACAATTGAAAAGAAGTTCTGATGATATAGATTATTATGATTTCATGGAAATGCTAGAAAATGGATTGACTGATTTAGAGATTGCAGATGAGTTTGGCGTTAGTCAGTCCCACATAAAAAAAATGAAAAATCAGCTATTGAAAGATTATTAAAATGTTAGGTGGATCAAACCATGAATGTAATACTGGTAGGACATGATTTCAGCTATGAAATCAATGAACTGTTAAAGCTTTTTTTAAAACCATCTGAAATTCATTTTGTTGATGAGAGAGCTTTGGTGGATAACCAAAGCTCTTTACTAATCAGCAGTTCAATCAAAATTGATGATGTATATGTTATTCATGCCGTAATACAAACGGGGCAGACCGTTTCTTTTCAAAAGGAAATAGAAATACAGTGCTCAGGAAAATCTGATCATGAACTACGCAAAGAACAGAAGCGCATCATCAAACGCTGTGTTTTTGATGTTTTAAGGAAATACACCATGAAGAGACCGAAGTGGGGGATTCTTACAGGAATCAGACCCAGCAAAATTGTTCATGAATACCTGGATAGTGGCTACGGTCTAGCTGCTATTAAGGGGAAGTTGAGAGAAGAGTATGAAATTGAAGATGAGAAAATTGAATTGGTAACAAAAATTGCAGAAATCGAGAGACCTTTTTTATATCCAATAAGACAAGACCATGTTAGTGTGTATATCAGTATTCCTTTTTGTCCTACAAGATGTGTGTACTGTTCCTTTCCATCTTATCCAATGGAAAAATGGAAAGGAAGTATGAATCCATATCTAGAAGCTTTATGCTATGAAATTAAAGAAACAGGAAAACTATTAAAGGCGTTTGACAAAAAGGTAGATACCCTTTATATTGGAGGCGGGACGCCAACCACATTGTCGGCAAATGATTTTCATGTTTTGTTTTCTGTTTTGTATGGATCCATGGACTTGTCAGAAGTTAAGGAATTCACTGTGGAGGCAGGAAGGCCGGATACGATTGAGAAAGAGAAGCTTATGGTACTGAAGAACCATGGTGTCAATCGAATCAGCATCAATCCGCAAACAATGAATGCAGCAACCTTAAAAACAATTGGAAGAGATCATAATCCGGAAGATATTTTAAAAGCTTTTTATCTAGCAAAGGATATTGATTTTCATACGGTCAATATGGATTTAATCGTTGGTTTGCCTGGGGAAACTCCAGAAATGATGAAAAACACGATGGAGGCCATTAAAGATTTAGATCCGGAGAACATAACTGTGCATACCTTAGCGGTTAAAAAATCTTCGGCTTTGAAAGAAAACTTAGAAGAATTCGAACTGGCCCAAGAAAACCAAGCTATTGAAATGCTTCAGATAGCGGATCAATATGCTTTATCCATGGGTATGACCCCTTATTATATGTATCGACAAAAGTACATGGTAGGAAATCTG
Source organism: Bacillota bacterium (assembly GCA_049324315.1). GTDB lineage: Bacteria > Bacillota > Clostridia > Peptostreptococcales > Thermotaleaceae > JBMOKU01. Next base: position 112,756 of record JBMOKU010000008.1, on the reverse strand, counting down.
GAGAATATAGGGTATTGCAAAAAGGGACATGAGTGCATTTACAATATACAAATCATGGAAGAACGTCAAAGTATTATTGCCCTTGGTGCTGGTGCAATATCTAAGATTATTTATCCTGAGGAGAATCGTCTGGAACGTGTACCTAATGTAGTAAGCTTAGAGCATTATATTAACCGTATCGATGAAATGATTGTAAGAAAAAGAATAGAATTGCAGAAAAGTAGATAAAATATATTGACAGATGATAAATGCTTATTTATAATGAAAAAAACTGGATATCTTTGTATATGAAGAACAGGAATAGTAGGTATAATACGATTTACAGCGAGTCAGGGGTGGTGAAAGCCTGGTAATAACGGTTATAATGAAGACACCTGGGAGTATGTTGTCTGGCCCGGCTGGATAACCGTAAATCGGCGATAACGATTTAAGTGGGATTTTTCCAAGTAGGGTGGCACCGCGGGATATAAAACTTCTCGTCCCTGTTAACAATATAGGGATAGAGGAGTTTCATTTTTTTTGAAAAAGGAGGAGGGTTTGATATGTTAACACAGGCACCGAGAGGGACAAAGGATGTTTTACCTTCAGAAGTATATAAGTGGCACTATGTAGAGAAGCTTTTCAAAGAGGTTTGTGATAAATTCGGCTACAAGGAAATCCGTACTCCAGGATTTGAACATACAGAGTTATTTAAGCGAGGCGTTGGAGAAACAACGGATATTGTCCAAAAGGAAATGTACTCCTTCAAAGATAATGGTGATAGGGATATAACGCTGAAGCCGGAAGGAACTGCGCCTGTTGTAAGGGCATTTATACAACACAAAATCTATGCGGATACACAACCGACAAAGCTTTTCTATATAACACCTTGTTATCGATACGAGAAGCCCCAGGCCGGTAGACTAAGAGCATTTCATCAGTTTGGCGTTGAAGCTTTCGGTACAGATAATCCGTCTGTTGATGCCGAAGTAATCGGTATAGCAATGATGTTTTATAGAAAGCTAGGCATCCATAATCTAGAATTAAAAATTAATAGTATTGGGTGTCCAACCTGTAGAGAGAAATATAATCATGTATTGAAAGAATATCTTAAAGAAAAATTACCGAGTTTGTGTAATACTTGCAAAGAGAGGTATGATAGAAATCCATTGAGGATTATAGATTGTAAAGTAGAAACATGCAAAGAACAACTTAAAGATGTGCCGCTTATGTTGGATTATATCTGTGATGATTGTAAAGATCACTTTGAGAAATTAAAAGAAAACCTTACTTTAATGGATATTCAGTATACGGTAGATCCTACGATTGTAAGGGGTCTGGACTATTACACAAAAACGGCCTTTGAAATTGTTTCCTATGAAATAGGAGCGCAAGCAACGGTTTGTGGAGGAGGAAGATACGATGGTCTTATTGAGACTTTAGGCGGTCCGCCGACTCCGGGTGTAGGATTTGGAATGGGAATTGAAAGATTACTTCTCACTTTAGAAAACAACAATATACCAATATCAGAACCAGCAGGATTAGATATTTTTATCGCTGCTATGGGAGAAAGGGCACAAAAAGAATCCGTAAGGCTTCTAAATATTCTAAGGCTTGAAGATATTTCTGCTGATAAAGATCACATGAATCGAAGTATCAAAGCACAGTTTAAATATGCAGATAAGGTAAACGCTGCTTTCACCATTGTTATTGGTGATAACGAATTAGATAAGGGAATGGTATCCTTGAAAAACATGATGTCAGGTGAACAAACAGAAATACAAATAAATGAACTTGTTATTGAATTAAAGAGAAGATTAAGATAAGGGAGGACTCGTCATGGCAGAAGCGTTAGGGAATATGAAAAGAACCCATATGTGTGGAACCATAAGATCAAGCCATATTAATGAAGAAGTCATTGTGATGGGATGGGTACAGAAGAGAAGGGACTTGGGTGGATTAATCTTTGCCGATGTTAGGGATCGATCTGGAATTGTACAAATTATCTTTGACAAGGATATTTCACAGGAAGCATTTCTTAAAGCAGAAAAAATTAGAGGTGAATTTGTAATTGGTGTAAAAGGCACTGTGAAACAGCGGCAGTCTGTAAACAGAAACATCCCAACCGGCGAAATCGAGATATTTGCGTCTGAATTGAAAATTCTTTCAGAGGCCCAGACACCGCCAATATATATAGAAGATGAAGATGATGTATCGGAAAGCTTACGATTAAAGTACAGATATTTAGATTTAAGAAAGCCGAAAATGCAAAAAAATCTACTATTCCGACATAAAATGGCTAAAACAGCTAGAGATTTTCTATCTGAAAATGGGTTTGTTGAAATAGAGACACCGATGCTTACAAAGCCGACGCCAGAAGGTGCAAGAGACTATCTTGTACCCAGTAGAGTAAATCCAGGAAAATTCTATGCATTGCCGCAATCACCTCAATTATTTAAGCAGCTGTTGATGGTATCCGGAATGGATAGATATTTCCAGATCGTTAAATGTTTCAGGGACGAAGATCTAAGGGCGGACAGACAGCCGGAATTTACCCAAATCGATATTGAAATGTCCTTTGTAGAAGTTGAGGATGTATTGGCAATCAACGAAAGGCTGCTGCAGCGTGTTTTTAAAGAAATGCTAGATATTGAAATTCAACTGCCTCTTCAGAGACTTCCGTATAAAGAGGCCATGGAGAGATTTGGATCCGATAAACCGGACCTTCGATTTGGTTTTGAATTGAAAAATATCAACGATCTAGCTGCAGACTGTGAATTTAAAGTATTCCGTGATACTGCACAAAGTGGTGGATTGGTTAGTGGCATCAATATCAATGGATACGGAGATAAATTCAGTAGAAAAGATATTACAAAGCTTGAAGATTATGTGAAGACCTACGGCGCAAAAGGCTTAGCTTGGATAAAAATAACCAGCGAGGGAATTCAATCTCCGATCGCAAAGTTTTTTAAAGACGAAGAAATGAATAAGATCATAGAAAGATTTGAAGCAAAAGAAGGAGACTTACTGCTATTTGTTGCAGATAAATCATCCGTTGTATACGATGCCCTTGGTCATCTTAGGGTTGAAGTGGCAAAACAGCTGGGTATACTAGACAGCAGTGATTATAAACTCCTATGGGTAACTGAATTCCCACTTTTTGAATATGACGAGGAAGAGGGAAGATATTTTGCAAAGCATCATCCATTTACATCACCTATGGATGAGGATATAGATCTCATTGAGTCTGAACCAGACAAAGCTAGAGCAAAAGCATATGATATCGTTCTTAACGGTATAGAGATTGGCGGCGGCAGTATAAGAATACACAACAGTGAATTACAACAAAGAATGTTTACAGCCTTAGGTCTTTCAAAGGAAGAAGCTTTAGATAAGTTCGGATTTTTACTGGAAGCCTTCAAATATGGAACACCTCCCCATGGCGGTATTGCATATGGACTTGACCGATTTGTCATGCTTCTTACGGGAAATGACAGTATACGAGAAGTTATTGCATTCCCCAAAACGCAAAACGCATCATCACCAATGACAGAGGATCCTTCTGTAGTAGATGAAAAGCAATTAGAAGAACTGCATATTAAAGTTGTGATAGAAGAATAATTAACAGCCGGGGTATTCATACTCCGGTATTTTTTTTAGACAAATACTATTGATTATATTTAGAAAATAATATATAATAATGATAATCATTATCAACATCAATATATTATCTAGATTGTTTCAGAAATTATTATAAATTACAAATGAGGAGTGTTTAATATGACTGCTTTAATTGTTGGAGGAGATCGATTAGGAAATATTCCTGAGACATTACAGGAAAAAGGAATCAAGGAATACATACATTGGACGGGTAGAAAAAAAGCGATGCGAAGAAAAACCATACCGAATCATGTGGATATGGTTATTGTGCTATATGATTTTGTCGAGCATAATCTAACAGAGATCATAAAAGAACAATCAAAAAATTTGAATATTCCTTGTATCTTTTCAAAAAGAGCTTGCAGTGACCTGGCGATAAAACTGGAAAACTGTCGACACTGCGGTCAATGCGGGAAATATAATACGTAAAACTTGATGTAGAGAGTTTTACGGTTTTTTCTTTTTTTGCTTAAAATAACGTAGGTATTATGGTATCATAGGATAGAGAATAATAAATAGACAGACCATGTTTAGATGACTTGAGAGGTGGTATAAATGAACCAGGTAGGAATAATTACTGAAATAGTAGATCCCCAGAGGGCTAAAATATTAATGAGAAGACATTCAGCATGTGGGGATTGCGGTGCTTGTCAGCATGGAAAAGAAAATATGGAAATGACCTTGATTGCAATGAATGATATTGATGCTAAAATAGGTGATATGGTAGAAGTTAATTTAGAAACGCAAAATGTTATGGGTGCAGCGTTCATCGTTTATGTTATACCATTGATTACTTTACTTATTGCAATTATGGGAAGCAGCTTTCTTTTAAGAAAAATAGGCTTTACGAAGAACATAGATGTATATGCCGCAATCATTGGATTTATTTTCATGGCTGTGTCTTTCATCGTAATTAGGAGCTTTGAGGGCTCTTTTAAAAATAATAAGAAGTATGTTCCTACGATTACAAAAATAATAGAATAGATGAAGGAGGTTTTACATATGGCAAATGAACATGTTATTATGCTAAACAATGATAATTTTGAGGGTGAGGTTTTCGACACCAGTTTACCGGTAGTTGTTGACTTTTATGCAGATTGGTGCGGGCCTTGTCAGATGGTAGGTCCAATCATGGATGAATTAGCAGAAGAATTAAAGGGGAAAGTAAAAATCTGTAAGGTTAATGTTGATGGTCAAAGAGATCTAGCTAGAAAATTTAAAGTAATGAGTATTCCCACTGTTCTTTTTTATCAAAATGGCCAACAAGTTGACCGGGTAACTGGAGCTTATGGCAAGAACGAATTTATGAATTTAATTAACAAAATGTTATAGAGACGTAAACGTCTCTATTTTTTTGCGGACAATAAGCGAGCGGAAGATGAAACAAGTAGAATAGCAACAGAAATACTGCCGGCAATAAAGATGGTTTCTGTCCCCAGTAATGCTGCCTTGTCAAAACTTTTTTGGATAATTGCCAGCATCGTGTAATACATTCCTGCGCCAGGGACAAGGGGAAGGATGCCCGGAATAACGAAGACGGTCACAGCTTGCTTATATTTTCTTGCGAACATTTCACTAATAATAGAAACAGCACATGCGCCTAAAAATGAAGATAAAACATAGGTATTCGAAATTGATGAAACATAATGATAAACAAGCCAACCGAACGCTCCGGCAAATGAGGCTCTTAAGATTTCTTTTTTTGGTATGTTAAATAAAATGGCAAATCCTGCAACGGAAAAGAAAGCAATGAAAAACTGCTCAATCATGACAATGTTCCTCCTAATAAATTGATCCAAATGTTTATGACAATACCAACGCCAACAGCGATAGAAATGGCAATAATAACTGCTTCGGCGGCTCGAGCTAAGCCTGACAGTAAATCACCGGATATCGAATCCCTGACAGCATTTGTAATGGCAACACCTGGGAGTAAAATCATGATAGAACTAATGATAATTTTATCAGTATTATCACCCATTCCTGCTTGTATAGCTAATATCGACAAAGAAGCAGCTGTGAAACCGCCTATGGCATTTTGCATAAACAAACTGGCATTCAGCCGATCCATCAAAGTAACAGCAAGATAAACAATGGTAGCGATGAGAAAAGCGCTAAAATAATCTTCTTTTGTTGCTCCCAACAGAACACCAAAAAAAGCTGAAGCTGAACCGGCGCTAAGAATCTTAAGGATTCTATGATACTTTGGTAAATCATCAATTTCTTTAAGTATTTTCATCCCTTGCACCACAGAAATGTGGCTCTCCGTTAGTTTTCTTGAAAAATCATTGACTTGAGATACTTTGTTTAAATCAATGGTTCTTGATTTGATTCTTTTTATAAAAGATAAGGCATCCTGCTCATCTTCTTGACCATTCATTGAAACAAATATGCCTGTAGGTGTAACAAAAGATTCTACAAAAGAGACACCATAAGCATGGCAAATTCTAATAATTGTATCTTCTACACGATAGGTCTCAGCACCATTTTTCAACATGATTTCACCTGCATACAGGGCAAGGTTTAAAATATCTTTTTTATGTAAATTCAATGCCATCACTCTCCTAGAAAAGCTTAATACATTATAACAGAAGGTTGAATTGGTTACAATAACATGGAGAATCATTAAGGATTTTTCGTGGAAAAGTTTTTCTATGAAAAAACCAACCTTGTAAAATATGTGAAATAAATCTATAATATTTATGAAAGATTTTGTATTTTTGCAAAAAATTAAGAAAGGGGTCTTTCATATGAACTTCGAAAACTTAATGCAAGTGGATGTTGAAGTCTATGAATCAATCCAAGACGAGATTGGAAGACAGCGCAGTAAAATTGAATTGATTGCTTCTGAAAACTTTGTAAGCAAAGCTGTAATGGAAGCAATGGGTAGTCAGCTGACCAATAAGTATGCAGAAGGTTATCCTTCAAAAAGATATTATGGAGGCTGTGAGTTTGTTGATGTAGCTGAAGACTTGGCACGAGACAGATTAAAAAAGCTATTTAATGCTGAACATGCCAATGTTCAACCTCATTCTGGCGCCAATGCAAATTTAGGTGTATATTTTGCCATTTTAAAACCTGGTGATACCGTGTTGGGGATGAATCTATCTCATGGTGGACACTTGACGCATGGAAGCCCCGTGAATATTTCTGGTACATATTATAATTTTGTAGACTACGGTGTTGATAAAGAAACAGAAACGATTAATTATGATGAAGTTTTAAGAACTGCCAAGGAAGCGAAGCCAAAGCTTATCGTTGCTGGAGCCAGTGCTTATCCAAGGGTTATAGATTTTAAGAAGTTTAGGGAGATAGCAGATGAAGTGGGCGCTTACTTCATGGTAGATATGGCCCACATTGCCGGATTGGTAGCAGCCGGACTTCATCCGAATCCATGTGAGCATGCACACTTTGTTACAACTACTACCCACAAAACCCTGAGAGGTCCAAGAGGAGGAGCAATTCTTTGCAAAGAAGAATTTGCAAAACAGATAGACAAGGCTATTTTCCCTGGAATTCAAGGTGGTCCTTTAATGCATGTGATTGCTGCAAAGGCTGTTAGCTTTAAAGAAGCTTTAACGGAAGAGTTTAAGGTATATCAACAGCAAATCGTAAAAAATGCTAATAAGTTAGCAGAAGAGCTGACCAAAAGAGGCTTCAGATTAGTATCTGGTGGAACCGATAATCATCTTTTACTAATTGATTTAAGAAATAAAAACATTACGGGAAAAGATGCAGAGCGATTATTAGATGAAATCGGAGTTACTGTTAATAAGAATACCATACCATATGATCCACAAAGTCCTTTTGTTACCAGCGGTATAAGGATTGGTACACCGGCTGTGACTACACGAGGGATGAACGAAGCGGAAATGGTTGAAATTGCAGAAATTATGGGAACAATTATCGATTCTCCTGAAAAAGAAGAAGAAGTAAAAGAAATGGTGGACAAGCTTTGTAAGCGCTTCCCACTTTACGAATAATAAAAAAAGCATGGTCTTTATAAGAGGCCATGTTTTTCTATTATTAGGGAAAATTTCTGTGAATAACACAAACGTAGGGGCGCGCATTGCCCGTCCGTTGTCTCCAAACAATGAAAAAACATTTAGATGTGGTTTGAGATAATTACATATTTATTAATGGTAACGTCGGCATTTCCTGCGGACGCCCAATGAGCGCCCCTACATTTTGGCTTACAAATAACCTTCTTGAAGGAGATGTAATAATACTATAGAATAGTTCTATAGATATCTCCAACAATATGAAGGGATGATCATTATGACCCACTATATACATGAAATATTGAAAATCATTCTTGAATCGATCGATGAGGGTGTACATGTTATTGATAATAACGGTAAAACCGTAATTTACAATAAAGCCATGACAGAGTTGGAAGGGATGGGGGCGGATGAGGTTATTGGACGGCCTCTATTGGATGTTTTTCCAAGTCTTGACGAGGAAACAAGTACGCTGCTTAAAGTACTTAGAACGGAAGAAGTACTTCTAAATCGACCGCAAACTTATTTAAATAAAAATAATAAAGAAATAACGACTATTAACTCCACGCAGCCTATCTACTATAAGGGTGAAAAAGTAGGAGCTTTGGAAATTGCAAAAAATATAACGAAAATTAAACAGCTTTCAGATCAAATCATGTCATTAAAATCACAGCTCAGCCAGTCTGATAAGCATGAAATGAATAAAATGACCAAATTCACTTTTCATTCTATTATTGGAGAAAGTGAAAGTTTTAAAAAAGCCATTGCCTATGCAAAAAAAGCGGCGTTTGCTTCTTCCAGTGTCCTGATCTTTGGAGAGACAGGAACCGGTAAGGAAATGGTAGCGCAAAGTATTCATAACGCCAGCCATAGGGCAGACAAGCCATTTATTGCGCAAAACTGTGCCGCTTTACCAGAGTCATTACTGGAAGGAATATTGTTTGGAACAGTAAAGGGAGGTTTTACCGGTGCCATAGACAGGCCGGGTATATTTGAAGAGGCTGATGGCGGTACAATTTTTCTTGATGAAATCAATTCCATGGGACTTCAACTGCAGTCAAAGCTGCTAAGAGTTCTGCAAGAAGGATATATTCGAAGGGTAGGAGGCCTGAAGAATATTCCGATTGATGTTCGCGTGATAGCCAGTACCAATGAAGAACCATATGAAGCTATGGAAACAGGGAACTTTAGGAAAGACCTTTTCTATCGGCTGAGCGTCATACAGGTTATTTTGCCGCCATTACGAGAACGGAAAGAAGATATTAAGCTTTTGGCCCAGTGGTTTGTAGAAAAGTTTAATAAAAGACTGCAAAAAAAAGTCAATGAAATTGACACCTCTGTATTAGACGCATTTGAACAATATCGTTGGCCTGGTAATGTAAGAGAACTGGAAAATACGATAGAAGCAGCAATGAATATTATTGAAAATGAAGAACTATTAAAAAGAGAACATTTTTCCCCCCAAGCGAATGCAAAAATATTTGCACATTTAGAACATAAGACATATAAACTGAATAAGGATTTACTAACGACATTATCAGACATTGAAAAAGATATCATTATCAATACACTGACAGAATGCAATTATAATATTTCTAAAACCGCAAGCCAGTTAGGTATCAAGCGGCAAACATTACAGCATAAACTAAAAAAGTATACTTTCTAGAAAATGAAAGTGCAAAAATATTTGCAGAACCATATGCAAATATTTTTGCACTTTTTCGTTTGTCAAATGGAAAAGACTGAAAATTGCATTCTGTTACGAATAAATATTCATTTAATGACAGAATCTAAGATGATTTATGAATAAGCATACTAACTTCTACAAAATCTGATAGAACATTTATTAAGAAAGTTGGCAAGCAATTTGCATATAGATAATCTATGAAAACTTAGTTAATAATTAACGGAGGTGCTTTATATGAAAAATGTTAGAGTTGCAATATGGGGATTTGGAGCAATGGGAAGCGGTATGGCTAGAATGCTTCTAAACAAAAAAGGTGTAGATATCGTAGGTGTATGCGACAGAAACGAAGCTAGAGTCGGTAAAAGTATGTTCGAAGTATTAGGCGTTGAAAAAGGAAATAGACCTGAAGTAATTATCAACCCAAATATTGATGAAGTATTAACAGAAGGAAGCTGCGATGTTTGTCTTTGCGCAACAGACTCATTTACAAAGAATGCATTTCCAAGATTAAAACATGTTCTTGAGAAAAAGGTAAACGTTATCTCAACAGCTGAAGAGATGGCATACCCACAAGCGCAAAACCCAGACTTAGCTGCTGAGTTAAATAGAATTGCAAAAGAAAATGGTGTAACGATTTTAGGAACAGGTATCAACCCTGGTTTAATGATGGATTTGTTAGTCGTATGCTTAACTGGATGTATGGTTGATGTTGAACATATTGAAGCAAGAAGAGTGAACAGCTTATCTCCATTTGGACCTGCAGTTATGGAAGAACAAGGTGTAGGTATAACCGTTGAAGAATTTGAAAAAGGCGTAAAGGATGGAACATTGGCAGGACATGTAGGATTTGCTGAATCAATCAGAATGATTGGCGATGCCATCGGTTGGAAGGTTGAAAAATTTGAGCAGCAAATGAAACCAATTGTTACAGATGTAGATAGAAAGTCACCTTATGGATTTGCTGCTGCAGGAGACGTTGCTGGTGTAAATATGACTGGACAAGGCTGGGTTGATGGAGAAGTTAAAATTGATATGTATCATCCACAACAAATAGAGCCAGAAATGGTAGGACAAGAAACTGGCGATTACATTGTGATTAAAGGCACACCTGCGATCAATATGGCAAACAAACCAGAGGTAGAAGGTGGTCTAGGAACAATCGCTATGTGTGTAAATATGATTCCTCATGTGATCAATGCTAACCCAGGTTTAAAGACGATGTTAGATTTACCGGTGCCAAGAGCGATCATGGGGGATATGAGAGACTTAATTGAAAAAAGGTAGGCGATATACATGAAGGCAGTGAAAGGAGATTGGGTACAAATCTATAACATTGTTCTAACTTCGGAAGAGAGAGCACCCCAAGTGCCGGAGGATACAAAAAAGGTTCCACTGGAGTCATGGGTAAAAGGTTTTATCCAAGTCGATGCTGAAATTGGCCAAGAGGTTGATATTGTCACAATGACAGGAAGAAAAGTCCAAGGAAAATTAGTTGCTGTAAATCCTGCATATACCCATAACTATGGTAAATTTGTTCCTGAACTTTTACAAATAGGGATACAGGTTCGTGGAATACTTGCAGGAGGTGAGAACCATGAGTAAAGACATGAGTTACCAAGGCTTGATGGCCAGAAGAAATGAAATCATGAAAAAAGCGATTGGTATCGATTACGCTGTCTTTGAGTCAGGTTCCATCGCGTTTGACTATGAAAGAATGATGAAAGAAACAGGATACACCCTTGAGGAAATGCGAGAAATTCAAGGTGCTACAGGTGTAGGAAACACACCTCTATTAGAACTTAAAAATCTGACAGCCCTAGCAAGAAAGGTAGCTCCAGTAGGAAAAGGTGCCAGGATATTTGTAAAGGATGAAGCTAGTAATCCCTCAGGCAGCTTTAAGGCAAGAAGAGCGGCAAATGCAGTGTACCATGCAAAAAAATTGGGTTATAAAGGTGTCATAGCAGCGACCAGTGGTAACTATGGTGCGGCTGTTGCCAGTCAGGCAGCCATGCACGGCCTTAAATGCATTATTGTCCAAGAATGCTATGACAGCAAGGGATTAGGACAACCTGAGATTATTGAGAAGGCAAGAAAATGCGAAGCTTACGGTGCGGAGGTTGTACAGCTAACTGTTGGACCTGAGTTATTTTATACATTCCTTAAGCTTCTGGAAGAAACAGGCTATTTTAACGCTTCGTTGTACACACCTTTTGGAATCGCAGGCGTTGAGACTTTAGGCTACGAACTGGCTGTGCAAATAAGAGAAAAAGAAGGAAGAGACCCTGATGTCGTTGTATGTACGAATGCAGGTGGAGGAAACTTGACAGGTACTGCAAGGGGATTGATAAAGGCTGGAGTTGAAGATGTACAAGTCATAGGTGCCAGCGTAAGCTTGCAAGGTTTACATATGGCTTCAGACCAGCAGTTTAACAAGAAATCATTTACAACGGGTCATACGGGTTTTGGTATTCCTTTCTCAACATGGCCAGATAGATCAGATGTTCCTAGATCGGCTGCCAGACCACTTCGATATATGGATAGATATGTTACGGTAGCTCAGGGTGAAGTTTTCTATATGACAGAGGTCCTTGCACAATTAGAAGGCATCGAAAGAGGTCCTGCTGGAAATACTTCTTTAGCAGCCGCATTTAGCATAGCACAAGAGCTAGATCAAGATAAGATTATTATTGTACAGGAAACAGAATATACAGGTGCTGGCAAACACATTCAAGCCCAGTTATCATTTGCCCGGGATAATGACATTGAAATATTATTTGGGAACCCTGAAGAAGAAGTCCCAGGAAAAAATATTATTTTACCTGCCCATCCAAATCTTATTAAAGCAAGGGATTTAGAAATGAATAAGATAAGAAGATCATATATAAAGAACTGTATAGAAATTAAAGATGTAAAATCAATTTCAATGTCAGATGTAGAGTTCTTGGCGCAAGATGCCAAAACATCCGTTACGTTCGTTATTGAAGCATTAAAGGAAATGGATGTTGAAGTGAAGTAGACGCGGTAATGAGAGGGTAGAAGATTTTGATCTGTGCCTGGCTTAATAACTTCAGTCAATTAATCGATAATGGAGATGAATGATGATTAAAAGATGAAGACTTTTGCTTTGCGTAGGGATAAATTATTCTTCCTCAAATTACTGCTTCTCATAAATGTAATGGTTAATAAATGCAAGATGACGGTGAAGTGGGAGTAGAAGCTATGATTTACTCCCTGCTTTACAATAATAAAGAAAATAATTGGAGGGAAGATCATGAAAGGATACATTGTTAGAGAAGATGATTTTCAAGAGCGAAGAAAGCATCTTGCTGGGCTTTCTGATGAACAGCTTAAGCAAAGATTTTGGGACTTAATAGAGCAAGTAGTTAATCCAATGGTAGATTTGGCAAGAAAAAATACAACACCATCTATTGAAAGATCTATATTACTAAGAATGGGTTTTTCAAGTCTTGAAGCGAAGGCTATTGTAGACGGTGTTATGGACAGAGGATTAATGGGAAAAGGCGCAGGTCATGTTGTTTACAAAGTATCAAAGGAGAAAAATATCCCTTTAAGACAAGCAGGTGCTGAGCTTGCAGAAGGAAAGCATTGGGATGATGTAGTAGAAATGTTCAAAGGAGGGTCTAGGTAATGGATCAATTAAAAATAAATGAAAAAATTGATGTTCGTGAAGTATTAAAAGATCTTAAAGATTATAGACCTAAGAGAAGAGGTTGGACCTGGAGAAAGAAAGTAGAAAATCTTCAAATGGGTCCATTCACATATAATGATTCCTCAGAACCATTGAAAAATTGTACACCTATTCCTTCTGCCGTTTACATGGGAAATATTGACCCTCAACCGGACTGTACAATAACCACAGAAATTGCATCCGGTAGATTTGAAGACGATATCAGAAGAATGAGAATGGCTGCTTGGCATGGCGCAGATCATATCATGGTTATTAGAACAGCAGGACAATCCCATTTTGACGGATTGATCGAAGGAACGCCACAAGGTATTGGTGGTATTCCAGTTTCCAGAAAAGTTGTAAGAGCACAAAGAAAAGCCCTTGATGTGATTGAAGAAGAAGTAGGACGCCCAGTCAATTATCACTCTTATGTCAGTGGTGTTGCTGGTCCTGAAGTTGCCGTTATGTTTGCAGAAGAAGGGGTAAATGGCGCACACCAAGACCCACAGTACAATGTTCTTTATAGAAATATTAATATGGTGAGATCCTTTGTCGATGCTGCTGAAGCAAAGAAAGTAATGACATGGGCTGATATGGCACAAATCGATGGTGCCCACAATGCCAATGCTACGGCAAGAGATGCCTGGAAGGTAATGCCTGAATTAATGGTACAGCATGGTATTAACGCATTATACTCCTATAAAGTGGGTATGAAAAAAGAAAATATTTGTCTTTCAACAGTGCCGCCAACAGCTGCTCCTGCGCCAAGCTTGAAGTTTGACCTGCCTTATGCAGTGGCTCTTAGAGATCTGTTCACTGAATACAAAATGAGAGCACAAATGAATACAAAGTATATCACTTCATCATCTAGAGAAGCAACAGTAACCCATGTATTGAATATGTTACTGTCAAGATTAACAAGTGCTGATATTCAGTCAACCATTACACCTGATGAAGGTAGAAACGTACCATGGCATATGTACAATATCGAAGCATGCGATACTGCAAAACAAGCATTGACCATCATGGACTCTTTAATGGAAATGGTTGAATTAAAGAGTGAAGGATATCTTCGTGATATGGCTAGAGAGTTAAAAGAAAGATCTGTGTTATATCTTGAAGAGATACTAGAAGTAGGTGGATATTTCCAAGCCGTAGAAAAAGGCTTCTTCGTAGATTCAGGTATGTATCCTGAAAGAAATGGTGATGGCATCGGAAGAAAAATAGATGGTGGTCTAGGTATCGGTACAGTATTTGAAAGAGATGAAGACTATTTGGCTCCTGTAACTGCACACTTTGGTTATAATAATGTTGCCCAATATGATGCAAGTGCAGTAAACAACCCATCAAGCTTAATCGACGGTTGTACTTTTGAAAAACCTGAGAAGATTGTTTTTATCGACGAACTAGACGAAGTAGACAATGCATACACTAGATTAGATGAAACGGAAAAGTACAGAAGCACATCCTTCATTAAGCCAGAAGTACAATGGCTGGGTGATGGCATTATCCAGGTTGAAATTTTACTACCAACTTCTAAGAGAATTGCCGAATTTGCAGCCATCGAATTTGGTAAAAAATTAGGCTTGGAAGATGTGGAAGTCATTCATATCGAAGAGATGCATCCAAGTGAAGCTACAAGAGTACAATTAAAGGGAACGGTTACATTTGATCTCGATATAAGCAAGCTTGAGATTCCGGAAGAGCCAGAAGTAATGACAAATGAAGAATTATGGGCTGAGATCAACGAAAGACCAATGAAGGTTGTAGCAGCTACTGTTGGTCAAGATGAGCACTCTGTTGGATTAAGAGAAGTTATTGATATCAAGCATGGAGGAATTGAAAAGTGGGGTATTGAGGTAGAATACCTAGGAACCTCTTGTCCAGTAGAAAAATTAGTTGATGCAGCCATTGAATTGAATGCTGACGCAATTTTAGCTTCAACAATTATAAGCCACGATGACATTCACTATAAAAATATGAAGAGACTTCATGATTATGCCGTAGAAAAAGGTGTACGGGAAAAGCTTATGATTTGTGCAGGAGGTACACAAGTTACTCCGGAAATCGCTGTTAAGAATGGAATGGACATGGGCTTTGGTAGAACTTCACGGGGTATTCATGTTGCTACGTTCATGGTAAAGAGAAGAAAAGAAATGCTAGCCAATAAGTAAAAAGTGAGGCATTAAAATGAGAATCGATGTTTTAGTTGCTGAGATAGGCAGCACGACAACGGTAATAAATGCATTTGCTGATATTCATACTGACCGCCCTAGATTTCTAGGGCAAGGTCAGGCTCCTACCACCGTTTTGGAGGGAGATGTGAATATTGGATTACAGGGAGCGATTAACAGCCTAAAAGATAATCTTGGCGTGGAAGAGATTTCTTTCGATGAGATGTTAGCCACAAGCAGTGCAGCGGGCGGACTAAAAATGACAGTCCATGGTCTAGTCTATGATATGACGGCCAGAGCTGCAAAGGAAGCAGCTTTAGGAGCAGGAGCCATTATTCATAAAGTAACAGCCGGTAAATTAAGGAGAACAGATCTATCTAAGATCAAAGAAATTAAGCCAAATCTTATTTTGATTGCTGGCGGTGTGGATTATGGCGAAAGAGATACAGCTCTTTATAATGCAGAATTGATTGCAGATATCGATATAGATGTACCGATTGTCTACGCAGGAAATGTTGAGAACCAGGAAGAAATTAAGGAAATATTTAAAGATAAGAAGAATAAATTGTATATCGTTGAAAATGTATACCCTAAAATAGATGAGCTTAACATTGAACCGACAAGAGAAGTAATACAGGATGCTTTTGAAGAGCATATTGTCCATGCTCCCGGGATGACCAGAGTTCGAGAACTTGTCACAGGACCGATCATCCCAACACCTGGTGCAGTGATGGAAGCTGCAAAATTACTGAAAGAGGAAATCGGTGATTTGGTTGTTTTGGATGTAGGTGGGGCAACAACAGATGTTCATTCAGTGACGGAAGGCAGTGAGCAAGTAAATCGTATTTTGATTAGTCCGGAACCACTGGCAAAGAGAACGGTTGAGGGAGATTTAGGCGTATATGTGAATATGCCTAATATCGTTGAACGAATTGGTAAGGATGAACTGGCAAAGAGATTAGGATGCGATGTTGAAGAAGTAATTCAGAATCATAAACCCATACCTGACACACCAATGCTGATTAAGTTCGTTGAAATCCTAACACTGGAAGCCGTTCTTACTGCCATGGATCGACATGCCGGCAGATTTCGGTATCTGTTTGAAACAGCAGGGAAAAAGACATTGGCAGAAGGCAAAGACATGACCAATGTAAAATGGATTGTAGGAACTGGCGGTGCATTGACCAGACTGCCGAATCGGGTAGAAATATTAAAACAGATTTCAAAAAGTAACAAAGGGGATAAATTGCTCCCAACACCGGAAGCACAAATATTAATTGATAATGACTATATTATGGCATCCCTTGGGGTACTTTCTAAAAGATACCCGGAAGCAGCATTAAAGCTAATGAAACAAAGTTTGCAAATATCATAATGATTAGCCGGGGTTATCCCGGCTATCTATTTAATGTTTGGAGGGAGAGAAAGTGAATAACTGTCCAAGATTGGAAGTTGATTTAAAAAAGATCAAG
Source organism: Bacillota bacterium (assembly GCA_049324315.1). Taxonomy (GTDB): domain Bacteria; phylum Bacillota; class Clostridia; order Peptostreptococcales; family Thermotaleaceae; genus JBMOKU01. The sequence continues at coordinate 96,095 of JBMOKU010000008.1, read as the reverse complement.
CATAATGTAAATACACTGGCAACGATGTGTAAGAATGCAGGCATTCAAACAGCAGGTGTTACAAAAGTATTCTGTGGTATTCCTGATATTGCACAGGCAATGGTTGATGCTGGCATATCCATGCTTGCAGACTCCAGAATTGAAAATCTCATCAAAATACAAAATATTTCGGTACCTAAGCTTCTTCTAAGACTTCCTATGATCAGCCAAGTAAAGGAAGTCGTTCAATATGCAGATATTAGCTTAAATTCAGAATTAGCAACGATCCAGGCTCTTTCCAAGGCTGCATTGGAATTAGGAAAAACACATAAAATTATTTTGATGATTGATTTAGGAGATCTCAGGGAAGGTGTGTGGCGCGATCAGGTGTTTTCCACCATCGAAGAGATCATGAAACTAAACGGTATTGCCTTGTATGGAATCGGTACAAATTTAACCTGCTATGGAGGCGTTATACCGAATCAGGAGAATTTAGGGATGCTTGCTGGTTTTGCAGATGACATTGAAAATACATTTAATATGAAACTGGAAATTGTATCAGGTGGAAATTCTAGCAGTCTTTATTTGATTTCAAATGGAGGATTACCTAACAGAATTAATCATTTAAGGTTAGGTGAAGCCGTTGTATTAGGAAGAGAAACTGCATATGGTGATGCTATCGATAATACATATCAGGATGCATTTACTTTTGCAGCGGAAATCATTGAATTAAAAGAGAAACCTTCTATACCGATTGGTGAGATTGGAATGGATGCCTTTGGAAACAAACCTACATTTGAAGACCGTGGAATAAGAAAACGTGCAATTCTAGCCGTTGGAAGACAAGATGTTTCTGTTCAAAATTTAATTCCATTGGATGATAAAATAAATATTCTTGGAGCCAGCAGCGACCACTTAATCATTGATGTGACAGATTGTGAAAAAACGTATCATGTGGGGGATGAAGTCATGTTCAACATTGAATACGGGGCACTGCTTCAATTAATGACTTCAGAATATGTTGCAAAAATAATGAAATAGTGATATATGTTTGGAACCCTGTTCAAAGAACAGGGTTTTGTAATAATTAGAAGACTCCTGTTCCTAAAAAAGAAGATAAGAATATAATGATAATGAAAAAATAGACAGGAGTTGAATGACATGCTCTATGAACTAGAAAAATTCATTATTATTTTTACTTCTAACTATCACGGATATTATATTGAAGAACTATTTCGAAGAAACAAAATAAAAAGTACGATGAAAAAAGCTCCAAGAGCCCTGGGTAAGTCCTGTAATACTGCGCTTTATATCGCTGAGAGGGATCTGGAAAGGGCAGTAGAACTAGTTGTGCAGACAAAAATACCCTATGAGGGTATTTTTGAGATTGTCAATAACCAAAATGTATATAGCTATAAAAAGGTTGTTTATAAAAAGGATGAAGAAAGAAAAAACTAAGTGAATATTCTACGAAAAAGGCCGCGATTTGCCATATCTTCAAGCTCTTCCTTGTAATGCTGATTTTCCTTTCTTAACTCTTCTACAAAAGCATTTAATTGACCAATCTTTTGCTGATAAAGGCTTATTTCCTTTAGCAGCTCTTTATTTTTTGCTTCTAGCTTTTCAGATGTATTTGTATGTGATCGAAGTGAGTCAGCCTGATCTTTTATTTTCTTTTGACTTGTTTCAATGGTTTGAGATAATGTCTTATAATCATTTTCAAGCTTTTTCACCTTTTCTCTCAGAAATTGGATTTCATTTTCATAGGATTTTATTATATTATTCTTTGTTAATAATTCTTGATTTAACTTGAAATTATCAACTCTTAATCTTTTAAGCTGTAAAATTTCTTTATCTTGTGTCTTACTCTGATCTATAATAAATGTATGCTCATCTGAAGTAGCATGGACTTCATTTAGCATGCTTTGATCCTCTCTAAAAATTTGGATTGGTGTAAATTCCTGACTGTCGTCGGTTAATATATAATTTCCGTGATATGAATTATTTGGATGAGACTGTCCAAAAATGGTCTTAAAAACTTTTAGATTACTCAAATCCCAGTCTTGCGTATTTCCGGTCTTCCAATTGCCTGTTTTATGAGTAGGGTTTTGTTTCATCTTTATCGCGTAGTCCAATCCAGAACCGGTGAAGCCGAAGCATGCAGCGGACTGTTTCTCTATGTATAGCATTGATCTTATGTAAGGCGTCTTGGACTGCAGAAGTGTCAAAGGGGCTATGGCAGCTGTGAATGGCGTGTCAAGAGAAAGGTATTTAATACAGTAGGACTGCTTTTGTTTATCGCACCAGCACAGATGCAGGGTATGATCATTATCAATTACAGCATCTAAATAAAAGCTGTTGACATAAATACAATTACTTATAAGTTTTGGAGAACTCCAGCTTGCAGCATTTTTACTGAGCATTTGCATCTGAATATTGTAAATAAGATTATTATTTGTTAAATAAAGTAAATATAACTGATCCTGATGATCTCGTATAAGGATATAAGGTTTTATCCTATTTTTAAGATAAATCCGTGAAAAAACCTCTTTATCCCAATTGTTTCCTTTTGTATAGTAGCACACAATAGACCATTGTTTCGGATTTGACACATTATTCCAGCAGAATAAAATGTAAACATTCGTTTTGGAAAATTTTAGTTGAATGTAACAAATATCCTCTTTACTAACATCTACATGATATAGAAGCTGGCTTTGCCATTCTACACCATCATAATGATAGTAATGCAATCCACCGGATTTATCCAGAATTGCAATGCCTATTTTGCCCTCGGCATTCATTTCGATATCATATTCTAAGATTTCTTCATCAAATACTTTGATAGGTCCAATGCCGTTGACGAAATCGTAATGTAAATGTTTATGCTGATCCACATAGAAGCGCATGCAGTTGTCTTTCACAAATAATATGGTTTCAAAGCTTTTATTATTTAACACTTTCCCCACCTACCTTAGTAAAATATATTAGAACATATTTTTGATTATGATACAGAGTTTTCCATTAATTTATATTCTAATTTTAATCACCAAATGGTTAGCCATTACATACTATACAATTAGAACAGATGAAATTGCATCTACTTATGAATATGTCGAAGCGCATTCTAATTAATTAAGAAGGGGGAAAGTATATGTTCAGACAGTCATCATCAGGTTGCGGAATTAGTATATATACGCCTGGTGTCATTCCTGAAGAATTAAGAGAACAATTTGGTAATGCATGCGAATTGGTATGCGTGCAAGTTCCAAAGGTGTATGACTCTTGTTTATTGAGAGTTTGTTTAGTTGGCGATCCTACAAAGGAAAATACAGCAGAAGGCATTTTCTTTGACCCAGATTTGCGTCAAAGAATTGACTGCAGTGCTGACAATATTGTTAATGCCAGAATTGCTGGTTTAGTTCCAAATTCCTTTAGAGTAATAAGTAAAAGACCAGTACCAGGTGATCCTGACAGAAAAATTATAACATTTACGTATCAACTTAGAATTTTATATGATGTAGTATTTGATGATGGAACTGTAACAACAGATAATGAAGTACTATTAAGAAGAAGCGAAACAGTTGGTCCACTCTACTGTCCAGAATCATTAGCAATTATCAGAGAAAGCAGGGTAGACCAGTCGGGAACAATCTTCCCAGCTACTGATGCAGACGATGAGATTGTAAAACTTGAAATTGTTGCAAGTGTTCTTGATGCACAAATCGAACGCCAAGGGCTCAACACAGCAGATCCTTATGATGATGTCTGCTTTGCAGTCTTCACAGTAGGAATCTATCACATCATTAAGTGTGAATTAATTGTGCAGCTTGTAATTCCGGCCTTCGGCTTCTGTCCACCACCAGCACCTTGTGAAAGATTGGGTGAGCCATGTGAAGTATTTAATGCACAATTACCGCCAGCTTTCTTCCCACCACAGCTTGACGATTTCATCACAGGGCCTGGATGCTAATAGAAATAACAACAATAAATGAGATGTTCGAAGTGAACATCTCATTTCATATTTTCACGGGTTTATTTTTTAATAAATATTTCTGTTACAATAATACCTGTACCATTTTTTCTTTTGGATATACCAAGACCAACGTGGGTCCAACCACTTCCAAGTATATTTGCTTTATGGGTTGATGAAGACATAAATGAACTATGGACCTTTGATACAGAGCCGTTAATAGCAATGTTTTCAGCAGCATAAGAGAATTCGATCCCCATGTTTTTCAACATTTGCCGAGAGTCACCATAGGTTGGAGACTTGTGGGCAAAGTAATTATTTACAGCCATATCTTCAGACTTGAGTCTTGCAGCTTTGGCTACTTCCATATCAATTTGAACAGCTGGCAAACCTGATTTCTTTCTAGCATCATTGATGAGTTGAAGCAGCTTTAATTCATCAGCGCTCAGCGCATCTTCGTTTGAAACTGTTTCAGGAACTTTTACACTCGATGTTTCTTTAGAGGTTTCAGTAGAAGTATTTTCTTCTTGACTCACTGGTGGTGTACTAACAGGAGTTTCTTTGCCTTCTGCCGTATTTGTGGGTGAAGCAGCATTATCTATTTGAACAAGTTTTCTTGTCAATTTTCCATTTACATATTCGTAGGTCCAATAGCTTGTATTTTGCGGAGATACATACCAATAGTGCTTATCTTTAACATTATATTGGATTGAAGAAGCGGTACCTGGAATTGCAGCTATCCCCAAGGATATAACACCGACACTTATGTATGCTATTATTTTTCTCTTCATGCCATACCTCCATTATTTTTTTTAGTAATGTTAAGATATCATATATTGTAGGAATTTTCAAAAAAATTCCCTATATATTACCAATGTAGTTTTTGGAAGTAAGGAATCCTCGTAATTATTTAAAAAGACTTCTAAATATTCCTAAAGGCGGCATGTTACGTTGGTTTATATTTTCGTTTATTAATTGAATTACTTTTGCTAAATGATTAAGATTGGAATCATGCTCTTTATGAGATTCTAAAAGTAAAAGTAAAATCTTGTCTAACTGCTTCTGTTCAGTCTGTATTTCCTCTAAGCGATCTAAGATTTCTCCAAATATTTCAAGATCTCTCAAATCATTTATTAATATCGAAGGTTCTTCTGTAGGAACGGTTTCTACTATATCTAACGAATTATCTTTTTCGAAGACTATTGTTGTTGAATTTCCTTCTATAGGAATATCTTTCATTTTACTTTCATATGTATCGTTGTAACCAGCTATGTCCTCATGAGACGTGGGTAATGTATCTGGTGAATAAGATGACACTTGACAGAGGTTTTCTGATGTTGTTTCTTCTCGCTGATGAGCGGGATCTACACCCATTAAATAAAAGTCATTATACAGATATCCAAGAGCATAGATAATTTTGATAGGTTTTAAATTTTTGTATGTTTTGCCTAATACGGAAATAGATTTAAGGGTTTCATGATTTTCTATTTCTATGAAGAAGGGATCAGACCAGGTTTTACCCATTGAATTACTTGTAGATATTCTGAATCTATCATTCTCTTTCCAGATGGCAGCCAGCCTGTTATCAATTTGCAGCATATATGGATGCGTACAATTCGTACTTTCTATGGATAAAAAAATTGTCTCTGACCATCCTCGTTTAACAGAGATGTTATTTTTATTATATAGATAATTAATTTGATAACTGTTGTTTTGAATTCCTGACCACAGAATATGTACACCCTTTATCTGATCACAGAATACAAATGGATGATGGTTTTCAGCGAAAGAACTGCTAATATTCTGGGGGATATTCCACATATTATGAGTAGCATTAAATTTCGCGTAAAAAATATGATGATTCCCTTTTGTTAAAGACTTATATACGATATGAATGTTTTTATAAATATCTATATCGGAGTGATAAGGTGTTTCATATTTTCCACTAACGATCTCACATACTTTTTTGTTAAACCAAGTATGGTTACTCCAGTAATGATGCTTCAGTGTCCATAATTCTGGGTGAATAATATTGGAAACAGCTACTAAAATATGTATTTTATCAAAGGCAATATAGATAGTTAGATTTTTAAATATTTGCGTTTGTGTATCATACGTTGTTAAGAGCTTTGACTTCCACTCACCATGATAACAAATCCAATATTCTAATTCACCTGTTTCGGCTATGCTAACCAAATGGAGTAGGCCTTGGTCATCGATGCCTACTGCATAATCGATAATATGATTGACAAGTTCAAGAGAACGAATTGTTTTCCCTTGTTGGATTGTATCAATATATAAAGATTGATCTATTATATACGTGTAAGTTATACTCCCGTCCCCATGATAATGAAGAAATTGACGTTCTATAGGTATATTCATCGACATTCCCTCCTATCTCTAACAAAAAATATTGTCCTATTCTAAATATATATGATAGTTCATTCAAAAAAAGATTCGTTATCAAAAAAATAGAAAAAATCTCTTAATCAGTAAGATTCATAAGAAGTTAATCATAAGATAATATGAAGAAGTTTTTGCATGTTTATAAACAGGAAAACGAAAATATCAAGGTTGTTTTTAGGAGGGATTTGGAGTGAACCACAACCGTACTATTTTAAAACAAACAGAAAATCATAACATGCTAGAACCGGAGCCCTTTTCTAAAAGTCTCGATAGCATGAAAAGAACATTCAATGGAAATAAGGAAAAAGCTGAAAAAGATAAAGGGGAGCCTATAAGTATTTTGGCCGATAGGGTTTTCTCGTATTGCCAGATGAGAGATAGCTTTCTTAGACATTCTGTGGATCTGCCGGATGTTAAAGAGTCCTATGAATATGTGGAAAGCGAGTTTTATCAGGGCGCTATAAAAGATGGAGACATAACAGTAACGCCACTAGGCATAAGGCGCCCCAATTTTTCGAGAGTACAATTTGTATTGAAAATACCCTTCTCCCTAAGATTGAGAAACCTGTCTACAAAAGAAGTAATAAGCGTAAGCGGCGTATTACCGGACATTGAGAAGGACATTGTCATGTTTATGCCTGAGGCTAGAAATGAATTCAAATATAAAATAGATATCGAAACCCGTACAGATTTACTGGATAGTCCAGAAATAACGAGTGGAAAAGTATTATTATCTGCTGGAATTTATGAAATCATAAGAGTAGTTGGAAAAGTTCAGCTATTGGTTTCATCCTATGACTACATTCCCGAACCTCCGATTGTTGAACCGTTTGGTGCTTATGAAAATGATTTGAAAGACGAGTTTGAAACAAAACCATTTCCAGAGGATTTTTTTCCGGCGGGCTTCAATGAATTCGAAGAGTCGTAGGTAAGAAGATGAAAGTATTATTTCAAATTCGAAAAGATTATAAAATAAATATAGCCGGTGATACAATCGTATGTGAGAATCTTAGAGATGCACTAATGAGATCAGGCATTCAAGTAGACTTGTGCTCAGAACCTGTCGTAAACTATAGCAGATACCAGATAATTCATATATTTAATACGATTCGCGTTCAGGAAAGCCTTCAATTTGCTAAAAATGCTGCCGCAAAAAATATGAAAGTCGCCTTGACTCCTATATATTGGGATCTAAGAGAGTATTATAAAGAAATCAATGAAACAGAAAGAATTGACGCATGGAATAGAAATGAAAGAAAAAGAAAGTATATATTTGATATATCCGCCCTTATTCTACCGCACTGTGGAGGTGAAAGAGAACTCCTTTATAAAAATTATAAGGTACCATATGAAAAACAGGTTATTGTTCCTTATGGAATTAAGCCCCTTTCTATGGCGTATAACGAAAAGTACATATTATCGAAATATGGTGTTAAGGATTATATTCTATGTGTTGCTAGGGTTCATCATCAGAAAAATCAATTAAGCTTACTGAAAGCCATGGAGAAAGAAAAAATCCCTATTGTACTTGTTGGATCTTTGAACGATCCTAAATACCTAAAAGAATGTTTTCATATAAAAAGGGATCAAGTTTTCTATTTGGAACAAATTGATCGTCAAGCTTTGTTTTCTATTTATAAAGAAGCAAAAGTACACGTATTACCTAGTTGGGTAGAGTTTCCTGGTCTTGTGAATTTAGAAGCAGGTGCTGCAGGTAGTAATGTTGTGACGACGGAAAGAGGTACAGCAAGGGAAGTGTGCAAAAACTATGTAAGCTATTGCAGGCCCAATGATATTCAGTCTATTTATGAAGGCACTATGAAAGAGTATGAAAAAAGAAAAAGCAACGATTTTAGAGATTTTATCATGGCAAATTATACATGGGACCAAGCAGCACAAAAGATTATCCAAGCGTATCACTCAATTATCTAAAAACTTTGAAACCCATATAAAGACTATGTTTTCAAAAAGGTTGTTTGCATTTTGTGCAGGCAATCTTTTATGGCTTTTTGTAACCTTTTTCCGCTTGTCTACATAATTTGAAGTGAAAAGGAAGTTTTTACTGCTAGCATTAAACCAGCGAATACATCAATTTAGACAGATAGAAATGGAGGGTTCATCATGAAAGTTGCTATCCTTTGTGGGGGAAAAGGAACGAGAATGAAGGAGATAACAGACGATATACCAAAGCCATTAGCCTTAATAGGTGGAAAACCGATACTTTGGCACATAATGAAGATATATTCTCACTACGGGTTTAATGATTTTGTGCTGCTATTAGGCTATAAAGGAGAGAAAATCAAAGAATTTTTCATGGATTATGAATGGAAAAATCATGATTTTATTTTGAATACTTCTGAGAGAGAAACAACCATGCTGCAAAAAGGTGAATCTTGGAAAATAGCATTCATTGATACAGGTGTAGATACCATGACCGGTGCAAGAATAAAAAGAGCTCAGAAATACATTGGGAATGAAACCTTCATGCTTACCTATGGTGATGGAGTTGCTGATATTGATATAAAGGCTTTATTGAATTTTCACAGTAAGAAGGAAAGAGTTGCAACAGTGACCGGAATACAGAAAAATAGTCAGTATGGTACCCTAGAAGCGTGTAATGGTCTAGTAAAATCATTTCAAGAAAAAACAAAATCCATAGGAATGATTAATGGTGGATTCTTTGTATTTAATAAGGAAATCTTTGACTATTTGTATGAAGATGAACGATGCGTGTTAGAGGAAGAGCCTTTAATGAATCTTTCAAGAGATGAAGAATTGGCTGTATACGAACATAATGGGTTTTGGACAGCCATGGATACCTATAAAGATATTTTACATGTTAATGAGTTATGGGATAATCATCAAAGTTTGTGGAAGGTATGGTGATAAAATGAATAAAGAATTTTGGAGAGGTAGAAATGTTTTTGTAACAGGCTGTTCTGGTTTTTTAGGTAGTTATTTAGCAAACAGGTTGATAGGATTTGGAACCAATGTTACTGGACTTGTCAGAGATTTTGTGCCGAAATCCAGTATATATAATAATGGAGATATCCACAGGAAGATGAATATCGTCACAGGCTCTTTGGAAGATCTGCCATTGATAGAAAGAATTCTGGGAGAATACGAAATAGATACGATATTTCACCTAGCTGCACAAGCCATCGTTGGTGTTGCTAATAGAAACCCTATCTCAACCTTTCAATCCAATATTACCGGAACATGGAATGTTTTAGAAGCGGCTAGAAAAAGTACACTCATCAAGCGTGTTGTTGTGGCTTCCAGTGACAAAGCTTATGGTGATCAAGAAAACCTACCCTATGATGAAAATATGCCGCTGCAAGGCAAACATCCTTATGATGTTTCAAAAAGCTGTGCTGATCTAATCGCACAGTCTTATTACCATACATTTAAATTACCCGTTTGCATAACCAGATGCGGTAATCTTTATGGCGGTGGAGATATGAATTTCAACCGTATTATACCGCAAACCATTCGCTCAGTTATACTCAATGAACCACCTATCATAAGAAGCGATGGCACTTTCATACGGGATTACTTCTATGTAGAGGATGCTGTTGATGCATATTTGTTATTAGCAGAAAAAATAGAAGATTTCAATCTTCAAGGAGAGGCCTTTAATTTCAGCAACGAAATTCAATTAACCGTGCTGGATGTGGTAGAGAAGATCGTTCATCTTATGAATAGTCAAATAAAACCAATTATTTTAAATGAAGGAAGTCATGAGATTAAACACCAGTATCTTTCTGCCGATAAGGCACGAAGATTATTGAAATGGTCTCCTAAGTATAGTATTGATGAGGGTTTAATGAAGACAATTTCCTGGTATCAAGATTTTTTCTCGAACGTAAATTGAAGAAGCTGGCAAGGAGGAGGAGCACATGTCGATTAATTTTTGTACCATTCTAACAAAATACCGATTATATCAGGCTGTGGTAATGTGTCGTTCATTAAGCTATAATATTAGTTCTCAAGACTATAAGATATATATTCTCTGCTTAGATGATACCTGTTATAACATATTATCCAATCTAAATCTGTCAAATGTTATGTTAACACATATTCATGAAATAGAGAATGAGATTCTTCATTATAAGAAGATAGAAAGAGGGATCAACGAATACTGTTGGACATTGAAGCCTGTTTATATTGAGTATTTATTTTCGAGAAATCCGTCTGTTGAAAGAGTTACGTATTTAGATGCGGATATATGCTTTTTTGGAGATCCGATGCAGATTTTTGAGCAAGTACAAAATAGCTCCATTTTGCTTTCAAAGCATGACTTTCCTAAAAACTATGGATTCATAGCAAATCAATGCGGAAAATATAATTCCGGCGTTATAAGTTTTAAACGGGACAGCAATAGTTTAATGTGCATTTCATGGTGGAAGGAAAAGTGTTTGGAGTGGTGTCATGATCGAGCAGAAAATGGAAAATTCGGGGATCAAAAGTATTTGGACATGATTCCTCAAATGTTTTCTGGGGCAATGGATATAAAGACCCCTGGTGTGAATATTGCACCATGGAATCAAGTAAAATATACGTTTGCCATAAGAGATCATCATGTATATGTAAATAATGACCGTTTAATCTTCTATCATTTTTGCGGTTTTAGAATCGTAAATGATCAAGAGATTGCTTTAACAGTAGGATTTAATAAAGAGTACATTCCTGAGATTTACAATCCATATATCTATGTGTTGAAACAGGCAGTTGAGGATATCAAAAAAATTGAACCCTATTTCAATGGATATTATTTGGAAGAAGGAAGAAAACAATTAGCACAATACTATAAGGTAGCAATATAACAGGAAGGAGAGGACAAAGATGAAAAAATACCACTTTTCCTCTGTCGTTTCGGATAAATATGTTTTTAAGTCTATCATCATGTGCAATTCACTGGAACATCATTGTAAAAACTATCACTTGTATTTGTTGTGTGTGGAAGATGAAGGATACAAAATATTATCCGGTCTAGAATTAAAGAATGTTACGTTGATCAACCTCTCATCTATACTAGATGAAAACTTGCTGAGGGCAAGAAGTAATAGAAATCACCTGGAATTTTGTTGGACACTTAAGGCAAACATGCTTTATTACATTATGACCCACTATCCAAATGCCCAATATTTTGCTCATTTAGATGCAGACCTCTGTTTCTTTGCAAATCCAGATATCATATTTGAGGAAGCACCCCATGCATCATTATTTCTAACGGACCACAATAATTCTGAAAGATTTTTGTATACTTATGATCTGACAGGAAGGTATAATACTGGCTTTGTTGGTTGTAAAAATGACCCCATTGCATATGCAGCTGTTGACTGGTGGAGAAGTAGATGCTTAGAGTGGTGCTCTACGGAAAATAAAGTTGAGGAGAAACTATTTGGTGATCAAAGATACGTAGAGCGTTGGGTTGAACTTTTTGGGCAGCATTTGCATGTTATCAGAACGATAGGAGCTAATGTTGCCGTATGGAATATTGACCAGTATCAGGTATCTGTAGTGAATAATGTAGTATATATAAATAATGAAAAATTGATATTCTACCATTTTTCTGGATTCAGTATATATAGTGAAAGAGAATTCAACTTGTCATGGTTTTATGTAATACCAGATCACATTGTGAGGCTGATTTATTTTCCATATACGATGCTGCTCTCAAAAGCTATTTCACAAATACACATCAATTATCCATACTTTAAAAAGGGAATGATTCACAGGGGCGAAGTTCCTGATATACATTATTTTAAGGTATAGCTCGGTAAGGTATCGCTTATCGTTTTAAACTAACATAACAAAGTATCAATTGTTGAAAATTCTTAGGTGAGGTACTGCCTTCTATAGAATGTATTTATGGTGAATAAATGCTTCTACTGGGGCTAGTCCTCACCTTTTTGTTTTTTACATCAAAGCATGGATTATTTACAAAAATGTTATGCTTTTCTTTTGCAAAATCTATGCAGGTAAGTAATTTTAAAAGAAATAAGATTTAATTGAATGTTGACAAAATTACTTGGGTATAATATACTTAAAAATGAATTCTGAGTAGTTTACTTGGGATTTGAAGGGAGTGATAAAATGAAATTATCGACAAAAGGCAGATACGGTGTAAAAGCTATGTTTGAGCTTGCACTTCATAGTAATGACGGACCGATCGCTTTGAATACAATTGCAGAAAAACAAAATCTTTCTGTACATTATCTAGAACAATTATTTTCCAGTCTTAGGAAAGCAGGATTGGTTAAGAGTATTCGAGGAGCTCAAGGGGGATATATTCTTGGCGATAAGCCTGAGAATATTACAGTTGGGGACATCATTAGAATACTGGAAGGTCCATTGGCGCCAACTGACTGTGTGGTAGAAGATGAACCAACTGACTGCACGAAGGCAGGCTACTGTGTTACAAGAACAATATGGGAAAAAATCCGGGATAGTATTAACGATGTTGTTGATTCAATAACGTTGCAAGATATGATAGAAGAGCAAAAAAAGAGGCAAAGTGAAGGCTCTTATATGTTTTATATATAAACGGGGAGATGATGAAATGAGCAAAAGAATATATCTTGATTATTCAGCTACAACACCGATGAAAAAAGAAGTGCTAGATGAGATGCTTCCTTATTTCAGTGATCTTTTTGGCAATCCTTCGAGTATTCACGCTTATGGTAGAGAGGCGAAAAAAGCGCTAGATATTGCCCGAGAAAGAGTTGCAAAAGCCATTGGTGCTAAAAATGATGAAGTCTTCTTCACCGGCGGCGGATCAGAAGCGGATAACTGGGCAATCAAGGGCATTGTCTATGCTAATCGTGACAAAGGAAATCATATTATTACGACGAAAATTGAACATCATGCCGTATTACATACTTGTGAATATTTGGAGAAGAATGGCTTTGAAGTCACCTATCTGGATGTTGATAAATATGGCATGATTTCAGTAGAAGAATTAAGAAATGCAATTACTGATAAAACAATATTGATTACCTTGATGTTCGCCAATAATGAAATCGGGACAATTCAACCAATTAAAGAAATTGGTGAAATTGCTAAGGAAAAAAAGGTATATTTTCATACAGATGCTGTTCAAGCATTTGGCAATGTCAAAATTGATGTAAATGACTTAAATATTGATTTAATGTCGATATCGGCTCATAAAATCTATGGACCAAAAGGCGTAGGAGCCTTATATGTACGCAAAGGTGTGAAGATACACTCCCTTGTACATGGTGGTGCCCAGGAGCGAAGGAGAAGGGCAGGAACAGAAAATATCACAGGAATTGTTGGCTTCGGTAAAGCTGCAGCGTTGGTATCTGAAAATTTGGCTGACCATATTGAGCATGTGAAAACATTGAGAGATAAACTAATTCATGGTATTATGGAGAATGTGGACTACGTTCGTCTTAATGGTCATCCGGAACATCGATTACCAGGTAATGCGAATTTTGCCTTTGAATTTATCGAGGGTGAATCTTTGCTGCTAAGTCTAGACATGATGGGAATTGCCGGGTCAAGTGGTTCGGCTTGTACCTCTGGGTCATTAGATCCCTCCCATGTTTTAATGGCTATTGGATTATCCCATGAGATTGCCCATGGTTCTTTACGTTTAACGATAGGTGATCCAACAACTGAAGAGGATATCCAGTATGTTATCGAATCAATACCTAAAGTAGTAGATAGATTAAGACAAATGTCACCATTGTATGAAAAAGTAAAGGGAGGACAAAAATAATGTATACTGAAAAAGTCATGGATCACTTTATGAATCCAAGAAATGTAGGAGAAATTGATAATGCAGATGGAGTCGGTGAAGTAGGAAACGCTAAATGCGGTGATATCATGAAAATGTACTTAAAAATAGAAAATGATGTTATTGTCGATGTTAAATTTAAAACGTTTGGTTGTGGATCGGCCATTGCAACTTCAAGTATTGCAACTGAAATGATTAAAGGAAAAACGGTACAAGAAGCGTTGGAACTGACAAACAAAGCCGTTGTTGAAGCATTAGATGGACTGCCGCCTCAAAAGATTCATTGCTCAGTTTTAGCTGAACAAGCTGTGAAATCTGCGTTGTTGGATTATGCCAAAAAGAATGGGCTTCAGCTAAAAGGATTAGAGGATTTTAATCCGGATGAAGACCATCATGATCATGAAGAAAGCGAAGAGGCCTAGGAAATCCTAGGCCTTGTTTTTAGAAAAAATATTTTATGATGTTTTGGAGATACTATGAAGTAGGTGAATAGACAATGCAATTAGATAAAAAGAAAGTTGTTGTTGGCATGAGCGGTGGTGTTGATAGCTCTGTTACGGCATATTTGTTAAAGAAACAGGGTTATGAAGTTATTGGTGTCACTATGCAAGTGTGGCCGGATATGGATGAAGAGGAAATAGAAAATGTAGGTGGATGTTGCGGCTTATCGGCTGTAGATGATGCTCGTAGAGTTGCTGATAAATTGGACATACCATTCTATGTGATGAATTTTAAAGACATATTTGAAGAAAAAGTCATTAGGTATTTTGAAAATGACTATTTGAAAGGAAGAACACCAAATCCGTGTATTGCATGCAATCGGTTTATAAAATTCGACGAATTGCTTCGTAGAGCACATAATTTGGGGGCTTATTATGTAGCTACTGGTCATTATGCTAAAATAGAATACGATCATTCAAAGGATAAGTATGTGATCAAAAAATCGAATACAGTATCAAAAGATCAAACCTACGCACTCTATCACTTCACCCAGGAACAGTTGGAACATACCTTAATGCCATTAGGTGAGTTCACATCAAAAGAACAGGTGAGACAAATGGCGGCGGAGATTGGTTTGGGTACAGCTACAAAGCCAGATAGTCAAGAGATCTGTTTTGTAAAGGACAATGATTATGGCAGGTTTATTTCAGAAAGAAAACCAGAAGCTATTCAACCGGGAGATTTCGTTGATACTCGTGGTGCTGTAATTGGTAAACATAAAGGAATTGTTTACTACACAATAGGACAGCGAAAAGGTTTGGGGATAGCCCTAGGGAAGCCTGCATATGTAATCGATATTATTCCCACAAAAAATCAAGTTGTGATTGGTACAAACGAAGAAGTTTTCGGTTTTGAATTAATTGCAGATGATGTTAATTTTATATATTTGAGTGAAGTAGATCATCCTTTACATGTATTTGCCCAGATTCGATATAATGCAAATCCTTCAAAAGCAGTTGTTTATCCTATGAAGGATGGAAAAGTCAAAATAGTTTTTGATAAAGCACAAAGAGCCATGACACCAGGTCAAGCAGTTGTTTTTTATGATGGAGATTATTTGCTGGGCGGAGGAACGATTTCTAAAAAAGTCAGATAGTTGAAATGCACAATCATGTGCATTTTCTTTTTTTGCTGTGGAACAATATTAATAGGCTGAATGAATGATGCAAAAGTGTGGTGGAACAATATGTTTATTAAAGGAAGTGATGTAGTAGGCTTGCCTGTAATTTGTGTTGATAATGGATGTAAAAGCTTAGATATTAAAGATATTGTTTTTTGCAATCAAAATCTACAGGTGTTAGCTTTGTTGGTTGATGAAGGTGGGTTTTTCCATGGAGCAAAAGTAATTCCTTTCTCAAGAATCATGCATATAGGCCAAAATATGATAACAATAGAAAGCAGCAACTGCATCGAAACTGCAGATCATGCCCTTGATAACGTTCATATGACAAATACAAGAGGATCTCTTATAGGGCATGATGTAATTTCAGAAATAGGTAACAGCGTAGGCTCTTTACGGGATATTGTTTTTGATAAGCATTCAGGTAAAATTGTTGGCGTTATTCTAACAGAAGGTCTATTTTCTGATTTTCTGGTAGGTCGACCGATTGTTCCAGTAAGTGAGTATATTGACCTAAAAAGAGAAACCATCATTATATCAAAGTCACAAAGTGATCAAATCATCTACAATACTGGCGGATTGAAAAAATTGCTAGCATTAGAATAGGAAAAATATTGCAAACTAATAATAAAGTAGTAAAGGAGTGAATCGCGTGAGGAACAGATTCTTAACAGGCGTGGTAGCTGGCGGACTATTAGGTGCTTCTGCAGGTATGTACGCATATTCTCGAATGAGTCCAAGACAGAGAAGAAAAATGATGCGTAGAGGATCTAAACTTGTAAGGAATGCAGTAAATATGATGGATATCATGCAAGATATGGATATCATGAAATAGATCTAAGAGAACAGCTAATCCTTTAGCTGTTCTTCTATATCACTAAGGAGAGTAAAAATGCTTACTACTGGGGTGGAAATCATCAATCTAGGTAAAAACATACCAGTTTCATATCTTGAGCTTTTTACAGATTTTATCATAAAAATTCTTATAGTATTATTATTTATTCTTTTTATATATTACCTGATACATATTGGAAATCGCTTCATATCCGAACGTAAAAAACTAAAATTCGGAAAACAACAGGGGTTAATATTTTTATCCGGTGTGGTTCTGTTTCTATTCATTATCTTTATAATAAATTATAGTGAAATCCTATGGAAAATTATGATGCCTGTAATATGGGGAGGGATTTTTGCCTACTTATTCAATCCCATTGTTCATTATATACACGATAAAGGAATAAAAAGAGTTTGGATCGTTATTGGTCTATATGGTGTAATTGCAGGGATCGTTATATTTTTTTCAATGACTATTTCACCGAAAATCACAAGGGAAGCGGAATATCTAATTAGCGTATTACCCGACTATTCTAAAGAAATAAATGCATATATAAATAAGATTTATTCCAATATTAATGATTTGAATGAGCTTCCAATTGATTTTATGGGAATCGATGAGGTAATCAATGAGAATCTGGCCAGAATACAAAACTATATCTTGCAGATGATTAAGTCAATTACAAATGGTTTTTTTAATCTATTATCACAGATTGTTGGATTGATTCTCATTCCGATTTACTCGTTTTATTTTTTAAAGGATGCAGAATACTTTAAAAATAAAATCGTTTTTGTTATACCCAAATCTTGTAAGGAAGTAATACTTGCTATATGTAGAGATATCAATGTTGTATTAAGTAAATTCATCAGAGGACAGTTAATCGTAGCACTGTGTGTAGGTTTGCTCAGCACTTTTGCTTTGTGGCTACTAAAAGTAGATCTTGCTTTCTTATTGGGTGTAGTTGCAGGAATATCAGATATAATACCTTATTTTGGTCCTATTATTGGAGCTGTTCCTGCAGTATTGATTGCGCTTCTCGATGAACCAGAAAAAGCAATATGGGTAATCATAGCTTTTACAATCATTCAACAAATCGAAAGTGCCATACTGTCTCCTAAAATTGTGGGCGACAGCATTGGAATGCATCCTGTGTATGTGATTATCTCATTATTAATAGGTAATGAATTATTCGGGATAGCCGGACTGTTATTTGCTGTTCCTATTGCTGCTAGCTTGAAAATTATAGGAAAACATATTTATGAGTTTGTGGTGAACTATAAGTAAAAGCCTGCTTCTGCATATACATTATCAATTGACAAATAAAGTTAATTTTTATATAATCAACTCAAATGAATATGCTTAAAAGCTATGACGAAGAGGAGTATAAAGACGGATCATCTACAGAGAAGAGATTGATGGCTGAGAGATCTCTGATGTACGTATTTAGAAGCAGCTTCAGAGTATTAATCTTGAAAGAAAAGTAGAGATTAACGAATGGTAACCGTTACATTACCGGGTATTATACTTCATGAGAGACCAATCTTTGGTAAGTAGGGTGGTACCGCGAGAAAATTCTCGTCCCTATGTGTTATAGGAACGAGTTTTTATTTTTTGAATGACATTTTACGGAGGGATAACAATGGAAAAACAAGGATTAAATGAAATCAGAAAAATGTTTTTAGATTTTTTCGAATCGAAAGATCACTATGCAAGATCAAGCTATTCATTAGTTCCCGAAAATGACAAAAGTCTGTTATTAATCAATGCCGGAATGGCACCATTAAAGAGATACTTTATGGGAACAGAAATACCGCCGAATAAAAGAATGGCAACTTGTCAAAAGTGCATTCGAACCGGAGACATTGAAAATGTAGGTAAAACCGCAAGGCATGGAACTTTTTTTGAAATGCTTGGCAACTTCTCCTTCGGGGATTATTTCAAAAAAGAGGCAATTGCTTGGGCTTGGGAATTTGTTTTGCAGCATTTGCAGATGCCAAAAGAAAGATTATGGGTTTCAGTATATGAAGAAGATAACGAAGCTTTTGATATCTGGAACAATATGATTGGTATACCTGCCGATAAGATTGTTAGACTAGGAAAGGCAGATAACTTCTGGGAAATTGGTACAGGACCATGTGGGCCATGTTCAGAAATCTATTATGATAGAGGAGATAAGTATGGCTGTGGCCATGAAGACTGTAAGCCCGGCTGTGACTGCGACCGATATATAGAGTTTTGGAACCTGGTTTTTACACAATTTGATAAAGATGAAAATGGGGTTTACCATCCTCTCCCAAATCCCAATATTGATACGGGTATGGGGTTGGAAAGGGTTGCCTGTATTGCTCAAGATGTGAATACGATATTTGAAATTGATACAATAAAACATATTCTTGATGGCGTTGTTGAATTATCAGGTAAAAAGTATGGAGAAAATGATAAAAACGATATATCGATTAGAATTATTACAGATCATATCCGTTCTGTAACCTTTATGGTGAGCGATGGCGTTATGCCAAGTAATGAAGGCAGGGGTTATGTACTAAGAAGACTTTTAAGAAGAGCAGCAAGACATGGAAAATTGCTAGGTATGCATAGTAATTTCTTGATAAATCTTGTTGAAAGAGTGATTCAGATATCTGGAGAAGCTTATCCGGAACTAAAAGAAAAACAAGAGTACATTAAGAAGGTTATTGGTATTGAAGAAGCTCGATTCCAGGAAACCATCGATCAAGGAAGTGATATTTTAAAGGGATATATTGAAGAGATGAAACAATCTGCATCCACAATATTATCTGCAGAAAATGCGTTTCGTCTATATGATACCTTTGGATTTCCTTTGGAACTAACAAAAGAGATTCTTGAAGATGAAAACATGACCGTAGATGAGCCTGGGTTTAAGGAAGAAATGGAAAAACAGCGGGAACGGGCTCGTTCAGCCCGGCAAGACCTTGAAGGTGAAGGCTGGAAAGAGGATGTACTATCCCAATATGGCGATAGAATTACTTCACGATTTAATGGGTATGATGAATACGAGATATCCTCAACGGTTACTGCAATCATCAAGGATGGAGAGGCGGTAGATCAAGCAGTCCAGGGTGATTATGCCACAATTATCATTAAGGAAACACCATTTTATCCTGAAGGGGGAGGCCAAGTAGGGGATAATGGCTATCTTGAAAATGAAGGGTGTAAAGTCAGAATACACGATTGCAAAAAAGGTACAAATAACAGCATTTTACACATAGGAGAAGTCATAGAAGGTACGATTGGTTTTGGTGATACGGTATGGGCTAAAATCAATACATCTGACCGGGTAAACACGGCAAGAAATCATACAGCTACCCACATGCTTCATAAAGCATTAAGAAATCATATAGGTCAGCATGTGGAACAGGCTGGATCTTATGTGTCTCATGAAAGACTCAGATTTGACTTTTCACATTTTCAATCATTGACGCAGGAAGAAATTGAAAGAATTGAAGAGGAAGTTAATCGAAGGATTTTAGAAGGATTGACAGTTGAAGCAGTAGAGACAACCATCCAAGAAGCTAAGGAAATGGGAGCCACAGCACTTTTTGGTGAAAAATATGGAGAAACCGTCAGGGTAGTTGTAATTGGTGATTACAGTAAAGAATTATGTGGTGGTACCCACTTGAAAAATGCAAGTCAAATTGGCTTATTCAAAATCATAAGTGAGACGGGCGTTGCTGCTGGTATTAGACGAATTGAGGCCGTAACTGGCCTTAATGCTCTATCATATATGAAAGAACGGGAAAACAAGCTGTTGAATATTTCAAAAGCTTTAAAGGTAAACCCGAAGGAAGTTGACAGTAAGGTAGATCACCTGCTAAATGATTTGAAATCGATGCAAAAAGAAGTAGAAATTCTAAAAAATAAATTGGCAACCAGTGCCACAGATGATATACTGAATAATGTCATCATCATAAGCGGCATTAATGTAATTGCTTATAAAATCCTTGATCTGGATATTGATAGCTTAAGAAGCTTGGGAGATCAATTAAAAGATAAGCTTGGTTCAGGTCTCGTTGTATTGGGTACCCATGATAAAGAAAAAGTTAATTTTGTTGCCATGGCTACTAAAGATATAGTCGATCGAGGTATCCACGCAGGTAATATTATCAAAGAAGTTGCTAGAATCGCAGGTGGCGGCGGCGGCGGAAAGCCGAATATGGCACAAGCTGGCGCTAAAGATATCAACAAAATAGATGAAGCGCTGGAAAAGGTTAAGGAGATTGTTCTGCAGCAAGTCAAATAAACTTACTTTAGGCGAAGGTTCTTGAGAGCCTTCGTCTGTTCAATTCCCCCGATGCTTGAACATTTTATTAGAGGATTATGAATAATTACATAGAATATATGTAATATAATAATATTACAAAAGGGAGTTGGTTTCATGATGAATGATAAATTTAACTTTACCATGAAGTTCAATGTTGATAAAGAGAACAAAAATGCAGCAGAAGAAATTTTAAGGAATGTCTACAAATCACTGAAGGAAAAGGGATATAATCCTATCAATCAATTGGTCGGTTATATTTTATCAGGTGATCCTACCTACATTACGAGTCATAATAATGCAAGAAGCTTGATTCGACAATTAGAAAGAGATGAATTATTGGAAGAATTATTAAAGAGTTATTTAGAGAATAAGTAGGTGAGTAAGGACTTGAGAAGATATTTTTGCTATTTTGCAGCGGCGATGATGGCTTTCGTGTTTTCATTGTCCGCTTTTTCGTGTGTATTTGCCGAAAATGAAAAGAAGGCAATTGTTATTATAATCAATGAAGTAAATTATGAAGATTTGAGCGCCATGGATTCAGTTAAGAAATTCATTGTTGGGGGTTCTATTGGCCTTATGAACAATAGAACATCCTCTAAAGCAAGTATTGCTAAAGCATATATGACGATAGGTACTGGGGTAAGGGCAGAGGCATCCTATGATACCAGTCAATTTGCAAATGTAAATGTAGAAAATATTCCAATATATGAAAGAAGGACAGGCTTAACAGCTGAGAAAACCGGGGTCGTAAATCTAAACATAGCTGAATTAATTCGATTAAACCTGGATGGAGAATATGGAGCAGTCCCTGGTGCGCTGGGACAAGCGTTACATGAAAAGGACATAAAAACAGCAGTCATTGGAAATGGAGATACAGATGAGTTAACGATCCGAACAGCTCCGCTGATTGCAATGGATCAAAATGGTTACATAGATTACGGGTCTGTAAATAAGGATTTGCTGACAAAAGATGGTACGTTTCCTTTTGGAATAAGAAGTGACTATTCCAAAATGATGGAATATTTTAGGGAGGTATATCCCAAATCGGGACTAACTGTTATTGACTTTAATGATATTACGAGATTGGAACGTTATAAAAGCTATCTAACCGATGAAATGTACACAAAGCATAAGAATGCGATACTGCAAGATATAGACGCATTTCTAGATCACATGCTTGAATCTGTTGATTTAGATAATAGTCGATTATTTGTTGTTACGCCTTATCCATCTGCAAATGACTATAAAAATGGTAATCGGCTAACACCGCTTATTGTATATGGTGATGAAGTTCCAACTGGGGTTTTAACTTCAGATACAACAAGGAGAGAAGGTGTAATTGGTAATGTGGACATTGCCCCATCCATTGTTGAATATTTAGGAGCAAAGACCGAGGTAATGACCGGTAGATCATTAACGTTCATACCAAAAGTTGACAATTATCAGTATATTATGGAACGAAATGAACAAATCGTTGCTACTTCAAAAAATAGATTTCCAGTATTATCTGCTTTTGCAGTGTTTGAAATCTTTGTATCCATAACGGCATTAATATTGATTTTAATCCAGGAAAAGCTGCATCCAAAACTGGTGGGAACGTTTAAGGATGTATTGCTAAGTACAATGACAGTTCCTTTTGTCTTGCTAATTATGCCGCTATTCATCAAAACCAGTGTTCTAATGAGCTTTGTCGTGTTGATACTCACAACCGTTGGTATCACATACATTGTGAAAATCATCTGTTCGAATAAGCTGGATAGGGTTATTATTCTATCTGCTTTAACGACTATAGGGCTGCTGGTTGATATAGCTACAAATTCGAATCTTATCAAAAACTCGTTATTGGGCTATGATCCAATTATTGGTGCCAGATATTATGGCTTAGGAAATGAATATATGGGTGTTTTGATTGGTGCTACAATCGTATGGGCGACAGCTATGACAGATAGATTTAAAATCTCCAGGATTTGGGCTGCTATTATTTTTACAGTTACCATTCTAATCATTGGATATCCAAGCTTGGGCGCAAATGTAGGAGGAACTATAACAGCAGTTGCTGCGTTTCTTTTAGTAGCTTTACGAATTTTTAATATAAAGATTCGTTTTAAGTCTCTGAGTCTTATTGGTACTGCGGTTATCCTTGTTGTCTCTATCATGGCATATGTTGATATAAAATTAATGGGCAGCAAATCTCATCTGGCAGGTGCGATACAACAGATTATGACGGCAGGGCCAGGTATCGTTTTTTTGATTATTAAAAGAAAAATAGCCATGAACTTAAAATTGATCGGTGTAACCATATGGAGCAAAGTATTGATTTCAACGATTCTTATTTTAGGTGTACTGTTCTATAGACCAATAGGTACAATCTATAAGCTGACGAAAACCTATCCTAATCTGTCTATCGGCTGGACTGGTATTGTGGCCGCATGTGTCGTTGGCTTTATTGTGAATGATTCCGGTGTTGTAGCAGCTGCTACTGCTACGATCTTCCTCGCAATGAGTATGCTTTATTTAACCTTCTATCTTCCAATAGAAAAGTAGGGTTGCGTGATGGAGTATAGGATATTAGGAAATACAGGATTAAATGTATCAAGGCTTTGTTTTGGCGGATTAACGGTAGGGCCGTTACAGGCAAATCTTTCCTTGGAAGAGGGGGGCGAAATTATTGCCTATGGATTTTCTAAGGGAATAAACTTTATTGATACAGCAGAATTGTATGGAACCTATGGTCATATTAGACGTGCATTAGAAATATACGGCAAGCGGGATATTGTGATTGCATCCAAATCCTACGCTTACGATGTGGAGACAGCAAAAAGAAGTCTTGATAAAGCTCTGGATGAATTAAAAACCGATAAAATCAGTATTTTTTTGCTTCATGAGCAGGAGAGCGAATACACAATAAAGGGACATTATGACGCCTTAGCTTATTATTTAAAAATGAAAGAAGCGGGTATAATAGATGCAGTAGGGATATCTACACATACAATACGAGCCGTAGAGGCTGCATCAAAGTTAGCCGAAATTGGCGTAATTCATCCAATTATCAACAAAAAGGGACTTGGTATTGCAGACGGATCTATTCATCAAATGCTCCAGGCCATTGAAACTGCTTATAATAGTGGAAAAGGAATATATGGTATGAAACCTTTAGGTGGTGGGAATTTAATTCAAGATGTTGACGGGTGTTTTCGCTTTGTTCTTGATAATCCTCATCTTCATGCCATCGCCGTTGGAATGCAGACAAAGGATGAAGTATTGAGTAATGTTCTTCGATTTGAAGGACAAACTATACCAAAAGAGATTGATGAAAAGACAAAATCAAGGTGCCGACGGTTACATATTGACTTCTGGTGTGAAGCTTGCGGCAAATGTGTGGATTACTGCAGTCATAAAGCGCTTAAGATTGTTGGAGACAAACTTGAAGTAAATACAGACTTATGTGTACTCTGTGGCTATTGCAGCAAGTACTGTCCAAACTTTTGTATAAAGGTTGTATAGAAAAAGAATGGGGGCAAAAAATGAGAATAATGGGTCTCGATGTTGGAGACAAAACAATCGGTATAGCCGTAAGTGATATCATGGAATTCATCTCCCAAGGTGTAGAAACCATTAGAAGAACAAATATTAAGGCTGACCTCAGAAGAATTGAAGAATTGATACAGGAAAATGAAATTGGAAAAATTGTAGTTGGACTGCCAAAGAATATGAATGGAACAATTGGTCCCCAGGGAGAAAAAGTGTTGGATTTTGTGGACCGGTTGAAGAAAAGATTTCCCATAGAAATTATTCTCTGGGATGAACGCTTAACAACTGTTGCTGCAGAAAGAATGTTGATTCAGGCCGATGTCAGTAGAGGAAAGAGGAAGCAGGTTATTGACATGGTTGCAGCTACATATATATTACAAGGCTACTTAGATAGCCAAAAAAAATAATGAGGTGATATCATGGAAAATGAGAACATTGTTACACTGAAAGATGAAGAGGGAAATGCCACGGATTTTGAAGTATTAGCTACTTTAGAAGTGAATGAAACTGAATATGCAGTATTACTTCCAGTAGATGATGATGCAGAAGAAGCCTTTATTTTCAGGATAGTAGAGAATAATGGAGAACATTCTTTAGAAATTGTTGAAGACGATGAAGAATTTGATGCTGTTGCTGAAGCTTATGAAGCGTGGTTGGAAGAAGATTACGAAGAAGATGAAGACGAAGAGTAAACCGAAGAAGCTATGACTTTCACTGAGTCATAGTTTTTTTCAATAAAAGAGATTATAACTTTTTGACATATTTCAATATTTAAAATAGAAAGGATAGGAGCATATCGTTGAAAGTAGAAATAACCGGTGAATTATTTGAAGCTACGTTTATTAGGAGAATCAATCGTTTTCTAGCCGAAATTGAGATCGACCGCCAGATTGCCTTTGCCCATGTACCTAACACAGGAAGAATGAAAGAATTACTTGTTGAAGGTACGAAAATTATCGTAAGGCACATTCATAATACAAAGCGTAAAACAAAGTATGATTTGTTGATGGTATATAAGGATAATTTTATCGTTTGTATTGACTCACAACTTCCCAATGTTTTATTGGAGAAAGCCTTTAAAAATGGTTACTTTCCTCAGTTCGAAGGATATAATAATATACGGAGAGAGGTACAATTTGGCAGCAGTCGTTTTGATTTGTTCGTAGACAATGGGAAAGATTTTGCATTTATTGAAGGGAAATGTGTTACGTTTGTCCGTGAAGATCAAGGAGCTTCTTTTCCTGATGCACCTACCGAACGAGGAAGAAAACATGTTCTGGAATTAATTGAGGCTGTAAATAAAGGAATACGAGGTGCAGTCTTTTTTGTCGTACAAAGACAAGATGCTGTGTATTTTGTACCGAATGGTGATAGAGATCCTGCATTCTCCCAGGTGGTTAAAATGGCCTATGATGCGGGGGTGGAGTTTTATGCGATTATATGTAATGTAAGCAAAGAGTATATTGAATTCTCAAATGAAATTCCTGTACATATCACGTAGTACATAAAAGTGAGTTCAATTAAACGTGCGGAACGTATAGAAATCTTTAAGATTGACCAAAATTTAGAAACATGATATGATTAAATGAGAATGACAATCAAGAAATAATGTATTTGGTTCTGGGGAATTGTTACTTGTTAAACCGTAGTTAGAGAAAATGAGGTGTTTATGATGGTCGTGAAATGTAAACATTGTGGCAATACGATTACAGATAATAAGTTGCAACGATGTCCTAGGTGTAATGAAATCTTGAAGGATATGCCCAAATGTGGAGATTGCAAAGGATGTAGTCTAGGATATCCATCATGTAAAAAAGAGACAAAAGCGATATAGACAATTTTTTTATGTAAATTTCAATTGAAATTTGCTGTCATCTATTGACTGTTCCAATATTTACAAGTAAACTAGTAATTAAATAAATTATTAATTGAAAAAGAAGGTGCGAAAGTGTCAGATTTTATGGAAGACCTGAAAGATCGGTTAAAAGAAAAAGGTTATAAGTTAACACCTCAACGAAGAGCTACCCTAGATACAATTATCGAGAATCAAGGTGCCCATATGAGTACGGAAGAAATCTACGACTTGGTAAAGGAGAAATGCCCAGAGATTGGATTGGCTACTGTATATAGAACTTTACAGCTTCTTGATGAACTAGGTGTTATATCAAAAATTAATTTTGATGATGGATGTTGTCGATATGAATTAAATACCCATGAAGATGATCATCAGCATCATCATTTAATCTGTCAGAAATGTGGTAAGGTTATAGAAGTAGAAGTGGACTTATTGGAAGCGCTGGAAGAAGAAATAGAGAGAAACTATAACTTTCAAATCAGTGATCATAAAGTCAAATTCTTTGGATTTTGTTCAAATTGTAAATAAATCCTGTAACTTATCGGTTACAGGATTTATTTACGATTTTCACGAAAAATTTTTCATTTATAGTTTACTTACAGTAAAAAAAGCAATAATAACTATAGCAGATGTAATCTTTTGAAGGATTAGTTAATTATTGCTAAGGTATACCAAATCAAGTATAATGAATGTAGCCAATTTGTGTGCGTGTTCTGGGATTGCAGTTTATAGAGTGAGGGTCGGATTAATAATTATAGTAATACTAAGGAGTGTGATAATGTGGCAAGAAAAACAGCAAAGTTAAAAGTAATTCCACTAGGTGGATTAAATGAAATTGGAAAGAATATGATGGCTTTTGAATATAAGGATGACATAATGATTGTCGACTGCGGACTGAGTTTTCCTGAAGATGAAATGTTGGGAATTGATATTGTTATACCGGATATAAGCTATCTAATGAAAAACAAGGAGAAAGTTAGAGGGATTGTTCTAACTCACGGACATGAAGACCACATCGGTGCGTTACCCTATGTGCTTAAAAAGCTGAATATACCATTGTATGGTACGAAACTAACTCTTGGATTAGTCGATACAAAGCTGAAAGAACATAAATTAAACGGAAGCGTGCATATGCAAGTTGTAAAGCCAGGTGACGCCATAAAGTTAGGAGACTTTAAAGTAGAATTTATTCGGACGAGTCATAGTATCGCAGACTCGGTTTGTTTAGCTATTCATACAGCATTAGGTACAATCGTTCATACAGGTGACTTTAAAATCGATTATACCCCTATAGATGGAGATCTGATTGATTTTCATAAACTGGCTGAATTGGGTCAAAAAGGAGTATTATTACTGCTTGCCGATAGTACAAATGTAGAAAGACCCGGATATACAATGTCCGAAAAGACAGTTGGCGTTACTTTCGAAAACATATTTAATAATGCAACGCAGCGTATTATTGTTGCAACTTTTGCATCTAACGTGCATAGACTTCAGCAAATTGTAAATGCTGCCCATAAATACAACCGGAAGGTATCTTTTTCGGGAAGAAGCATGGTGAATGTTTTCAACGTAGCAATGGAGTTAGGTTACCTAAATATTCCAGAAGATATTTTAATTGATATTAATGACATCAATAAATACCCAGATAACGAAATTGTTGTTGTTACAACAGGGAGTCAAGGCGAGCCAATGTCTGCTTTATCAAGAATGGCGGCATCAGAACATAAAAAACTGGAGATACAGCCTGGAGATATGGTCATCTTATCTGCTACGCCCATACCTGGTAATGAAAAAACAGTAGCTAGAGTCGTAAACCAACTATTCGAAAAGGGAGCCAATGTAATTTATGAATCATTGGCAGAAGTTCACGTGTCTGGACATGCATGTCAAGAAGAACTTAAACTAATGCACTCATTGATTAAACCACAATATTTTATACCTGTGCATGG
This sequence comes from Bacillota bacterium, assembly GCA_049324315.1. Classification (GTDB taxonomy): domain Bacteria; phylum Bacillota; class Clostridia; order Peptostreptococcales; family Thermotaleaceae; genus JBMOKU01. Next base: position 67,881 of record JBMOKU010000008.1, on the reverse strand, counting down.
CGAATACAGGCATCTCAGAAAACATGCAAAATTGGCGGAAAGCTTAGGTATGCCCAGTGAAAACATATTTACCATTGAAAATGGCGAAGTTGTTGAGATTACCAAGGAAAGCGCTAAAGTGTGTGGCAGCGTAACTGCCGGAAATGTGCTTGTAGATGGTTTAGGTGTTGGAGATGTAGGAAATATTGTTCTACGAGACCGTAAACACCTTTCAGAAGATGGCTTAATGGTTGTCGTAGTGACCATAGCAAAAGAAAATGGTCAGGTGATTGCAGGACCTGATATTATATCAAGGGGCTTTGTTTATGTTCGTGAGTCGGAAGATCTGATGGATGAAGCAAGGACCGTCGTAAAAAATGCACTTCAGACATGCCATACCAATAATATACGGGAATGGGCCTTACTAAAGTCTGCTATTAAAGATAGCTTAAAAGGGTTCTTATATGAAAAAACAAAGCGAAGTCCAATGATTTTGCCGATTATTATGGAAGTATAAATTAAAAAAGAATTATGCTGACTGTCAGCATAATTCTTTTTCAAATATCGTATGTAACAAGTGGAATAACAGTATTGGATTAAGGGGGATAAGATATGAGAATCCTGCTTTATATAGCGATTATTTTTATTGGTGGTCTTATTGGGTTCAAGGATTTACTATCCGACAGAATTCTAAGCAGACTGTCAAAAATTCAACATGTATGTTTACTTTTCCTTCTTTTTATTATGGGAGCCAACATTGGGATCAACAAAGAAATTGTGAATGCCTTTTATAAGCTTGGATATCAAGCCCTCATTCTCTCAATTCTTTCGATCATATTTAGCGTCGCTGGCGTTAAATGTATTTCAAGATTTTTAATTCCAAAACAGGGGGAGGATGTTACCCATGACAATTAGTATTCTCGCAGCAGTTATTTTGGGAATCCTCTTTGGATTATTCCTTTTTCCTCAGGCTTTGATCGCCCATATGGGTCTCATTATTGATTTGGGACTGTGTATGCTGTTATTCTTTGTAGGTATAGATATTGGAAGAAATAAAAATATTATTGATCAAATAAAAGATAATGGGCTGAGGGTACTCCTTGTACCTATCATGGTTGCTCTTGGGAGTATTGTAGGAAGTACCATAGGTGGTGTGTTGTTGGGGCTTCCTTTTCATGAAGCCAGTGCCGTCGGCGCAGGCTTTGGATGGTACAGTCTGTCTGCTATTGAGTTATCGAAATACAGTGCGCAAACAGGAGCTTTAGCCTTTATAACCAACGTATCCAGAGAAATTATTGCAATTATATCTATACCATTTGTTGCAAAATATATCGGGAAATTGGAAGCCATAGGGCCTGCCGGTGCTACGGCCATGGATACCGCTCTGCCAGTTATTTCTGAATCAACGGATGGAAGAACGGCTGTTATATCCTTTATAACAGGGGTAGTTTTGTCAATTTTAGTACCTATTTTGGTGCCATTCTTAATATCACTAGGTTAATATTGCTGTAAATGTATATAATATCATAGAATAAACTATTGTAAGTTATAAGAAAAATGTGATAAAATGGAAATGTGTAAAGGAGGTGTAAAGATGAGAGAACAGCTTTTAGTTGATATGATTTTGGATAGACTACCTGTTTCAACTTTTGGAATTATTTTTATTTCAGTTGTCCAAGGGGGAAGTGTGTCCAAAATTGAACATTATGTCAACTAACGGTAGTAAATCATCTTTACCATAAGCACGGTATTATGCCTAGGTAGGGTTTACTTACCTAGGCTTTATTATTTGAATTTATAGCATTGTCTATATTGTATTATGATGGCAAGAGTTTTCATACAGCCGTTCTTACGATATGCTTTATGCCTTTAAAGATAAATAGCTTAGGTGGAGAAACCTGAGGCTATTTTATTTATAATGAAAGGAATGACTTGTATGATTGAAATTGCCCTAAAGGATATAAAAAAATACTATGGAGCAAGTGAGGTATTAAAAAATATTACGGTTGAAATAAATACAGGTGATAAGCTAGGAATCATCGGCAGTAATGGTACAGGAAAAACGACGATTCTTAAGATTATTGCAGGCCATGAAGGACAAGATGGGGGAATGCTTTCTATAAGAAAAGGAACAGCTATTGGATACTTGGACCAAATACCTGTGGTTGATGCCCATATGAAGGTAATAGATGTACTTAATAGTGCATTTGAACAAGTTTATAATATTAAGCATAGAATGGGTATTCTTGAAGGATATATGAAAGAAGAATCCGGAGATCGGCTAGACAAAATAATGATGGAATACGGCAGACTGATAACGGATTTTGAAAGGATGGATGGATATTCTATAGAAGAAAAGGTCAATAGAATCTGCGGTGGCTTGAAAATTTCCAATCAATTTCAAAACAGATATTTTAATACTTTGAGCGGCGGAGAGAAGACTACAGTGCTTCTAGGAAAAATTTTACTTCAAAGTCCGGATATTCTATTATTAGACGAACCGACAAACCATTTAGACATTGATTCAGTAGAATGGCTAGAGGATTTTATTAAGAATTATAAAGGCACAGTTTTAATCATCTCTCATGATCGGTACTTTCTTGATCATACAGTAACGAGTATCATCGAAATTGAAAAAGGGACAGCATCCAGCTTCAAGGGAACGTATACAGACTATGTAAAAGAGAAAAAACAGCTTATTCAGGAACAGCTTGAAGATTATAAAACACAACAGAAAAAGATCAAAAATATGGAAGCTGCAATTCGACGATTTAGAGACTGGGGCACGCGAGCAGATAATGAAAGTATGTTTAAAAAGGCTGAAAATATGAGAAAAAGAATAGAAAAAATGGAAAAAGTCGAAAGACCTGTTCTAGAAAAGCATAAAATTCAGTTGGAATTCTCAGATAATGTTAATAATAGCCAGGATATCATTCTAATCAACAATTTAGAAAAAAGAGTTGGTGACAAATTATTGTTCCATGACCTTGAATTCTATGTGAAAAATAAAGAAAAGATAGCTTTGTTAGGCAAAAACGGCTGTGGCAAGACAACTCTTTTGAAAATGATCATAAGTAAATCTACACCTGAAAATGGTGCTATACAGATAGGAAATTCGGTAAGAATGGGATATTTAGAACAAGATATTCAATTTGAGAATGAAGAGTATACCGTCTTGGAGACTGTCAGTAGGGAACTGATGCTCCCGGAAGGAAAAACAAGGGGAGTACTGGCAAAATTTTTATTCAAAGGGAATGACGTATTTAAGAAAGTAAAGAATCTTTCTGGAGGAGAAAAGACGAGATTAAGGCTGTGTATTCTCATGTACACCGATATGGATCTATTAATTCTAGATGAACCAACCAATCATTTGGACATTGATGCAAGAGAAATGCTTGAGATAGCATTAAGTGATTTCCAAGGTACGATTGTATTTGTCTCACATGATAGATATTTCATTAATAAGCTGGCCTCCAGGGTGATAGAGTTGCATGATGGAAAAATATTCAATTATTGGGGTAATTATGACTATTACAAACAAAAGAAAAAAGAAAATCGAGAAGCTATGGATCTGTTGGTTTCAAAAGAAAAAAAATGCATAAAAACGGAACAAAGCAATTTCGACGAAAAGAATAAAGAAAAGGAACTGGCAAAGATAGAAAAAAATATTGAACTGCTGGAAATAAAGATAAAAGAAAAGGAAGCAGAGATAGAGCGTAATTCCTATGATTTTGAAAATCTAGATAAGATACTCCAGGAAAAGCTGTCGCTTGACTTAGAACTGGAGCAATTAATGAAGGCGTGGCTTGAAAATATGGAAATGTAAGGATAATTACCCCTTTGGTTTTAGTTGTGATAGCAAGAAGGTCTTCTTAAATGGAAGACCTTTAAATATTCATGAATAGCATGGCAACAGATATACATGTTTTTCATCTTGCACTCCTTTATAAAACATATCATATGACAAACAGGGTTTTTTTGTCCTTCTCTTGTCGTACTTTTATCGTAAAGATGATTCAAATTAAAAGCTTGCTAAAAAAGTTACCGGGAAATTTGATAAACAGTATAGTTTTTGTCCTGCTGAAAATATATTGAAGTAAGGAGGGAAGTACGATGAATTTTATAAAAATAGCACCAGAAATCATAACAAGACAGATCAGTTCCAGAGAAGCGTTCAAGGTGTTTGGTCCATGTAAAACTATGTATTTAGGAAAAATTCGCGCAAATAATATTTATCGCATGCTTTTCAAATTTCCCCTATCAATGATTCCAGAGCAATGCATTATACTAAAAGCGGTGCTAAAATTATACGTACAATCAGTTGGAACGTATACAAATAGCATATTTACGCCTTTTATCATCGTACAGGATTGGTCTGTTACTACAATTAACTGGAACAACCAACCTAATTTTTCTCCAAATATATCAGGGGAATCTGTATCTATTAATAGGCCAAACTTCTATACCTTCAATATTACAGAAATGGTTCAAATGTGGTATGAAAATGCTATTCCCAATTATGGATTCATTATTAAAAATAATGAGATACGAAATGGAACAAATAAACAGATTACAACAGTCATTAACTCAAATTTGTCTCCGACAGTTGAAATATACTATGGCTTAAAGACGGAAATACAGCCGCCATCCACTATATTCATAGAAAAGTATGAAGAGATGAATACAGACGAATTGTATCGGTTTTCATCAGTAATAGATATGTCCCTTACCAAAACAATAACCTACTATATAGAAAACATAGGAGATTCTGATGTAGAAGCAGTACTTCAATTGAGTCCTGATGGTATTCATTTTTTTGATGACGCTCCGGTAAACACCGTGATTTACCCCAATGAGTTATCATATATTATTCCTTATAAATTTGCAAAGTATGGAAGACTTGCTGTCAGAAACACGCAGCAGGGACAAACTTCAACAATACGCATATGGTATCAGTCGCAGGAATAATAATAATAAAAAAATGGACGATTATTGTCCATTTCTTGGTATTAAGAAGTAGATGTAATATTTAAATAGGCTTTTGTCATCATATGAAGACCTTCATGATCGATCCTATCAAAATGTTTTATTGATCGTAAAAACTCCTGGTAAGCCATATCATAAAGCTTATGGTTAAAATAAAGCTTTGCTAGTCTTAATAAAACTTCATCATTTTCTTCAAGATTTAAAAGCTGCAGCGACTTTTCAAATATTTCGGGAGCAGATGCTCTGAGAAGAATACCCAGAACGTCAAAAATACAATCCAGACATGTCTTTGATTCTTCTTTCGCTATATTTACTGGCTCGGAAGTCTTATTTTCTAATAGATTTTTTAAAGCGTAATATACCATTCTTTTATGCGTGTTTTCAGGATTTCTGATTCTATTAAGCAGCTCTGCTGCATGATCCATATGATTATTTAATATTTCACATAAAATCATATTACCAATCGCTTTTTCATAAAGCTCGCTTTCTAGCACCTTGTTAAAACTCTCATAAGATTTCTCATATTCTTTTAGATTAAGTAAACATATGCCTTTCATATAGAATAATTTGAAAGTATCAAACATAAATTTTTCCGCTTTTAAAATATATTGATATGCGACATCGTACCGATGTTGTTTCATAAATATATCTGCAATTGTCATATAGTCTTTTTCATCTAAATTTGACCCCAAAAGACTTTCTAATTTATTCTGGATATCGTAGTCGTCTTTTTCTTTTTGTATTAATATTTCCGCAATCATATACAACGGGTCTGTAAAATTCGGATCGGATTTAAGGGCTTTCAAGCAATACTGATAAGCCTCATCAAAATCATCAAGCTCTAAATATATTTCTGCTAATGCATAGTATGCCTTGAAGCTCCCTACACCTATCATATAATTCAAATGTAACGGAGAATCGCCCAATTTAATACACTTTTCATATTCTTTTAGAGACAATGAAAATTTCTTTTGCTTATGGTACAAATCTGCTTTCATAAACATCAATTCAGTAAAGTCAGGATAATACGTGATACCTTGATCAATCATATCGAATGCTTCGTTGTATTTTTCCAGTTTATCTAATGATGTGACCATTCTATACAATAATTTTGGACTATAGCCGGATTTAGGATTGAAAGATTCAAAAGATTTTTTGTAATATTCATATGCCTGCAAATAGTTTTCTCTTGTGAAGTACTGATTTCCTCTATGGTAGTATGCATCCGGAGTCATTACATTGCTTTCAGCATCTGTCAAAATAGCGTTTTGCAACTTCTGTACCTTTCTTTGAAAGTTAATTTGAAGCTTCGGCTTATATAGGATTTCCTTAGCGTCTTTACTATAAAATCCAATCAAAGAATTAGTATTTTCGTCTGCAGCTCTGATCAATATTCCATAATTGGGATATTTCTTGCAAATCCATTCATTGAAAAAATCTGTTATATCTATTTTTAGCCAAGTATTGATCTCATCGCTGATTGTTAACGTTTTGTATAGCGTTGTATCCATAGATGGCTGATTCCAGTAGTGTACCGTATCCTCATCAAACTTTTCGGCAAGCCTATATATTCGAAATTCTTTAGGATAGGACGGATAGTCATTTCTAATAATATATAACATAATTTCAGCGGACTCAATAATCCCTGACCTAGATAGATTAGGCAAATCAAATTGAATTAAGCTTCTATATATAGACTGGTTCATATATAGCCCTGCATATAGCGCATAATAATCCCCATAGTTTTCATAGGGCATGGCGCTGTTAATGGTTGTATCAAGTAAGGGAGCATTATCGATAATTTCTAACATATGTTTCCCCCCTGGCAGGTTTTTTTGATATTATTATCTTACGAGGAAAGCCCCTATATTGTGATTTGTCTGGAGGCCCTAAAAATCTCTCTCATCATCGCTAGACCTTCTTCGTCAATTTTATCGAATATTTTGATCGACCTGATAAATTCTTGATAAGCCAATTGGTTATATTCATTGAGATAATAAAGCTTTGCCAGTCGTAATAAGCCTTCATCATTTTCGATAAGGTTTAAAAGCTGCAGCGATTTTTCGAACATTTCCGGAGCACATGCTTTTAGAACGATAGAAAGTAAATCAAAAATGATATCCGCAAATTGCTTGCTTTCTTCTTTATCTTCACTAATAAAAGGACAGTTTTTGCCATCAATAATTTCCTGAAAGGTTTTGTATACAATGGAAGTTTGCCTATTTTTAAAGTCCTTTGTAATATCAAATAGTTTCTGAACATAGTCCGTGTTATTAGAAAAAATGTTACATAGTATCATACTATATACAGCTTTTTCATAATACATGTCTTCTTTGTCTATTTCTTGAAAACAGCTGGAGGCCATTAGATAATTCTTAAGATAAAGCTGGCACATTCCTTTATAATAAAATATCTTAGAAAATTTAGTGGTCTCCATTGCTTCGGCCTTTAAAAAATATTCTAAAGCAGTAGAATATTTTCCATGAATAAAAAATATATCGCCTAGGATCATATAAGATGGCGCATTTATATGATCTCCAAAGAATCGCTCTAATGTTTGTCTAATTTGGAGTATGTCTCTTCTTTTTTTTATTAGGATATTAGCAATATTATAAAGTGGTATATAAAAATCAGGCTTTGCTTTAATGGCTTCAACATAATGATGATAAGCCTGATCATAGTCCTCAAGTTCAAGATAAATTTCTCCCAGGGCATAATGGGATTTATAGCCCCAAACATCATTGATAAATTGAAGGTGTAAAGGGGGTTCTCCCATTTCTAAGCATTTATGAAATTCCTTGATTGCTAATAGCAATTTATCACATTTATGAAGCATACTTGCTTTTAAATAGAATAAGTCAGTAAAATTGGGATAGTATCTTAAACCAGCATGAATGATTTCCATCTCTTTTTCATACATGTTTAATGCATCCAATGCAATGATCATTCTTACTAGAAGCTTAGAGCTGTGGGCAGCATTCGGCATGAAATTTTGATATGCCTTTACATAATAGTGCAGCGCTTTTGGATAGTCCCTAAGACGCAGGTATTCATTCCCCATATTAAAAAGATGAAAGTTATCTTCGGTATTATCAACTAAAAGTCTTTCTAAAATCTCGATATTTCTTTTAGATTTACGTTGTTGATCTGAAGCGTTTTCCAAATATCCATAATGATACACGGTAATTTCCTCAATCTTTACTTTGTTTCCATCAACGAAGTCACTAAAGTGTCGTATTTGTTCATGAATTGCCCCTTCATATCGATATCCTTTATGATTTCTAATCAGTCTGACAAATAAATTATTGGCTGTGTCTAAACTGTTTTTCTTACCAACATAACTCAATGTCTGAAAAAGATAAATATCCACATTATCATTATTAAGCAATGGCGGGATTTTGAATTTATCAGACGCCTGTAATTCATCGTCAGCATCCATGATTAAAATCCACTCACCTTTTGCTTTTGAAATCGAAAAGTTTCTGGCATCACTGAAATTTTCGTTCCATTCAAAAAAATAAACACTGGCACCATAGCTTTCTGCAATTTTTACGGTAGCATCCGTAGAGCCTGTATCTACAATAACCATCTCGTCAATAATATCTTTTACACTTTCAAGGCACCTGGAGAGATTTTTTTCTTCATTTTTTACAATCATACACAAACTTAAAAGCAAGATCATCACTCCTCCCGGCTTTATGTACAGCTATCGGAATAAATCCGATAGCCAAGGATTCTAGTTATGAGCATTATAATAAGCGAAAATGGTACTCGTACCGGTTCCGGATAAATGTAATCTGGTATACTTAAGATATCTTTGCGTAGCCAATACGTCTTTTCCTGTTGAAGGTGCCAGTGTAGCCGTATCACCACCCGGATCATCGATAAAATCGGCAGCTGTAGTAGTAGGAGATATTTGCAGTTTTGCTGTAACTGTACTTGCGCCAGTATTCTTTACGTAGAATGAATATAAAGTTTTAGCAGATGTATCTACTGATAAAGTGGTTGTTTCTGTAGTAAAGTTATAATTTGCTATGGTGGCAACATTTTCTGCAAACCCGTTGGCGACCACGTCAACATTTACTGTATTAATAATTTGTGTTAATGCATCGATGGTATCAACGGATGCTACATTAGTTATTTGATCGATGGTATCTACAGAGGAAATATTATTTACTTGTGTAACGGTTGTTACGGCACTGACCACGTCGACGGTATCAACGGATGCAACATTGGTTACTTGATCGACGGTGTCTACAGAAGATACATTCGTTACCTCGGTGATTGTTTCTACAATAACCGTTAAGTTCCCATTTGCATTAACTGCTATAGCAGTTGTGGTTCCATTATTATCGCCATAGAGCTTTGTCTTTAACTGATCGGCAGTACCGTTAAATATTAAATTATTTGGCATGACTTTTCCCTCCTTTCCCCTGATAAATAGGATTAGTTTGTCTATTTCTAATCCTAGTACATACTATGTATCAGCTTATGCAAGGTGCTAAAAGGGGAGTTAAGAAAAAATATATTAAAGAAAAATCACCATTTTATTTGTAACCATATGATAATCGTTATCATATGATACAATTAGTAAATCATAAATTATGAAAAGGTGATGACAATGTGTGGTATTGCAGGCTGGATCAATACGAATGAGAATATAAAGGATAATGTACAAATTATAAAAGCGATGACAGACACCCTTAGGTTTAGAGGACCAGATGATGAAGGATATGCAATGTACCGTCATGCTGCTTTGGGTCATCGACGATTGACGATCGTCGATCCAGAAGGCGGCGCTCAGCCAATGACAAGAGAAAAACATGGCAATCAATATACAATTGTTTATAATGGTGAACTTTATAATACGGAAGAGGTCAGGAGGAAACTGTTAAACAGAGGATACAGCTTCCAATCCTATTCTGATACCGAGGTGCTGCTGACAGCCTATATAGAATGGGGAGCAGAATGTTTAAGCCATATCAATGGTATTTTTGCCTTTGGCATATGGGATGAGTCAAAAAAGGAAATTTTCTTAGCACGGGATCCACTAGGCGTAAAACCGCTGTTTTATGCACATAAATCAGGATCATTACTTTTCGGCTCGGAAATAAAAGTACTATTGGCGTATCCTTCAATAGAACCTGTGGTTGATAGAGATGGATTATTAGAAATCATCGGTTTGGGTCCAGCCAGATCATTAGGCGGAGGTGTTTTTAAGGATATTCAGGAGGTGCCTCCAGCTCATTGTCTTCATTTCGATGGGGAGCGTCTACGCTTAACGGAGTATTGGAAGCTGGAAGCTAAAAGCCATGAAGAAAACTTTACGCAAACAGTTGAGCATGTAAGAAATTTACTTGTAGATGCCATAGAGCGGCAGCTAGTAAGTGATGTTCCGGTATGTACTTTTTTATCGGGTGGACTGGACTCCAGTGTAATTTCTACAATAACTGCGAATGCTTTTAAAAGAGAGGGAAAGGATCAATTAAATACCTTCTCCATCGATTATGAAGATAACAATATTTACTTTAAGGCTAATGAATACCAGCCAAATGCAGACAGCTATTGGGTAGATAAGATGTCACGATATGTTGAAAGCAGGCATCACAATGTGATATTAAGTAATGCTGATTTGGCTACTGCATTGGATGATGCTGTTTTGGCCAATGATCTACCGGGGATGGCAGATATTGATTCCTCACTACTTCTGTTCTGTAAGGAAGTAAGAAAAGAGGCCACGGTTGCTTTATCTGGAGAGTGTGCAGATGAAGTATTTGGAGGTTATCCATGGTACAGAAGACCGGAGGACTTTAACTGTGAAACCTTTCCTTGGGCAAAATCTACGGAACTTAGAAAGAGAATCCTATCGAAGTCATTAAAAAAATTACCTGTAGATGAATATATCATGCAGCAATATCAAGATACGAAGAAGGCGGTACCGAGATTAAAAGGTGAAATCGAAGAAGATGAGAAAATGCGGGAAATGTTCTATTTAAATATAAAATGGTTTATGATTACATTACTGAACCGTAAAGATAGAATGAGTATGCGCAACAGTCTAGAAGTAAGAGTTCCTTTTGCAGATTATCGAATCGTTGAATACGCCTTTAATATTCCAAGTAGTATGAAATTCTATGGTAACCGAGAGAAAGGTCTTCTCAGAGAAGCTTTAAAAGATATTCTACCGGATGATGTTTTATATCGTAAAAAGAGTCCTTATCCTAAAACCCACCATCCTATATACACAAAGGCAGTCCAAGAAAAGATGCTGGGAATACTCAAGGATAAAAGAGCTCCTATTTATCAAATTATTGATGAAAACGAAGTGATGAACATCGTCCAATCAGGTGGTTCTTCCATTAAAAGTCCTTGGTTTGGCCAACTAATGACCGGTCCTCAGGTTATAGCCCATTTGATTCAAATAAATACATGGATGGAGAAATACAAAATAAAGCTTGATTTATAGAAACAGATTAAAAGGTTGAAAGCTGATAAATAAAGAAGATAAGAAAAGAAATGTTTCTTGTCTTCTTTTCTTTTGAACATCAAAGTTATAATAGTAAGATCCAGTGAAACATAATTCATGCGGGTGAACATAACAGAATGTGATATATGTTAATAAATACCAGTCTGTGATATAATCAATCTTAGTTATGAGAAATCAACGATCTATAAAAATAAATGCAAAGAAAGGGTGAGGATATGTGTAATACAATAGATAAACTGTTCGTGAATGGCAATTTTTATTGCAAGGAAGGGAAAAGCCCAATCCGCTATATTGGTGTAAAAGATGGTCGGATCGTAAGTAAAGGAAATGGGGAAGAAATCAATTTAGACGGTATAGCATCTGAAATAGTTAACCTTGGAGGCAGTTCTGTTTATCCGGGGTTTATAGATGCACATCTTCACCTAATTGCATATAGTCAGAAGGAATTATATGAGGTTTCTTTAAATGATGTACAGTCTAAAGAAGAAATGGTATTGAAAATTCGTAAATTTATAAAAGAAAAAAATCTTCAAAAAGGCGAATGGGTCATTGGTTCCGGGTGGAATCATGAAGAATTTGATGACAAAGAATTGCCAGACAGATTTTTGTTAGACCAAATATCTTCTGATCACCCCATTTTTCTATTGAGAACCTGTTATCATATTTGTGTGGTAAATAGTAACGCATTGAAGGTTGCAAACATCCATGTAGATTCAGTATCTCCAAAAGGTGGAAAAATAGATCGAGATGGAAGCGGAATACCTACAGGTATTCTCAGAGAAAATGCAATGGATCTGCTAGCTGCTGTCATGCCGAAAATTCATGACAAAGAACGAATAAAGCAGCTGGTCATGAAGGGCTGTATGGATTTGGCAGAGGCTGGGATTACAACAGTTCATACGGATGATTTTTCTTATGTAGAAGATAAAGAAACACTATGGGCGTGCTATAGAGAATTGGCAGAGAGTGACAAGCTTCCTATTCGTGTTATACTTCAGCTAAGAGCTGCAACGATTGATGATATCCAGGACTATCACCGTTTAGGTTTAGCATCCTGGCAGAGGCATAACAATATGGTTGTTGGACCTATTAAAATCATTGCGGATGGTTCTCTGGGTTCCAGGACTGCTGCATTAGATGAACCCTATGCAGATGATAAAGAGAACAAGGGTATTATGCTTATCCAACCAGATAATTTAGATAAAATGGTCTATGAAAGTTTGATAAATGATTTTGACATATGTATCCATGCCATTGGCGATAAGACCATGGGCCTGGTACTGGAGATATATGAAAAGCATGAAGAAATGATTCGTAGAAAAGAATGTCGCCCTTCAGTTATTCACTGCCAAATTGGCTCAAAAGAAATATTAGAAAAGTTTCAGCGATTAAATGTAATTGCCAATATACAACCTATTTTTTTGCATTCTGATTGGAAAATCGCAGAAAATAGAGTGGGAAAAGAACGGCTGGACTACAGCTATGCTTGGAAAAAGTATATAGATGCAGGCATAAAATGTGCTGGGAGTTCAGATGCACCGATTGAAAGTTTCAATCCTTTATATGGAATATATTCAGCAGTTACAAGGATGGATTTAACTGAAAAGCCGCCGGGAGGATGGATCCCGGAAGAAGGATTAGCTATAAAGGATGCAATCGATATATTTACGATCAATGCAGCTTATTTGTCCCATGAAGAGGCTCTAAAGGGCGACTTCGAAATCGGAAAGTACGCTGATTTTGTCATTCTATCCGATGATTTAAGAAGAATAGAAGAAAATTCGATCAAAAATGTACGTGTTGAAAAAATATATATTGGCGGCAATTTAATACACCAATAGGCTTCTTTAATTAAGCGATACTATTGACTTCATTCATAGAAAGTTTTAAAGTAAGGATGACAGTACAAGAGAAAGGATAGGTGTTTTTATGCAGCTATTATTAACGGAATTGATTTCAAAAAATCGACATTGGACCAGTTTTGGAAAAGTAGCAACCTATATCCCGGAATTAAAGAATGCCAATGCTGATGCTTTAGGTATCGTAGTTGCTGATATTGATGGAAACGTATATAAAGCAGGAGACTATGAAACAAAATTTACCATTCAAAGTGCTTCAAAACCGATTACACTGATGTTAGCATTGATGGACTATGGTAAGGATTATGTTTTCGAAAAGGTTGGAATGGAACCTACGGGAGATCCATTCAATTCCATGAGGAAATTGGAGACCATTAATCCTTCAAGACCATTGAATCCAATGATTAATGCAGGGGCCATCGCTGTAGCGTCTTTGATTAAGGGAAAAGATAACAATGAAAAGATGAATCGGATTCTTGATTTATTTAGAAAAATATCAAAGAATCCAGATCTAACGATCAATGAAAGTGTTTATTTATCTGAGAAGAAAACCGGAGATCGAAATAGATCCATGGCATATTTCTTAAGGGATGTAGGCGTAATTGAAGGAGATGTGGAAGACATCCTCGATTTGTACTTTATGCAATGCTCTATAGAAGTGACATGTCTAGATATCGCTTACATGGGAATGTTTCTTGCAAATCAAGGAAAGATACAAGGAAGAAACGAGCAGCTAATTCCAAAACATATTACGCAAATCGCCAAGACCTTTATGGTTACTTGCGGTATGTATGATGCTTCCGGAGAGTTTGCCATTCAAGTTGGTATACCTGCAAAAAGTGGTGTTGGCGGAGGAATCATGTGTTCTGTTCCAAACAGGATGGGCATAGGTGTTGTAGGACCTGCACTGGATAAGAAAGGTAACAGCATTGCCGGAGTAAAGGTCTTAGAAGGGCTTTCAAAGGAACTGGATTTGAGTATTTTCTAGCAATATTTATGTAACATTTGAGGTGAATGAGATGCAATTTGAGGAATTTTTTCATAAACACGTCATGTATGTCTATAATTTTGCGCTGAGGCTGTCATGCGATCCTCATATTGCAGAAGATTTGACCCAAGAGACATTTATGAATGCATGGAGAAGCAGAGAACAGCTTATAAGTCAAGATGCGGTAAAAAGCTGGCTCCGAAAAATTTGTTTAAATATGTTTCTCATGAAAAATAGAAAAGAAAAGGGAAAAATAGAGTTATCCTATGACGAATTAACAGACTTGGAAATGGACGGTAAAGCATTTCAAGCTGTTTCTGTTGAACCATCTCCAGAAGATGAGGTCATTGTTGATGAGACAATTAAAGAACTGCAAAATGGCTGTTTCCTTGCAATGGCTAGAAAACTTACATTAAATCAGCGGATCGTATTTTCTCTCATAGATATGTTTGGATTATCCATGGATGAAGTAGCGGATATATTAGGACTTTCAAAATCAGCTGTAAAGGGTTTGCTTTATCGAGCCAGGATGAGTTTAGATGATTTTTTCAACAGTCGGTGCAATTTGGTGAAAGTAGATAATCCATGTAGTTGTACAGCTTGGATAGGTTTTTTAGAGCATAGGAATAACTTACAGGCAGGAGCACTGAAGAAGAAACTAATTTCAAACTTAGACTATAGAGAAATAAATTATACTTTTGACCCATCAATTCGGAAAAAAGTACAGTATCTTTATAAAAACATTCCGGATAGAAAACCCAGTAAAGATTGGTATGATAAGGTATTAAACCTCATTTCATCAATATAAATATGAATTAAAAAAATTTTCATAAATATCGTGACTCCTTCATTATTTTTGCATCTTACTATATGAAAGGAAAAATCATATGGTAAAATGAAGGAGGAGTCATCATGAATTATGAAAAAGCAATGCGTGAATTAGGTCCATGCGGGATTGATTGTTCAAGGTGTGTATCTTATGCACAGGGAAACGTGGTGAGGCTAAGTCAACAGCTTAAAGAGAGCCTGGTTAATTTTGAACACATGGCCTCAAGATTAAAAAGCTTTGTGCCCGTGTTTAATGACTATGAACAGTTTCTTGCAGTTCTTGAGCATTTCTCTAAAGGTACATGTACCGGATGTCGATCCGGAGAAAGTACGAGTTGTTATGCAGCATGTGCAGCTAAATCCTGTTATAAGACGCAAAAGGTAGATTTTTGTTTTCAATGCCGTCAATATCCTTGCAATGAAAATTCATATCCAGAAGCTCTCTATAAGAAGTGGAAAGATAATAATGACAAAATGAAAAATGATGGCGTAGAGGCTTTTTATCATGAACAGAAGAAGAAACCTAGATATTAAAAAAATAAAATTAAGTGAGTAGATTAGTATCACTAAATCACCCCCTATTGTCATAAGATGAATAAAAGGGGGTGATTTTTTGCTTTCGAGAAGAAGATATTACCGTAAAAAAGGTAATTTCAAAGCATTTTTAAGCATTATCATCATGCTTCTTCTGATTTTCTATGGATTCATGTTAATCGATAAGAAAATAAAGCCTGCAGTTCTTGCTATTGCAGAGGTAAAGGCCAGAGAGATTGCCACAAGAGCGATTAATGAAGCAGTTAATTCGAAAGTATCAGAGGATATAAAATATCAGGATTTGATTTTTATAAGGACAGACAGTGAAGGCAATGTTACCATGATGCAGGCAAATACAGTTATGATGAACAAGCTCGCATCAGAGGTTGCCCTCAGTGTACAGGACAATATTAAACAAATAAGGGCATCCTCTGTAAAAGTGCCCCTTGGGAATGTTTTTGGCAGTCAATTGTTAGCACAATATGGTCCTAAAATAAATATTAATGTTACTCCTATCGGTATGGTAAGAGTCGATTTTAAAACTGAGTTTGAACATTCAGGTATCAATCAAACGAGACATAAAATCTATCTAAATATAAATACACAAGTAAAGATTATTGTTCCTTTTTCATCAAATACGACCGCTGTGGAAACAACCGTGCCAATCGCCGAAACAGTCATTGTGGGTAAAGTACCGGAAAATTATATTTTTGTACCCAAGGATGACGCAATGAATATTGTACCTACGGAAGTAGGGGATTAATCTGAAATAACGTCGGTTTCTATCATTGACTATCTATTTCCTTAAAAATTAACAACAAAATTTTTAAATGCTTCAGCCAGCGGAGATAACGCGCGGTGTTTGTGATAAACAAAATAAAAGCTTCTGAGGATTTGAAGATTTTCTATTTTTATTTCTTTAAGCAAATTTAGCTGCAGCTCTTTCTCTATTGCCATCCGAGAAATAATACTCAAACCCATGCCCTTGCTGACACATTGCTTGATAGATTCGGTATTTTCAATATATGCCACAATATTTAAATCATCTAAGGAGAAATTATGGGAACGTAAAGCTTGTTCAAATATTTTCCTTGTACCGGAACCGCTTTCCCGTAGAACAATCTTCTCTTTAACGATGTCGACGATGGACAAAGTATCTACGTATTTGTACTTGTCTATACAAGGAGCTATAAGTACAAGCTGGTCTTCCATGATCTCGATATACTGAAGGTGCTTTGTATCATCGCACGCACCAACAATACCAAAATCGATTTCTCCATTGAGAATTGACTCCACAACTTGTTGGGAATCATAATGTATTATATTATAATGGACATCAGGATAAAGATTACTAAAGGAATTCAGCAAAGAAGGTAGAATATATTGTTCAGGAATAGTGCTTGCTGCGATTTCCAAAGTGCCTTCTATTTTTCCTTTGAATTCCTCTAAGGAAAATAATGCTTGTTCCCGTTTGTTAATGATATCCATCGCATAAGCGAATAATATCTCTCCAGCTTTTGTTAAAGTGATTCGTTTATTAGATCGATTAATTAGAATTGTTCCCAGTTCATTTTCAAGATTTTGAATATGATTACTAATGGTTGGCTGTGTTAAAAATAATCGTTCTGCAGCCTTTGAGAAACTTTTAACTTTCGCAATTGTAACGAAGGTTTCTAGTTGGCGGAAATCCATAATATCACTCCGATTTTTCTTTTGAATGTACTATTAATAACATACCATGTTTAAAATGGTTATACAATAGGATAGCATGGTATTTACAACTGCTTAAAACTGAAGTTTTTCATTTACCTATAATGAAGGGATTGGTTTCATGGATGTTCATAGACTCAAATATATTCTTCAACAAAAGGAAGGAACAAAGTTAGATTTTAAGGCCAAATTAGAGCTAAATACAGAATCAGAAAAAAAAGAACTGGCCAAAGATGTTATCGCCATAGCGAATAGTATTGGCGGAAGAGGCTATCTCATCATTGGTGTACAAGACAAAACAAAAGAGATTCTAGGCATAGATCCAGATAACTTCAGTGAGGAAAGAATTCAGCAAATCATCACCTATCGTTGTGATCCACCTATAAACGTACGGGCAGAATGTGTATTGTATGAGGATAAGTGCGTTGGAGTGATCACAGTATTTAAAAGCAATCAACGTCCCCATCAAATGAGACAGACCGGTGCATTTTATATTCGTAGAGGGTCTACAACAGATTTTGCCAGAAGAGATGAGATTGCCAGTATGTTGCAGGAGACCGGAGTCATTCATAATGAACTTATTCCATTATACAGTCTTGATGATAGTGTATTGAATGCTGAAAAGATTCAAGAGTTTCTACTAAAAACAGGCCTAATCGTAAAAGAAGGTATCGAGCAGCAGATGTGGCATAGTCTCGGCTTTATTCATTATGACGGAGAAACAGGTAAGTTTCATCCTACAATTGGAGGCCTACTGCTGTTCTCTGATCATCTACAAAGCTACTTAACCTACTGTACCATCACAATTATTCATATAAATGGAGAGAGAAAAGAGAGTAAAGTGATTGGTGGGGATCTGTTTGAAATGCTGAATAATGCTTATGCATACATAGATGAAATACTAACCGGGACAAATTATCCACGGTCACCCATTTATGAATGTATAGCTAATGCTGTGGTACATAGAGATTATTTTGATATAACGAGAGATATTGTCGTATTAATCAGTGACAGTAAAATCGAAATAAGCAATCCCGGAACCCTCCGCAAGGGTGACAATATCCATGCGATTCTAAGAGAAAACAATCCTTATAGAAGAAATAACTGGCTGTACCAAAAACTATTGGTATTAGATGAAGAGAATCGATTTTTGAGAACAGGTTTCGGTTTGAGGAAAGTAAATAAAGTGTTCGAAACAATAGAAAACGTAAAATTACTAAACATAGAAAAGCGCAATTTATTTAAGGTGATACTACCTGGCTTTAAAAAATTCAAACAAAAAAAGGATAACGCTTAATGTTTATCCTTTTTTACATCTAACGTGACTTCACATTGTTTGTACTCCTCAGAAGAGCATGGATTCACATGAATCAGTACATCTTGAACACCTTTGACTTTATTAATAATAGCGTGCTTAGCCAGCGATGCCAGTTGATGTCCTTCTTCAACAGTGATTAGGCTATCAACACAGATTTTCATATCCACCAAGATCTTTGCACCGTGTTTTCTTGCTTTGATTTCATGTACACTCCGTATCCCATCAACCTCGAGTGATATTTTTTCAATTTCTTTGATGACGTCCTTAGAAGGTGCAGCATCCATTAATTCGCCGATGGCTTCTAAATAAATGGATACCGCTGTCTTTATAATCATAGCTGCTACGACGATACCGGCAATTGGATCCAAAATAGGAAATCCCAATACAGCTCCAGTAATACCTATCAGTGCTGCAATTGAAGAAAAAGCATCTGTTCGATGATGCCATGCATCAGCGATTAATGCTGGACTTTCAATGGATTCGCCCACCTTTACAGTATATCGATACATCCATTCCTTCGTAATAATAGAAAGCAAAGCTGCCCATATAGCGATGGAACCAGGTGATTCCAAGCTTTGGTTAGTTAATGCTTTGATTGCAGATATTCCGATTCCCCCAGCAGTCAAAGCAAGAATGATGGCTATTAATTTAGCGACAATTGCTTCAGCTTTGCCATGACCATAATGATGCTCCTCGTCAGGGGGTTGATGGGAAATCTTTAGACCATGAAGAACAATGGTAGTTGCCACGATATCGGAACCTGAGTGAAGGGCATCGGCAACCATAGCCGTACTTCCAGCTAAAAAACCGATTAGAGCCTTTATAGATGTCAAAAGTATATTTCCAATAATACCAATCCATGAGGCTCGCTTTCCCATCGATAATCTTCTATCTTCATTCATTTCAGAATTTCCTTCCTTTTGTACATGATCTTTTATGTTAGAATACACAAGCTTATCTTATCATTTGCATGAATAGTTTTTGTTATTCATCTATAGATAATGATACCCGGTACTATGAATATAAAACAACGCTTGTATAAAGGTATGCATATACCAAAATGTGATATAATGATACAATAGAATTGCAAATCTATTTCTTAGGAGGCCATATATATGCAGGAGTTTTTTAAAGTAGATTATATAGAAAGATTTATAGGTTATGCAGATGCTGTACATATGAGCGATAATCTGGAAAAGATCAAATTCAGTTCTGATTTTGAATTGGAGCTTTGCTTCAAGGAAGGGAATGAAGATGATTCATTTATTATCATTGGTGTATTCAACGATAAGGAGATCCTATATAAAGAACAATATAAAAATGAAAAAGGGGGATACCTTTTAGGCTTTCGTGAGGGTATGACAACATTGATGATCATTAATGAAAACGAGACACAAATCATTGAAGAAGAAGATATATATGAAAAAAAATTGGAGAAAAGAATTCAAGGGCTGCTTAGAAAATAAGGAGTTGCACATTTCATAATATCTTTTAATAGATGTAAAAAGTAAAAAAAGCTAGATACCAAATTTTTAGGTTGAAATTTTGTAAAAAAACTATTGCACAGTTAAATTATATGTGCTATTATAATACTTGTGACGCGCCGAAGTGGTGGAATTGGCAGACGCACCGGACTCAAAATCCGGCGAGGCTTAAACCTCGTGGGGGTTCGACTCCCCCCTTCGGCACCAGTAAAAAACCTAGGTTATTATGACCTAGGTTTTGTTTTGTCTATAGTTAGCAATATGTGCCCGGTAAGTAATGGTATCAGTTGCATGGCACTACCCCTTATGATAAACTGTATTTGTGTTGAAAAATAGAAATGGTGGTGAAGCAATGGATCCGGTTACCCATGGCGTTATTGGATTGGCATTATCAGCTTTTAGCGGAAATCCAGTAGCGGTGACAAATCCTATAAGCATTGGTTGTGCCCTTGGGGCCATGTCACCTGACATCGATATTGTCTCCAAGATTCATGGCGATTACGTATATTTGAAGCACCACAGGGGTATATCCCATTCCATACCTATGTTGGCAGGCTTATCTCTTGTAATATCAGCTGGATTATATTTCTTTTTTCGAGATTTTAGTTTTCTAAACATATTTTTTTGGACCTTTATCGGAGCATCGTCCCATACATTATTTGATATACTGAATTCTTATGGCGCGAAGTTATTTATGCCGTTTAGTAAAAAGAAGCTGACGGTGGGAATACTGATGTTGTATGATCCTGTAATTACGGTACTGAGCTTACTGTTAATTTTTAAGAGAAATCTAACAGCACCTTTTCTATTCGTCATTTCTGCAATATTCTTTGTATATCTAGGATTTAGATCGTGGATGAAAAAGAAAGCAGAAAAATATTTTATGAAACACTATGAAAAACAGTATCGAATTACGAAGATTCATGTGCTGCCTGCCTTGATGGCTTTCCACAAGTGGGATGCTGTGATAACCACAGAAAAACATCAGTTGGTTGTTCAAATCAATATGATTAATAAAAAGATCTTTGAAAGAAAAAGATTCCAAAAGGCAGATCAAGAATTGATAAATTTATTTGAAGAGACCAAAATCGGAAAATATATTAAGGAGTTTACGCCTAGCTACCATATTATGCATATAAAAGAGATGGAAAAAGTAGTTTTAAAGTGCATTGATCTACGCTATTTTTTAAGAAACAATTTCATGCATCATGCTACGGCTGTTTTTGATCACGAAAAAAATATTATAGAATCCTTTTTCCACCCCTATAACATCCATAAAAACATACGTGTCGTCGAATATGAGTAAAATCTACTGTTTTCAGTAGATTTTTTTGCATAAATCCCCTGCCTTGGCCATAAATATTATCGTATTCATTTATGGAGGGGGACAACAATGGGGAAGAAAATATTATCATGTATCATTATCGTACTCTTTTTCATTTCATGCTTGCATACAGGCGAGATGGCTGAGAAAACATGGGATAAAATTGTGATCAATATTCCATCAAGAACGTTGACATTTTATAAGAATGACACCATTGAAAAGACATATCCAATTGCTGTAGGTAATCCAAAGACACAAACGCCTACTGGCAGCTATAGTATACTGAATAAGGTTGTAAATCCATATTATCGAAAAAAGAATATTCCCGGCGGCAGTCCAAATAATCCATTGGGAATTCGATGGATGGCGTTTAAACCCGCCTATGGCATACATGGAAACAGCAATCCTTCATCTATTGGTACCGCTGTATCAGGTGGCTGTATTAGGATGCTGACATACGATGTGGTGGAGTTGTATGACAATGTCAACGTTAAGACGGCTGTGGAAGTCCTCTATAATGTTATTGACCTTGTAGGGAATGACAACAAAAAAGGACTGGTAATCTATCCGGATATTTACCGTAAAGAAAAGCAGCTAAGTAATCATATTCGTGAACATCTTGCGCAGCGGCAAATAAATATTGAGAATCGAGATCAAAAAATCCTGGAAGTGATAAAAAGTTCAAAATCAAAAACTGCGGTATTATCAGAGGGTTGGTCTGTCATACTCAATAATTATTTTATTATCGTCGACACGAAGATAGGCGAAGACGGAGTGTATATAAGCAGCCAATCAGTAGAAGAATACTTCGGACTTCCACTTGAAATCGGTTCTGATAACAAGTATACATACATGGGAAATATTATTGATTTCATCATGGAAGACGAAAAAGTATACTTTTCCATAAATGATATATACCAAGCCCTGGGTGGAGAAATTCAGTCCAACGAAATTATTCAGAACGTATGGTATGATTTGCAGATTGTTAAATTAAACGGTGTATTTTTACAAACGAACCAAAGCAAGTTTGCCGTTCATAGCCTAAAGATACCTATAGAGCAGGTGGCTAATATTCTTGGGGGCCAGGAATTAATTACCGATAAAGTTATTAATATCGGAAAAGAAAGGTATATGGAGCTGCATGACGTGAAAGAGCTTTTTGGATTGACAACAGATATTCGTTCGATTGATAAAAGAATTGAGTTGTTTCGCAAGCCTGACGTTTACTTGGATCAAAAGAAAATAAGCGCAACCATGGAAAATGGAAGAATCAAAGTTAGCCTTGTGGAGCTGGGCCTAGCGAGTGATGCATACTATAATAATACGGTCTTTCTAGATGACCTAAAGGATGCTTTTGACATACATTGGAACACATATAAGACAGAAATCGCTTTAAAGGAAAAAATAATTCCTGTAGAACAAAATGATAATTCATTACCTGAAAAAGATGAAAATACAACACAGGATATTTTGAATGAAGGGACTGTTGCCTATTGACAGTCTCTTATTTTTATCATTATAGTAATGATGTGAAATACTATTAAAAATGATGGAACTTTATTGCAAGAATTACGTCAAAAAAAACGGGAGTATTATACGGGGGGTGTGAGAAGACATGAATGATTTGGAGCACTTGTTAATTGAAAAAAGTAAAAAGGGAGATATAGAAAGCTTCGAGAGATTGATCGAACAGTATCAAAAGCTGGCTTTTAATATTGCCTATCGAATGCTGGGGGATATGGAAGATGCCAAAGATGCGACCCAAGACGCTTTGGTTAAAGTGTATAAGTCTATTTCTTCTTTTAATGAACAATCCAGCTTTTCAACCTGGTTATATAAAATTGTCACGAATACATGTCTGGATGAATTGCGAAAGAAGAAAAAAAATAAAACGACATCTTTAGACAATCCCATGGAGGCAGAAGACAGTACATTTCAGAGAAATGTTCCTGATGAAAGCAGTACTACAGAAGAAATCGTTGAGAAAAGAGAAGAGGCCAAGGCCCTATATAAAGCGATTAGTCTCCTGCCTGAGCAGCATAAAGTAGTGATTATATTAAGAGACATTAAGGGGTTAAGCTACGAACAGATAGGTGAAATACTTGATTGTCCGGAAGGAACGGTAAAATCAAGAATTAGCAGAGCGAGGATTGCACTAAGAGATATATTAACAAATAGAATGGAACTTTCTCAAAATCGACACGTCAAAATAGAGAAAGGAGGGATACTATGAGATGCATAGAAATGGACGAAATCTTAACACTTTACATTGATGGATTATTAGATGAGCATACAGAAGCTATGATGGAAAACCATATGAAAGAATGTCCAGAATGTAGAAAGATGTATACTGAATTATTAGAAATTGCACAAGCGTGCAAAGACCTTCCTATGGTAGAACTGCCTGAAAACTTTAAGCAAGATCTACATCAGGCATTATTAAATGCAAACGAAGAGGAAAAAGCCGTTCAAAAGGATAATGATACAGAAATCATTCAAAAGAAAAGAAAAAGTGTCAATTGGAAAAGATTCAGCGCCATAGCGGCAGCAATAGTTGTAATCGTGATTTCTGCCAGCAGCTCCAATCTCTTCAGGATGGGTAACATGTCAAAAATGTCCCAACCCGAAATGGCTGCTGAGGACAGGGGAGGAATGGATTATACCCAAGGTGCACCCGCTGCCCCTGAATTTTATGGCGTACAGGAATCACAGCCAGGTCAAATGAGAAAAATGGAGATCAATGGAACAACCGCGGAAAATCAGGTAACTGAATTTGATGTGGCAGCTGATGAAACGCAGCAACTTATGGATAGGGATATACAGGAAAGAAAGGTCATAAAGTCCAGTTTTATCAGTATAGATGTAACCAATTATGATGAAGTCTTTAACAATATTACCACTACTACATTGAGCTCGGGTGGCTATATCCAAAACTCGAATACACAATACAAAATATACATTCCAGAAAAACCAGAGGAATCTTTACGTGTAGGCAATCTAACCTTGCGTATTCCCGAAGACCGCTATCAAGACATCGTTCAACAGATTAAAGCACTAGGTACTGTAACGAATTTTGGTGAAGATGGACAGGATATAACAAATCAATACCGCGATACAATGAATGAGGTTGAGAATCTAAGAATACAAGAGAAACAGCTTAGAGAAATTATGAGTAAGGCAAACAACGTTAAAGATATACTGGAAGTTGAAAGAGAATTGACAAGAGTACGTGGAGAAATCAATAGATTGACTGGTGATATTGTAAGATGGGATGAACTCGTTAATTTTGCTACGATTCAGGTATCCTTAAATGAAATACAGCCTAAGGATCGTAAAATACAACCCGTTAGCGATACACTTTGGGAAAAATCAAAAAAAGGTTTTATTTTGACAGTTAATCAAATCGTATCATTTGCAGAGAGGACAGTCATAGGATTTGTGAGTATTCTTCCCGTTTTAATGATTGGCTTGCTCATAGGAATCCCCATTATATGGTTTGTCATAAAAAGAATTAGAAAAATGCGTGAATAGTGTGCACACATAGGATATGTATGATGAACACTCCTTTTTACTGGAGTGTTCTTTTTCATGATATTTTTTAAAGGATTTTTTAAAATCATTAAGAATATAGAAAGATGACGGAATCTATGATATGATTCAAATCTGGGTAGTATATTGTTTGAACGGAATACATGAATGGCAAGGAGCGTGTAAAGATGGATAAACGTATGGTTATTATAGACGGGAATAGCTTGATCAACCGGGCATTCTATGGTATACCGACTTTGACAACAAAGGAAGGGCTTCACACAAATGCAGTTTATGGATTTGTAAATATGTTATATAAAATATTGGAGGAATACGACCCAAGGTATATCAGTGTCGCCTTTGACCGTAAAGCCCCAACTTTTAGACATATGGAATTTGAAGACTACAAAGCTGGAAGGAAGAGAATGCCTGATGAGCTTAGTCAGCAAATGCCCATTCTTAAAGAGGTTTTAGATGCCTTCCGGATTCACAGGGTTGAAATCGACGGTTTTGAGGCAGATGATTTAATCGGAACCCTAGTTAAATATGGAGAAAATGCGTCATTGCATCCAATTGTAGTAACAGGGGACAGAGATGCGCTGCAGCTGGCGTCGGAAATAACGAAGATACTTATCACGAAAAAGGGGATAAGCTCCCTAGAAGTATATGATAAAAGTGAAGTTTTGGCAAAATATGAGGTGACACCGGAACAGTTTATCGATTTAAAAGGATTAATGGGTGACAAATCCGATAATATACCAGGCGTACCTGGAATTGGAGAAAAAACAGCCATCAAACTAATCAAGGAATTCGACAGTATTGAAAACCTGCTAAAGAATACGGATAGGATATCCAATGCAAAACTAAAGCAAAAAATCGAAGATTATGCTGAACAGGCCATGCTGAGTAAACGACTGGCAACGATTATGACGGATGTTCCGGTAGAGATATCCTTAGAGGAAATGCAGACTGAAAAGCCAGATATGGATAAATTGATACCACTTTTTAGGAAACTTGAATTTCACAGCTTAATCAATAAACTGAAAAAAGACCATGAACAACCTGATTACATTCAAGAGCAGCAAGACATTACTGTGCTAAAAGAGACAGAAGATATTCAAGTACTGAGTAAAAAACTAAAACAGTGCCAAACTTTTATCTTTAAGATCTTTTGGGATGCCCATGATATTTTTAAAGATCCGATTGTGGGTATTTGCATAATGCTTGAGGATGAATATATCTATATAGATTTAAGAGAAAATCCTCAAAACATATCCCTGTTAAAAGATGTATTTGAAGATGAGCATATCAAAAAATATGGACATGAAACAAAAAAAGACGTCGTGGCACTATTAAGGCACGGAATCCATCTTAGAGGGCTTGCTTTTGATGCAGCTATTGCTTTATACTTGATTGAACCCACTCGATCAAACTATGATATCCATAATATTGCTGCTGAGTACTTAGCAATGACATTCCCTTCAAGCGAAGATGTACTTGGGAAAGGAAAGAACGCCCAACGCTATCAAGACATTGAGGCCATTCAACTTGCACAACATGGATTTCATTGGTGTACAACTGTTAAGGGTGTAAACAATGTTTTTATGAAAAGCATTGAAGAGAATGGATTAGAAAAGTTATTTTTCCATGTAGAAATGCCTTTAATCGAAGTATTGGCTGATATGGAATATAGAGGCGTTTGCGTGAATAAAGAGAAGCTGCAAGAAATAGGCGAAAAATTGGATGAAAAAATCCATGTTCTAACAAGCGAGATCTATCAACTGGCAGGAGAATCCTTCAATATTAACTCAACCAAGCAGCTGGGTGAGATACTATTTGATAAATTGGGATTGCCGACCATTAAAAAGACAAAAACCGGCTATTCTACAAATGCGGAAGTACTGGAGAAATTATATAAAAAGCATGAAATCATACCCAAAATCATAGAATATAGACAGTTGGTAAAGCTAAAATCAACATACATCGATGGCTTAATTGCAGTTATTAACCCAACGACAAATAAAATTCATTCCAGTTTCAATCAAACAGTAACTTCTACGGGGAGAATTAGCAGTACAGAACCTAACCTTCAGAATATCCCCATAAAACTGGAAGCAGGCAGGGAAATCAGAAAAGTTTTTGTACCATCCAATCATGAATACTTATTTTTAGATGCAGACTATTCTCAGATCGAGTTAAGAGTATTAGCACATATTTCACAAGATGAAAATTTGAAGGAAGCATTCCATCTTAATCAAGATATCCATGCAACAACTGCTGCAAAAGTATTTAATGTACCTCTCGATGAAGTTACATCATTTCAAAGAAGCAGTGCAAAAGCAGTAAATTTTGGCATTGTTTATGGAATTAGCGACTATGGGCTATCTGAAAACCTTCATATAGCTAGAAAAGAAGCACAGCGCTACATTGATGAGTACTTTAAGAAATATCATGGTGTAAAAGCATATATGGAGAAAACGGTAAAAGAATGCGTGGAAAAAGGATATGTGACAACAATGCTAAACAGAAGAAGATATATACCCGAAATAAAATCCAGCAACTATAACTTAAAGAGCTTTGGTGAAAGAACAGCCATGAATACCCCAATTCAAGGAAGTGCTGCAGATATTATCAAGATAGCAATGATAAAAGTCTATACAAAGCTAAAAGAAAGACAACTGAAATCAAAGCTGATTCTTCAGGTGCATGATGAATTGCTGGTAGAAGTGTATAGAGATGAGATTGAAGAAGTCAAAAAAATTGTTGAAAATGAAATGGAGAATGCGTTATCCATGGATGTCCCATTAAAAATAGATTTGAATATTGGAGAAAGCTGGTATGATACAAAATAAAAATGAATGTATAATTATTGGATTGACTGGCGGTATTGCTTCAGGAAAAAGTACGGCGTCAAAGGTTATTCAATCTCTGGGTATTCCAATTATAGATGCGGACATTATTGCAAGACAAATTGTTGAAATTGGAGGGCCCGCTTTGGCTGAGATTGAAGCAGCATTTGGAAGTATTGTTCTCAATAAAGACGGATCACTGAACAGAAAGCTGTTGGGCAGCCTTATCTTTTCTGATGAAAGTAAAAGGGAACAATTAAACCAGATTACACATCCTAGGATTACAAAAGAAATCGAGCATCAGGTCGATGCAATAAGAAATAGTAAAGATACAAAAATTCTCGTTATCGATGCTGCATTATTAATAGAAATGAACATGCAGCGATTGGTTCATGAAGTATGGCTAATTGCGGTGGAGCCAGAGATACAATTACAACGTCTCATGGCAAGAGATCAATTAAACACTTCCGAAGCGTTAGAAAGGATACAATCACAAATGAGGATTGAAGATAAGAAAAAGTATGCCGATGTAATCATCAATAACAACGGAAATTTGGAAGATCTAAGAAATCAGATTATAAAAGAGCTGCAAAGACTAAACCGTAAGTAAGCCGGAGGGATTTAATTGATTTTATTTGATTTAAGAAAATATCGAAAGCTAATTCTACTAATGATTATCGTCATAATGACAGGGGTTTTTCTCAATAGCACCAATTGGTTTCTAAAATTGCTATATCCTATACATTATCGTGATTTAATTATTAAATACACTACTGAATATGAACTAGACCCGTTTTTGATTGCAGCAATCATTCGAACAGAAAGCAAATTTAACAAAAAAGCACAATCAATCAAAGAGGCCAGAGGATTAATGCAGATTGCACCAATAACAGGAGCTTGGGCTTCAAAGGAATTGGGCATTGATAATTATCAGGAAGAAATGTTATTTGAACCGGAGACCAACATTCGAATCGGGTGTTGGTACATAAATCAATTGTTTCACGAGTTTAATGGAGATATAAAATTAGTTTTGGCTGCATATAACGGTGGCAGCGGGAATGTAAGGAAATGGCTCGGTGATAAAAAATATAGTGCTGATGGAAAAACCTTATCTGATATTCCATTTCAGGAAACGAAGCTATATGTTGAAAAAGTCTCAAAATCTTATAAAATCTATCGTGCCTTATATAGATAACAGCGTAGGTCTGTTATCTTCTGTTTTTAAGAGAAAAATAATGATTTGGTTGAACTATCTCGTTAACTCCTTTATAATTATTATGATTATGCAAACACGTAAGATAAAGATTGTGCATATAATACATAGCATAACAAAGTGCAGGAGATGAAAGCATGAACCAAGAATATATGAGCAATCTAATATTGATGATTTTGCTCGCTATTTCGATACTTGGGAAAAACAATGCGCTGGCTATATCCATCAGTGTCTTATTGCTAATCAGTCTCATAAGCGGCATGGGCGGACCCTTCTATCATATTTCTCAAGGAATTTTGATATTCTTGGATAAGTATGGTCTTACCCTTGGTGTGATTATATTGATGATGGGAATATTAGCTCCTTTTGCTCTTGGAAATATTGATATGAAAGGGATGCTGCAGCATTTTAAAACATATAAAGGCATATTGTCCTTTGCTGCTGGTATACTCGTAGCAATATTTGGTTCAAAGGGAGGCTATTTATTAGCAATGGAACCCGAGCTTGTTACCTCTGTGGTAATTGGCACAGTTGTCGGCATTGTTGTTTTTAAAGGGTATCCCGTGGGACCATTGATTGGCTCAGGCATAGCATATTTTCTGATTGTTATCGTAGAGAGCTTGATGAAAAAGTAGAAAGGAACGTGGAATAATGAAACATATAACAAGTCTTGACCAAATCAAAGAAGTCAAGATGGCGGAAGATAGACTCGTGCATTCAGGAACACATGAAGAAATACTAAGCGGCCTCACAACAGATGTTTATTTTTTAAGAACAATGGATATTTTAAGACATATGGAATTGGACAATGTAGAAGTTACAGCAGAGATATTTGCTCGAAAACCTGGGTGTTTAGCAGGCATCGAGGAAGTGAAAAATATGCTGCGGGATAAAAATGTACAAGTATGGGCCATCGAAGAAGGAGAAAGCTTTGAAGCAAAAGAAACACTGGTGAGGATCAAAGGACCTTATAGAGAGTTTGCTGTTTTTGAAACAGCGATGCTTGGAAGCTTAGCCAGTGCCAGTGGATGGGCGACTGCTGCCAAAGAAGTGAAAGATGCATGCGGTGATAAGACCTTCTTATGTTTCGGTGCAAGACATGTTCATCCTGCTGTTGCACCTGTCATGGAGAGAGCAGCGATCATAGGTGGTGCCAGTGGCGTAAGCTGTGTCTTGGCATCAAAGATTATAGGTATGGAAGCCTCCGGTACACTTCCACATGCAGCTATGTTAATAGCTGGAGATACATTGGAAGTTGCACTGGCTTATGACCGTTTAATGCCTGATAATCACAAAAGGATTGTTTTAGTTGATACATATAAGGATGAAGTGGAAGAAAGCCTGCGAATTGCTGAAGCCTTAGGGGACAAGCTATATGGCGTGAGACTTGACACACCAAGCGAAAGAGGTGGTGTAACGCCGCATTTGGTTAGAGAACTGCGGTGCAAGCTGGATGTTCATGGATATCAACATGTCAAGATATTCGTTTCCGGTGGACTTACACCTGATAAGATTAAGATTCTATCTGAAGCAGGAGCAGACGCCTTTGGTGTAGGTAGTTTTATTTCTGGTGCTCCAGCTATTGATATGACGATGGATATAAAAGAAGTAGAGAAAAAACCTGTAGCCAAAAGAGGGCGGATTCCAGGAATCGTTGAAAATAAAAAGTTGAAAAGAATCCTATAATTCATGAAAGTATAGTGTTACCTCATACTATTCTAACTTGGAGGTATAAATATGAGGGAATTTCCCAAACGATTATTTGCGATTTGGATACTTGTGATCCTCTTTTTACTCAATGGCTGCAGTATGAAGAACATACCTTTGCAGCCTCAGGAAGAAGAAGTAGAAGTTGCAGAGGAACCTGCCTACGGTGGGGAGATTGTTCTTCCTGTTACGCAATATGATACATTAAATCCCGTCGTCAACACCAATAAAAGTGTTTTTTATTTGAATAAGCTTATTTACGATGGCTTAATCGAAATAGATGAAAATATGAAGCCCCAACCCGCTTTAGCTGATTCATGGAGCACATATGATAACAACAATGCCGTTAAATTTATACTTAAGAATAATGTAAAATGGCATGACGGACAGCCTTTTAACGCTGAAGATGTTAGATTTACCATTGATTCAATCAAACAATATAAGAACTCGATATTTTATCCGATGGTTGAGCATATCAAAACTATCAAAATTCTTAGTTCCCATGAAGTTCAGATAGAATTTGACAGTCCACAGAATAGTTTAATCGACAAATTTTATTTTCCTATTCTACCAAAACATAAGTTTACTTCTAGTGAGGCCCTTATCAATACTGTAAACTATACACCTGTTGGCACGGGTAAATATAAGGCTGCGAAAGTGAATAGCTATAAGGAAATCAAACTTGACGTAAATGAAAACTATTGGAAGGATAAGCCCTATATTGAGAATATCGCTGCAAAAATTATCCCAGATGAAGAAACTGCTTTAACATCCGTTGAAGCTAACGAGATATCAATGGCTGAGGCAACAAATTATGATTGGGAAAAATACAGTGAGAATCAGTATCTAAAAATATATGAATATGTCAGTCCGGATATTGAGTATATTGGTTTTAATCTAAATAAAGAAATTCTTAAAGATAAGAGACTTAGGCAGGCAATCGCCTATGGTATAGATCGGCATGCTCTTGTCAATGAAATATATCTAGGGCACGCAACCATAACAGATGTACCTATTTTTCCCCATTCATGGTTGTATGATGAAGAAGGAGAAAAGTACGGTATGAATTTAGAGAAGGCAAAGCAGCTGCTCCTTGATTTAAACCTACAGAGCCAATCTGAAGAAAACCTGAATACGGGAACGGAAAAATCAATAGATTTATCCCTGTTAGTTAACAATGACAATCCATTGAGAATGAAGATAGCTGAACTAATCGCAAAGCAGCTTAAAAAAGTAGAAATTAATATCAATATACAAGCTGTGGGCTGGGAAGAGTATCAGCAGAGGCTATTTGCCGGGAACTATGAGATTGTTTTGAGTGGGTGGCACTTATCTTCTGTTCAAAACTTGAGTTTTGCGTTCCATTCCAGTAAAATTGGATCCACAAACATCGCAGGGTTTAGCGACCCAAGAATGGATCTGTTGCTGACAGAAGTGCAAATGAATATTTCAGATCAAGAAGTTAAACAAAAATACAAAGAAATGCAAAAAATCATGATTGATGAACTTCCATACCTTCCTTTGTTTTTTAAGAACAATGCCGTGATTGTCAATGAAGAAATCAAAGGAAATATCAATCCAAAATCTTATGATATTTATAGCAATATTGAGCAATGGTTTGTAATCACACAATAAATTTGATTTTTATTAAGAATGTGTTAAAAAATAACAGCAATGCTTATAAGTAGTTATTGACAATTCAAAAGGATAAAGTTATACTTAATAAGTGCTGAAAACGCGGATGTGGTGGAACTGGCAGACACACTATCTTGAGGGGGTAGCGGTCCACGACCGTGCGGGTTCAAATCCCGCCATCCGCACCATACATTTATGCGAGATTAACTCAGCTGGTAGAGTGCTTCCTTGACGTGGAAGAAGTCAGGGGTTCGAGTCCCTTATCTCGCACCAAGAATAAAA
The DNA here is from genome assembly GCA_049324315.1 of Bacillota bacterium. Taxonomy (GTDB): domain Bacteria; phylum Bacillota; class Clostridia; order Peptostreptococcales; family Thermotaleaceae; genus JBMOKU01. Next base: position 35,170 of record JBMOKU010000008.1, on the reverse strand, counting down.
ACTATCCTAAATGGGTAGTTTTTTTATATCAAAAATTCATGTAAAATGAAAACAACGTTTTAGATTATTACCAAAGAAAAGGAATGAAAAGAATGGATAATTCTGCCTATCTACTAAGACATTTTACAGATATGATGTCCGAGGGTTTTATTTTTATTGATAACCAAGGGAAAATTCAGATTTATAATCAAAAAGCAAAAGAAATATTTGGGATTGTTTTCAATGATGGCATTGGTCATGAAGAAGGTAAAATAGAAAAGGGTGATATTGTCATTATCGCAGATAATGATCTGGGGAAAGATGATGGCGGTCTGAATTATGACAGTTTAAAGGTCATCGGCATTCATGATGATCAAATTGCTCAAGGCCATGCACTGCTGGCTATTGGAAAGTATCTTGAGCCCTCTGTAAAGCCGATTTATAAACATGTGCCTAAAGATGCCGAATTAAATGAATATAAACTTGAAGCTGAATATAATGGCGTAAGAATTTCCATAGAAATTAATAAAAGGACGAATAGCATAGGGATCGTTGTAGGAAAGCAAGTTTTTGAAATTGAGTTCCTTCATGCGTTTGGACATATGGTTGTATTAGATGAAAAAACAAATCACGTAAAGTTTTATCAGGAGATAGGTTATACTGCACGAGGTGAAAGTATTGCCGACTTATTAACAGGAAAACACTATCGACCCAAAGGAAAAGGGGTAGAAGAGTTAAAAGTAGTGGGAAAGAATTTATTCGATATACATGACACGGGCGTTACCATGCAAGAATTTTATCAATCAGCTTCGGATAAGGAAATAAAGTATGAAGATAAATTTCGCGAAATAAATGGCAGGGCCACCCTCTGTACATTACTACCGATAGATATTGAAGGTAGGAGAATTGGCGCAGTCTTGAAAGTGGAAGACATATCAAAACTAAAAAAAATCATTAAGGAAAGAGATGAAGCACTGAGAAGTTTAGAAAGTGCAGAGCAAAGGTTAAAAGCAAAAGAACTTACAAAGAATGCATTTCCGGAAATCATTGGCGAAAGCAGACAATTAAATTATCTAAGGAATTTATTGTATAAGGCATCAAAATCAAAGTCTACTGTTTTGCTTTTAGGTGAAACAGGGACAGGGAAGACTCTATTTGCTAAATCTATACATGATGCCAGCTCGATGAAGAACCATCCCTTTGTACATGTTAACTGCGCAGCAATACCTGAATCATTAATGGAAAGTGAATTGTTCGGTTATGAAAAAGGGGCATTTACCGGAGCACAAAAACAAGGGAAGCTCGGTCTATTTGAAGCAGCCAATAGAGGTACTATTTTCTTAGACGAGATTGGAGAGCTTTCTGTAAATCTTCAAAGTAAATTATTACAGGTTATTCAAACCAAGTCATTTTATCGATTAGGCGGAACACAAAAAGTTGATGTTGATATACGTATCATTACTGCTACCAATAAGAACTTAGAAGATGAAATGATGAAGGGCAGATTTCGCGAAGACTTGTACTATCGGATTAATGTACTGCCCATATGGATACCCCCCTTAAGAGAAAGAAAAGATGACATCATAGATCTTGTTTATTATTTTCTGCCTATAATCTCCAAAAACCTAAATTATGAGACCAAAACAATTTCAGGAGAAGCCATGAAATTAATTATGAATTATGAATGGCCGGGGAATATAAGAGAATTGGAAAATGTATTGGAACGGGCTGTAAATCTTGCTGAGGGCAATACGGTCTTATCAAATCATATCATCTTTGATAAAAAAGGTATAAATGAAACAGAAGAAGTCAAATTATCCTCTCTTAAAAAGATCTTAGAAGAGGCGGAGAAAAAAGCAATTCAAAATGCTTTAATTCAATGCAGTGGGGATAAAAAAGAAGCTATGCGCATTCTGAAGGTAGGTAAAACAAGTTTTTATGATAAAATTAAGAAATATGATCTTGATAGTTCGGAATAACGGAATGCAGTTCGCAAAAACGGAATTTGTAGATATGATTAAAAGAACATCTGAAGAAAATTCTTCTTTTTAGTTCGTTTTAACGGAATCAAATAATATATCAAGTGTTTAGAATACATGCAAATATTTTTTCAGTCTTTTGGAATCCAGTAAATTAGCGAAGTTTCCTTACGATGAAATCAAAGCACATAAAATCATTCTTGGCATGATTATTGCTCTAATAATGCATATAATACATATTGGAGGGATCATACAAATGAATGATAATAGCATACAGAAGAATCATTTTGTATTTGATGGATGTGACACGGTTGAATTAGCTAGCTTATATGGAACGCCATTATATGTTGTTTCAGAGAATCGTATAAGAGAAAAATGTAGAGAAGTGAGAGAACGCTTTTTAAATAAATATGAGAACACGAGAGCCGTATATGCAGGAAAAGCATTTTTAACAATGGCAATGTGTAAAATTATTGAGAGTGAAGGATTGGGGCTGGATGTTGTTTCAGGTGGTGAATTGTATACGGCTTTGAAAGCAGGCTTTCCTGTAGAGTATATTATGTTTCATGGTAATAATAAATCTTATGATGAAATTTCAATGGCGGTAGAAAACAACGTTGGTAGAATTGTCGTTGACAATGTTCAGGAGTTGGATCTACTAAACAGTATTACGAAAGATAAAAAAAAGACTGTTAAAATATTATTTAGGATAACACCAGGTATAGAAGGCAAAACCCATAAATATATCACTACCGGACAAAAGGATTCTAAGTTTGGCATACCTTTAGAAATGGAAGGACTGAAGAAAGCGGTAGAAAAGGCTTTAGATTATGAGTATATCGAGTTAATGGGATTTCACTTCCATGTAGGTTCCCAACTTTTTGAGAATAGTTCACATTTGGCTTCCATAAACATTGTTACTAATATCATGAAGTATATGAAAGAGAAGGTTGATTTTACAGTAAAAGAGACGAATGTCGGTGGGGGATTCGGTGTGTATTATGCTGAAGGCGATACACCTCAAACACTTTCATATTTCACGGATAGCATGATGGAACAGATAGCCGAAAAGTGTAAAGCCTATGAGCTAGATATGCCGAAAGTAATTATTGAACCAGGTAGATGGATCGTAGCTGAGGCAGGTGTCACCTTATATAAAATCGGTACTATAAAAGAAATACCTAATGTGCGTACTTATGTCAGCGTTGACGGTGGTATGCCTGATAATCCAAGACCCGCACTGTACGGGGCGAGATATGAGGCATTCGTCGCAAATAAGATAAAGGAAAAAAAGGAACAAATTGTTACGATTGCTGGAAAATGTTGTGAAAGTGGCGATATATTAATTAAGGATTTGACAGTTCCTCGAGTAGAAGCAGGAGATATACTTGCGGTTTTGGGCACAGGTGCTTACAATTACTCAATGGCAAGCAATTATAATAAAATTCCAAAACCTGCCGTTGTTTTAGTCAAGGATGGACGTGCAAGGGTTATTGTTAAAAGAGAAACTTATGAAGATTTAATCACAAAAGAATCCATTCCTGAGGATTTATTATAAATAAGAGGTGATTTTATGATAAAGCCAAGGCCTTTAAAACAAGGAGCTATGATAGGCCTTACAGCACCGGCGGGAGCAGCGGATTATGAAGATGTCATCAAAGCAGTATCAGCTATAAAAGAAATGGGATTCGAGATAAAGATTGGCGAAAGCTGTTATGCGAGACACGGTTACCTGGCAGGGAATGACCATCAGCGAGCGAATGAATTAAATAAAATGTTTTCCGATACATCTATTCAAGCCATCATTTGCTTGCGGGGCGGTTATGGTACGCCGCGTATTCTTGATAAGCTAGATTATAAAATGATTAAAAATAATCCAAAGGTTTTTATCGGATATAGCGATATCACTGCTTTACATATTGCCATCACACAAAAAAGCGAATTAATTACCTTTCATGGTCCCATGGCGGCATCTGATATGGGTAAAGGCTTAGATGATTTTTCAAAACAATCATTAATTCGCGCTGTTTTCCATGGAAAATCTAAAGGGAATATGACGAATCCCGAGGGTGAAAAGATAGGGTGTTTCGTGGAGGGTCAGGCAGTAGGACGTATAACAGGAGGAAACTTGTCTTTGATTGCTTCCACCATAGGTACACCTTATGAGATAGATACAAGAAATAAAATTCTCTTTCTAGAAGACGTCGGTGAAGAGCCTTATAGAATAGATAGAATGCTATGTCAACTTTTACTTGCGAGAAAATTGCACGATGCAGCAGGCATTATTCTGGGGGATTGGAAGCAATGCGAGCCTGAGGAGCCTAGTAAAAGCTTAAGTCTTCTGGAAGTATTTCATGAGATCATATGTCCTCTTCAGAAGCCAACCGTTTTTAATGTGAAAGCAGGTCATTGCAGCCCTATGCTAACGATTCCTTTAGGGGTAAAATGCAGCTTGGATGCTAGCATTGGGAAAATAGAAATTTTAGAGGAAGCAACCTGTGAATAGATACAAAGAAAACTCCATTTACGGAGTTTTCTTTGCTAATCGATATTTGCATATAATATTTTTTCCTTTGCCACTGCAAGTTCTTCAGAGGTCTTTGACATAAGCACAGCCATTTGGGCTCTTGTCACATTATTTCGAGGATAAAACATTGCATTATCAAAACCCTTAAAGATATCATGCTGATTCATGACTAGAATTGATTGATATGACCAGTCTTGAGAGGAAATATCTGCAAAAGGATTTTGTTGCGACGATTCAATAAGTTCTAATCTCAAAATATTATTCAGTAGGGCTGCCATTTGTTCCCTTGTAATAGGCTCATCAGGGGCGAATCTATTATTTCCTTTTCCGGCAATAATTCCATATTTTTTAGCTGTATTGATTTCTTGTCTTGCCCAATGATTTATTGCTACATCTGAAAAATATGATGTGCTTGTATTATCATAGTCTAAACCCAATGCTTTTACCAGTATGACAGCAGCTTGCGCCCTTGTCAGTGGCTGATCCGGCGAAAATTGCGTTGCCGAAGTTCCTTTCATTAAATTGCCTTGATCCATTTCCATGATAGCTTCTTCAGCCCAATGATTAACAGTATCTGTAAAATACTTTCCATTAAGCCACATGCTATAATAATCCCAAAGCTTTTTTGTTTCTTGCCCTAAACTCCAACTTCCCGTTCCTTTTAAGTTATATTTCTGTACCAAACGGAGTTTTTCTTTAATAGATTGAAAATTTTCATACCAAACCGTATAGTTGCCTGGGGTCAATGCTCTTCCAAGAACATACGTTGTTGGGTCATTGGAGGTAATGGTAAAAGAAGCTTTTGGTGATTTGCTTATCTCATCGTATATGATGGATCCATTATATTTATTTACTAAACTTTCTACAGTTTCCATATTAATCCCATGCCCGCCATATGCTTCTTGGTTATTCCAATAACGACCAAAAAATGGTATACCTAATACGATCTTATCAGCAGGTACTTTTGTGAGAGCATATTGTATGGATTTTTCAACAAAGCTTATGCTAGCAACGGGACCGGCTTTACCACCGGGATAACTTTCGTCATATGTCATAATCATTAGATAATCGCTATACTTTCCAAGCTGTTCGTAATCATAAGAACCATGCCAACCTTTTTTTATTCCATTTGGATTCGCTGCAACGGCGACAGAAATTTCTTTTTCAGAAGGAATTTTTTTTCTCAGCAGTCTTACGAAATCTGTGTAATTGCTACGGTCTTCCTCTGTCACATTCTCTATATCGACGTTTACACCGTCTAAATCATATTTCTTAACAGCCTCCGCTATCTCATCCGCTAATTTTTCTCTGTTTTCTAATGCCATTCGTCCTTTTTCTCGATTCCAATGATTACTAATAAACGGTACAACACGAATATTTTGTTCATGCATAGCTTCTATAAACTCACGATCTAATGAGTCTGTCAGCTGCAAGGAACCATCAGCATTTATGTTGAAATAATTTGGCGAAATAACATCCAATGACTGTTGGATTTCCTCTACCTGTTTAATATTGGACGAAGTTGAACCAAAATAAAGATAAGACATATTAAATTTTTTTGTTTCAGCCGCTGCCGATGCAGTAGTCATCTGAATTGATAGCGTGTTAAAAATAAGGAGTACGCCTATCACCATAGCGTAGAGCCTTTTTATTTTAGCCTTTGATTGAGTAAGAATGGCTAACAGTCCTCCCCTCTACTAAAATCATATAGTCCACAGCATATAAATTCAACGAACAAATTTTGTTAATTTCTAATCTTATGACAAAAAATAGTCAATATTTAATTGACATCTTCTTAAATTTTTTGCTACAATAAAATCAGAAAATATAGAATATTTTTTCAACGAAGATCGAATTTTTTCAAAAAATGATATGGGGTGAAAAAATGGAAGCAAATCAAGAAAGGGTATACGAGGATTTAGACGAACTGAAGATGCTTTATGATTCTTTAGATGAAATAGATAGGAAAAAATTAATGGAAGCTATTATGATGATAAAAGCAAAGTTTCTTCAAAGAGCAAAGGCGTAACTTTGCTCTTTTTTTTTGGATATTATTCACGTTTACATTTTAAGTTCGATAAAATGATAAAATAGGGGTAATTTGTAGATCGTTTTGTCCATAGCTGTAATAATAACAAAAAAATAGAGGTTTTTTTTTATTTTTGTTGAATAGTATATACTAGGATAAAAGTGGACAAGGGATTTGTTGGTTAATCAATTTAAAGTGTAAATTTGTGAAGAATCTTATAGAAAAAGAGATGATTACGTTAATGAGGGGGTATTTCTTTGACAAAAGTGAAGAGATTATATCGAATACTATTGATAACGACTTTTCTTTTTACTGCAGTGGTATCGTTTACTTATGGAGAAGAACCAACAAAATTCATCGTCATAGAAAACAATGTAAACGTGAGACAGGAGCCGACTCTTGAATCACAGGTTATGGCCTCATTGACATTAGGGCAGTATGTTGAAGTTATTGACAATGAAGAGGAATGGTATTGCATAAAACTTGAAGGTGAAAAAGTCGGTTGGGTTTTAAATGATTTATTATTACCTATTCAAGAGGATAAAGATTTTATTAAAAAAGGAATTGTAACTGGTGATAAACTTAACGTACGGCAGCAGCCTTCTAAAGATTCTCCTGCTGTTGCTTCCCTTGATAAAGGAATAGAAGTGACAATTGTAGAGTCAGCAGATGGATGGTATAGTATTATCTTAAATGAGCAAAGCACAGGTTGGATACATGCTGACTATGTAGAAGTAAAGCCAAATTATTCCACGGGGAGAATAAAGGGTGATCATGTCAATCTACGGCAAAGTCCATCTATTGATGCTCAGGTTTTAGCGAAATTAAGAATTGACAGTATTGTTTCAGTCAAAGGCTATCAAGATGGTTGGATGAATATCATAACCCAGGATAATGTTGAAGGATGGATCAGTAAAGATTATATTGACATTGTGCTGGATACGGAAGCAAGCGCTTCATCCGTTTCTAGGTCTGCTAATAGATCAGCAGGTTTTGCTAAAATAACTGATTTTGCTCAGCAATATTTAGGCGTTCCTTATAAATGGGGAGCCAGCAGTCCATCTGGTTTTGATTGTTCAGGTTTTACTTCCTACGTTTTTAAGAATTTTGGCATATCTTTAGCAAGAAGGTCTAGTGACCAAGCCAAACAAGGCGAAAAAGTATCTAAAAGTGAACTTAAGCCTGGAGACTTAGTTTTCTTTGATACATCTGGAGCAAACAATGGAAATATAACCCATGTAGGTATTTATATAGGGGATGGCAAATTTATTCATGCATCTTCTGGTAAAAATGCTAAAAAAGTTGTTATATCCAGTCTTGCAGAAGGCTATTATAATGAAAAATATGTTACAGCAAGAAGAATTTTCTCCTAAAGAAAACTCCTACCACGATTGGTAGGAGTTTATTTGTTTTCATATTCTTCTTTTTTTGAAAGCACTTTTTTAACATAATTCTGTGTTTCCTGAAAAGGTGGTATTCCTTTATATTTTTCCACGTTATTAGGGCCTGCGTTGTAGGCAGCCAGGGCCAGCTTCGTATCTCCTTTAAATCTTGATAGCATATCTCTCAGATATTGCGTACCACCTTCAATATTCTGCATTGGATCCCAGGGATTCTTTACGCCCAAAGCTTGGGCTGTTCCTGGCATCAACTGCATGAGACCTTGTGCACCTGCTGTTGAAAGGGCATTGGGGTTAAAACTTGACTCAGCAGAGATAACTGCTTTAATAAGACTTTCATCAATATTGTATTTTGAAGATACCATGCGAATAAGTTCATCATATTGTTGATTCTTATTGTCAGATGCTGCTGCATGATTAATTTCTTCAAGCAGTATTTCATCAAAATCAACTTGCTTTTCTTCTTTAAGAATACGAACACCTTTTGGAAGTCTACTTTGTATCTCAGTAAGTTTCTGAACCATAATCGTATCAATTGACTTATTGATGACAAACACCTCTTTCTAAAAAAGGTCTTGTCTTTATTATAACGGATGGTTAGAAAACACACAATAAGATTCGACAGTTATCGTATACTTTCAAACAAATACTCATATTATGTCTTTAAAAAGAATTTTCATAACAGATATTTTTCTAAAGGGAAAAACTTATTTATGTAGAAACTATTTTAGTGTTGGTTTGCAATGGTTATTTTGAAAAGCATGTCATGGCTAATAGGGGGGGATATTTGTGCGACAGTCAAGACTGAGAATGAAGAATCTGCAAATGCGAAGCAAGGTGGTAACGATTCTCATATTTTACGTTTTATTACCTATCTTGTCAATCGGTATCGGGTATGTAGCCTCAAAAGACTACATAATACCGCACTTTGTAAAATATGATAAAAAAGCAGAAACAAATGCATTACCCGTTAGCACCGAAGAAACAACGAAAGATAATACGGATGGAGAAAACGTGCAAAGCAGCAAGAAAACTGAAGAGACAGTCTTCAAATCATTTGAAATGGATGGTTCTGTCTTTTATTGCATACAAGTTGGAAGTTTTTCTACAATCGAAAATGCAAATGCTGCTGTTAATACGTTAGCAGGGCAAGATTATGGAGGATATATTTGGAAGAATAATGGATATAAGGTTTTTGCATCTGCCGCCTTTGATAGGTCTGACGCTGAAAGAACGCTGCCTCTAATTCAGGGATATGATAAAGCTGCTTTCATTGTCCCAATCCAGATTCCAAACAGAAAAATTGATTTTGACAGCAAAGATGAGTTAGCAGCATCTACACTGAAAAGTCAAAATGAAAAGCTTTTAGAAGTCTTTAGAAGTCTTTCCGTCGCTGCTGTGGAAACGATAAATAATCAAACACCGGAAAGTAATAAAAACATGAAGGACTTAAAAACCGACTCACTAAGCAGCCTAAATAATATTAAAGGAGAGATATTAAAACAACACCCAACAGGACAGATGAAGGAGGCTTATGAAGCATATAATACCATGTTAGATCAAATAATTGGCGCCATTGAAGAAACAGATATGCAAAGCAGATCCAAAATAAGCAATGTACTATTAAAGAGTCTATTCCATTATTATGAGATAAATACGGCTAACTAGCGTAATGGAGGGATTTTATTGAAAATAAGTGAGATTATCAAGCTGTTAAATGGAAGGTGTTTATTAGGGGAAGATTTATTAGACCATGAAGTTGAGATGGGTTTTGGATGTGATCTCATGAGTGATGTTCTGGCATTTACTCAAGGCAAGACACTACTGCTTACTGGTCTTTCAAATACGCAGGTTGTAAGAACCGCTGAAATGCTTGACATCAATGCCATCGTTTTTGTGAGAGGCAAATATCCTACACCCGAAGTAGTTGCATTAGCTAAGGATAATAATATGATGCTCGCAACAACAAATTATACCATGTTTACAGCCTGTGGGATTCTCTATGCTAGTGGACTCAAAGGTATTCCGAATGATGAGGTGATGAATCAGCTATGAAATACAACGATGAATTAAACGCCATAAGATTAGAATATGATGTTGAAAAAGAAGATTTTACAAAGGCCGGAGAAGCATCCAGCAATATTAAGAAGGTCCTGCGCCAATTGGGTATCGATGCTGCCGTCATTCGAAAAGTTGCCATCGTAACTTATGAAGCAGAAATGAATATTGTGATTCACTCGCTTGGAGGGAAAATCATTGTGACCATTCATACCGATCGCATTGAGGTAGTAGCTAAGGATAATGGTCCGGGTATTGAAAATATAGAATTGGCTTTAAAAGAGGGTTATTCCACTGCTTCTAACAAAGTCAGAGAGTTAGGTTTTGGAGCAGGTATGGGTCTTCCGAATATGAAGAAATCCAGCGATGAATTCTATATTGAATCCAATAAAGGCGGTTCAACAACAGTAACAATGATTATTAATACGTTATAGTAAATGGGAGGATAAAGATAAATATGAAAGTAAGAGATTTAATAGAGAAACTGGATTTTACTTTGATTTCTGGGACAAACGCTTTAGACAAAAATATTAGTGGTTTATATTGTTGTGATTTATTAAGTTGGGTTATGTCTCATGCAAAAGAAGGGAATGCATGGATTACTGTTCAGACCCACATAAATATCGTTGCAGTAGCCAGCTTGTTAGATCTTGGCTGTATTATTATTCCAGAGTCCATTGAAATTGATGAAGATACAAAGATAAAAGCGATTGAAGAAGATATTGCTATACTATCTACCGATCTGGATAGTTATCAGATTTTTTGCAAGATGTATGCGTTAGGAATAAAGTAACATGAAAGTAGCCTTTGATTTACACATACACACAGCATTATCACCCTGTGGCGATAATGACATGACACCGAATAATATTGTCAATATGAGTATTTTAAAAGGACTAGATGTCATTGCAGTGACAGATCACAACAGCGCTGAGAATTGCAAGTCGTGTCTGCAGGCCGCTGAAGGAAAGGATATTATCGTTATTCCTGGCATGGAATTGCAGACAAGAGAAGAGGTACATCTCTTGTGTCTATTTCAATCCTTAGATGCTGTACTGGATTTTCAAAACTTGATATACAGCAAAGCGACCAATGAAAAGAATAGTGAGAAATTGTTCGGCAAGCAATTAATTTTTGACGCAGAAGACCATATTATTGGCACCCTTGACAAATTGCTGATATCGTCAATTAATATTTCTGTTAAAGATGCTTGTCAAGAAGTCCTTTTAAGAGATGGCATTGTGATTCCAGCGCATGTGGACAAAAGCACATATAGCATGATCGCAAATCTGGGATTCATCCCACCGAATTTGCCAATTAAATCTATAGAAATTGCTAATAAAAGCAATCAGGATGTGTTTTTGCAAAAAAACAGCTATTTAAAAAAATATAATGTCATTCATAATTCTGACGCACATTATCTATGGCATATATCAGAGAAGGAAAATTTTTTGGAAGTTCAGGAAAAGCATATAGAATCCATTTTTAAAGTACTGAACAGCTGAATGAATATAGTGTTGGAGGCTAGAATACATGAATGAACTATCGCTTCATATACTTGATATCGTACAGAATAGTATTTCTGCAAATGCAACATGGATTGAAATCACAATTACTGAGGATGAAGAAAAAGATTTACTGCTGATATGTATCGAGGACAATGGAAAAGGAATGACCATCGATTTTCTCAATAAAGTGACGGATCCCTTTGTTACTTCCCGCAACACCAGAAAGGTAGGTTTAGGGATATCTTTGTTCAAAGCTGCTGCAGAGCAATGCGATGGAAGCTTTAACATTGAATCTCAACTGGGACAGGGTACAAAAGTAACAGCGAAATTTAAGAGAAGCCATATCGATAGGGCACCTTTAGGAAATATTGCTGATACAATGATAACAATTATTATGTCTAATGCCGCCATAGACTATAAATACAGCCATACTTATAACGATAAGGTTTTTGTTTTTAATACACAGGAAATAAGAAATATTCTCGGAGATGTACCATTGGATAATCTAGATGTTATTGATTGGATAAAAAATCATTTTCAGGAAGGTATTCATGATCTAAAGAATCAAAAGGGATAAAGGGGTTATCTATTGCTTTGTTTACTTTTATATCTTCGTGTGTTATAATTATAACAATCATATATTTGGTTTGAGTTGAGGAGAACCATACAAATTTACCTATGATCTTGGGTTTGTTTTGTATGGTTTTTTATTTTTTTATAGCGGCATCAATATAATTATCATTGAATCGATATACAAATTAAAAGTTAAAGTTTTAACGCAGCGCCATTCATTGACAATTGTCTTAAGAATCGTTAATATAGTTATAGAATGTTTTAAAGAATAAAAATACAAATACCTATATACAGTATACAAGATGCAAAATTCACATATTTCAGATAATTATTTTTTAAAAAAATAAGGGTTTTCTATTGTATGTGGAAGGGTTAAAATAATTGTGTACTATATAGTGTTTATTTAAGTATTTAACAAAATGGTAAGGGGTGAATACAAATGAGTTTTTTGTCCTTTCGAGGAGGGGTTCATCCACCTCATTTTAAGGAAGCTACCGCAAGGCATGAAGTTCAAAAGGCTGTTGAGCCGAGTATTGTGACAATACCACTCCAGCAGCATATTGGAGCACCGTGTCAACCAATCGTTAAAGTGGGTGATATGGTTAAAGTCGGACAAAAGATTGGTGAAGCGGCTGGTTTTGTTTCTGCTCCAGTACACAGCAGTGTTTCGGGTAAGGTAAAGCAAATTGCAAACATGCTGACACCTTCCGGTGAGGTTATGTGTATCGTAATTGAATCAGATGGAATGAATACCGTTCATGAAAACGTTATTCCTAAAGGCTCAATCGATAACTTAACCGGCAAAGAAATACTGGAAATCATAAAAGAAGCAGGTATTGTCGGTATGGGGGGAGCGGCGTTCCCAACCCATGTGAAATTATCACCGCCGCCAGAAAAGAAAATCGAGTATATTATCTTAAATGGAGCAGAGTGTGAACCATATCTAACTGCTGACCATCGTCTAATGCTAGAAAATCCTGATGATATCGTGTATGGATTAAAGGCGATGATGAAGGTTGTCAATGTAGAGAAAGCGTATATTGGTATTGAGGATAATAAACCTGATGCCATTGAACGTATGAAGAAAGCTGTGGAAAATGAAAAGAGCATTCAGATTGTTGGGCTCCATACAAAATACCCACAAGGTGCTGAAAAACAGTTGATTTATGCCTGTATTAAAAAAGAAGTTCCTTCAGGTGGACTGCCAATGGATGTAGGGGTGGTCGTTAATAACGTAGGAACGGCAGCTGCCATTGCCAAGACTATCAAGACCGGCATGCCCTTGATTGAAAGAATTGCAACGATTACAGGTAAGGGTATCAAAGAACCGAAAAATCTATTAATAAAAATTGGTACTTCTTTTAAAGAAATTATTGAACAATGTGGTGGATATAACGGCACTCCTGGGAAACTTATCATGGGTGGGCCAATGATGGGACTTGCTCAATACTCCGATGAAATACCAGCTATAAAAGGTACATCAGGTATTTTAGTCCTCTCACCGGAAGAAGCTAGACTTCCTGAGCCAAAACCTTGTATCCGATGTGGAAAGTGCGTGGAAATTTGTCCTGCGTTTATACAGCCGTTGTACATTAGTGCCTATTCTCTACAGAACATGCATGAGACAGCTGAAAAATATAACGCCCTCGATTGTATTGAATGCGGGTCATGTTCTTTTATCTGTCCATCAAAGAGACCATTATTACAATCTATCAGGGTGTCTAAACGAGAGATCATTGCTAAGAAAAGAAAGACGAAGTAATGGGAGGGAAAATCATGGAGAATAGACTAATTGTATCTTCATCTCCTCATTTGCGATCTAGTGAGTCGATCGATAAAATCATGAGAGATGTAGTGATTGCTCTTTTACCAGCTACACTTGCTGGAATATATTATTTTAGGTTCGGTGCAATAAAAGTTATTTTATTAGCAGTTCTTGCGGCGGTGATTACAGAAGCTGCAGTACAAAAAATGAGAAAACGACCAGTAACAATTAATGATTGGAGTGCAGTAGTTACAGGTTTACTTTTAGCTTTTAACATACCTGCCTCTGCGCCGTGGTGGCTTCCGATTGTCGGCTCCATTTTTGCGGTTGCTATTGTTAAACAAGCCTTCGGAGGTTTAGGGCATAACTTTATGAACCCAGCATTAGGCGCAAGGGCGTTTCTATTGGCTTCTTGGCCCATTGAAATGACAAACTGGGTTACGCCAGGTGTTGATGCAACAAGTACGGCTACACCCTTAGCACTTGTTAAAGGTATGGAAGGCGCGGCAACAAATTTACCGTCAATTCTGGATTTATTTGTCGGTAGAATTGGAGGCTCTTTAGGAGAGACTTCAGCAATAGCATTAATCATTGGGGGCATCTATTTGATCTACAGAGGAGTAATAACACCAAGAATCCCCGTCATATTTGTAGCAACTGTGGCCATATTTACTTTTATTTTTGGTGGATTCAGCTTATCCTTTATGTTGTATCAGGTTTTGGCAGGTGGCTTGTTACTGGGTGCTATATATATGGCTACTGACTATGCTTCTTCGCCTGTTACGCCAAAGGGGCAGATTATCTTTGCCATTGGCTGTGGATTATTAACAGGTATTATAAGACTTTACGGTGGCTATCCAGAGGGCGTCTCTTACTCTATTCTATTAATGAATGTGGTTGCGCCACTTCTTGATAAATACACAAGCCCAAGAGTTTTTGGGGAGGTGAAGTAAAATGGGAAATATTATTAAGCTGGGACTGATTTTACTTCTTATCTGCGCAATTGCTGCAGTATTCTTAGGGCTCACTTATGAAGTAACCATTGATCAAATCATTTTCCAAAGGAATGCAATAAATGAACAAGCTCGTAAAGATGTATTACCTGCAGCAGAGAAATTTGAAGCCATTGATGAGAAACTCATGAATGAAGTCATTACTTCAAATGATAACATTAAAGAAATTTATGCTGGCTATAAAGCTGGAGAGATTGTAGGTTTTGCTATCAAGTCGGTATCCCAAGGGTATGGTGGGGATGTAGAAGTTATTACGGGTATTAATTCAGATGGCATTATTTCAGGTGTCCGTGTTGGAAATCATTTGGAGACACCAGGTTTAGGAGCAAATGCAACAAATCCTTCTTTTTATACACAATTTGATAATAAGAAAACCGACAAAGAATTAAAAGTAGTGAAGGCTCCCCCACAAGAAGATGAAATCCAGGCATTATCAGGAGCAACAATTACGTCAAAAGCAGTAACAGATGCTGTAAATGATTCGATCGATGCATTTAAGTTGGTTAAAGGACAATAGCTTTGGAGGTGAAACGATGAAAAGTATTAAAGTATTTTTAAATGGTTTATTTAAAGATAATCCTACTTTTATACAGTTATTAGGGATGTGTCCTACGCTGGCAGTCACGAATTCAGCGATCAACGGTGCGGGAATGGGGCTTGCAACAACAGCAGTATTGGTAGGCTCAAATTTCGTTATATCATTATTTAGGAAATTTATTCCCAATAAGATTAGAATACCTGCGTTTATCGTAATCATTGCGAGCTTTGTAACGATCGTAGGGTTATTCATGGAAGGATATTTACCGGCACTATATAAAGCTTTAGGCTTATTTATACCTTTAATAGTCGTAAATTGTCTTATTCTTGCTAGAGCTGAAGCTTTTGCTTCTAAAAATGGCGTATTAGATTCTGCTGTTGATGGATTAGGAATGGGACTTGGTTTTACATGGGCTCTAACGCTTTTAGGAATGGTTAGAGAACTCTTGGGTAATGGAAGTATATTCGGTGTTAACTTATTGGGATCTGCATTTAAACCTGCACTGATAATGATATTACCTCCAGGTGCGTTCTTAGCCCTTGGTATTTTATTGGCTATCAATAATGCTATTAAAGCAAAAAGAATGGCTTAGTTTAGGAGGAGAATAAATGGAGAATGTCGGTATATTTACAATACTTGTAAGTTCTATACTTGTAAATAACTTTGTTTTATCGAGGTTCCTAGGCATCTGTCCTTTCCTCGGTGTATCGAAGCAAGTTGAAACTGCAACAGGTATGAGTATGGCTGTTACATTTGTAATGACACTAGCAGGCATAATAACATATTTTGTTCAGAAATTTATTTTGGTACCTTTAAATATTGTCTATTTACAATGGGTTGCTTTTATATTAGTTATTGCAGCACTCGTACAATTTGTTGAGATTGTGCTTCAGAAATTCAGTCCAACATTATATCAAGGACTTGGTGTTTTCCTGCCATTAATCACAACAAACTGTGCCGTACTTGGTCTAGCTTTGCTGAATATTCAATACAATTACAACTTAATTCAAACGATTTTTCATTCTCTAGGGGCTGCATTAGGATTCTCACTGGCAATCATTTTGTTTGCTGGAATTAGAGAACGATTAGAAATTGCTGATGTTCCTGAAGTTTTCAAAGGATTTCCTATAGCATTAATTACAGCAAGTTTAATGTCAATTGCTTTTTTAGGATTTACCGGACTTGTTTAGGTGAGGAGGTAAAATTATGAATATTACATCACTAGTATTACCAGCGATAAGCTTAGGCGGGATGGGTCTTATATTTGGAGCTGGTCTAGCCTATGCTTCTCAAAAGTTTGCAGTAGAAGTAGACCCAAGAGTAACTGCGGTAAGAGATGCTTTACCCGGTGCAAACTGTGGTGGATGTGGATATCCGGGCTGCGATGGTTTTGCAAATGCTGTTGTAGCAGGAAATGCGCCTGTTAACGGATGTCCGGTTGGAGGACCCGATTGCGCCGCCAGTGTCGCAGAAATTATGGGTGTTGAAGCTGGAAATAGTGTTAGAAAAGTTGCAAGAGTAATCTGCCAAGGAGATACAAAAAACTGTAAAGAAAAGTTTGATTACTTTGGAATACAGGATTGCAAAGCTGCAGCCATGATTTCAGGCGGAAGCAAAAGCTGTGGGTATGGCTGTCTAGGCCTAGGAACTTGCGTTAGAGCTTGTCAATTTGATGCCATTGAAATTACTGATGGAAGAGTTGCAAGAATTATTCCAGAGCGATGTACTGCCTGTGGAAAATGTGTTGAAGTATGCCCTAAATCTGTCATTCACTTTGTTCCTTTTGAACAAGAGGTCATTGTAGATTGTAACAATGAAGAAACTGGAAAAGTTGTAAGACAGAAATGCACTGTTGGCTGTATCGGCTGTCAGATTTGTGTCAAGGCATGTCCGTTTGATGCAATGGAGTTTTCAAATAATTTAGCAAAAATAAATTATGAAAAATGTACAAATTGTATGATATGCGCTGAGAAATGTCCAACACACGCAATTTATGCGAATTTTGAAAAGAGAAGAAAAGCAGAAATCATAGAGGAAAATTGTGTTGGATGCACAATATGCAAAAAACAATGCCCCGTTGATGCAATAGAAGGGGAATTAAAACAAGTTCATAAAATATTAGAAGATAAATGTATCGGATGTGGCGCTTGCGAAGTAAAATGTCCAAAGAAGACGATACGAATGAAATAACAGTCAGAATGAAGGAACACGTACTTGAATGTATGTGTTCCTTTTCATCTTTAATACAGGTTTTAAATGATCATAATTTCCTATGTGTTATAACAAAGCCTTCCTTTGAAAGGCCCCTATGTAGGCTTTGTTGAAACACATAACGAAAATTATGAACTTATCCAAAGTGTATAATTGATTATAATTTCCTATGTGTTATAAGAAAAAAATACTACTTGTCATAAAAAAATGAAAATGTTAAACTAAGACTGTATCTATAGCCGGAAAATTCAATACTTCAATGCAAGTGAATAATGAATTTAAAGTTATAGAAACTGGTAAAAATGGAATAATGAATAGTAAATGAGAGATGATGAAAGATGACGGTATGGGATAAAGGATTAATTTTTTCGCTGATAATACTTAGTTTGTTGGGAATTTTTTTCGTGAAGACATTGTCGGTGAATTCAGGACAAACCTACTTACTGATTGATGTTGATGGAAAACCATATAAAAAGATATCCCTAGATTCTTCAAGTATTCATAATCGTATTGAAGTAGAAACACCATTTGGTCACAATATCGTTGAAATAGATGGAAATCAGGCTAAGATTGTGGAATCTGACTGTAGAGACCAGATTTGTGTTAAAACAGGATGGATTTCAAAAGATAACCAGACCAGCATTTGTCTGCCAAATAGAGTGTCTATTCGCATAGAGTCTAATCAAAGTGATATAGATGGTATTAGTTATTAGGATGTGTTCAAATGAAAATAAAAAAAATGATTTTTTTATCACTTCTTGTATCGGTAGGCATAGCCCTTCACATCATAGAATCGGGAATCCCAGTGCCTTTTATTGCACCTGGAGCGAAATTGGGCTTAGCAAATATGGTTAACCTTATAACCATGGTGATCTTTGGATACAAATATGCTTTTATTGTTGCTGTTCTCAGGTGCCTTGTTGCAGCATTAGGTTCCGGAGCAGTTACAGGTTTATTCTATAGCCTTTCCGGAGCGTTGTTTAGTACGGCTGTAATGTGTATGGTATATCATCACCTATCCCGTTATTTTAGCTTGATTGGTGTTAGTATATTTGGCGCACTAGCCCATAATGTTGCACAATTAGCCGTTGCTGGCATTATGATTGCTAATCCTTATATTTTTACTTATTTGCCTGTTATGATGCTGGTTAGTCTCTTTACTGGCTATTTTGTTGGCTTAGCCTCAATTTATGTTACCAAACAATTAAAATCTATTTTATCTGGGAACATATTAGAAAAAATATAAGATTAGTAACTTGGGGGATGTTGAAAATGAAAGGTAGAACTCGAAATCCATGGCTTTTGCTAATCCTACTGGCTGTGGGGATTGTTTTAGGTGGATTGATTGGAGAGATATTCCAGGACAGTGTTAGCTTTTTAAAGTACGGCAAATCAATAGGGGTGGAGACTTTCACAATTGATTTGAGTATTTTAAAGATAACATTAGGTTTTATGATTCAATTAAATATAGCTAGTATTATAGGAATTCTTTTGGCAATTCTTATTTTCTACAGATTGTAGGTGTATAAATTGGGAAAAATCATCCTGGCTTCAGCTTCACCCCGTAGAAAGGAAATACTTCAAAAATTTAATATTGACTTTGATATAAGAGCTTCTGTAATCAATGAAATCATAAATTCAGGTGAAGAACCGAAGCAAATCGTTATGTCCTTAGCCTTTCAAAAAGCTTTAGATGTTGCCTTAAGCACCGCTTCTAACGATATCGTTATCGCAGCAGATACAGTTGTGGTGAAGGATGAGGTCTTTGGTAAACCCAAGGACTTTGAAGATGCTTTTGGCATGTTGAAACGATTGCAGGGAAGTTACCATGATGTCATTACGGGTTTGGCCGTTGTGCAAGCAAATACGAATTGTAAACATGTAACTTTTGAAAAAACGAAAGTAAAAATTAAACAGTTGACAGATGAACAAATCAAAAGATATATTGATACAGGGGAAGTATGGGATAAAGCCGGTGCTTACGCCATACAAGGTAAAGGTTCCGCACTGGTTGAAAGTATTGAAAGCGACTATTTTAACGTCGTTGGACTACCAATATGTAAGTTGGAGAATATTTTAAGAAGATATTTTGATATTTATTTATTTTAAGGTAGGTATGCGTATGAGGGCTGATCGTCATTTAACCATTAAAAATATGGCAGAAAGCGAACGTCCCAGAGAGAAACTTTTACAGCATGGTGTTAATGGATTATCCAATTCTGAGCTTCTGGCTATTTTAATTCGAACAGGAACAAAAGATTTTTCTGCCATTGATTTGGCACAGAGGATCCTTGCTTTCCGACATGATGGAATACAATTCCTAACGGATTGTACCATACAGGAGTTAAGTGAAATTAAGGGTATTGGTATTTCCAAAGCTTGTCAAATCATCGCTTCAATAGAATTAGGGAAAAGAATTGCAAAGGCTGGTGGGAATAAGAAAAATAGTATACAGTCACCCAAAGATGCTGCAGATATCGTTATGGAAGAAATGCGATATTATAAAAAGGAATATTTTAAAATCATTATTTTGAACACAAAAAATGAAATTATTTCTATAGAGAATATATCTGTAGGCAGTCTGAATGCATCCTTAGTACATCCTAGGGAAGTGTTTGTTGAAGCCATCAGAAAAAGTGGAGCTGCCATAATTCTGCTACATAATCATCCGAGTGGAAATTCATACCCGAGCAGCGAAGATATCAGTATAACAAATAGACTTGTGGAGGCGGGTAAGATTATCGGAATTGAAGTTCTGGATCATATTATTATCGGAGATGGCAAATATACAAGTTTAAAGGAGCTTTCTATCATCTAACAAATCAACGATGTAAACACTAGGAAGGAGCAAAATTCATGGGATTATTTAAATTCTTTACAAATGATATGGGAATAGACTTAGGAACAGCTAATACACTTGTGTATGTAAAAGGAAAAGGTATTATTGTTAGGGAGCCTTCTGTTGTTGCAATTCAAGAAGATACAAAGCAAGTACTCGCTGTTGGTCAAGAAGCAAAGCTTATGATAGGTAGAACACCAGGTAATATCGTGGCCATTAGACCGTTAAAAGATGGCGTTATTGCAGACTTCGATGTAACGCAAGCAATGTTAAAATACTTTATCAAGAGAGCATACCCAAGAAAGTCAGTTTTCTCTGCACCAAGGGTAGTTGTAGGTGTGCCGTCCGGCGTTACGGAAGTTGAGAAAAGAGCTGTTGAAGAAGCTGCTATTCAAGCAGGGGCAAAAGAAGCATATTTAATTGAAGAACCCATGGCAGCTGCTATAGGTGCAGGACTACCGGTTGAAGAGCCTACTGGAAGCATGGTTGTTGATATCGGTGGAGGAACGACTGAAATAGCAATCATTTCTTTAGGCGGTATTGTAACCAGTAGATCTATTCGAGTAGGCGGAGACGAGCTTGATGAAGCGATTGTTCAGTATATTAAGAAGGAATACAGCTTAATGATAGGTGAACGTACAGCGGAAGAAGTGAAGCTTTCAATCGGATCAGCATTTCCAAAGATGAAAGAGCAAAAAATGGCCATTAGGGGCCGTGATTTAGTGTCCGGACTACCAAAAACACTGGAAATAAGCTCTGGAGAAATTCTGGAGGCCTTAGAAGAGCCTGTCAATGCGATTATCGATGCCATTAAATTTACGCTTGAAAAGACTCCGCCAGAACTGGCAGCAGATGTTATGGAGTTTGGGATTGTATTAACAGGAGGAGGCGCACTACTTGACGGTCTGGATACACTGGTACGAAAAGAAACTGGAATGCCTGTCCGCGTTGCAGAAGATCCGTTGGATTGTGTAGCATTGGGGACAGGAAAAACGGTGGAAGAAATAGAAACTTTAAGAAGGGTATTAATTTCTCCAAAAAGATTGGGATAAAGTGGTGAGTCGCAATGGGTGGATTTCTAAAAAGGGGAGCACTAATGATAGTAACATTTGTTACTATCATTCTCATTATTTTGATGGGAATGTCTTTAGGTGGAAGAGCAAAGCTATCTTCACCGGAAAATATTATTGGCGGTGTTCTTACACCGATCCAAAGGTTTTTGACTGGAGCAGGACAAGCCATCGATAATACAATAAGTCCTATTTTTCGCTTTAAGACCATTGAAGCCGAAAACGAGAAACTAAAAAAAGAAATGGAAGAAATGCAGAAACAGCTTATACAGCTAACGTTAACGCAGGATGAATTGGAAGAAATTCGTGAATTGGCAAATGCATTAAATTATGCTAAAGACAATAATTTCAACAATTATGTGACAGCCAATGTATCAAGCAAGGATCCCGGCAATTGGTTTAATGATTTCACAATTAATGCTGGGCAAAAACATGGGATTAAAAAAAATAGTACTGTCATGAACGGCCAAGGTTTGATTGGCAGGGTTTACGAAGTAGGCGAGAATTGGTCGAAAGTTGTAACCATTATCGACAACAGAAGTTCTGTTAGCTTTGAAGTATTGCGAAACAATGAATATGTCGGCGTGATCCGTGGTAGTGTAAATTTTGAATTGAACGGATATTTAATCGATCCCGAGGCAGAGGTGCTTACCGGTGACAAACTCATTACATCCGGTTTGAGTATATATCCTAAAGGTATTTTAATTGGTGATGTGAAAGAAGTCGTCAAAAAAAGTGACGAACTTCTAAAGAATATCATTGTCGAACCAGCAGTCAATTTTAAAAAAATAGATAAAGTTTTCGTATTAATACCTGAACAAAACGAATAAAGGGGTAGCAGGTATGAGGATATTTGCAGTAGCAATGATTATTATATCAAATTTCTTGTTACAATCTACATTATTTCAACACTTCAGAGTTTTTGACGTTTTGCCCAATACTGCGCTGATTATTGTTGTTCTTTTCGCTCTATTATGGGGAAGCAAAAGAGGTGCTACCATAGGTTTTTTTACAGGGCTATTACAAGATATTTTCTTTAGCAAATTGATTGGTATCAATACATTAATCTATATGATTATTGGTTATCAAGTGGGGTACTTCGAAAAAAAGATATTTAAAGAGAATTATTTAACACCTGTTTTTTTCGTTGGAATCTCCACGATATTATATCACTTGTTCCATTATGTCATTTCTTACATGTATAATACGAGAGTAGAACTTTTTGCTGTATTCAAAGGTATTGTTATCACAGAAGTGATTTACAATGCTTTGTTGTCTTTTTACCTGTATAAAAAGATCTACCAATTTACAAATCTCCCTAATATTAAAATAAAAACCAGGTGATCGAAATGCTTGAAAAAATAAAGGATAGAAATAATCAAATGATTATTTTTTTCTCATTATTCATCTTTATACTTTTTATCAGGCTCTTTTCATTGACCATTGTAAAAGGTGAAGAGTATAAACAAATGGCTGATAACATCCGAATCAAAAAAATCCCTATCGAAGCTCCTCGAGGAGAAATCCGAGATCGATACGGACGTCTTTTGGCTGGGAATAAACCTAGTTTTACAGTACAAATCATGAAAAATGAATTAATCGATGAGCAAATTAATCAAGTTGCCATTACCCTCCTTCACATATTATCTAACAATGGAGAAAAATATGTTGATAACCTTCCGATCATCACTGAAGGAGGCAACTATGTTTTCACTTATGATAAAGAAATAGAAGAGTGGCTTATACAAAATAACATAGATTTAAACGCCACCGCCGAAGAAGCATTTAATGCCCTACGAAAAGAGTATGATATTGATCCCAATTTGGATGCTTTTGGAGCACAAGCTGCCTTGCAGCAGGAGAAAGGCATCTACCCGCCCATATCAGTTAAGACAATGAAATATCTAGCAGAGATGCAAAAAAACAATTTTCTTCAAAAATATACGATTGATGAAGGGCTATCTGCGGGGGAGGCATTTTCAATATTAAGAGAAAAATTGAAAATCCCCCAAGAGCTTTCCGATGAAGATGCACGAAAAATTATGGTCATCCGCCATGAACTCAAGGAACAAGGTTATAGACAATATCAGCCCGTTAAAATTGCATTCAACGTTACAAACAAAACCATTGCCGCTATTGAGGAAATGAGTATGGAGTTGCCGGGCGTTTATGTTGAAATGGAACCGATTCGTTATTATCCCAATGGCAATCTTGCTTCCCATGTCCTTGGCTATCTCAGTAAAATATCTGATACCGAAAAAGAAAAGTTTGTTAATGAATTAGGCTATGCACCAAACGAGTTAATTGGTAAGGATGGATTAGAAAGAGTATTCGAATCGGAATTAAAGGGACAAAACGGCGCCAAATATGTGGAAGTTGATGTATATGGCAGACTGATTAATGTTTTGAGGGAAGAACAGCCCAAAAAGGGAAACACTGTTTATCTCACCATTGATGCAAGGCTTCAAGAAGTAGCAGAAAAGGCACTGCAAAATGCTTTGAAACAGATCCAGGTAGGCGGAACCTTTGAGAGTAAATGGGGAAATTACAAGTATAGTGAAACCTTCAAAAATGCCACTACCGGGGCAGTTGTAGCATTGGATGTCAATACCGGAGAAGTTTTGGCATTGGCAAACTATCCTTCGTATGATCCCAATCTTTTTGCAACGGGAATCACTTCAGAAGACTGGAAAAATCTGCAGGACCAGAATCCAAGAGATCCATTATCACCGATTCCTTTATATAATGTTGCTACGATAGCCGGCATACAGCCCGGTTCAACCTTTAAAATGGTAACAGGTTTAGCTGCACTTGACCAAGGTTTAGATCCAAATTTTAAAATGTATGACGACGGATATATAAAACTAGGTGGCAGGAGCTTTGGCTGCTGGCTGTGGAATGACAAAAAAATGAAACACGGATGGGTTGACTTTTTCAGAGCCCTGGAAGTTTCTTGTAATTATTATTTCTACAATGTATCTACAGGCTGGGACCACTATTTGAATAGACCTTTGCCTATTTCCATGAATGTGGATAAGCTTTTGGAATATGCCAAAAAAGTAGGGCTAGGGGAACCTACAGGAATAGAGATATTCGAAGCAAATGCTGGTGTCCCAAGTCCGGAGAAAAAATCCCTTATGGTAAAATCTCAGCTTAGAAGAAATGTGACATCTCTTGCAAAGGAGTATTTTGAAGAAGATGTTTATAACAATAAAGAAGAATTGGAAAAACAGATAGAACAGCTTGTCAGTTGGGCCGATGAGAACCCATCTAGAGGAGAAGTCATCAACCGTATCAGCAAGCTGGGCGTCAAGAAGGATAAGATTGAAGCACTGGCAGATATGGCGAAGTTTTCCTACTATAATCAAGTGAAATGGTCAAAGGGAGATACTTTTAACCTTTCGATCGGACAGGGAGAGCATACCTATACGCCTTTACAAATGGCAAGATATATTGCAACGATTGCAAATGGTGGTTACAAGAATAACGTAACGGTTGTTCAGAAGGTAGGAAATGAAAATCAACGTGTTGAAGACGAAAATGCCAAAGAGAGAATTCAGCTAAACAACTATAAAACTCTGGATTATATTAAAACGGGTATGCAGAAAGTTACAGAAGGTGAAGAAGGTACAGGAAGAACCGTTTTCAAAAACTTCCCCATTAAAGTAATGGCCAAAACAGGAACAGCACAGCGGGAAGGAAAGATACAACCGGCGGATGAAGCCGAATATCTTAGAAAATATCTTCAATGGATTGCACCAGGGCTTTCACTAGCTGCTGTTGAGGACAAGGCACAGCAAATCAAGAAGTCAAACAATGATAAATACAAAGATGAAGGTCTGGCTATGAGAAAAGCAATCAAAGAATTGACGAACAATAGAATCTCAGATGCCCAGTTGGATAGCTTCAAAGATGACTATGATAACTTTGCTTGGTTCGTATCCTATGCCCCATATGATAACCCACAAATAGCTGTAGTGTCCCTGATATTCCAAGGAGGGCATGGAGGTTATGCAGCTCCTGTGGCTAGAGAAATCTTTGCAGAATACTTTGGATTGAACAAGGATTATGAAAAGATTGAGACAGGAAATACATTTACAAGATAGTTCTTGTAGATGTATTTTCTTTATATAATTACTTTATCTTATCCTTTTCCAATATTTCTATAATAAGTTTTTACGAAAAAAAGAGGATTTAGTCTCGTTTTGAAGAAATATTCATAGTGGATTGATTTACACGGGCTTATGTGGAGGTTATCACGATGGTAAGAAACAGCAGTATTGAATTTAAAGGTACGAAGGATGGCATTTCAATAATTTTTGATGAAAACGTTGAACTGAATCTACTGAAGCAACACTTAATTGAAAAATTAGAGTCTGGAAAACAGTTTTTTCAAGGAGCAAAGGTCATTGGTTTTCAGGGGAAAACATTAACTGAAGATGAAAAAAGTCAAATTAGTGAGATTATTCATGATCAATACGGTATGACCTTTGTGGAGAAAACGGAAGAAGTCTTCGAAAGAAAAGAAAAATTCTATGGTATAGAAGAAGGGCTTACAAAATTTATTCGAGCCACCATACGATCTGGACAACGTATCTGTTTTCAAGGGAATATCGTAATTATTGGTGATGTAAATCCAGGAGCAGAAATTGTAGCAGAAGGAAATATTGTAGTCATGGGAACGATGCGCGGTGTAGCCCATGCTGGGTCAAGTGGCAATGAGAAAGCTTTTGTGGCTGCATATAATCTACAGCCAACGCAGTTAAGAATAGCAGACGTTATTGCTAGGTCTCCTGATGAGCAGATTAAGCCAATATGTCCTGAGATGGCAATCGTGAAAGAAAATATAGTAGTAATAGAACCCTATTTACCAAACAAATAATTTCGGTTATCCTTAAAAATATGATTATAGACTATTTCGATGCTAAATGGAGGGAAAAGAATGAGTGAAGTTATCGTCGTTACTTCAGGTAAGGGTGGCGTAGGTAAAACAACCACAACTGCAAATATTGGAACAGGATTAGCGCTGCAAGGGAAAAAGGTTGTTGTCGTTGATGCTGACATTGGATTAAGAAATCTTGATGTTGTTATGGGGTTAGAAAATAGAATTGTCTATGACATTGTTGATGTTGTAGAGGGGGTCTGCAGATTAAGACAAGCTCTGATAAAGGATAAGCGATATGAAGGCTTGTATTTGCTTCCCGCTGCGCAAACAAAGGACAAGAATGCTGTTTCACCTCAGCAAATGCAAGAACTTTGTAACGAACTTCGAGAGAGTTTTGATTATGTAATCATTGACTGTCCCGCAGGTATTGAACAGGGATTTAGAAATGCAATTGCAGGCGCAGATAGAGCAATTGTCGTTACAACGCCAGAAATTTCAGCTGTTAGAGATGCTGATCGTATTATTGGTCTACTAGAGGCTGCAGAACTAAGAAATCCATTGTTGGTTATTAACCGGATCAGAATAGACATGGTAAAACGTGGCGACATGATGAACATAGAAGATATGATCGATATATTAGCTATTGATTTACTTGGTGTTGTACCGGATGATGAAGCTATTGTTATATCAACCAACAAGGGAGAGCCTGCTGTAACTGATGATAAATCATTGGCTGGTAAAGCTTATCGAAATATTACGCAAAGAATCATAGGAGAACAAGTTCCTTTCCTTGAATTGGAAGGACAAGAGACCTTTATGTCCAAGATTAAGAAGTTGTTTGGCATGGGCAGATAATGAAAAAGGGAAGGGGGATAAGAATCAATGGATTTGTTTAAAATCTTTAGCAGAGAAGACACCTCCAGCAAAAACGTGGCAAAGGAAAGATTGAAATTGGTTCTGGTTCATGATCGAACAAATTGCTCGCCTGATTTCTTGGAAATGGTTAAAGTCGATCTTTTAAATGTCATAAAGGACTATATGGAGTTTGACGAAAATGAGCTTGATATAAGAATTACCAAGACAAAAAGAAGTTCAGACGATGCAATGGTACCTGCTCTGATTGCCAATATACCGATTAAGAAAATGAAAACGAGATAGGGAATCTCTTAGAAGAAAAAACCGATAAGATCGGTTTTTTCTAATTTCTACGTTCTTCAACATTATGATTGAATATGATATAATGCTTAAGAGATAAAAAAAGGAAGGTGCACACATGTTAGACAGAAAATTACTGCGTAATATAGATGTAGGTCTGATCATTACCATTACGATTCTTTTTGTGATCAGTTTGTTAATGATTAGTAGTGCTACCCATGTTATGCAGGAAGGACTTACACGACAAGTTAAGGTACAAGCCATTGCATTTGTGTTAGGTGTTATAACAATTGCTCTCGTTCTTTTTATTGATTACACCACTTTTGCTTCCTATGATAAATACATTTATGTATTTTCCATATTATTGCTGCTGACTGTGTATATACCTGGATTAGGAAAATCGCAGTTTGGCGCAAGAAGCTGGATAGATTTGGGACCTATAGATATGCAGCCTTCTGAAATTGTTAAGATAACATTTATTCTTTCATTTGCTAAAATGTTGGAAAGCAGACAGAATAAACTGGAAACTGTCAAGGATTTAATACCGATTGCTCTCTATGGGGCTGTTCCAATTCTAATGATTTTAAAGGAGCCCGATTTAGGTTCTGCCCTTGTTTTTATCGTTATCGTTTTCGGTATGACATTTGTTTCAGGACTTAGTTATAAAATTATCGGTGGTGGTTTGCTGGCGTCTATTGTCTCATTACCTATAGTATATAAGATTATGGCACCCCATCAACGAATCAGGATTGATGCTTTTTTAAATCCTTCCGATCCAAGCTTACCTGGTAATTATCACGTCATGCAGTCTAAAATAGCCATCGGGTCGGGCCAGCTAATAGGGAAGGGGCTCTATCAAGGAACACAAAATAACTACAATTTTTTACCCGTTCAAGAATCAGACTTTATTTTTGCAGTATTAGGTGAAGAGTTTGGCTTCATAGGCGGTATTGTCATATTGGTTCTATATTTTACTTTTTTATATAGAATGATAAAAATTGCAAAAGCTTCCAAGGATCTGTACGGTTCCTTAGTGGTTATTGGCATAACTTCCATGTTTGCATTTCAGATTTTTGAAAATATAGGCATGACCATGGGCGTAATGCCGGTAACAGGGGTAACGCTGCCCTTTTTGAGCTATGGAGGAAGTTCTTTAATTACCAGTATGTTTGCTATTGGAATTGTTTTGAACATTGGAATGAGACGTCAGAAGATTAAATTTTAATGTTAGGGGAGATATGGGATGTACATTGCTTTAATTGCCCACGATAAGAAAAAGGATAACATGGTAAATTTTTGTGTAGCATATAAGGATACACTGGAGAAATATCATCTATGCGCAACTGGAACTACGGGACGATTAATTCATGAAGCAACGGGATTGGAAATAAAAAGATATCAATCTGGTCCCCTTGGCGGAGATCAGCAGATTGGAGCAGAAATTGCAGTGAACAAAATTGACTTAGTTATTTTCCTAAGAGACCCATTAACGGCGCAACCCCACGAGCCGGATATCCTCGCTTTACTTAGATTGTGTGACGTATATAAGATCCCTGTTGCTACGAATGTTGCAACGGCAGAAATTTTACTGCGTGCCATGGAGCGTGGAGAATTTCAATGGAGAGAAATGATTCACAAGTATGAGGATCATGCATAATCACAAACTAAATACCACCATAGTTCCAGAAGCACTATGAATTATTAAATAAATATCATTGTTAAATCATTGTAAATAATTGTAGAGAATTGTATAATTGTATCATATAAAGATGCTTATATTCAGAATGGTGGTTATACGTACATGAGAAGAAAAAAAAGAAAGATAGGTTTGTTTTCATTACTGCTCGTAATGTTCATTATCTTTTGGGGAGGTAAGGCTTACTACAGTAATCAAATACAACCTGTGAACAAAAGCGGCAACAAAGAGATTTTTATCGATATTCCTAAAGGCGCATCTACTTCAGTGATTGCCCACATATTGAAAGAAAACGACTTAATACGAAACGAATTGGCTTTTAGAATATCCAGTAAACTAATGAAATCTGATGGCAAAATGAAAGCAGGCAAATATTTGCTAAGTGACAATATGACCGTTAATGAAATGATTGATATTTTGGTTGACGGCAAGGTGTTAAAGGACACTGTCAGAGTTACGATTCCAGAAGGTTTTGAGTTTAGACAGATCGTTGACAGACTATCGGCAAAGGGACTTATTGATCATGATAAATTTATAGAAGTTGCAGATAGCTACGATTTCGATTATCGATTTTTAGAAGGGATTCCAAAAGGAAAAAACCGATTGGAAGGATTCCTATTTCCTGATACCTATGAAATTCCAAATAGTGCTGATGAAAAAGCAATTATTGATCTTATGTTGAAACGCTTTGATGATGTTTTTAAAGAGAAATACTATCAAAGAGCTGATGAGCTTAATATGAGCATACACGAAGTCATAACCCTTGCATCAATCATCGAAAGGGAAGCAAAGCTTGAGAAGGAAAGACCTATCATATCAAGTGTCTTTCACAATCGTTTGAATAAAGGAATGCTGCTGCAATCCTGTGCAACCGTCCAGTATATCTTAGGCGAAAGAAAGCAAAATCTAACATTAAAAGACATCGCAATCGATTCACCTTTTAACACCTATAAAAATATTGGTTTGCCACCTACGCCTATTGCTTCACCGGGGAAACTATCCATCGAAGCTGCCTTATATCCTGAGGATACGGAATATTTATATTTTGTTCTGAAAAAAGACGGTGAGCATGCATTCAGCAAGACCTATGATGAACATTTAAGAGCAAAGAATGGGAATTAAAAGGATGGGAAAACTAATACGTGGAGGGCAAACACCACGTATTAATTTTTGTTCATTTTCGTAAACTGTAAATATTAATTTTTTGTATATAAAGATCTACGCTCTTAGAACAGAATGAATTATCTTTTGTAGGGGACGGTCTCCGCGCCGTCCCGCAAAACTAAGTACCATTCTAAAGTCGGCTATCTATGAAAAAAGGAGTTGTAAAATTTGTCGAATATTGTTAATGAGCATGTTGAAAACTACATACGATCATTGATTCCAGAAAATCAAGCCTTACTGCAGGAAATGGAGGACTATGCCCAGACGTTTCATGTACCCATTGTGCAGCCCGAAGTAGCAAAGCTGTTGGAAGTGATGATAAAAAGCTGCGGCAGCAAATCAATACTGGAGGTGGGGACAGCCATCGGATATTCATCTATCATCCTGTGTACAGCCTCGAAGGGTGGAAAGGTGACAACCATTGAAAGACGGGAAGATATGATTGAAAAAGCTAAAGCTTATATTCAACGTGCCGGACTAGAAGATTGCATTCAAATTCTACATGGCGAAGCTGAGTTGGTACTGCCCACATTACAAGGCCAATTTGATTTGATTTTCTTAGATGCTGCAAAGGGACAGTACATGGAATTTTTAAGCTTATGCATCGATCGATTAAAGCCAGGTGGCATACTGATTTCTGATAATGTATTATATAAGGGAATGATTGCATCTGATACCTATGTTGTACGTAGGAAGAGAACGATTGTGAAGAGAATGAGAAGCTATTTGGATTATATTATGAATCATCCCCAATTAACAACGTGCTTACTGCCGATTGGAGACGGTGTTGCTATAAGCTACATGGATGAGGAGGAACAGCAGTGAAAAAAGTTGAATTATTAGCTCCAGCAGGAGATTTAGAAAGATTGAAGATGGCTATTCTTTACGGGGCAGATGCGGTTTACATTGGTGGACAAACCTTCGGTCTTAGAGCCAGTGCTAAAAACTTTTCAATCGAAGACATGAAAAAAGGTATTCAATTTGCCCACGAACGAGGGAAAAAGGTTTATGTTACGCTAAATATTATTCCACATAACGAAGATTTAGATGAATTACCACAATACATAAAGGAACTGCAAGAAATAAAAGTAGACGCTATTATTTTATCTGATCCAGGCACGCTGATGTACGTGAAAGAATATGCACCGGATATGGAAGTGCACCTAAGCACCCAAGCAAACAATACAAACTATATGAGTGCAATATTTTGGCACAAGCAAGGCGTAAAGCGAATCGTTTTGGCAAGAGAATTAAGTTTTCCAGAAATTCGTGAGATAAGAGATAGAATACCTCATGAAGTAGAACTGGAAGCCTTTGTCCATGGAGCCATGTGTATTTCCTACTCAGGAAGATGTCTGCTGAGTAATTATATGGCAAATCGTGATGCCAATAGGGGAGAATGTGCACATCCATGCAGATGGCAGTATTATTTGGTTGAAGAAAAAAGACCGGGAGAATATATTCCTGTATTTGAAGACGAAAAGGGTACTTACTTTTTTAACTCTAAAGACCTATGTATGATCGAATATATACCGGAAGTCATCCGTTCTGGTATAACCAGCTTGAAAATCGAAGGAAGAATGAAAAGTTCATTTTACGTTGCAACCATCGTAAGAGCCTACAGACGGGTAATTGATGCCTTCTATGAAATGGGTGAAGATTACCGTTTTGACCCTCAGTGGCTTGATGAAATCAAGAAAGCAAGTCATCGAGACTTTACAACAGGGTTCTACTTTCAGAAACCCGGAGAAGAAGAACAGGTTTATGGAACAAGCTCATATGTTCGGGAATATGATTTTGTGGGCTTAGTATTGGATTATGATGAAACTACAAAAATCGCAACGATAGAACAAAGAAATAGAATTTTCAAAGGCGATTTTATTGAAGTAATAGGACCAGATATTGACATGTTCACACAAAAAATTGAAATCATGTGGGATGCAAATAATGAAGAAATAGAAGTAGCACCCCATCCCCAGCAGATTATAAAAATGAAAATTGACAAACCGGTGGGACAATATTATATCCTTAGAAAAAACAGAGAGGAATGATGATGGTGAGTAGGCCGATACTTATTGGGATAACAGGTGGTACTGGATCAGGTAAAAGTACTGTAGCAAAAGCAATTTTTGAATGTCTTCCGGAGAAGAATATTACAATCATTGAACAAGATTCTTATTATAAAAATCAGAGTCATTTATCCATGGAAGAAAGGGTTAAGACAAACTACGATCATCCTTTGGCCTTTGACACCGACCTTCTCATACAACATCTCAAAGACCTTTTGGATGGACAATCTGTTCAGAAACCGATTTATAATTTCTCCATGCATACAAGGGAAAAATTTAGTATACTTGTAGAGCCAAAGGATATTATCATATTAGAAGGGATTATGATCCTGGAAGATGAAAGATTAAGAGATATTATGGACATTAAAATCTTTGTTGATACAGATTCTGATGTAAGGATTATTCGAAGAATTATGCGTGACATTAAAGAAAGAGGAAGAACCTTGGATTCTGTGATTGATCAATATCTTACCACTGTTCGACCAGCCCATCTCCAATTTATAGAGCCTAGTAAACGCTATGCGGATATTATTATTCCTGAAGGCGGAAACAATAAAGTGGCAATTGATATCATGGTTGCAAAAATTAAATCTATCATCTATGAAAATCAAAAAAGGAACAAAATGGAGGCATAAAGCCGATGTATACACCTTTTCTATTATGGGAACAATCAA
This sequence comes from Bacillota bacterium, assembly GCA_049324315.1. GTDB lineage: Bacteria > Bacillota > Clostridia > Peptostreptococcales > Thermotaleaceae > JBMOKU01. The sequence goes on along the minus strand of JBMOKU010000008.1, from coordinate 2,038 downwards.
GTATACCAAAATAGAGAAGGTGTTTTTATATGATATCAAGAATTGAAAGAAAAAATAGAGAGAAAGATCCTTTGATAGCACAAAGTAATGTGCGAAGACTCTTTTTTATGTTTTTCTTATTTACCTTAATACTTTTTTCACTTATTGGAAGATTGGCATATATTCAGATTATCAAAGGAGAAAGCTTTTATAAAATGGCACAAAGCCAGTGGTTTAAAGAAATACCCCTTGGTATAGAAAGAGGTACGATCTATGATCGAAATATGATTCCATTAACCAATAGGGTTAGCGGCAGTTACCTAGTGATATTTCCTAAAACTTTTGTAAAAAATGATGAGAATATCCAAAAGGTAAAAGACGTAACGGGTATCTCAGCATGGAGTTTAAAACATGAGAAAATCATAGGATCAAGACCGATATATTTAGAAATAAAAAATAATGATCAAGACCTTCTCAAAAGCTTTGGACAGCTAAAAGGTGTTTTTCCTATTGAAAGAAAAGAAAGATATGATAAGAATGGGATTGCTTCCCATGTCATAGGTTATATCAATAAAGTTGACAACAATGGTAGTAAAGGCATTGAAAAACAGTTCAATGAGATTCTTAAAGAAAATCAGAAGGACAGAATTGGTGCCATCGTAGACGCTCAGAATAGAATTATCCCAGGCTTAGGATATCAGAAACTAGAAAACGAAGAAAACATGATAGGGAAAAATATTGTAACCACAATAGATTATACCATTCAGAAGGCAGTTGAAGAAGAATTTGATAAGGAACATGAAAATGGCAGTGTTGTTGTTTTAGATGTAGAAAGTGGTGATATTCTAGCTATGGTGAGCAGACCTAATTTTAATCAAGAAAATGTGGCAGCTTACTTAGACAGTAAGAATAAAGAGTTATATAATCGTGGAATTCAAATCGCCTATCCACCAGGTTCAATTTTCAAAATTGTGGTTGCAGCTGCAGCCTTAGAGAATCAAGTTATTGATTTTAATGAGCATTTTTTTTGTCAGGGATATGAGGAATTTGGAGATATCAAAATAAAATGCATCTCTTATGACAAAGGGGGCCATGGCGATATTAGTTTTGAAGAGGCATTTTCAAAATCCTGCAATTCTACTTTTATACAAATTGGTGAAAGGGTGGGCGGCGCAGAAATTATGAACATGGCGAGGAAACTAGGACTGGGAGGGCTAACAAACGTTGAATTGCCAGAAGAGATCAGCGGGAGCCTAGCTACTGAAGACTATATGAAAGGTGCTGGAATAGGAAATATATCCATTGGACAAGGTACTATAGAAGCTACACCTTTACAGATTGCAGCCATGACTTCAATTATTGCGAATAATGGAATGAAACAAGATACCCATCTCATAGACAGTATTGTCGATGATGAAGGAACCGTACTGGAAAGAGTAAGCAGTAGTAAATCTGAGCGTGTACTTTCAGAAGCTACCGCCCAAAAAGTTCGACTGTTGATGGAAGAAGTGATACGAGAAGGGACTGGTAGAGCAATCAATTGGAATGAAATAGGAGGAGCCGGTGGAAAGACGGGCTCTTCGCAAGCCATAGACGACGGGCAGGATACAGTCCATGCATGGTTTACCGGATATTTCCCTAGTGAAGTACCAAAATATGTTATAACAATTGTCATTGAGAACGGCGGCTCCGGCGGCAGAGTAGCAGCTCCCCTTTTTGACAAAATTGCCAAAAGAATCATCAATGAAAAAAGACAGTGAGAGAGATAACTTCTCGCTGTTTTTTTATTCCCTCCTAGATATATACAAATCTTAAAGGACTTGGGGACTGTACCTACTGTCACGCCCGTTTTTGGCGTGACTGAGGGACTGTCCAAAGCTGCTGAAAAACTCAAGTTATTTGAGCAGAAAGGGCAAGACTTGGGGACTGGTAGAGACCACTGAAAAAGTAGCCTTTTAAAATCCATTTCTCCTAGCATAATACTACTTCTTTGCTAATATTAATTTTGATAACAAAAAAGTACAATTTAATAGTAAGTTTTGAGGATAGTATGCTTGCT
>JBMOKU010000007.1:0-127543 GCA_049324315.1 Bacillota bacterium | reverse complement strand
GGGTTGCTGAAACTAGCTGCATGACACAAAGCTGTAGGAAGAAGAATGTCGGAAAGCCGTGTGCGGGAGAATCGCATGCACGGTTTGATGAGGGGCGAATGAAAATTTTTCATTCGCCTACTCTATATTGTAAATATTCTTTAACTGTTTTAATTTACCAGGTAAGTGTATAATAATAGTAAGGAAAAGGAGGTGAATGTGTGGGAAGAAAGCTTTATGCGAATGCTTGTATTGCAATTTTGGTAATCTTATTTTTCGGAAGCTTTGCACAGGCCCTTGATACAGGGGCAGGGACTGTGTATGTTATACCAATCAAAGGTGAAATTGGACCTGCTGTATCTCAGTTTGTAAATAGTCAAATAGAAAATGCCAGAGCAGATAAGAATTCTGTTGCAATTATATTTGAAATCGATACATTAGGCGGCAGAGTAGATCAAGCTACGATTATTAGAGATACGATTATGAAAACGCCATTGAAGACGATATCCTTGGTAAATAATAAAGCAGAATCAGCTGGCGTTTTGATTACCATTTCTGCAGAGAAGATTGTCATGGCCCCAGGCAGTACCATAGGGTCGGCAGAGACAATTCCTGATACGGAGAAAGCCCTTTCTTATTGGAAAGGAGAACTGCGAACCACAGCTCAGCAAAGGGGACGAGATGCACAATTGGTTGAATCCATGGCAGACCGAAGAATGGAAATTCCACATCCTACAGAAGAAGGAAAATATATTGTTCAACAGGGTCAACTGCTGAATCTAACAACAAAGGAAGCAGAAGAGTTTGGTTTTACCGATTACGTTTCAAATGATTATCATGATATTCTGAAACATTTTGATATTCAATACGACAATATTGTAGAAGTACAACCCGATCTACAGATAAAGGCGACCCAGTGGGTTACGAGTTCAATCATGCTGCCGATTATCCTTAGTATAGGGTTTATTGGCCTTATTGTAGAACTGCTGACGCCGGGATTCGGTATAGGAGGAACCATAAGCTTTGTTGCCTTTAGTTTATTCTTTGGCGGAAGCTTTTTAGCAGGGAATGCCAGTACGCCTATCATCCTTTTGTTTATTACGGGAATTGCCTTATTAATCATAGAGATGATCATTCCTGGTTTTGGAGCTCCTGGTATAGGTGGAATTCTTTGTATCATCATTAGTATCATATTAGCTTCAGATTCTTTCGCTCTGGGCGTATTTTCACTGCTGACAGCCTTTGTCATGACCGTGATTGCGGCAATCCTTCTATTAAAATATGGGCCGAAAAATAAGTATTTTGATAGAATTATCTTAAATGCTCAGTTAAGAAAGGACGTAGGATTTATATCGACTCCAAATCACAATGACATGCTTTTTGCGGAAGGGCTTACGATCACAGCCTTAAGACCATCGGGAACAATAGAAGTAAATGGAAAAAGATTTGATGTGGTATCTCAGGGTGAATTTATTGAGCCACAAACAAAGGTTAGAATTATAAGTGTAGAGGGAAGAAGAATTATTGTTGAAAAAACGTCATAGGAGGTTTTTGAATGAACATTATTGTATTAGGGATCTTTTTTATCGTAGCCTTACTGCTGCTGGGATTACTATTTAGTTTTGTACCTGTGTGATTATGGATCACGGCATACTTCTCAGGTGTAAAAATAGGGATATTTACTTTAATTGGAATGCGTTTTAGAAGAGTGGCACCATCTAGGATTGTGAATCCTCTCATAAAAGCAACAAAAGCAGGATTGGACTTAAATATCGATAAATTGGAAGCCCATTATCTGGCGGGTGGGAATGTAAACAGTGTTATCGATGCTTTGATTGCTGCGCAAAGAGCAGAGATTGCATTAGAGTTTGAGAGAGCAGCAGCCATTGACTTGGCGGGTAGAGAGGTATTAAGTGCCGTTCAAGTAAGTGTTAATCCAAAGGTGATTGAGACGCCTAAAGTTTCAGCTGTGGCAAAAGACGGTATTGAGGTAATGGTTAAAGCGAGGGTTACCGTGCGAGCAAATATTGAAAGACTTGTTGGTGGTGCTGGGGAAGAGACTATCATAGCCAGGGTTGGTGAAGGTATTGTAACGACTGTAGGTTCTTCTGAGACCCATAAAGCTGTTTTAGAGAATCCTGATTCAATTTCCAGAACCGTTCTTTCAAAAGGATTGGATGCTGGTACTGCCTTTGAGATATTGTCAATTGACATTGCCGATGTGGATGTTGGTAGAAACATTGGTGCACAGCTGCAAACAGATCAAGCTGAAGCCGATAAGAGAATCGCTCAGGCCAAAGCAGAAGAAAGAAGAGCAATGGCTGTTGCAAAAGAACAAGAAATGGTGGCATCTGTTCAAGAAATGCGTGCAAAAGTAGTGGAAGCGGAAGCGGAAATACCGAAAGCCATGGCACATGCTTTAAGAGAAGGTAAAATCGGTGTAATGGATTATTATCAATTGCAAAATGTGATGGCGGACACTGATATGAGAAAATCAATTTCAAAACTGACTAAGGACGATGAACCAAACACAAATATCAAAAAGTAACAAGGGAAGGAATCTGTTGATGAAAAGGAAGTGATGCTTTGGACATCCTAGAAGATTTGCTCCCGATTATCTTTTTTGGAATTGCTTTGCTAACGAAAATCAAAAAAGGTACAAATCAGAATACGGAAAAGCATAGCCGTGATAAAACAATAAAAAGGGACGCCCTGGAACAAGCAAGAAAAAGGGTGGGGAGACATACTATAACGAAAGCTGTCAAAAAGCAGCCTGCTGAAGAAGATAATAAATTAAAGCAAACGCCCATACATAAGGAAAGTAACGGAGCTGCAATGGATTATGAAATTGAAGACGAGATTATTTTAGAGCGTTATATTAACAATGAGCGAGAAAAATTTGTCAAGCAAATTAGTACACCAGGTATTGAAATCAACAACGAGATAAAGGATGCAATCAAAGAAAAGGAAATTGGATCTTCGAAACTTCATTTTAGCAGGAAAAGGCTGGTTGAAAGTATTATTATGTCAGAGATCTTAGAAAAACCAAAGGCTTTAAGAAGATAAAACCGTGGGAATCAACCCGCGGTTTTATCTTTTGCATTTATGAAAACCAGTAATACGAAAAATTTTAGAAGCATAAACTTATATAGAAAGGGGGGACTGCACAATGAAAAGCAAATCAAAGGAGTTGAGAGAAAGCATATCAGAATTGTTAGAGTTACCGAAGGATATCATGTTAGACCTCCCAAGAGTCACCATGGTGGGTAATTTACAGATGTTTATAGAAAATCACAAGGGAATTGTTGAATATTCCAGAACGAAGATACGACTCAATACGAAAAACGGGATTATGCGAATTATTGGAAAAGAGTTATTGATCAAATCTATCATAACGGAGGAAATCGTAATATGTGGGAAAATTGAGAATATAGAATTTGTAGAATAGGAGGTGATATCATTGCTGGTTGTAAAACTATGGAATTTCTTTCGCGGATACGTTATTATAAGAATAGAAGGATTATCCCTTGAAAAGTTTTTAAATTATGCAATTGCTAGAGGCATATATCTTTGGGATATTACAAAACTAGACTATACGACCTTAGAAGCTAAAGTTGGTCTAAGAGGGTACAAAGAACTGAGGCACATTGTAAAAAAATCAGGATGCAAAGTGAAAATTAATATGAAAATCGGGTATCCTTTTTTTATGCTCAAAATGCGCACTAGAAAAATGCTGATGTTTGGCTTTATGCTATCCCTTTTACTTTTGGTGCTATGTACTTCGTTCATTTTAGAGATACAAATTATTGGGAATACACAAATTTCCGACGAACTTATCGAACAATCATTAAGAAAATATGGTCTTACGAAAGGTGTATGGAAGTATAATATTGATATTCAAACGATAGAAAATAATATGCTGGTTGAAATAGATGATTTGGCTTGGGTAGGAATTGAAATCCACGGTACAAAGGTAGTGGTGGAGATTGTCGAGAAAATAAAACCGCCTGATAAGATCCCCCTGGATATGCCCTGTGATATTATAGCTAAAGCAAATGGGGTAATAGAAAAGATCATCGCCAAAAACGGCGACACAGCCGTCCAGAAAGGCGATATTGTAAAAAAAGGAGATATCTTGATATCAGGGACTATTTTACGAGAAAACTTGGAAACGAGATATGTACATGCGCTGGGTGAGGTATGGGCAAGAACCTATTATGAGAAAACGGACGAAATACCCTTAATAAAAACTGTTAAAGTAAAAACTGGCAATCAATATTATCGAAGGGTTATCAAAATAGGAGAAAGTCAGCTAATTTTAAGCTTTGGAGAGATTCCATTTAACAATTTTGTCATTGAAGAGAAGAAGAAAACCCTACCGCAATGGAGGAAATTTAAAATACCTGTCGAAGTTATAGTGGAGGAATTCCATGAGGTTGTCGATGTTGAGGAAAATATTGAGAAAGAACAAGCTAAAAAACTATTAGTTGAAAAAATGATGGTTTCTTTATCGAAAAATATGCCTGAGGATGTAACAATTTTAAATCAAGATGTGAAGTTTTATGAAGAAAATCATATATTAAAGGCAAAAATAATAATGGAGACTTTAGAACAAATAGGCGCACAACAAAAGATTATGAACATGAATTTCTAAGGAGGATTATTTTTGGAACAACGAGGATTAGAAGAAAAAAGGATCAATATAGATGACTTTGACTATTCAAAAGAATTGTTCGGACAGTTAGACGGAAACATACGGGCCATAGAAGATGAGTACCATGTCAATATCGTATCACGGCAAGGCGAAATTGTTATCATAGGCGAAGAGAAACAAATCGGAAAAGCCGAAAGACTTATAAAAGATTTGATCTCTGTATTGCAGTCTGGAGAGAATCTAGATATGCAAAAGGTCAATTATGCCATACGCATGGTAGAAGAGAATCAAAATGGTCAATTGCAAGAATTGCTTGAGGAAATCGTCTGTATCAGTGCCAAGGGAAAGCAGATTAAACCTAAAACCTTGGGACAAAAGAAATATGTACAAGCCATGAAAAATAATGATATTGTGTTTGGAATAGGACCAGCAGGTACTGGAAAAACATATTTAGCCATGGCCATGGCCGTAGCTGCTTTTAAAAATAAAGAGGTCAGTAGAATTATTTTAACAAGGCCGGCTGTTGAGGCTGGAGAAAGTCTAGGTTTTCTGCCAGGTGATCTCCAAGATAAGGTAGACCCCTATCTTAGACCTCTATATGATGCATTATATGATATTTTAGGTGGAGAAACCTTTCTAAAGTATAAGGAAAGAGGAATGATAGAAGTAGCCCCTTTAGCCTATATGAGAGGTAGAACACTAGACGACTCTTTTATTATACTGGATGAGGCTCAAAATACAACACGGGAACAGATGAAAATGTTCTTAACCAGGCTAGGATTTGGATCAAAGGCAATTATAACCGGAGATATAACACAGATTGATCTCCCAAAAGGAAAAGAATCTGGTTTAAAACAAGCTACAGAAGTATTATCAGATGTAAAGGGAATAGAATTTATTTTTTTAAGTGAAGCGGATGTCGTCCGACACCAACTGGTTCAACGAATTATAAAGGCATATGAAAAATTTGAAAATAAGAAAGATATAAAGCAGGAGAAGAGAAGACCAATGAAGCGAAAGACAAGATAGTCTTTAGGGGGAAATGGTATGACAGTTTTTCAGGGTTTAAAAGAACGATTTTATAATAATTTTATCATAAGATTGTTAAGCAGAAGAACAGCAAACTATATTATCCTTATCGTTGTCTTCTTCTTAGTTGTCTTTTTAAGCGTACTTGCCAGCTTATCACCGGAAAAATATGAGCTTCGAGTAGGTCAAGCTTCACCAGTGGATCTGAGGGCACCCCGTGATATTGAAGATAGAGCAGCAACAGAAAAACTTATTCAATCTGCAGTAGAATTGGTTGAGCCCAGGGAAAAAATTGATCCATCGATTCAAATAAATATTAAAAAACAAATAGAAAGTTTTTTTAGAAATGTATATAACACAAAAGAATTGGATGAAAAAACCCTTGAAGAGAAATTAGTGCTTTTGAAGCAGATCAATCAACTTAACCTAAATGATAATGAATTATTACTGGTTTTAAACACCGACAATGAAGTATTAAAAGAAACTGAAAGGCATATCAATGAAATTGTGGTGCAGATTATGTCCTCTGGTATTAAAGCCGAGGAAATTGAAAAAGAAAAGAAAAATATTGAAGCTTACTTTAATGGTTTAAAAGAAATTCCTGAAAAATTAAAGCTGCTTGCAATAAATATTGTCAACAGTTCAATAAAAGCGAATCGGTTTCTAGACGAAGAAACCACAAGACAAAAAATCGAAGAGGCAAAAAACAGTGTTGAAAAAGTTATTGTAAAAAGAGGTAGTATTATCGTCAGTGAGGGAGAAATTATTACTTGGGAAAATTTGCAGATACTGCAAGATGCAGGGTTAACGAAAGAAGACTCAAATATTAATTATTCTCTTTATTTTGGAATAGGACTGTTGGTCCTTATCCTCATGCTGCTGATGATTGCCTACATGTTTGTGTTCAATTATGAAATATTCACTTCTATATCTAAGCTGTATCTGTTATTGATTATTTTTATATCCGGATATTTGATTTCCAAGGCAATATTTAGCATTTCACCGTATTTAGCACCCGTTGCAGTTTCTGCTATGCTATTAGGAATTTTGTTGGATTCCAGAATGGCTATTGCTGTCAATTTGATTACAGCCATTCTTTTATCCATGGTTACGGGAAATAATCTCGTGCTCTTAATCAGTTCATTGATAGGTGGGACTGTTGGAGCTTTTTGTGTTACCCATACCCATCAGAGATCGAATATTTTCTTTTCAGGGCTGGCGGTTAGCCTTAGCAATATGATTACGATTTTTGCCCTTGGGCTTATGAATGGCAGTGATCTATCAAAACTTGTTACGGAGAGCTTTTATGGGGTATTAAATGGAATTTTTTGTGCTGTCTTAACCATTGGGTCATTACCACTGTGGGAAACGGGATTTAGAATTTTAACGCCGCTAAAGCTGTTGGAACTTTCGAATCCGAATCAGCCTGTACTGAAAAAATTGCTGCTGGAAGCTCCGGGGACATATCATCATAGTGTTATTGTTGGAAACCTAGGTGAAGCAGCGGCGGATGCAATCGCTGCCAATGGATTGTTTACCAGAGTAAGTGCCTATTACCATGACATTGGAAAGCTGAAAAGACCTTATTTTTTTAAAGAGAATCAATTGACGTCTGAAAATCCCCATGATAAGCTTACACCTAGCCTCAGCACAAAAATCATTACAGATCATGTAAAGGACGGCATTGCATATGCCAAAAATTATCGATTGCCTATAGAAATTATAGATGTCATTGAACAACATCATGGCACCACTTTGGTGAAGTTTTTTTATCATAAAGCATTAAATAGCGATGAGCATGAAACCGTTGAACATGAACAATTTCGGTACAGTGGCGTAAAGCCTCAAACGAGGGAAGCTGCTATTGTTATGCTGGCTGATTCAGTTGAGGCTGCGGTTCGAAGTATTGCGGAGCCTAATGCTGAAAAAATTAAAACACTTATCGATAAAATTATCGAAGACAAACTGAAAGACCACCAACTGGATGAATGTGATCTAACGTTAAAGGATTTGGAACGAATTTCTAACGCTTTTAGTGTTGTGTTAATGGGTATTTTTCATGAGAGAATCGAATATCCTGAATTAAATGCTAAAGAACCGGAGGAAGCAAAATAAATGGAAATCATGATTGATAATCGACAAAATCGAGTACAATATAATCAGGAAATAGAAGCACTGATTCAAAAGGTGATTGAAAAGTGTTTGATGAAAGAAGGGCTTAATGACACCGTAGAGATTAGTATTTCTTTTGTAGATAACGATGAAATCCGCAAGCTGAATAAGCAGTTTAGAGGTTTGGATAAATCGACAGATGTTTTATCTTTCCCGATGTTTGATCGTTTAGAAAATATTGAAGGGATAGTATGTCTTGGAGATATTGTTCTTTCCTTGGAGAAGGCTGTGGAACAATCTCTAGACTATGGACATTCCTTTGAGCGGGAGATTGCTTTTTTAGTTACCCATAGTATGTTCCATCTTTTTGGATATGACCATGATACCGATGAAAACACCAAAATCATGCGACAAAAAGAAGAAGAAGTTTTGGAAGCTCTGGGCATACTAAGAAAATAAGCGAGGTTCAATAAAGCAATGAGAGTCAGAAAATTACTTGACAGTTTTAACTATGCTATTGATGGAATTATTCATACATTGAAAACTCAACGAAATATGAGGATTCATTTCACAATGGCTATTGTTGTATTATTTGTAAGTCTTTTTTTCAATCTATCAAAACTTGAAATTTTATTACTTTTTTTTACAATTTCACTGGTAATTATTGCAGAAATGGTCAATACATCGATTGAAGCAACCATTGACTTAATAACAAAGGATTACCATGAGTTAGCTAAAATCGCAAAAAACGTTGCAGCTGGTGCAGTTTTAATTTCTGCAATGAATGCGACCGTGGTTGCATATGTTATCTTTTTTGACAAACTAAATCTTGTTACAGAAATTGTACTTCATCGTGTTCGGCAAATGCCCATTCATATTACTTTTATCAGTCTAGCAATTGTTATTTTGCTTGTTATTAGTCTGAAAGCTTATTTTGGTAAAGGAACACCCTTAAAGGGCGGGATGCCCAGCGGACATACAGCCATAGCGTTTTCAATAGTAACTTCTGTAGCTTTTATGTCTGAGAATACCTTTATCATATCACTTTGTTTCATCATGGCATTACTGGTAGCGCAGAGTAGAATCGAGGCAGGGATTCATAATTTTTTTCAAGTTGTTGTGGGAGCTATCGTAGGTACGTTTATTACCGTTTTTATTTTTCAAATCATATATTAGGGGGAAGTAGGTTAACTACTTCCTTTTTGCAACTTTAGAAGAATGGTATTTAGGAGGAATTTTTTTGATTAATCTAGTGGATATGATAAAGATAGCCTTACTCTTGGTACTATTAATCTTATCAGCATTATTTTCCAGTGCAGAGACAGCCTTTGCTTCAATGAGTGTTGTTAAAATCAAGCAGTTAAAAAATAATGGTGTAGAACAAGCGGACGTATTGGAAAGAATTTTTCACAAATCCCATAAGATACTGGCCACTATTTTGATTGGTAATAATATTGTCAACATTGCTGCTACTGCTATAGCAACGGAATTGACTTTTAAATTTTTTTCAAGGTATAATGTAACTGCACTGGTAACAATTGTTATGACAATTACGATTCTGGTATTCGGAGAAATTACACCCAAAACCTATTCCACCAGTCATCCGGAAAAAGTAGCAGTAGTCCTCGGCAGACCCATAGAATTATTGTCCTACGTACTGCTGCCCGTATTAAAGGTTTTAAACAGAATTACGAACTTTATTATCAGAATTTTTGGGGGTACACTGAATGCAGATAAGGCCCTTATTTCAGAGGAAGAGATTAAAACCCTTGTAGATGTCGGTGAAGAAGCAGGAATTATTCAAAGTGAAGAAAAGGAAATGATCAATAGTATTTTTGAAATTGGAGATACACAAGTGACAGAAGTAATGGTTCCTAGAATCGATATGACATACTTAGATGCAGATGCTTCCTTTGAAGAGGCATTAAACGTAATTATTGATCATGGATATTCAAGGGTTCCGGTTATTAAAGATACCGTAGATAATGTTATTGGGATCCTATATGCAAAAGATTTATTGGCTTACTCAAGAAAGCATACCGATGGCGACCAGCAGTTTGATTTAAAAAAAATGCTGAGGCTGGCATATTATGTTCCTGAAAGTAAAAAAGTAAGTGATCTATTAAAAGAAATGCAAAATGAGAAAGTGCATATAGCCATTGTCCTGGATGAATATGGTGGAACCTTGGGATTGGTCACCATAGAGGATATTCTTGAAGAAATTGTTGGAGATATCATGGATGAATATGATAATGAAATTGAGTTGATCGAACATTTGGGGGAAAATTCACTCATTGTTAATGCAAAGGCATCCATTGAAGAAATTAATGATCTACTGGAAATATCACTGCCGGAGGATGAATATGAGTCCATTGGCGGTTTTGTCTTCAATTTGTTAGGAAGAATACCTGTGAAAGATGATATAATTGAGTATGAAGATATTCTGATAAAGGTACTCAGTGTGAATAACAGAAGAATCAGGCAGTTGGAAATTCAGAGAAAACATTCATAAGTCAATGAAGAGAAAGGTGAGGGGGACATGAAAAGAATTGCTGCAGTTGCTGTTGTACTTTTTTTAGTAGGAAATATGTTTCTTTTGACAAGCTGTAAAAGTGATAAGCCAACGATTGCAGAGACCAACGAACAAGAGCCAATAGAAATTATTGACACCGTAGATGAGCAAAATAAAGAAGTTGAAGAAGAAGTCATCGAATTCCGTTCTCCATTAAGCGGAATAGCCTCAGAGAAAGAGAAGATTGAAAGAAGGCCTATCGCTGTTATGTTAGATAATCATAACAAAGCAAGACCTCAAGCCGGATTAGATCAAGCGGAAATCATTTATGAATTTTTAGCTGAAGGATGGATTACAAGATATATGGCCATATTCTTAATCAATGAGCCGGAGTTGATTGGTCCAGTTAGAAGTGCACGACCATACTTTTTAGATAAGGCAATGGAATATGATGCGCTATATGTTCACGTTGGCGGAAGCCCTCAAGCATTTGCCGATATAAAGAATCTAAAAATGGCTGATATTGATGCCATGTCCAGAGATGGAAGTATTTTTTGGAGAAAAAATCATAAAAAGGCTCCTCATAATATGTATACCAGCACCAATGCAATACGTAAAGCCGCTAAGGATAGCAAGTACGCTACCAGTGTTCAATATGAAAGTTGGACATTCCGTTTAGAGGATGAGCCTATTCAGGGAAATACTCTTCAATATCTAAAAATTCCCTATTATAAAAACTACAGCGTGGAATTCAAATTTAATGAAAGTGAAAAAAGGTATTTACGCTATGTTAATGGCCAGTCTCATCTAGATGAAATATCTAAACAACATCTTACCGCAAAAAATATACTGATTCAAAAAGCTGACACCTCGGTTATTGATAGCGAAGGCAGATTAGAAATTGATTTAGTAGGTAAAGGAACAGGGTATTATATAACAAACGGCAATGTCATCGATATAACATGGGATAAGGCAAGCAGAAAATCGTTAACGAAATACTATGATGCAAGCGGGAAGGAAATCCAGCTTAATACAGGCGTTACTTGGGTCGAGGTTATCCCTACAAATATAAACTTGATTATGGAATAGTAAGGAGAGAATGATATGGAAGATAGAGAACTGCTGCAGCATGCTGAGGGAGCAAAAGAATTTGCTTATGTACCCTATTCTAAGTTTAGAGTAGGCGCTGCATTAATAACAAAAAGTGGAGAAGTGTTTACCGGTTGCAACGTAGAATGTGCTTCCTATGGTGGCACAAATTGTGCTGAAAGAACCGCGATTTTTAAAGCTGTATCAGAGGGATATACAGATTTTGAGGCCATTGCTGTGACTAGTGATACTGATGAGTATACATTTCCCTGCGGGATCTGCAGACAGGTCATAGCGGAATTTGGTAGTGATATTAAGATCATCGTTGGAAATGCCAATGGTGAATACAAAAAATATTCAATACAAGATCTGTTTCCCCATTCTTTTACGAAAAAAGACTTAGGCGAATAAAGGAGAAAGATAACGAATGAAATTCAAATCAGGATTTGTTACGATTGTTGGAAGACCGAATGTAGGTAAATCTACGCTTATGAATCAGATTATCGGCGAAAAGATTGCGATTATGTCGGATAAGCCCCAAACCACTAGAAATAAGATTCAGACAATCTTTACGAGAGAGGACTACCAAATTGTTTTTCTTGATACCCCTGGTATTCATAAACCTAAAAACAAATTGGGAGAGTTTATGGTAAAGTCTGCACAACAAACCCTTAACGAAGTGGATGTTATATTGTTTGTTGTTGATGACACCGCAGATATGGGACCTGGTGAACGATATATTATTGAAATGCTCCAAACCGTAAAAACACCTATATTTCTATTGATTAACAAAATTGATAAAATTCCGCCGGATGATTTTGAAAAACTATATCATCTATATAGAGAAGTTGGAATATTTGAAGATATTATAGGGATATCTGCCTTACAAAATAAGAATCTTTCCAAATTACTGGATAAAATTGTGGCACTGCTGCCCGAAGGACCACAGTATTTCCCATCAGACATGATTACGGATCAACCTGAAAAGGTAATTGTTAGTGAGATTATTCGAGAAAAGCTTCTTCACTACCTGGAGGAAGAGGTACCCCATGGTGTTGCCGTTGAGGTTGAATCGATGAAGAAAAGAGGAAATCAAGAGATTGTAGATATTCATGCAACGATTTATTGTGAGAGAAAATCCCATAAGGGTATCATTATTGGTAAAAATGGGAGAAAGCTTAAAGGAATTGGTAAAAGTGCCAGAGAAGATATGGAAAGACTGTTGGGTTCCAAAATATATCTTGAACTTTGGGTAAAAGTCAAGGAGAATTGGCGGGACAGCTCCAATGTCTTGTATGATCTCGGATATAAGTCATAATGTATTTAAAAAAGAAATGAAAATAACAATCTTTTAAAAGAATAACAAAATTTGTATTGTATATAGACACCCTACCCTAGAAAAAAATAAACTATGGACTATACTATAGAAAGGGGATCATAGGGTGTTTGATAAAATTTTTTGGAATATTTTTTTAAATACAGGAGACATAGAAGCTTATTTATCGTATAAAAGTTTAGAAGGTATATCAAAAACAGAAGAATTACCGATGGAAGAAATATCAAAGGATGATTTTGCTTTGAGGTGATGAAATGCTTTTAAAGACCGAAGGTGTGGTCTTAAAACAGAATAAGTTTGGCGAAGGCGATGCTATTCTAACGATTTTTTCAAGAAAGATGGGAAAGATACAAGGCGTGGCAAAGGGGGCCTATAGACAAAGAGGAAAGTATTCTTTGGGAGCACAGGTATTTTCTTATGGTGAATTTGTACTCTTTAAAGGAAAAGAGCTTTATCAAATCTCCCAGATTGATATAAAACAATCATTTTACAAGCTGAGGGAAAATGTTGACAGATTAGCCTATGCTTCATACATACTTGAATTAACTGGGACTGTGATCACAGAAGGACAAACAAATAATAGACTTTTCGAAACATTATTGAGATGTCTTCAAGAGCTTTCTACGATGGATGATAATTTTCAGATCATCACAAAGGCATTTGAGTTAAAGCTTTTAAATTATTCAGGCTTGAAGCCTGTGTTAGACAAATGCGTTCAATGTGGCAAGGAAATTGGCGAATCTGCGTTTTTTCATCCTGAGGAAGGCGGTGTTCTTTGTGGTGTTTGCTGTGAAGAGGGCTTTGCTGTTTCGAGAATATCTAAAACGACTCTAAATGTTATGAACTACTTGTTAGAAACGGATTTTTCAAGTTTAAAGCGCTTAAGAATTAAAGAATATATTTTACTTGAATTAGAAAAAATAATGAGGCAGTATATTGGCACACATTTGGAACGAACGAAGTTTAACAGTTTAGATTTTCTTAACCTTATCAATAATAATAGTAAATAAATGATTAGGAGGGATTACCATGGAAATTAGCTTGGAAAAAATTGATGCTGTCAGAGAGCGAACAGGAGTAACGTATAAAGAGGCAAAGGAAGCTTTAGAGGCAACAGAAGGAAATGTTGTGGATGCTATTATTCATATTGAGGAAAGACAGAACGTTAACTGGAAGGACAATATTTCTGAAGCGGGCAATGAGGTTTTGGAGAAGTTGAAGACAATCGTGAAAAAAGGAAACGTTACGAAGATTGTACTTAAAAAAGATAATGACGTTATTATGAACATACCTGTTACAGCCGGTGCTATTGGTGCAGTATTATCTCCACCCATTGCGATGGTAGGTGTATTATCTGCCTTGGCAACGAAGTGCAGAATCGAAATTGTGAAAACCGATGGAGAAGTTGTTGATTTGAATGAAATGGCTGAAGATACGTTAAAAAATGTCAAGTCAAAAATGGAAGAAGTAAGGGATAAAGTGGCGAAAGAGGCTTGCGACAAAAAAGAAGTGAACTTTGAGAAGAAAGAAACAGAAGAAGATAAAGAAGAATAGCAAAATCATGCATTCTATCTTTACAGGCGAAGTATGATATGATAAAATCATAAAAAAATATAGAGCACAGTGATAGAGAGGAGTAATTATAGTCTATTATTCTAGAGAGTCGGTGGTGCTGGAATACCGATATAATGCTATAATGAAGGGAACTCTTGAGTGCGTACTTTCTAAGAGGATACTTGTTGTATCAACTAGGGTGGAACCGCGGAAGCAAAAGCCTTTCGTCCCTTATATTTAGGGATGATTGGCTTTTTTATTTTTAAAAAAATTTTTAGGAGGAATGACACATGACAACTGAAAAGACCATGGATAAGATTGTTGCTTTAGCTAAATCAAGAGGATTCGTGTTCCCTGGGTCAGAAATATACGGAGGATTGGCAAATACGTGGGATTATGGACCATTAGGTGTAGAATTAAAAAACAATGTTAAAAAGGCTTGGTGGAAAAAGTTTATCCAAGAATCGCCCTATAATGTAGGCCTTGATTCGGCTATCCTGATGAATCCCCAAACATGGGTGGCGTCAGGACACGTTGGCGGTTTTAATGATCCCCTATTGGATTGTAAAGAATGTAAAGCAAGATATAGAGCCGATAAGCTAATTGAAGATTATGTAAAAGAGAATGAAGCTGAAGAGGTTACCGTGGATGGATGGCCTAATGATAAAATGGAGTCATATATAATAGACAAGCAGATTAAATGCCCTGAGTGTGGTGCTGTAAATTTCACAAAAATACGCCAATTTAACTTGATGTTTAAAACCTTCCAAGGTGTTACAGAAGATTCAAAGGCTGAAATCTTCTTAAGACCTGAGACGGCGCAAGGTATATTTGTGAACTTTAAAAATGTACTTCGGACCAGTAGAAAAAAAGTACCTTTTGGAATCGGCCAAATTGGAAAATCTTTTAGAAATGAAATTACGCCAGGAAACTTTACTTTTAGAACCCGTGAATTTGAACAAATGGAGTTAGAGTTCTTTTGCAAACCCGGAGAAGATATTCAATGGTTTCATTACTGGAAGGATTTTTGTATTAATTGGCTGTATCGTTTAAACATGAACCCTGAGAATGTAAAGATGAGAGATCACGATAAAGAAGAGCTGTCCCACTACAGCAATGCCACGACTGACTTAGAATATAAATTTCCATTCGGCTGGGGAGAACTATGGGGAATTGCAGACCGTACTGATTTTGACTTAAAACAGCACAGCCAGCATTCCGGTGTTGATTTCACTTATCAAGATCCAGTGACAAATGAAAAATATGTTCCTTACTGCATTGAACCATCTTTAGGTGCCGATCGGGTAACGTTAGCTTTCTTAATTGACGCTTATGAAGAAGAAGCATTAGAAGATGGAACAACACGGAGTGTATTAAAATTCCATCCCGCTTTAGCGCCTTTTAAAGCAGCAGTACTTCCATTAACGAAAAAATTAAGTGATCAAGCCCTTGCATTACACGAAAACCTATCTAAGAAATTTATGGTTGATTACGATGAATCCGGCAGTATCGGAAAGCGTTATAGAAGACATGATGAAATTGGAACGCCTTTCTGCATAACTTTCGATTTTGACTCACTAGAAGATCAATCGGTTACAGTTCGTGATAGAGATACAATGGAGCAAATTCGTATTAAAATAGACGACTTGGAGAAGTATATTGAAGAAAGAATGATTTTTTAAAAAATAAAGATTGAAGAATAGACAATTCATTACTTGAAAAGACGAATAAAAAGTAATAGAATTGTCTATTTTCTATTAACCAGAGATACAGAATAGATTTTTAAAATTTTTTCGAAAAAAATATAGCCATATGTGATTCTTTTTGCTACAATAAAGGCATATAATATAGCATAAAAATAAATAGTATAACACAATTAGAGAGGATTTATGATAAAGAGGTGATACCTATCCAACTTACAGACAGACAGCAGAAAATTATTGATATTGTAAAAGCGAATGAACCAATTACCAGTGAACACATTGCACAAATGTTGAATGTTACCAGGGCCACATTAAGGCCAGATTTGGCCATCTTAACCATGTCGGGCATCTTGGATGCAAGACCGAAGGTTGGCTATTTTTATTGTGGAGACAGTACAGTGAATATCGTATCCGAGCATATTAGAAAGACAAAGGTCAAGGACATTCAATCCATTCCTGTACTTATTGATGAACAGACCACGTTGTATGATGCCATCGTATCCTTATTTTTAGAAGATGTAGGCACCATATATGTTCTGTCCAAAGGATGTCTTACTGGCGTAGTATCCAGGAAGGACTTTTTGAAAAGCATTATGGGAGGAACGGATATCAATAAAGTTCCAGTGGGCTTAATTATGACAAGAATGCCCAACATTATCATGACCCATCCGGATGAGACAGCATTAGAAGCGGCTATAAAAATCATAGAACATGAAGTGGACAGTCTACCGGTCACAGAAAAGATGATGATCAATCAGAAGGAGTGTTATAAAGTAATAGGAAGAATATCGAAAACCAACATTACAAGATTATTTGTCGAGATGGCAAGAGCTTGAGGAAGGGAGATTTAAATGCTTAATGAGAAACTCGTAATTTATGTGGTATCTGACTCCATTGGTGAAACTGCTGAACAAGTTATAAAGGCAGCTATTAGCCAGTTTGAATGTAAGGATTTTGAAACAAGAAAATTTCCATATATATCTGACGAAGAACAAATAAAAGAGATTTTTATGGAGGCATCTCATGAAAATTGTATTGTCGTCTTTACCATGGTGGTGCCCTTTTTAAGAAAAGCAATGATGGAATTGGCAAGTACATACCATGTACCGATTATCGATATCATGACGCCTATTCTGGATTCATTAAGTGATGTTTTAAAGGCTGAACCTAGAAAAGAACCGGGGCTTATCAGAAAGCTCGACGAAAAATACTTTAAGAAAATCGAGGCTATTGAATTTGCCGTTAAATATGATGATGGAAAAGACCCAAGAGGATTAAAAAAAGCAGATATTATTCTTTTAGGGGTTTCAAGGACATCAAAAACACCTCTAAGTATGTATCTTGCCCATAAAAATCTCAAGGTAGCGAATATACCTCTTGTTCCGGAAGTTCCGGTTCCGAAAGAGCTTTTCGAGGTATCTGCTAGAAAAATTATTGGATTGACTACGAACCCGATCAAACTTAATGAAATCAGACAAGAACGTTTGAAAGCTTTAGGGCTTAAAAATGAAGCAAATTATGCGAACATGAATAGGATTTTGGAAGAACTGGACTATGCTGAGGCACTAATGAAAAGACTTGGATGTCCAATTATCGATGTATCTACAAAGGCGGTAGAAGAAAGTGCCAGCATTATTCTTGAGATCATGAAGCAAAATGTTGACAAGCAAGATAGATAATTCAAGATAAAGGGGTGTAAATAAAATATGAAAAAGTTTGTATATGCATTCCATGAGGGCAGCAAAGAAATGAAAACGCTGTTAGGCGGCAAGGGTGCCAATCTTGCTGAAATGACAAAGATTGGACTTCCTGTACCTCCAGGGTTCACCATTTCAACGGAAGCATGTAATAAGTATTATGAAGATGGCAGACAGATTCTTGATGATATTTTGAAGCAAATTTTTGAAAATCTGAGAAATCTAGAAACTGCTATTGAAAAGAAATTTGGAGATATTCAAAATCCACTTCTTGTTTCCGTTCGCTCTGGGGCGGTGTTTTCTATGCCCGGTATGATGGATACGATTCTTAATCTTGGATTAAACGATGAAACTGTTGTAGGAATGGCGAAGGCTACAGAAAACGAAAGATTTGCCTATGACAGTTATCGAAGATTCATCCAGATGTTTGGTGATGTGGTGTTGGAAATTCCTAAATATAAATTTGACCATATTATGGATCACGAAAAGGAGCAGCATCAAATAGAGCTTGATACAGAACTTACTGTAGACAATTTAAAAAATATCATTATGAATTATAAAGATCTTGTAAAAAAAGAAACGCGAAAAGAGTTTCCACAAGACCCTAATGAGCAGTTGATTATGGCTGTTAAGGCAGTATTTAATTCCTGGAATAACCCTAGAGCCATCGTTTATCGCGATCTGAATGATATACCTTCCCATCTGGGAACAGCAGTAAATATCCAATCCATGGTTTTCGGTAATATGGGAAATACTTCGGGAACAGGTGTAGCTTTTACAAGAAATCCTGCTACGGGAGAGAAGAAGTTATTTGGCGAATTTCTGATGAATGCACAGGGTGAAGATGTTGTTGCCGGAATTCGAACACCACAGCCTATATCGCAGCTTCAAAGTGTAATGCCCGAAGCGTATCAACAATTCGTAGATGTTGCAGACCTATTGGAAAATCACTACAAAGACATGCAGGATATAGAATTTACCATTGAAAACAGCAAGCTTTACCTTTTACAAACAAGAAATGGCAAGAGAACCGCAGCAGCTGCCATTAATATCGCAGTAGATATGGTTGACGAGAATATCATAGACAAAGAAACGGCGATCATGAGGATTGAACCAATGCAGTTAGATCAATTGCTGCATCCTACCTTTGATGAAAAGGCATTGCAAGAGGCAGCACAAATAGCCCAAGGGCTCCCGGCTTCTCCGGGTGCGGCAACAGGAAGAGTTTACTTTCATGCCCATGATGTTGTGAAAGCTGCAAATGAAGGAGAAAAAGCAATCCTGGTAAGATTGGAAACATCTCCGGAAGATATTGAAGGAATGGTGGCTGCTCAGGGAATATTGACAGCCAGAGGTGGTATGACTTCTCATGCAGCTGTAGTTGCAAGGGGAATGGGAACCTGTTGTATCGCAGGATGCGGAGAAGTAAGAATTGATGAGATTAATAAATATTTTAAAGTAGATGATATCATCGTTCATGAAGGTGATTATATATCCTTGGATGGAAATGTCGGTAATGTATATCTTGGAAGCATTCCAACCAGAGAACCGGAATTGTCAGGGAATTTCGGAAAGCTTATGGGATGGGCGGATGAATTGAGGAAGTTGAAAATAAGAACAAATGCCGATACGCCTAGGGATGCTGCGACAGCCGTCAAGTTTGGTGCAGAGGGCATCGGACTTTGCCGAACAGAGCATATGTTCTTTGAGGAAAACCGGATTCCTGCAGTGAGACAAATGATAGTAGCGAAGTCTTTGGAAGAACGTATGGAAGCACTAGAAAAGTTGCTGCCATTCCAAAAGGAAGATTTTGCAGGTATTTTTGAAGCAATGGGAGATCGGCCGGTAACCATAAGGCTTCTTGATCCGCCATTACATGAATTTTTGCCGCACAATGAAGAGGATATTAGGCTTTTGTCTTTGCAGATCGGTGTAGACTATAAAATATTAAAGGATACGGTTGAAGAATTAAAAGAATTTAACCCTATGTTAGGACACAGAGGCTGTCGTTTGGCGATTACTTATCCGGAAATATATGAGATGCAGGTCAAGGCCATTATTTATGCTGCGATAGAAGTCAAAGAGCAAAAAGGCATCGATGTGAAACCTGAAATTATGGTCCCTTTGATTGGTCATGAAAAAGAATTGGAAATTATTAAAACGTTAATTGT
Source organism: Bacillota bacterium (assembly GCA_049324315.1). Lineage (GTDB taxonomy): Bacteria > Bacillota > Clostridia > Peptostreptococcales > Thermotaleaceae > JBMOKU01. Next base: position 107,707 of record JBMOKU010000007.1, on the reverse strand, counting down.
GAAGACAGCTGATGTAATCATCGAAGAAAATGAAACAAAGATTGAGTATCTTATAGGAACAATGATTGAAGTGCCACGGGCAGCACTGACCGCTGATGAGATTGCAAAGCATGCCGAGTTTTTCTCCTTTGGTACAAATGACTTAACGCAAATGACATTTGCATTTTCCAGAGATGATTCCGGTAAGTTTATCGGAGAATATAGAAAAAAAGAAATTTTTGAAAAAGATCCTTTCCAGAGACTAGATCAAAAAGGTGTAGGAAGACTCATGGAAATTGCTATCGATCTAGGAAAGAAGGAAAGGCCGAATATCAAACTGGGTATATGCGGTGAGCACGGTGGTGACCCTGAGTCCATTGATTTCTGCCATAGAGTGGGACTGCAGTATGTATCATGTTCTCCTTATCGCGTACCTATAGCAAGATTAGCCGCGGCCCGAGCCGCTGTAATCAACAAAGACCAATCAAAATAGAGCTTAAAGCGATTTTGTTGAAGCTGTATAAGCCTTGTGTACAAAGGTTTTGAGAGACTAAGTATAAAATAAAGTAAAGTAAGGGTATTGTCTTTTCGTATTTTTAAGAGACAGTACCCTCTTTTTATTATCAGGTAGATTTTTGTCATAAACCTCTTAATCGAGAATTTTAATGGAGAATTACATATTTTAACACGATAAAAATATAACGTAAATTGATAATAATTTATTGTAAAACGATAAAATGTGTGTTAAAATCAATTAACAATAACAATAAATAAGTGAGGTGCTTTTTATGAAACATAGTTCAACACTCTTTTTAAAGATAGCTGTTTTTATTATCGGAACTCCAGTTCTTGCTTTGTGTATATTTTGGTTGCCTGGGATAGCCGCTAGAGATGCAGCAGCACATCCAGAGACTGCCTACTTGCAGTATCCCTTTTTGATAGGTACGTATATAACGGTAACACCGTTTTTCGTTGCCTTGTATCAGTCTTTAAAACTTTTAAGCTATATTGACAAAAACAAAGCCTTCTCGGAGTTATCTGTTAGAGCTTTGAAGTATATAAAATACTGTGCAATTACCATCAGTACCTTGATTGTAGTAGGAATAATATCTGGAGTTATATTGTTTGCAGGTGAAGGTGAAGACATAACAGGTTTTATAAGCTTGGGATTAATGCTCACTTTTGCTTCAATGGTGATTGCAGTCTTTGCTGCTGTTCTTCAGAGACTTTTAAAAGATGCCATTGATATAAAATCAGATAATGATTTAACGATATGAGGTGAGTCACATGGCAATTATAATCAATCTTGATGTGATGCTGGCTAAAAGAAAAATGAGCGTAACAGAGCTTTCGGAGAGAGTTGGAATAACAATGGCTAATCTTTCTATACTGAAGAACGGAAAAGCAAAAGCCATTAGATTATCAACCTTAGAAGCTGTCTGTAAAGTATTAGACTGTCAACCAGGTGATATCCTGGAATATAGAAGTGAAATTATAACTAAAGAATAAAGATTATATAAGAATTAAGATGAGGACTAAAATGACACTAAAATACTTATCTTTTGAAAGAAATCATAAAACATTTATTGCACATATATCTATTTTGTGAGGTTATATTTATGTATGATATTGTAATAGTAGGGTCAGGCCCTGCAGGGTCCACTCTTGCTCGATTAATTGGTGACAAATATAAGGTGTTATTAATTGATAAGCGGGACCTGGAAAATGAGAACCCCAGAAACCTTACCAATAAATGCTGCGGAGGATTATTAGCCCCCGATGCTCAGAAAATGATTGCAAAGTTGGGCTTAGGGATACCTAAAGATATTCTAGTTGATCCGCAGCTTTTTGCTGTAAGAGCCATTGATTTAACTAATAATATAGAAAGACTATATCAGAGATTCTATTTGAATATGAATAGGGAGAAATTTGATAGATGGCTAGTTTCTATACTTCCAACTGAAGTTGATAAAAAGTTTAATTCCTTTTTTAAAAGCTTTGTTGAAATATCAGGTGGATATGAAATTAGATATATTTATAAGGGACAAGAAATGACTGCAAAAACAAGAGTAATTATAGGTGCTGATGGGGCGTCTTCAAGGTTAAGGAATTTTATTAGTAAAGATATAAATATTCCTGAAAAGTACGTCTCAATTCAGGAATGGTTTGAATGTCCATATCATATACCCTATTTCACAGCAATTTTTGATGAAGAAATAAGTGATTTCTACTCTTGGATAATACCAAAGAAGAATTATCTATTATTAGGGTCAGCCCTTAGACCTAGGGAGAACACTAGGGAAAAGTATGATATGTTGAAAATAAAACTAACACAGATAGGTTTTAATTTTGATAACAAAATAAAAACAGAGGGCGCATATATCTATAGGCCTAAGAAGGTATCACAGTTTTATGTAGGAAGGGATGGTATATCCCTGGTTGGAGAAGCTGCAGGTGCGATTAGCCCTAGCTCTGCAGAAGGAATCAGCTACGCGTTAAAAAGCTCTTTATACTTAGCGCAGAGTCTTGAAGGTGGAATAGATGGATTTTTGGATAGATATAAACAGAAGGTAAAGGATATCAAGTTAAATTTGTTCATTAAAAATTTAAAATCCCCAGCGTTATATAATCCATTTCTTAGACAGTTAGCTATGAAATCAGGTGTGCAAAGTATTAAATAATGATAATGAGACAGGGTTATTAACACAATCTCAATATGATTTTATTTCATACGCTTATTATTTTGTGCGGTTAGCTAGAATAGAAAATTTATGGTTACAAAAAGTGTTCCATAATGGTGAAAAATTGAGATCGGTCTATTATGATAGCGGCGGCCCGATCAGCTGTCCGCAACAAATAGATAATGGAGTCAAATAAGGAGGGCTTAGGCCTTCCTTATTTGATTCCATAATGGATTTTGAAGCGTTTTACGAAAGCTTCTTTTTGTTCATACTGCCGTGTAATTTTTTCAAATCGCTCTAAATAATAGGATTCATTACTTTCCTGCTGTAAATATCTTTTTACTTCTCGAAAAAGCTTTTGAGGAAAAATAATATAGGCTAAAACAGCTTTCATTTCATCCAACGTTAACGGATTAACTTGACTGTATGTGTCAAGGATGATGCGGGCTGTCTCAAAATCCCAATTGGTATTGCTTCTCCTCATGACTCTGCGCATAAGAGAAGCAATATCTTGAATAGGAGGACTTAGCTTCATACGGTCAAAGTCAATCATAAAAACTGTTTTATCCATAATAAATAGATTTTTATTGACATAATCCATATGACATAGGGTACCGTTTATAACAGCTTTTCTGATGATCTTATAGAAATCAACTGCAGCCAGTAAGTCAAGAGATTCATTCATCATGTTTAACTGACTTTTAAACAAATTAGACAGACTTATATATATTGGACGATGTTGGAGATCTTCATTTAAACGATGCTGTATCGTAAGCAAGGATTCGGTTTTTCTTTTAAGATCCACATACCAGTTCGAATAATTATATCGACTCTTGCTCCGCGGCAGATAGTCAAAACCAATGGTTTTTAAGTGAAGTGTTCCCAGATTCTCAGCAATCGCCTTCAAATCTTCCAATGCATCATAATCACATCGATGACCGGAAATCCATGTCATTAGTATAAAAAGATTCGAATGATAGTCAATATATTCCGTATGTGCTTTGGAAGGTATAATGCTGGGGACGTGTAAGCCTTTGCTTTCTAAGTATTTCATTGCATAAATAATAAACTCAAGATCAGCCTTTGAATAATATACTTTTTTTAAACAATACTGTAAGGTAGGAGATTGAACTTTGTAAATAGCTCTTTGTTTTTGCGTATCCTTAAACTTAATTAATTCAATGTCAGAGGGAACGATATCATATTGTCCCAAAACATTTATCTTGACCATATCTACGTCTTTTAAATTCACAAGGAAGCACCACCCTAACCGAAAAAATGTTCGATCGTAAGAAGGAATAAATAAAACATTGTGGTATATATATATTATGGTAGTATCAATTAGTTGACAAAAAGAGAGGGAAAAGAATGTTACCTAGAGAGATAACCGAAAATTACGAAATAGAAAGACTGTCACGCCATGCTTCAAGGTCTGCTCTCAGTAAGGGAAGAAAAGTAGCAGAACAGAAATGTGATATTCGTTCGGAATTTCAACGGGATAGGGATAGAATTCTGCATTCTAAAGCATTCAGAAGATTAAAACATAAAACCCAAGTATTTCTCTCTCCGGAAGGAGATCATTATAGGACAAGATTGACCCATACCCTTGAAGTTGCCCAAATCGGCCGTACCATAGCCCGTGCTTTGCAGTTGAACGAGGATCTGACAGAGGCCATTGCTCTTGGTCATGATTTAGGGCATACTCCCTTTGGCCATAGTGGAGAAAAGATACTGAACGAAATCCATCCAGGTGGTTTTAAACATAATGAGCAAAGCATCCGGGTTGTAGAATACTTAGAGAAGGGTAAATTGGGTAAAGGGCTGAATTTGACCTATGAAGTAAGAGACGGAATACGGAATCATACAGGTGAAATTCTTCCAGCAACCCTTGAAGGACAAATTGTTAAAATTAGTGATCGAATCGCCTATATTAATCACGATATTGATGATGCCATTAGAGCACAGGTATTAAAATTTGAAGATTTACCAAAGGACTGCCTAGAAAACGTTGGATCGAGCCATGGTGAACGAATCAACTATATGATTGTAGATGTTATACAATCAAGCTTTGATCAACCCAGAATTATGATGAGTGAAGGCTGCCTTTTTTATACAAATAAACTCAGAGATTTTATGTTCGAAAGAGTGTATTATAACAAGAAAGCAAAAAAAGAAGAAGATAAAGCACAATTCATTATAAGACAACTCTATCATTTTTTCCTTGAACATCCCGATAAACTGACGGAAGAGCAACAGAAAAACATAGAAGACGCAGGTCTTCATGAAGTTGTAAAGGACTATATAGCTGGGATGACGGACAGATATGTAATTAATAAGTATATGGATATATATGTGCCGGAAGTATGGAAGTAATGATTGGAAAATTGCAAAAAAAAAATTCAGTGACAAAGAAGGATTCATGAGCACTTATGTCGAATATTGACATCTCCATGAAAGAGGATAGAATAAATGACTAGAATTTTTGTTGATGCAGATGCATGTCCTGTAAAAAAGGATATCACGAAAACAGCTGAAAAGTATGGAATATCTGTGATCATGGTATATTCGGTTTGCCATCTGTCTAAGGATCAAGGAAACTTTCATTCGATTGTTGTAGATAATGAATCGCAGTCTGCTGACTTAATGATTATCAATCAAATAGCAAAGAACGATGTTGTAGTGACCGATGATTATGGTTTGGCATCCATCATCTTAATGAAGAAAGGATTTTGCTTATCTAGTAGGGGATTAATATATACAGTAGAAAACATCGATATGCTTTTATATCAAAGGCATTTGAATGCAAAAATATTAAGAAGTAAAGGGAGAATAAAGAAGTGTCCAAAGCGCAGCAAGGAGGATGATTTTATCTTTGTGCAAAGCTTGGAAAAGATCATCAAACAATCACTATATAATCCTTATGGGTAGGATGAGGATTAAATTTTTTCGCAAGAAGGAAAAAATATATAAATGGAGAAAAAATATGAAAAGGATTATATAGGTGATGGTATGACGATTCGTTTAAATGAAGAGATTATTGAGGAAATAAAAGCTCGAAACAATATTGTGGATGTTGCTTCTAGATATATACAGTTTAAAAAAAGTGGAAGAAATTATAAAGCATTATGTCCTTTTCATCATGAAAAAACCCCTTCTTTTATGGTATCTGAAGAAAGACAAAATTATAAATGTTTTGGCTGCGGTAATACAGGAGATGTTATTAGTTTTGTCATGAATATTGAGAATCTTGATTTCGTCGATGCTGTTACACTGATGGGAGAATGGGTAGGAATACATGTAGATGAAATTTCGACAAATAGGCAGGAAAAAGAAGAAATAAATCGAAGAAATAAAATATATGAAGTAAACAGAGAAGCAGCGATTTTTTATTATAAAAATCTTAATGAAAAAGACAATCCAGGCCTGCGGTATTTAGTAAAAAGAGGCGTTGACGTAAAAACAATCAAGAAATTCGGTTTGGGTTATGCCTTGGATGAATGGGAATCCCTGAATCGCTATTTGCTGAAAAAAGGCTTTGATCAGCAAATCATTGTTCAAGCAGGACTTGCTTTGCAGAAAGAAAATAGAAGCAGTTGTTACGATCGTTTTAGAAATCGAATTATATTTCCAATTATCAATACCAAACGAAAGATTATTGGCTTTGGGGGAAGAGCCATTGATCAATCACTGCCGAAATATTTGAATTCTCCGGAAACGCCTGTGTTTAATAAAGGATATAATCTATATGGTATTAATTTAGCAAAAAACGAAATTGGCAAAGAAAGAAGAATAATCGTAGTCGAAGGCTATATGGATGTTATATCGCTTTATCAGTTTGGAATAAAGAACGTTGTCGCATCTTTAGGTACTGCATTGACGAAAAATCAAGGAGAGATGCTCAAACGGTATGCTGATGAAATTATTATCGCATATGATACAGATGCTGCTGGACAGGCTGCTACGTTGAGAGGTTTAGAGATATTAAAGGAATTGGATTGCCAGGTCAAAGTAATCCGACTGTCTGATGGCAAAGATCCGGATGAATTAATTCGTCAAAAAGGGCTTAAAGCATTTCAAAAAGAAATAGGTAATGCGCTGTCACTGATAGAATATAAGATTATGTTGGCTAAAAGAGAAAATGACCTTTCCACAACAGAGGGAAGAATTCATTTTGTTAAGAAAGTTGCTGAACTGCTTAAGGAAGTTAAGAGTCCTGTGGAGGTAGATGCTTATATTAAGAAAACGGCTGTAGAGACACAGATATCAGAGGAAGCTATAAAGAAAGAAATTTATGGAAATAATATGTATCATTCGGGTAATAATCCCCAAAAGCCCGAGAACACCAGAAGTAAGTATAGAAGTGGTTATGACAGGAATACTAATAAAGACAGCATTCAGTTGATAAAACCTGTGAAAAAACAGGGGTACGTAGAAGCAGAACGAGGCCTAATTAAAATCATGTTATTTAATAAAGCTTTTTTTGCTAAAATTATGGAACATATTTCATATGAAGTATTTTTGGATGAGACAAACAAGCATATTGTACAACTATTGAAAAATGTATATGAAAATACAGAAACACCAGATCGAGATTTTATTGAAAGTCAATTAGATATTGATACCATTTCAATACTTCATGAAATAGATAAGATTGTTATTGCAGAAGATAATATTGATAAAACCATTCATGATTTTGTTCAGGCGCTAAAAAAACACAAACTGATGTCCAGAAAAGAGCAAATTGAATGGGAAATTAAACAATTAGAAAAAACGGAGAACAAATCTCTAAAAGAGATAGCGAGGATTAGAGAATTATGTATAGAAATAGAAGGATTACTCAAAGAAATAAAGAATATGTAATGATTGAGTTAAACTAGAAGGGAGGGAAGTCTGATGAACAAGAAACCGGATAACCAAAAAATAGATGCCGTAAAAGCATTAATCGATTTAGGAAAAAAGAGAGGCACCTTGACGTATAGTGAAATTGTAGATACGCTAGAAGAAATCGACTTGGACAAGGATCAAGTGGAAGAAGTTTATGAAAATCTGGCTTCTTTAGGTATAGATGTTATAGGCGAACAAGAGCCCGATATTGATGATATCCCCAATATACCTGAGGCAGAAGAAGTAATTGATTTAGACTTATCCATACCGAAGGGTATTAATATAGATGATCCTGTACGTATGTACTTGAAAGAGATTGGAAAAGTACCTTTACTTTCCGCAGATGAAGAAATAGAACTTGCAAAAAGGATGGAACAAGGCGACGAAGATGCAAAAAAGAGATTATGTGAAGCGAACTTACGACTTGTGGTCAGCATTGCAAAGCGCTATGTAGGAAGAGGTATGCTGTTCTTAGATCTTATTCAAGAGGGTAATTTAGGCCTGATTAAAGCAGTGGAAAAATTTGATTGGCAAAAGGGCTTCAAATTTAGTACCTATGCAACTTGGTGGATTCGCCAAGCAATTACCCGTGCTATTGCAGATCAGGCAAGGACGATACGGATACCAGTTCATATGGTTGAAACGATTAATAAACTAATACGGATTTCTCGTCAGCTTCTACAAGAATTAGGTAGGGAACCAAGACCAGAAGAGATTGCAAAGGAAATGGATCTGCCGGTAGACAAAGTAAGAGAAATCTTAAAGATATCTCAAGAACCTGTATCTTTGGAGACACCGATAGGAGAAGAAGAAGACAGCCATCTTGGAGACTTTATACCCGATGAAGATGCACCTGCACCTGCAGAAGCAGCTGCATTTTCAATGTTGAAGGAACAATTGATGGAAGTATTGGATACGCTAACACCTCGTGAACAAAAGGTACTTAGACTTCGCTTTGGGCTTGATGACGGTAGAGCTAGAACACTAGAAGAAGTAGGGAAAAAATTTGATGTTACCCGTGAAAGAATTAGACAGATTGAAGCCAAAGCATTAAGAAAGCTTAGACATCCTAGCAGAAGTAAAAAATTGAAGGATTACTTAGAATAAAGATTCGCTTTTATGAGCGAATCTTTTCATTGAAAAAAATAACGATTACCAATATTGTTTTTGTTTTCCATACTCAATTTTCTTTTGTTTTTCTTCCTTTGTTTCCTCATGATCTATTTGATCTTGAAGATAGTTCATAAATTGGTCGGCTTCTTCTTCCCATTCAGTAGTCGTCTGGCCCCACTGAAAGGGCAGTGGCTTAGATAATGGTTTTGGTTGCTTTTCTTGTAATTTTTTTTCTTTCATAAAATCAACCTCCTTCCCATTATTCTTTCTAAAAAGGAAAAATTTATTTTAATAAATATTGGTTATGTTATGATGGATATGGTAAAGATAGTAAAAAGTTAAAAGAAATGAAGGAATTAAAAGTATAAACCTTGAATAACAAAATAAATGGAGGCTAGATATGAAGCTATCACCGCGATTAATGACGATCGTTGAACAGGTTAAGCAGGGCTCTTATGTGGCAGATATTGGTACCGATCATGGCTATATCCCTGTGTTTCTTATAGAAAAAGCAATTGCAAATAAAGTTGTTGCCAGTGATGTGAATGAAGGACCTTTAAAAAGAGCTGTGCATACGATCCAACAACATCACTTGGGCCATTGCATCGAATGTAGATTAGGGAGTGGCTTAGAACCCATCAAACCAGGGGAAGTTGATACGGTGATCATAGCCGGCATGGGTGGCTTGCTTATCAGAGATATTTTAAATAACAATTTGACATTGACGAAATCATTTGATACCTTTATATTACAGCCCATGGTAGCACAAGATGAATTAAGAAGATGGCTTATCGGCAATGGCTATAAAATAATCAATGAAAAACTATGTAGAGAAGAACACAGAATTTATGAAATTATCGTCGTTGAGAAAGGGCAGCAAAGCATTGAAGATGATATTTATTTTGAAATCGGCACGAAATTAATCGAAAATAGAGATCCGCTGTTGGAAGAGTTCCTTAAAAAGCACATTAAGAAGTATGAAGATATTATTGATAGTATTGAAAGACAAGGAAGTATCATGGCCAATGAAAAAATGGAGATGTGTATAAGAAAGATTGGAAAGCTGAAAGAGGTGTTGAGATGGCTGTCAAATGTACAAAAATAATAGAAGCTATGGAAACTCTGGCACCCTTATATTTGGCAGAATCATGGGATAATGTAGGTTTACAGATTGGCGATCTGGATAGATCTGTACATAAGATACTTGTAAGTCTTGAACTGACAAATGAAGTTATTGATGAAGCAATAGCGAAAGATATTGACATGATCATTGTACATCATCCTTTAATTTTTAAGGGAATCAAATCGATTGTATGGAATCATGCTGAAGGGAAAATGATCCAACGTCTTATTCAACGGGGGATTCAACTTTACTGCTCCCATACAAATTTGGATGTGGCCGTTGGTGGGACCAATGATTACATAGCACAGCTTCTTAATCTTGAAGATATACGGCCTCTGAAAATAACCCGTACCACAAAATATTATAAATTGGTGGTATTTGTACCTAAAAGCCATGTGGACATCGTTCGTGAGGCAATGTGCAGTTTTGGAGCCGGCCATATTGGTAAGTATAGTCACTGTACTTTTCAAAGTGAAGGCATGGGCACATTTAAACCTTTAGAAGGTGCAAATCCTTTCATTGGTTCTTGCAACCATCTTGAGCACGTTGAGGAGTCAAGGATTGAAACAATCGTTTCTGATGATAAGCTCTCTACGGTATTGAGCGAAATGATAAGCGCTCATCCCTATGAAGAGGTTGCTTATGACATTATTCCACTTCAGCATGAAGCAGAACACTATGGCATTGGTAGAGTAGGGGTATTAGAGGAACCTGCTCATCTTTTCGTGCTTTGTGAAGAAATCAAAAATAAACTTGGTATGAGCCATATACGTATTATAGGTGATGTCAATCGAATTGTGAAAAAGATTGGATTATGCACGGGAAGCGGTGCTGAATATATATCTGATGCCTTTAAATTAGGATGTGACTGCTATATAACAGGAGATGTTAAATACCATGAGGCTCAGTATGCATTACAATTAGGTATGACTGTGATCGATGCAGGACATTACGAAACAGAGAACATTGCATGTCAATTAATCGTGGATTATCTTAAACAGGCTTCTGCAAGTAGACAATTTGACGTTGAACTGTTGACGTCAACAACATATATTAATCCGTTTCAAGTATTATGAGAATAGGTTTTGTTTTCCTATTCTCTTTTCTTTTCTCAAAATGTTTTACAAACGATATTTTTCATAAAACGAAAGGTGGGCTAATAATGAGTAAGATTGAAAAAATGCTACAGCTGCAAACCATTGAAAATGAGATTGTGAGAACGGAACACCATTACAAAGATGTGATGGAGGCTAAAGAAATAAATGACAAAATCCAGCTGCATAAAAAAATGAAAAGGCATTGTGAAGAATTGCAAAATAGGATTCATCAGGATAAAGAAGTTCTGAAAGATAGAGAGACGACACTATCAGAGATCCATAAGAAAAAAGAAAATCTGAAAGATAAACTGTATGGAGGAAAAATAAATGATCTTAAACAACTAGGCGTTCTCATGCACGAAGAAGAGAGAATGGATGAAGAAATCCAGCAGACTGAAAAGAATATAGAACAGCTAATGGAAGCTATCGAGGGCAATGAAAAAAGGCTCTCAGAGATTTCGCTAAAAGAGAAGCGCCTTGGGGCAGTCATAAAGAAGAACTTAAAGGAAAGAGAAGAAAAAAGGGGAAATCTAGTTAAAATCAGAGGTGATTTGCTGCGACAAAAAGAAGAGGCAGTGCAGCTGCTGGGGCAAGACTTAATGAAGGTATATGAAGATGTAAAAAAACGCAAGCATAATCCCATTGCAGAAGCAAAAAACGATATCTGTGGAGGGTGTCATATGGACCTCCCCATCATGGTACTTATGGAACTGAGAAAAGATAAGATTATATATTGCTCTAACTGCGGAAGGATACTATATCTTAGCGATAGGGGTTAATCCACTGGCGTACATGTATAAATTTGGGATTTGACTTATATTGAGTATTGTGTTATTATATCATTTATCGTTCATTAAGTGAATATAGTGAGTAAGTCAGACAATCGCGGACGTGGTAAAATCACGGACGAGGAAAGTCCGAGCTCCGAAGGGCAAGGTGCTGGGTAATACCCAGTGGAGGTGACTCCAAGGAAAGTGCAACAGAAATAGACCGCCCAAATTTTGGGTAAGGATGGAAAGGTGAGGTAAGAGCTCACCAGCAACTAGGCGACTAGTTGGCTCTGTAAACCCCACCCGGAGCAAGACCAAGTAGGGACAAAAAAGCGGCGGCCCGTCGTGTCCCGTGGTAGGTCGCTTGAACCTGCTGGCAACAGCAGGTCTAGATAGATGATTGTTTGATACAGAACTCGGCTTATAGACTTGCTCACTTAACTTTACATAACACTTTTGATAATTATCTTCATAACCAAAACAAAGAGCCATCTAAAAAAGATGGCTCTTTGCTATTTATAGATGATTATAGATTATATTTGATCATCTAATCCGTCAGATTCTTCACATTTGCGACGACGATGTGTGTCATCAATTTGATCTGGGAAAAGTTGTGGGAACGTAGAGCAAATTGGGGCAATTTCTGCTTCGAGTACAGGGAAGCCCGTTGACAGTACACAAAGTTGAACAGGTACAACGATTTTTTTCTCGCAAGTTACACACAAAGCAATTAAGAGATTTGCCCGAACGGTTCCTGTGCGAGGATCAACAACAATATCTCTCATGATGCTGTTTGTAGCTAATCGTGCTTCACAGCTTACATTGCAGAACTCTGTAAACCTTGGTAAGAATGCCGTATCAAATACGGATGGAACACAGAGTTCAAAGAAATTTGTAAGCAGCAGTGGCATTTGATCTGTTCCGATTGGCACAGTTGCTGACAATGTTGCTTCACATTCCTTATCACAATCATCCGTGAACAGTACATCGATTTCTACAACGACATTTCCTTTGATCTCAATATTTTGTGTACCAAAGATAGGTGTCCCTTTCCCAACTTCATCACATTCTTGTGTGTTCACAAAAACGATTCTTTCAGATCGCGTACCATCTGGGCCTACAACTTCAATTGGTTTCCCGCATCCGTCTTCGACAAAGTCACCTCCAGAAATGGTTGTTGTGGTATCGGCAACAAGATTTCTAGAGTCATTGATATTTGCGGGATTAAAGAATTTTCTGCAACGAATATCGAGTACTCTCAAGATTCTGGCGCCTGCACCTAATGAAGGGGTAAACACTTGATTGGTTACAGTTCGCAGACCTTGCAAGTTGAACAATGCTGCATCATATACTTTTTGAACATAAATTGGCTCAGCTACAACATTTCTTAATGAACCGTCAAATTTACAGCCAGTATTGCCCTTGCAGCATCTATCTTGAAGAGAAAGTGTAAGATCCATCTGAGCTGACTTATTACATCCCATATTTTTGCCTCCTTTTAATCAAATGATTTTCTAATATCCCTTTCTAATGCCAGTATATTCTGTAGTCTATGTTATGTTACAACAGCTAAGAAAAATGTCATATTATATTTCACAATAAAATATGATTAATGAAGGGGGAAATATAAATACATTGTACTAATAGTATATTTTCATATTGCTTCAGGTGTTACATATACAGTGTGTTTTTCATGTTATATTTGAAATGGGGTGTTGAAATGACTTTTATCAATCGAACCGCAACATTATATTATGATCAATACGAAAACCTGTGCAGTTTTTTACTAAATCAAAATGATTTGATATCAGTAAATTTTGAAAAAACTACGGAGACCTCTGAAAAGGATGTTATCGTCGAAGATGCTTCTCTTGAATATGATGTGACTGTTGATGCTGATGGAAAAGTGTATGTTTTTTGTCAAAAGAACGATGGTACATTACTCCTTCTCACAAAGAAAGATGGAGAATGGGATAGGAGTATCCTAGCAGGAAAAAGCGAAATAAAGATATATAATGCAAACATTTTGGTAACCGATGAAAACGTACATATATTCTACTGCACACCCTCAAAAGAAAATGAAAAAGTATACAGAATATATCATCATATGTTTCACGAAAACCAATGGAAGACATTTCAGGTGGAAGATATTGCATGCAAAAACTTGCTAAATCCTTTTCAGTTATCCGTTTATGGGGATAGGATCATATTGGGCTATTATCATTTATTGCAGCATAACGAGCAAATTTTTATGAAAACCTTTCATTTAGAAAATCATGAGTGGGGAGGAAGGGAACAACTAACATATGACAACAATTACAAGCTCTATCTTGATATGCTTTACACAAAGAATGAAGAATTTCATATTGCCTTTAGTCAATATATTGAAGGCAACTTGGAAATAAGACACGAAAAATTTAGAATAAGAGATGGCAAGCCTGTTAAAGTAGCTGAAAATGTTGTTTCGAATTTAGCCAACTGCTCATATCCAACGATGGTTGCGTTTAACAAAAAATTATGGATTATTTGGACGGAATATGACCAGATTGTTAGTGTTTTTACCAATGACAGCGGTAGTAATTGGAGTTTGCCATATCAATGGAGAGAATCTAAAGAAAAACTATTCATGCGGTATAAATTTATTACCAATCAGCAAGAGTTAAAAAAGACATATCGGATGAATTATAGTTTTGGCAAAGAATTTCCTGAATGTACCTTCATGGGATTTGGCTCTCTGGATGGTGCAGTAGAAATGCCATTAAAAGCCAAAAAAAAAGATTCTGAAAGGAAAGTCAGTGCTATGGAAGTGAGAGAGGATAAAATACAAGAATCTGTGAATACCCCTATAAAACAAGAACCTGTAAGCATGCCCATAAAGCAAGAGGAAATACCTATAGATTCCGTCGCAGTTCTTGAAAAAAGAATGACGGATCTAGATGAACGACTAACGGAGATTGAAAACTATATTAATAGAAGAAGAAGAGGATTGTTTGGCCATAGAGGATAAAGAGAGTAAAAAAGTAAAACTTGGATGAATTATTTACAATTCATCCAAGTTTTTTTGCTTTTACATAATATTTATGTTGTAGTTTTACAATTGTTTGTTATAATAGTACCTGTGCATGGAAAAGGGAAAATATTCAAAATTGAGGATATGCAACAATAGGATGAGCTGTACGCTGATTATGTTGTATGTGTGTTTTTAATACTTTGGAATCTATATCTACTGAAACAAGATTTTTGCCTACTGAGAATTCTTGGACAATTAAAGTCGGACAACCATCAGGGATTTTTATTTCTAGGCGTGGACTTATTTCTAGTAGAGTGCCGTTTATAGTGGATCTCGTCTTAATACATATGAAATGTGTGTATTTGGAGTATATTTTATGACTGCTTGTACTTATAATATGACTATAGATAGTGAAGAGAAATCCAGTGCGCAAGAAATTCACATAAATAAAAATAATAGGAGAGTTGATATTTACATGGATGATATTACATTTAAAAAATTAGGATTAAGGAATGAAATTTTAAAAGCTATTGATGACTTAGGTTTCGAGGAGCCTACACCTATCCAAAAGGCGGCTATTCCCGTCATGAATGAAGGAAAAGATATTATCGGACAAGCGCAGACAGGAACTGGGAAAACTGCTGCTTTCGGTATACCAGCTATGGAAAAAATTGACTTAAGTAAAAAGACACCTCAAGTTCTAATTCTAGCACCTACTAGGGAATTGGCACTTCAAATTTCCGATGAACTTAGAAAATTCTCGAAATATATGCATGGTATCAAGACGTTAGCAATTTATGGAGGGCAGCCTATAGAAAGACAGATTAAGGCATTAAAGGCAGGGGTGCAAATTGTCGTTGGTACACCTGGAAGAATGCTTGATCATATTAACAGACATACGATTAAACTTAAGGATATTCGTACAGTCGTACTGGATGAAGCCGATCAAATGCTGGATATGGGGTTTCAGGAAGATATTGAAAGTATTTTAAAAGAGACACCGGAAGAGCGGCAAACCGTTTTGTTTTCTGCAACAATACCAAGGGAAATTGAAGAACTGGCAAAAAAATATCAGAAAAAGCCATTAAAAATTAAAGTCGTTCATGAAGAACTAACGGTACCTTCCATAGAGCAGTACTATTATGAAGTAAAACCAAATGAAAAAATGGAAGTGCTAAGCAGACTTGTAGATATGGAGAAATCCGGATTAGGGGTTATTTTTTGCAGAACCAAAAAAGGCGTCGATGAATTAGTGGAAAGTTTACAAAGTCGAGGGTATTTTGTAGAAGGCATTCATGGTGACATGAAGCAAAGTCAACGTGAAAGAGTCATGAAAAAGTTCAGGGACGGAACCATAGAACTTTTAGTAGCGACAGATGTAGCTGCAAGAGGTATCGATGTGGAGAATGTTAGCATTGTTATCAATTATGATATCCCGGAAGACCTTGAATATTATGTACATAGGATCGGTAGAACCGGTAGGGCTGGAAAAGCCGGGGTCGCTTACACCTTTGTTACAGGGAGACAGATTGGTCTACTAAAGAGCATTGAAAGATTTACCAAAACAAAGATAAAGCGAAAGAAAGTGCCTTCACTCAATGATTTAGCGGAAAGACAAAGAGAAGTCTTTACGAAAAGAATAACAAAAGTCATTGAAGGCGGACATTTAACATCATACATTTCGTTTGTAGAGGGCTTAGCGGATGAATATAGTACCATAGATATTGCTGCTGCTTTAGCTAAAATCGTTATGGAGAAGGATAAAGTAGAATTAATCTATGATAATGATCCCTTTGAGAATACGGGTGCTAAAGAGTCTGGTATGGCTCGTATCTTTGTCAATATTGGAAGAAGAGATAGAATACAAGTAAAAGAAATATTGGGTGTTATTGCAAAAGAGGGCGGTGTTCCCGGAAGAAGTGTGGGGACAATTGATATGTTGGATAAATTTACTTTTGTTGAAATTCCGATGGAATATGCCTCAAGCTGTATTGAAAAAATCAATAAAGCAAGGCTCAAAGGTAAAAAGATCCACGCAGAACCTGCTAATGGAAGATAGAAACCTCATCCTAGGATGAGGTTTCTTTTTTAGACATAGGAACAAGTTCTTCTGATATAATGTACATAGTAGGAAAGAATATAGATAATATGTAGAACCAGAAAAAAGAAGGTGATTACAATCAAACGACGGATTTATAGAACCATGAAGGCTGGTAAAAGCATTCCGAGGCTGTTGCGAAAGATAGCTGTACTGCCTAGACTTTTGAAGGATCCATCTGTTTCATTAACAAAAAAAACTTTACTGTTGGGAGGGATTGCTTATCTTATAAGTCCCGTAGATATTATTGCAGATCCCATTTTGGGGTTAGGTATCATTGATGATGCAGTATTATTGGTCTATATTATTAATAAATTAACAGAAGAACTGGAAAGCTACCTGGAAACGGAGAATCAAGAATTTGATAAAGATAAAATAATTAATCAAGTAGAATATAGAATTGATGACGATGATAGCGACAAATAATTGGATTGAACGAGATAAATCATTTGAATGAAGTGTATGTAGAATGCGTATAAGTAATTGATTAAAAAATATTCCCTTTGATATACTGTAGACAATTTGGGTATAAAAACTAACAAAGGAGGTCATCAGCTATGAAAATATATACCAAGACGGGTGATAAAGGGAAAACAAGTCTTTATGATCTTACTAGAATTGATAAGGATGATATAAGGGTTGAAAGCTATGGTACCATTGATGAGCTTAATTCTATGTTAGGATTTGCAAGGAACTTTGTCGATGATCATGAAGTTGTCGAGGTTATCTTTAAAATACAGAGAGAGCTGTTTGATGTTGCAGGAGAATTAGCTACAAAGGATCGAATTAGATTCCCAGAAAAAATAAATGATTCTCATGTTTCGGGATTAGAAAAAATCATTGATATGTACATCGCTAAAATGGATAAAGTTGATAAATTCATTATTCCAGGGAGTAATAAAGCTAGTGCCGCCCTGCATGTTGCCAGAACTATATGCAGACGAGGGGAACGAAGGGTATTAACGTTAAGCAAGGAAGAAGAAATCAGTCCTATATTACTAAAATATGTGAATCGATTATCGGATGCAATTTATTCGATGGCAAGATATCTTGAGACTGAGCATCGATATGTGGATTTTGAAAAACCGTCTAACTAGGCGGTTTTTCCTCATTTTTTGTTATGCGCATGTGGTATAATAAGAATATGCTACCAAAGAAAGAGGTGTTTATATTGCATAATGATGTAAAAGAAATACTGTTTGATCAAGAGGTGCTTGGCGAAAAAATAGATCAGCTGGGCCAGCAAATAACAGAAGATTATTCCGGCAAAGATTTACTATTGGTGTCTGTATTAAAGGGTGCGAATGTATTTGTTGCTGACTTGATGAGAAAGATTAAGATCCCTTTGCAAATTGACTTTATTGCAGTGTCTAGCTACGGTCTGTCTACGGAGAGCTCAGGTGTCGTTAAAATCATCAAAGATCTTGATCAAAGTATAGAAGGCAAGGATGTATTAATTGTTGAGGATATTATTGATACTGGTCTTACACTTCATTATTTGTATGAAAATTTGCTGTCTCGTAAGCCAAATAGTCTCAAAATATGTACATTACTTGACAAACCGGAAAGAAGAAAGATTGATATGAAAATTGATTACAAAGGCTTTGATATTCCGGATGAGTTCATTATAGGATATGGGATTGACTATGCTGAGCAGTATAGGAATCTTCCTTTTGTAGGTGTTTTAAAAAGAGAAGTGTATGAAAAATAGGGAATATCTCCAGTAGATGTATTTTTCCACACCACAGAAGAATAAAAAAAGTAATAAATCCTATACTATAACTGAAACATTATATAAAAAATGGGAGTGATAGTATGGGTCAAAATGTAGATTTTGAAAAAATCAAAGAAAGATTTCGAGATGCCAGTGTTGATGAAAAAATAGAGATATATACGACAACCCAAGGGCTTACCGTTGAGCAGTTTAAGGAACTGCTTAGAATGTTCCCCTTGCAACACTTGGATAAATTAGAGAGAGCTATGAATTAAATCTCCTTGGAACTATATTGTCCTATGCATCGTTATTCGTATTGAAAAGACTTACCGACATATCGGAAAAGTCTTTTTTCTTTTTTGAGTTTCAAAAAGAATATCTAAGCTATAAAGGGCGCAATATAAAAGAAAAACGTGGAGGTTATTTTATGTACACAAAAATTATTGCAGTGCAGAATGGCCTAGAAAACTTAGTGGAGAGGTTGGAGAGGAAAGGATATATGGTTACGGATTTAAATGGCGGCGGATATCCAATTGACGCCATTGTATATTCAGAAAATAAAGGATATGCTGAACCGCCTATGATTACCAGTGCAGCTATACCATCTAACAATCAGTATGTTATAATGTTAAATGCAGATGAACTATCAGAAAATGAAATTTTAAATCGAATTGATTCTTTAAAATAGTGTTTAAAATGAAAAGAATGGGATATACATAATAACGTATGAAATCGATTTGTATAAGAAAGGATGATAAGCATGAAATTATTCAAGTGTGAAGTCTGTAATTATATCCATACTGGTGAGGAAGCTCCTGAAAAATGTCCTAAGTGTGGTGCGCCAAAGGAAAAATTTATTGAACTAAAAGAAGAAGATGCAACAAAAGTGGTTCGTTCAGAATTTACAAACGGACTGCATATGGAGCTTTATAACATCTTGCAAGAAGTTCAGGATATTGCTGAGGCCGGTATTGAAGATGATCTAGATCCGGGATGTGTGGCAATTTTCAATAAAGCTAGAGAGCAGGCGATATTCTTAAGAAAAATGATTGTTGCAGAGTTGGAAGTTCATATGAAAAAAGGAAAATGGGGAGCAGAATAATCTTAAGAGCACATTACGTGCTCTTTTTTATGTAGTTTAATACTTTTTCCCAACCGACAGGGACGGATGTACCGTTTAAAACATAATCCTTTAAATAAGTTGCTTCTAAAGATGTTAAAAACTCCATGGGGATAGATAAGGAAAAACCGCGGCTTTTTAAAACTTGCTTTAATTCTTGCTTTTGAATAATGGTAATCGGTGTATTCTCTTTATTCGTGATATGTTTATCTTTATTTAAAATATTACTTTTTTGATTCTGCTGATAGCGATTTTGTTTTTCCAACTGTACATATTTTTCTAACGCATTTCTAATATATAGTATAAGGGACTCTTTAAATTCTTCATCTTGCAGTAAATGTGGATTTTCTTTAAGCCATGATGGTTGTGTCTTTGAAGCCAGCATTTTTTCAACGAAGATATCACAGCGTAATGATCCGTTTTTCAGTCCCTTATAATATTTACGAATCAATCGTTTAACGTAGTTATGGAGTTCTAATCTTGTATCATCAGATAAGCCAGATATTTTCACTATATCCCTCCTTGTTGTATCAATAAAATTATTATTGCCATATCACTCAGGAGTTATAATTCTATAATCTTATGAAATTTGATAAAATAGTTTTGTAGAAATGAATAAACGAAAAATTTGGAGGTAGTAAATTTGAAAGCACTTATGATCATGGGAAGCCCAAGAAGAAAAATGAATTCAGATATATTGTTGGATAGAGTGATAGAGGGTTTAGCAATACATGGAGCAGAAGTAGAGAAAATATATGTAAAGGATTTGAAAATACACCCATGTACTGCCTGTGATTATTGTGGAAGGACGGGACAGTGCTGTTTTCAAGATGATATGTTAAAGCTTTATACTGCTTTTGATAAAGCAGATATTATTGTAATCGCTTCGCCGCTGTATTTTAATTCTGTATCCAGTCAAATAAAAACCATGATTGATCGATGTCAAATGTTTTGGTCCAGCAAATATACCCTGGGTAAGTCGTCAATTGAGAGGGAAAAAAAGAGAAAAGGAGCCTTTATTTGTACCGCCGGTTCTAAACAAAAGGATCATGGATTTATTGGTGCAGAAGTAGTTATGGATCTGTTCTTTAAATCTATTAATACAGATTATCAGTACCGTCTATTTGTTGATGATACGGATAACAATTTTGTAAATGCAAGAGCAGAAATAATGGAAAAAGCCTATAGAATTGGCGAAATGTTAGTGAATAAATAAACGTTCTTATATATAGCTAAAATTGGAAAATTTGTTGATTTTTTAAGGTTGTAGGTATATAATATATGCGTATTATGTATACAAAATATACATGGAGCGAAAATAACAATAAAAGTCTTGGAGGGAATTACAATGAAAGAGAAAATGGTTCCTATCGGAATGTCAAACAGACACATCCACTTAAGCAAAGAGCATATCGATGTATTATTTGGTGCAGGCTATGAACTGACAATTATGAAAGATCTATCACAGCCCGGACAGTATGCTGCCAATGAAAAAGTAGATTTGATCGGACCTAAAGGAACATTAAAGAATGTTCGTGTACTTGGACCTGCTAGAGGGAATACGCAAATCGAAATATCTCTTACAGATGGATTTGTATTAGGTGTAACTCCACCAGTAAGAGATTCAGGAGATTTGGCTGGAAGCCCGGGAGTAAAGATCGTTGGGCCAAAAGGTGAAGTTACGATAGAAGAAGGTGTTATTGCTGCTTCTAGACATATCCATATGCATACTACAGATGCAGAAAAATTTGGTGTTGTTGATAAAGAAGTAGTAAGTGTAAAAGTTGATGGAAAACGAGGCATTGTATTTAATAACGTATTAGTAAGAGTTCATCCAACATACGCTTTAGAGATGCATGTGGATATTGATGAAGGAAACGCTGCAGGGATAAAGAATGGTGATATGGGTGAGGTTATTAAATAAGCGGAGGTTTTGATATGAGTATAGCTAGGTTCATTGATCATACAATTCTTAAGCCGGATGTATGTAAGTATGAAATCGAAAAAGTCTGTATGGAAGCAAAAGAGCATGGTTTTTTCTCTGTTTGCGTTAATTCATACTATGTTCCGTTGGTCAAAAACCTTCTTGCTGGAAGTGATGTAAAAGTCACAGCGGTGGTCGGGTTTCCTTTAGGGGCTATGGATATGAGGTCAAAGGCTTATGAAGCGAAAATAGCTGTAGAAAATGGAGCCAATGAAATTGACATGGTGATTAATATAGGTGCATTAAAGGATAAGGACTATCAGTATGTTTTGGAAGATATAAAAGGTGTTGTTCAAGCCATTGATAGACGGGGTATCTTGAAAGTCATCATCGAAACTTGCTTATTGACGGAAGAAGAAAAAATGAAAGCCTGTGAGCTATCTGTTGAAGCGGGTGCGGACTTTGTAAAAACATCTACGGGTTTTTCAACGGGTGGTGCTACTGTTGAAGATATCCAGCTGATGAGAAGAACAGTTGGACCTAATATTGGCGTTAAAGCTTCAGGGGGCATACGTGACACAGAGACTGCGAAAAAAATGATTGAAGCCGGAGCGAGCAGAATTGGTGCAAGTGCATCTGTTGCAATTGTGAAAGGCGTTTCCGGCGGAGACGGCGGATATTAAGGAATAGCTTTATGCTGTTCCTTTTTTTTTACTAAAAACCTTTATTTATGTGAAAGAATAGAGAGCATAATAACATAATTTCCAATATTTAGATTTTTTCTTTATGTATGGTTGATAAGAATAGAACAAAACTAAGAAAGAAAGTATCTTCTTAGGAGTGTGAGATATGTGACGAAGAAAATTGTTATTATAGGAGATGGAGTAGCTGCCATTACTGCAATAAAATCGATTAGAGAAATAGATAAAAATAGTGAGATACATTTGTTTGGAGAGGAGAGATTCTATCCCTATAATCGCATCCGGCTGTCAAAAGGCATACTGAGTACCTTAGAAGAAGATAAAATTCTTCTGCAAAAGAAAGAATGGTATGAAGAGAATAATGTTCAATTATATGTGGGACAAAAGGTAATATCTATTAATCCTGACAAAAAGACTATTGGGATTGCAGATAATAATCAAATGAATTATGATAAATTGTTAATC
Source organism: Bacillota bacterium (assembly GCA_049324315.1). GTDB lineage: Bacteria > Bacillota > Clostridia > Peptostreptococcales > Thermotaleaceae > JBMOKU01. Next base: position 85,028 of record JBMOKU010000007.1, on the reverse strand, counting down.
TCCAGTGGAGCCCATAATTTTAAACCACCTATGCGTGGGATCGATAAAAAAGGCGTGTACTCTCTAAGAACACTTCAAGATGCATGGACAATAACAGAACAAATAAAGAATGCACAAAAAATTCTAGTTATTGGTGGGGGAATACAAGGTCTTGAAACAGCATGGGCTCTATCTCAGATGAATAAGAAGGTTATTATTACCGAGCTTTTACCAAAGCTCATGCCAAAGCAGCTAGATGAAAGAGCATCAAGAATACTGGAAGAAGCGGTTAAATCATATGGTGTAGAGATCATGCTGGAAACGCAGCTGGATGAAATATTGGGAACTGAGAATGTAGAAGCAGTTAAGTTATCTACGGGTAATACAATTACCTGTGATATGATACTCTACTCAATAGGTATAAAGCCCAATATCGAAATACTAGAGAACACCCAGGTTAAAACAAATATAGGGATTATCGTAAATAACAGAATGGAAACAAATATTCGTGATATCTACGGAGCTGGCGATGTGGCGGAACTAGATGGACAGATCTATGGACTGTGGAATATATCTATTGGACATGGTAAGGTCGCAGGACTCAATATTGCAGGAGAAGATAGCCGTTATGAACATATTGTCCCTGTAACTACGTTGAATGCTTTTAACATTTCCTTATTTTCTATGGGAATCGTCGAGGAAGAAAAAGCTACGCACATTGTTTTCGAAGAAAAAACAGAAGAAAAGATTTATAATAAGATATTTATTAATAATAATAAGGTGATTGGTGCAATTGTCATCGGAGACATAAAACATTCTCCTGTATTGAAAACTACTATAGAAAAAGAGATTGATCTAGATGATATTGATTATAGCCGTGTATCTTTTGACAATTTAGTAGAGATAATAAAGAAAAACAAATAAAGAGGTGTGACAGGAAAATGACAGAAATTAAATTTTGCGAGAATAATTTTAGCTATGGAACAGATGAAGTAGTAAGCAAACTACAAAATGATGGTTTGCATGTGGAAGTGGAGTCTTGTCTGGGATATTGCGGTGACTGTGCTGTTGGACCATTTGCTCTTGTGAATGATGAACTTGTGCAGGCTGATACAGCAGAGGAGCTATATGAAAGAATTAAAGAGAAAAAGCAATAGAGTATGTTAGGAATGACTATCAAATAGATGATCTAAGACGGACGAACTCCTGAAAGTAGATGTCAACGAAATTTTATCTACCTCTACTTCAAGGGGGTTTTTTCATTTGTTTGATTATACTCAAAATAATGGTATAATACGTATGTTCGATAATTCATTAAAGATGTAGCAATTCATAATAATTTATAAACAAGAGAGTCTTGTAATTCGAGACATATATAGGTTACATAGAATATTTTTGTTATAAAGAATATTCCGAGGAAATGCAAAAGTGGAAAGATACAGGTTTATACAATTGAAAAGATTTTCAAAGGAGGGAAACCATGACAAAGAAACATAATTATGATAATGAGAGCCTTTCAACGTTAGTGGAAAAAGATAAAGTCCGATTAAGACCAGGTGTCATATTCGGTAGTGACGGGATAGAAGGCTGCCAGCATACAGTCATGGAGATTGTAGGCAATAGTAGAGATGAGGCCTGTGAAGGTTGGGGAAATTTAATTGAGGTAACGAGATTCCAAGATAATACTATTGAAGTAAAGGATAAGGGACGGGGTATTCCACTGGAATGGAATCCAAAGGAACAGAAATATAATTGGGAAATTGTATTTACGATCCTCTATGGCGGAGGAAAGTATGACAACAATTCAGGGAGTAATTATCAATTTAGTATTGGATTAAATGGATTAGGCACTGCTGCAACACAATTCGCCTCAGAGTACATGGATGTAACGGTTTTTCGGGACGGATATAAATATGAGCTTCATTTTCAAAAGGGCGACAATGTAACAGGTACAGAGGAAGGTTATATTAAGACAAAATGCGGATATGAGCATACAGGAACAATCATTCGATGGAAACCGGATTTAGATGTATTCAATGACATAAATATCCCTTTGGACTATTTTAAGACTACGTTAAAAAGGCAAGCTATTGTTAACAAGGGAATTACCTTTAAACTCTATGATGAGGAAAGTGGAGAGACCTTTACATACTTATATGAAAACGGTATTAAGGATTATCTTAAAGAATTGAGCGGAGAGAAAGGAATTACTGATCTGCAGTACTTTGAACTAGAAACAAAAGGTAGAGATAGAGAAGACAAGCCTCAATATAAAGTGAAAATGGAGATAGCTTTTTGTTTTAATAATGAGATTAACGCATTAGAATACTATCATAATTCGTCTTTCCTGGAGTATGGCGGTTCGCCGGACAAAGCCGTTCGAAATGCCTTTGTCTATGAACTGGACCAGAAGCTGCAAAAGGAAGGCAAGTACAATAAGGATGAAAAGAAGATTACATTCCAAGATGTTGGAGATAGCTTAATTTTAATTGCAAACACATATAGTACCATTACTTCTTATGAGAATCAGACGAAGAAGGCCATAACCAATGTTTTTATTAAAGAAGCTATGACTGATTTTTTGAAGGAAAAATTAGAAATATATTTTATTGAAAACAAACTGGAAACGGAAAAGATTCTGGAGCAAATACTTGTTAATAAAAGAAGTAGGGAAAAAGCTGAAAAAACGAGAATCGATGTAAGAAAACAATTAAGTAAAAAAATCGATAATATTAGCAACAGAGTAAAAAAATTCGTCGATTGCAGAACAAAAGATAAGGAAAAGAGAGAATTATTTATTGTAGAGGGCGACTCTGCATTAGGAAGTACGAAGATGGGGAGAGATGCTGAATTCCAAGCCATCATGCCTGTTCGTGGAAAAATCCTAAATTGTCTAAAGTCAGACTATGATAAAATATTTAAAAACGATATTATTATGGATTTACTTAGAGTTATTGGCTGCGGCGTAGAAGTACGATCGAGACACTTAAAAGATTTAACGGACTTTGATATAACCAATATGACGTGGAATAAGCTGATCATCTGTACCGATGCTGATGTTGACGGCTTCCAAATACGATGTTTGATTATTACCATGTTGTATGTGCTTACCCCCACACTTATTGAACAAGGTTTTGTTTACATTGCCGAATCGCCATTATATGAAATTACAGATGAAAAAGGTGACAGCCACTTTGCTTATACGGAAGGGGAAAAGAGTCAAATTCTCAAGAAAATAAAGGGAAAATTTAAAATCCAACGTTCAAAGGGATTGGGCGAAAATGAGCCAGAAATGATGTGGAAAACTACCATGAACCCAGAGTCTAGAAGATTGGTACAAGTTACCCCTACGGAAGCGAAGGCTACCCAAGAAGCTTTTGAGCTATTTTTGGGAGACAATCTTCCCGGAAGAAAGCAATTTATCGAAGAGCATGGACATAAGTATTTGGATATATCTGATGTAAGCTAGACAGGGGGATGAATAAGGATGAATATAAAACAAATGAATGTTATCGATACCATAGAATCCAACTATATGCCGTATTCTATGTCTGTCATTGTTTCCAGGGCATTGCCCGAGATTGACGGATTAAAGCCCTCCCATAGGAAACTACTTTATACGATGTATAAGATTGGATTGTTAAGAGGGCAAAAAACTAAGTCAGCAAATATTGTAGGGCAGACAATGAGACTCAATCCCCATGGAGACATGGCCATTTATGAGACAATGGTGAGGCTGACGAGAGGAAATGAAGCCCTGCTGCACCCTTATATAGACAGCAAAGGAAACTTTGGAAAGAATTATTCAAGAGATATGGCTTTTGCTGCTCCTAGGTATACTGAGGCAAAGTTAGATTCTATTTGTGAGGAATTTTTTAATGAAATCGGAAATGATACCGTTGATTTTGTACCAAACTATGATAATACAATGCAAGAGCCTATGCTGCTGCCTACAACCTTTCCCAATATTCTTGTCAATCCTAATTTAGGTATTGCAGTAGGGATGGCCAGCAGTATTTGCAGCTTCAACTTAAGAGAAATTTGTGATGCAACGATTAAACTCCTCGAAGATGAGGACTTTGATATAATGGATTATCTGAAAGCTCCTGATTTTTCCTCAGGTGGAGAACTGATTTATAACAAGAATGACATGAGGAAAATATATGACGAGGGAAAGGGAACATTCCATTTAAGAGGAAAGTATAAATACGACAAAACGAATAACTGCATTGATATTTATGAAATTCCGTATACGACGAATGTAGAAACTATTATAGATCAAACCACCGAATTGGTGAAACAAGGCACCATTAAAGATATTACAGATATAAGAGACGAAACGGATAAAAACGGTTTGAAGATTACGTTGGATATTAAGCGGTCAACAGATGTTGAACAACTCATGCTGAAGATGTTTAAATATACGAAACTGCAAGATAGCTTCAGCTGCAATTTTAACATTCTAATTAATGGAAATCCGAGAGTTTTAGGCGTAAAAAGTATTCTGTCGGAGTGGATAGATTTTAGAGTAACTTGTATCAAAAGAGGATTAAGATATGATATTGCGAGAAAATCTGAGAAACTTCATTTGCTTAGAGGGTTAGAAAGAATACTCTTAGATTTAGATAGAGCCGTACAAATCGTAAGAGATACAAAAAAGGATAAAGACGTAATTCCTAACCTCATGAAAGGCTTTGAGGTAGATGAGGCACAAGCTGAATTTATCGCTGAAATAAAATTAAGAAACTTCAACCAAGAGTACATTCTTAACAAGACGAAGGATATTAAAGACCTGGAAAAAGAATTAAAGACTCTTGAAGAAACGCTAAATAGTGATAAAAAAGTAAAGAAGATTATCGTAAAACAACTGAAAGAAGTATCAAAGAAATATGGCCAAGATAGAAAAACAGAGATCATCGAGGAACATCATGTAGAAGAGGTAACACACGAAGACCTCATTGAAGACTACAATGTGAAGTTATTTCTTACAAAGGAAGGATATCTCAAGAAAATTCCTTTAGTAAGTTTAAGGGGAAGTAATGGACATAAACTAAAAGAAGGTGACGTCATTACCCAGGAAATAGAGGCAACAAACAAGTCTGATCTGTTGCTGTTTACCAATAAACATACTGTATATAAAAAGAAGGTATATGAACTTGAGGATAGCAAAACCAGCAGCTTAGGAGATTACCTTCAAAATATATTATCCCTTGAAGAAAATGAGAAAATTATTTATATGACAGCAACGACAGATTATAGTGGATACATGCTTTTCTTTTTCAAAAATGGGAAATGCGCTAAGATTGATATGACAAGCTATGCAACGAAAACCAACCGAACACAGTTAGCCAATGCATACGCCGATGCTGATGAATTAATATACCTTATGAAGATTAAAGAGGATATGGAACTTGTTGCAATCAGCAGCATCAATAAGGTATTGATTTTTAATACCAGTCAGATCAATCCTAAGACTACAAGAAACTCACAAGGAGTTCAGGTACTAAAATCGAAAAAGGATAGTGTGCTGAAAGAAATCAAGTTGTTAGAGGAAGTACTGTATTCCGATCTAGACTACTATAGGGGAAACATTCCAGCAATCGGTACGTTTCTGAAGAAAGAAGATGAAGAAAAGGAGAGTCAACAGTTGAAATTTTTATAAACAAAAGGGATTCCAATACCTTTCGCGGTATTGGAATCCCTTTTGTTTAGGTGGAGCAATTATTCTAATTCCCTGGGGATTGAATACTAAAAATTAAACTGACAACGACGGTTATAAGGTCGAATTCCGGCGTGTTAATTTGAATCAAGAACGCACGAAAAGTAACGCTTGCTCATGAAACTTCTACAGGATAGGTCCCGACTTAAGAGTAACAAAAGCCAATACATCCCTAACTGCTTCGCTAGCAGCAATTAGCTCAACAGTGCCGTAAGGAACCTTTGTTGCGATTAAGCTTTCATTAGAGAGTTTTTGAACTGTATGTTCACTTCCAGTATCAGTAGAAACTGACTGAATTCTAGCTTCGGTAGTGTTCGTCGATTCAATATCGTACAAATCAGTCCTTAACGCAAGAGCGGTACCAGCAGTTACCACTGGTCGAACAAGAATTTCGTTAAGCTTAAGATCATCCACAGAAAAACCTCCTTTCCTTAAGCTATTAGATGTATATGCAAATAAGAATAGGTGTGTTACATACATCTTTATTCAGGTGGAGTAGCTATTCTAGTTATTCTAATCCCTTCAGGATTGAATACCTCAAACTCTAAGCTGGGAACGGTGGTTACCAGATCAAATTCAGGCGTATTCATTTGAATAAAGAACTCACTAGCCGTAATGCCTATTAGCGCGATTTCTGCAGGAGAGATTCCTTCAATATTGAATAAAGGCGTATCTGCTTTAATTGTAAATCCTTCTAAAGGCAAAGTAATTATGAGTTTGTTTAAATTAACTTCTTCTATTTTTACACGATCTTCTTCTTTAGGTGCCTGTTGAATTCTAATATCATCTTTAAGCAAAAAAGTCCCCCCCTTTATCTTTATATAGAGACTGATCAGTTGATCAAGGTCTTACGTGTAACAATAACAACTGTATATCTAGTCACTGCTAGGATTTTCTTTGTTTTAGCAATCCTGCCTTAAGTGTAATACGGGCCAATAGACCACGAACTCCTTGTTTGTCTTGATCACTAGCGGCAATTAGCTCAAACGTGCCAAAAGGAACATTTGTTGTGATTAAACTTTCATCAGCCAATTTTTGAACTGTATGTTCATTTCCAGTATCAGTAGAAACTGACTGAATTCTAGCTTCGGTAGTGTTCGTTGATTCAATATCGTAAAAATCAGTTCTTAACGCAAGTGCATCAAAAGCAGTCTGATTCTTTACCGTGATAAGAATTTCATTGAGTGCAACGTTTGCCATGAAAATGCCTCCTTTAAATTTTTATATAATCTCTTGTACGGATTATCTTTTGTCCTTATGTCGCTTTCTCAAGCTACTAGATATATATGCAGATAAGAACAAGTGTGTTACAAGCCTTTAAATAAAAGTATTTAATACAAATCAAAAACACCTTCACCAATTTTTAATTTTTCTCGTTTGAATCAAAAATAGGAATTGGAGGAAATTGTGGAAGTATGTAGAATTATATGGGTTAGAAAAATAATCATTATAAGGGGATTAGATTCATGATGGATCGTATGGCTATTCGCGATAGCTTGTATAAAAGTATTAAAGATACGAAACCTATTGTTGGTGTAGCTGTTGGTTCCGGGTTATCGGCAAAACAGGCTGATGAAGGGGGAGCAGATATTATTTTAGCTCTTAGTGCGGGAAGATTTAGAGGGGCAGGAGTTGCTTCTTTAGGATGCATGATGCCCTATGCGAACAGTAATAATCTAGTGATGGAATTTGGAATAAAAGAGATATTACCTAGAATTAAGCGGAAACCGATCATATTTGGAGCTTGCTGTACAGATATAACATACACACAAGATGAGTTGTTAAACCGAATTATTCATGCAGGTTTTCACGGTGTCAACAACTTTCCTACGGTGGGGTTGATAGATGGGAAATTTCGTAAATTATTGGAAGAAAACAATTTAGGATATGAACTGGAAGTAGCGTTTATGAGAAAAGCCAGAGAAAAGGGATTGTTTACCGTTGCGTTTGTTTTCGATAAAGATCAAGCTGGAAGAATGGCTAATGCCGATGTTGATGTTTTATGCGTTAATTTGGGATGGACAGTAGGTGGAGAAAAAGGTGTTAAACAAAGGAATAGTTTGAAGGATTGTGCTGTGCATGCCGGAGAGATTTTTGATGTGGCTTACAATATAAATCCGAATATCTTTTTTATGGTCTATGGAGGACCCATCGAATATCCAGAACAAGCAAACTTTTTCTATGAAAATACGCGGTGCGTTGGATTTATTGGGGGATCGAGCTTTGAAAGAATTCCTACGGAGATTAGTATAAGAGAGACAACGGATAAGTTTAAGAATTTCTATAAGATAAAAAAGGAAAATATTAAATTAAAACAGGAGCTTATTAAGAAAAAGGGTTTCGACGAGATTGTTGGGCAAAGTCGTGCGATGCAGGAAATTTATGATACAGTAAATAAAATTGCTGATAAAAAAATCAATGTCTTGATACAAGGGGAGAGTGGAACAGGAAAAGAACTTATCGTAAGGGCTATCCATTATAATAGTTTGAGATTTGATGGACCATTTATAAAAATTAACTGTGCAGCTATTCCGAAAAGTATTTTGGAGAGTGAGCTATTCGGGCATGAAAAGGGGTCATTTACAGGTGCAAGGAACAAAAGATTAGGGAAATTTGAGCTGGCAAATAAAGGGACTCTCTTTCTGGACGAGGTTGGGGAAATGGATCTGGATGTTCAGGCTAAATTATTGAGGATTATTCAACAGCAAGAGTTTGAGAGAGTGGGTGGAAGTGAGACCATCAAAGTAGATGTGCGGATTATATGTGCTACGAATGTAGATCTACAAGAAGCAGTAAAAAAAGGGAGGTTTAGAGAAGATTTATATTATAGATTAAATGTAATTTCTATCTATACGCCGTCACTTCGTAAGCATAAGGAAGATATTCCTCTACTAGTAAGGTATTTTTTGACAAAAATAAAAGAACGATTTGCATTAAATGATATGAAAATCACGCCAAATGTCCTGGATATATTTATGCGATATGATTGGCCGGGAAATGTTAGAGAATTAGAGCACACGCTGGAAAGAGCGGCTATATTAAGTGATAATGAATATATTAGAATAGAGAATCTACCACAGCATTTACAAGATTTGTCGCGGCAGCAAACTGCTGAAGTCGTTACCGATAATATCATGGAAGTAACGATGAACTATTCAATGCAAATTGAGAAACAAGCTATTTCAGAGGTGTTGAAAGAGGTTTCTTGGAATAGGACGAAGGCTGCGGAAAAGTTGGGAATAACCCGTAGAACACTTTATAACAAAATTAAGAAATATAGTCTTGATGAAAGTTGAGAAATGATTTTCTCAATTTTTTTCTTTGGGAAATTCTTTTCTCACCAAGTATACAAAATGGGAAGCTATTTTCCCAACAATCAATCACAACTGTCCAAAAACGCTTTGGCATATTCATTGCATAACAGTATATCAAAATGAAAGGGAGGGATAAGGGTGAGAAAAAAAGTTGTCGTTTTAGGTACACTAGATACAAAGGGGCAAGAATTTAAATTTATTCGGGATATTATCGAGGCCCAAGGGGTAAAGACTTTGGTTATTAATGTTGGTGTAAAAGGAGAACCATATTTTGAGCCAGATATTTCAAACGCTGAGGTTGCTAGAGCCGGGGGATTGGAATTAAGTGAACTGATATCCAGAAATGACAGAGGTGAAGCAATCGATGTGATGATGAAAGGGGCCGCTGAAATAGTTCAAGAACTTGATAAAAATGGAGAACTTGCAGGAATCATCTGCCTTGGGGGGTCAGCCGGAACAACTATTGGTACATATGCTATGCAGTCCTTACCTGTAGGGATGCCTAAACTTATGGTTTCAACCGTTGCTTCAGGCGATACAAGGCCCTATGTTGGCGTCAAAGATATTACGATGATGTATTCAGTGGTTGATATATCAGGGATTAACAGCTTATCATCAAAGATTCTATCTAATGCAGCCTTTGCAATTGCCGGTATGGCTAGAGGAGAACAACCTGCAATAGAAAAGGAGAGGCCTCTTGTTGGAGCCACAATGTTTGGAGTAACAACCCCTTGTGTGACCAAAGCGAAAGAATATTTAGAGAAGAATGGCTATGAAGTTCTTGTATTCCACGCCACCGGTACAGGTGGCAGAGCTATGGAAGGCTTAATAGAAGCAGGCTTTATTAAAGGTGTTCTTGATATAACAACGACAGAATGGTGTGATGAATTGGTTGGAGGCGTATTAGCTGCAGGACCCAACAGGCTGGAAGCTGCTGCGAAAGCGGGTATACCACAGGTGGTTTCGACAGGTGCCTTGGATATGGTGAATTTTGGAGCTTTGGATACTGTTCCCGAAAAGTTCAAAAACAGAAAATTATATAAACACAATGCTACAGTTACTTTAATGCGTACAACTATTGATGAAAACAAAAAATTGGGTGAGATTATTGCAGGCAAATTGAATATGGCACAAGGTTCTACGGCGCTATTCTTACCTCTTAAAGGTGTATCCCTAATAGATGTAGAAGGACAGCCTTTTTACGGGTCTGAAGAAGATCAAGCGCTTTTTACCGCTTTAAGAACTCATATTAATGGGGATCGTGTGGAGCTTATCGAAATGGATATGGATATCAACCATGAAGAATTTGCTTTAGCAATGGCCAAAAGACTAGTCGATATGATGGAAGAAAGATAGGGGAGGTTATCATATGTCGTTTACTAGAAAAGAAATTGCAGATAGACTAAAACAACAAATAGAAGCAGGAAAGCCTATCGTTGGAGCGGGGGCAGGTACGGGGATATCTGCTAAATCTGCAGAATCTGGCGGTGTAGATTTAATTATCATTTACAATTCCGGTAGATACCGGATGGCAGGAAGGGGATCATTAGCGGGTTTAATGCCCTATGGAGATGCCAATAAGATTGTCGTAGAGATGGCAAGTGAAGTTCTTCCAGTTGTGAAAAATACGCCTATATTAGCAGGTGTTTGCGGTACAGATCCATTTAGGATGATGGATGTATTTTTGAAAGAACTAAAAAACATGGGTTTCTCAGGAGTACAGAACTTTCCAACGGTTGGATTAATCGACGGGATATACCGTGCTAATCTTGAGGAAACAGGAATGGGGTATGACTTGGAAGTAGATATGATTAGAAAAGCCCACGAAATTGGACTTTTTACCACACCTTATGTATTTAATGAAGAAGATGCTAAAAAGATGACTAGTGCAGGTGCAGATGTTTTGGTTGCCCATATGGGATTAACGACGAAAGGCAGTATTGGAGCAGAGACAGCCCTTACAATGGATGACTGCGTGAAAAGAATTCAAGCCATTCATGATGCAGGAAAATCAATTAATCCGGACATCATGGTCATCTGCCATGGAGGCCCGATTGCAGAGCCGGAAGATGCACAATATGTTCTTGATAGGACAAAAGGCGTGGTAGGTTTCTTTGGCGCTTCAAGTATTGAAAGACTACCGACTGAAATTGCTATTAAAAATCAAGTGGCTAGTTTTAAAGGCTTGAAATTCTAATTTTAAGAAAAGATCAAATTCTACCAGGTTCTTTTAGATTAGTATAAATTATCCTTATATTTTTTCAACCAATTTGATGATAGAAGGGAGGCAGTTATGGTCAGCAGTAATTTAAAATTACAAGATCTGGAGAAAGAAATGGAGTCTATTCGCCTGCAGCTGAATAAATTAATACATGAACACGCATACGATCTACTCCACCCAAAAGTAATCAAATTAAGTCAATGTCTTGATAAATTAATCGTCTCGATTTTTGCAGCCAAAAGAGAAATTTAGTCAATAGAAAAAAGACTTAGCTGAACCTGCGTTGTAGAGAGTGATCAATTGAAAGAAGTCTTTGATCGGACACAAAAAAATACTTAACCCAAAAAAACCTTTGTGTGAAGATATACTTCCTACAAAGGTTTTTCTATTCTTAGCGCGGCAAGGGGATACTTCAGGTAAAATATATTGTATTACACATTAAATCTAAACAGAATCACATCGCCATCCTTGACGATATATTCTTTTCCTTCCAAACGGACTAATCCTTTATCCTTTGCTGCAACGATATTTCCAGCCGCTACAAGGTCATCGAAGAATATAACCTCCGCACGGATAAAGCCTCTTTCAATATCAGAATGGATTTTACCGGCTGCTTGAGGAGCCTTTGTTCCGTTAACGATGGTCCATGCTCTTACTTCCTGTGGACCGGCTGTTAAAAAGCTAATCAAGCCCAATAATTTATATCCTGCTTTGATAAGACGGTAGAGACCTGACTCTTCAAGACCTAAATCGTTCAAGAATTCAATCTTTTCGTCATCATCTAGATCTGCTATTTCTGACTCGATTTTAGCACAGATAACTACCACTTCTGCGTTCTCTGTCTCAGCATGCTCTCGCACCTGCTGTACCATGGCATTATCATTTCCTTCTAATAAATCCTCTTCAGAAACGTTAGCCACATAAATGATAGGCTTGTAAGATAATAAGCCCAGAGACTTAACTAGTTCCTGCTCTTCTTCAGTGAAGGATAAGGTCCTGACGGATTTGCCATTCTCCAACGTTTCTTTTAAAAGATTTAATAGTTCAAGTTCGTTCTGAAAGGCCTTATCTGATTTGGCCATCTTCTGTACCTTTTGCATTCTTCTTTCGAGAATTTCCAAATCTGAAAAAATGAGTTCCAGGTTTATGGTTTCTATATCCCTCAATGGCCCGATGCTTCCTTCCACATGAACGATATTTTCATCTTCAAAGCACCGTACCACATGAACGATTGCGGCTACTTCTCGAATATGAGATAAAAATTTATTACCTAGTCCTTCACCTTTGCTTGCTCCACGAACCAGACCTGCAATGTCATAAAATTCAATAGCGGTGGGAACAATTTTTTTTGAATCATACATTTCTTGTAAGACATTAAGACGCTTATCAGGTACGGCAACGACACCGATATTTGGTTCTATCGTACAAAATGGATAATTCGCTGATTCAGCCCCGGCTTTGGTGATGGCATTAAATAAAGTACTTTTTCCAACATTGGGTAATCCTACGATTCCTAACTTCATGTATATATCTTCCTTTCAAAGCACAAATTGTGAGTTTTCAATACAGATACCATTATAACGTATATGTTCAGGCAGTTCAATAATAAGCTAAGTTACTTTCTAACAGTAGAATATCTTAAAAACCATCTACTTATACTATAACTGTACTATGGACAAATATACGAAAGGATGGTTGAGAAGATGGATAGGAAGGAACAGATTAAAGAAATTTTGTACTATGTTGACAATCATAGAGATTCTCACAAAAGTAGGATTGTTGCAGCAAATATTTTAGGAGAAACAGAAAGAATGACGCTGGATGATGAGATAATCCGAGAATTAAAGGTAAAACTACCGACAACCAATCAAAGGGAGATTGTAATGCTGCATCAGATGATTCAATAGTTTTAATGAAGGCAGCATAAAATGTTTATGTTGAACTGTCTTGTATAAAACGTATTACTGATCAAATTGCGAAGGGAGATTCTATTACGGGGCTGCAAGATGAACTGAATCAAATTATGCGAAAAGTGAATCCAAATATATAGAAGAAGGGAATATTTTAACTTTCCCTTCTTTTCTTCATATTACATGGTACATTTCAATAAAATGATAAAAAGGGGGTGAGGCTATGAAATCAAACCTTAGATTTTTATATACTGTAATTTCTGCGTTGGCAGGCATATCAATTATTTATTTTATGGCAGGTTATGGGTCTGTGGAAAGGTATGCAATCATATTCATATCACTATTTTTGTTTTATATTATTTTACAGTGTCGTAGTTTGAATTTCATTCTTATCATGCACTTGATCGTGGGATTGGGCATTGGCCTACTGATAGGATGTTATAGTCTAGCGTTTTTTCGATATGATGATAATCTTAAAAAGGAAACAATAAACATAGATCAGAACGGAAATACTGCTGTTTTACTAATCTTTAATGGCGAACCAATAACTTATGATCTACCAATCCAATTGAATAATCATCTAAGAAGCATTAAATTTCATAAGAGATTACAGCTGCCATTGAAACTCTACCAAAATAAGAGGGCCTATGAACGCATTGGTGTCAGTAAGTATAAAGAAACATCACTACTGATAGAACAACGGTTAAAGAAGCTTTTCACAGAATACTATGATCTTTATATTGCCTACAGGAATGATATACCTTATTATTATCAAGTTATGGGTACTAAGCTTTATAAAGAAAATTATGAAAAAATAATCGTCGTACCAGTATTTCTAACGGAGTCTGACGAGTATAAAAAAATCGTTAATGCGTTATCCATCCAACAGTTGAATTTTAAAACAAGTAAAGTCAAATATATGGTGCCACTATGGAACAGTGAGAAAATGGTAAAATTAATAGTAAAGAAAGTTGATGACGCATTGGAGGATTATCATCCCAGTGATGTGGGGATAATTTTGCTGGGGACATATATATCAAATTCAGAGGATAAATCCCCAAGTGGAAAAAAAGAAGAATATTTATTTATGGAAAGCGTAAAATCAGTTCTTACTGACCGCGGATTCGATGAAAGAAAAATTAAGTTAGACGATACCTATTTGAGAGAACAGGATATTAATGGTAAAATTGAAGAAATGCAAGAATATGGTGTCGGTAGAGTTATCTTAGTATATGTGGGTGATATTTGTGATACCATAGAAAATCAAGATCGTTTAGAAAGAATGATCACATCTTTAGAAATCGATACGGATGTGGATATTCATTATATTTCAGGTTGGGGAGACAACCAGTTGCTTGTTGACGAGCTTGAATATCGAATTCGATTAATGAATGTAGAGAGTTGGAATGATTAAAGTGGGGAAAACTGGTTATAAGAATAAAAGAATGAAAGAATTCCATAATAAATAATGGAATACATATAAAAATACTATGATGAGACATCATCGTGAATGAGGAGGAAATGTCTTGCTGACGAAATTGATGCCTGTGAAAATTGGCGAAGGAATTAGGTTACATATCATTAAAACGGATAAGTTTAAGAACAATCTGGTTCGTGTTTTTTTTCAAAGACCTCTAATTAAAGAAGAAGTAACATATAATGCTTTACTTTCCATGGTCTTACCCCGTGGTACCAAAAGCTTAAAGACAACAAAAGATGTTGCCAAAACACTTGAAAGATTATATGGTGCTTCCTTGGGGAGTGATGTATCTAAAAAAGGGGAAAGAAATATTGTGCAATTTGGACTATCGGTTCCCAATGAAAAATATATTGATGATCAAAAAATATTTCAGCAGGGCTTAGACATTTTAAATGAGTTGATTAATGATCCATATACAGAGAATGGATACTTTTCCCAAAATTATGTTACGCAAGAAAAGGACAACTTAGCTGAAAAAATTGAAGGTAGATTAAACGATAAAATGAAATATTCTTACGATCGATGTATTGAAGAAATGTGCAAGCAAGAAAACTATCGTTTTTTTGAATACGGACATCTGGAAGACATCGAAAAAATAAATGCACAAAACTTGTTTGACCACTATCAGCAATTTATCCGAACCTCTCCTATCGATATCTGTGTTGTGGGAGATATTGATGAGACTTTGATTGAACGCAGTATTAGAGAAAAGTTGAAATTTCCCAGAGAAAAAATGATTGATATAAAAAGGGAAAAGATTGAGTTTCATCCTGAAAAGGTAAATATGACGCAAGAGAAGATGGATATTAATCAAGGGAAGCTTACATTGGGGTATAGAACCAACATACCTTATGAAAGCAACCTCTATCAATCAGTGGTTCTCTTCTCTACAATTCTAGGCGGAGGACCAAACTCAAAGCTATTTAAAAATGTTCGAGAGAAGGAAAGTCTTTGTTATTATATTTTCTCAAGAATTGAAAAATTTAAATCCCTGATGATGATCGGCTCAGGGATTGAATTTGAAAATTATGATAAAACTGTGAGCCTTATTAATAAGGAAATTGAGGAAATGCGACAAGGCAATTTCGAAGAAGATGATATAGAAAGTGCTAAGAAATATATCATAACCTCTATTCGATCCATGACGGATAGTCCCAACGGGCTTGCAGACTACTATTTTACGCAAGCCATCAGCGACAATTATGACAGTCTTGAGGAAGTGATCGAGAAGATCCGAAGAGTAAATAAGGATATGATTATTGAGGCTGGAAAGGGTATCGTGCTTGATACAATTTACTTCCTTAGAGATAATAAAGGAGGGCAATAGAATATGGGACTAAGTACAATCGAAAGTAAAACATTGCAAGAACAAATGCTATATAAACAATTTGATAATGGATTAAAGGTTTTCTTTGTCCCTAAAGCGGGTTATACAAAGCAGTATGCTATCTTTGCCACAAATTATGGCTCCAATGATAGTAAGTTTAAAATTCAAGGTACAGAACAAGCCATAGAAGTACCAGATGGGATTGCCCACTTTTTAGAACATAAATTATTCGAGGAGCCAGAAGGCAGTATTTTTGACAAGTTCTCGCAGTTGGGATCAAATCCTAATGCTTATACCAATTTTACATCCACCTGTTATTTGTTTTCCTGTACGGACAAATTCTATGAAAACTTAGCGCTATTAATACAGTTTGTCCAGCGTCCGTATTTTACCGATGAAAATGTAGCCAAAGAAAAGGGCATCATTGAACAAGAAATACGTATGTATGACGATAATCCAACTTGGAAAGTATTCTTTAATGCATTGAAAGCAATGTACCATCAGCATCCTGTTAAAATTGATATTGCAGGTACGGTAGAAAGCATCAATCGAATTACGAAAGAAGATTTATATAGATGCCATGAAATTTTCTATACGCCTTCTAACATGATTTTATTTGTTGTAGGTGATGTAAAATGGGAAGAATTATTGAAAGTAGTTGATAAAAACATTCAAAATAAAGTTATTGGTGTACAAGGTGAAATAGAAAGAGTATACCCAATAGAACCAGATACGGTTGTGCAGTCTTATATTGAAAATAAATTAGCCGTGTCAATTCCACTCTTCAACATTGCCTTTAAGGAAAAAAATAATGGTCAGAGAGGTCAGGAACTACTCATCAAAGATATTTCTACAAAGCTGATACTCGATATGGTATTTGGAAAGAGCTCAGACCTGTATAATCATTTATATGAGACTGGATTAATCAATGAAACCTTTGAACATGAATATACTGGTGAAATTGATTATGGATATTCCATGATTGGTGGAGAGTCTAAAAATCCTCAAAAGGTTTTAGATACAGTTAGAAAGCATATCCAAGAACTAAAGAAGACAGGTCTGAATCGAGAGGACTTCGAAAGGATCAAGCGAAAGCAAATTGGAAATCACCTAAGCTATTTTAATTCTGTGGAGTTTATCGCTACCACATTTGTAGCTTATTATTTTAAAGATATTAATCTGTTTGATTATATTGATATGCTAAAAAACATTGCATTTGAAACGGTTGAGCAGCGGTTTTTGGATCACTTCGATGAAAATATGATGATACTATCAACAATATTACCCAAATAATTTGATTTTCTTTTTTTATTTGTTTATAATATTCTAAGGTTGTCACTTTATTGACAACCTAATCCTTTTTTAGGAGTGATATATTTTGAATCCTGTAGCTTTTGAAATATTTGGTGTTTCGATCAGGTGGTATGGCATCTTCATCTCATTAGGGATGATACTTGGTGTTATACTGGCATCCTACCGAGCAAAGAAAGAGAACATAAATGAAGAAAAAATACTAGATATGTCATTGTTTGCTATACCAGCTGCAATCATTGGTGCAAGACTATACTATGTAATATTCAATTGGGAATATTATGCGGGAGATTTTATGCGCATCATTAATACAAGGGAAGGGGGACTTGCAATACATGGCGGTGTAATCGCAGGAGTTTTTGTAGGATATTTATTCTGTAGATATCATCGAATATCATTTTGGAAATTAGCAGATATATGTGCCCCCAGTATTATTTTAGGACAGGCTATTGGCAGATGGGGCAATTATATAAATCAGGAAGCCCATGGTGGACCCACTGATTTACCTTGGGGCATTATGGTTGATGGTGTAAAAGTACACCCTACTTTTTTGTATGAATCTATATGGAACCTTTTTGTGTTCGCATTTTTGCTTTGGTATGATAAAAGAAAGAAGTTTCAAGGTGAATTGCTGCTGCTGTATGCAGTAGGATATTCTTTAGGTAGATTTTTTATTGAAGGATTAAGAACGGATAGTTTAATGATCGGGCCATTAAGAGTGGCACAGGTAATCAGCATTATTTTTATTTTATTAGCGATGTCTATAATTGTAATAAAAAGGAAAAATGCGAAAGTCTAGTCGAATTATGATGAATAACTTTTTCTTAAAACTTTTGAAAAAATGCAAAAAAGTCTTTTTTGTTCAATGGATCGACATGATTTTTTTGAATATTAAAACAATTCTTGCAAAACTGTAATGAATTTGTCATAAAAGGTCATTGACAATGGGAAAAAATTGTAATATTATAGAAATACACCACCACTACCATTAAAATACATTTATTTATTTTGTGGAGGTGTTTTCTGTGATAAAGCTGGAAATCGAAAACTTACGATATGAATTAAATCAGATGATTAGCAATAATGAAAATTATGATGATATTTATCGGATTAGCACGGAGTTAGATTATTTAATTGCACAATTCTATAAGAATTACAATGAATGCATACGAGAAGAAGCTTAGGCTTCTTCTTTTTTATGCTTTTGAGGATTAAATCAATTGATCTGGTAGCAGACAGTCAAAAAGCTACCAGTTTTTTTATGCATGGAACCAGAGGAGAAAATAGTACTGATGACCTAATAAAAAGCGTAAAAAATATCATGAATAGAGAAGGAATTTTGATTTTGTTATAGAATTTAAACAAAAGTGGTAGAAAGTGGTGAGAAGTGGTGGGAATTCCCCTAAGAGGTGGACGTTGTGTTTATTGGTGAATTTTTTCATACAATTGATGCAAAGGGAAGGGTTATCATTCCGTCGAGGTTTCGAGATGAATTAGGAGATAAATTCATTGCGACCAAGGGATTGGATAACTGTTTATTTGTGTACCCACAAGAAGAATGGAAAAATTTCGAGAATAAATTAAAACAGTTACCGCTTACCAGCAGAGATGCAAGGGCATTCGTTAGAATGTTTTTTGCAGGTGCAACCGAATGTGAACTGGATAAACAAGGCAGAATAACACTGCCTCCCAATTTACGAGAGCATGCAAAATTGGATAAAGACTTAATCATCATTGGTGTTTCCACACGGGTAGAAATATGGAGCAAGGAAGAATGGGATCAATACAATGAAGCTGCAAATCTAAGTTATGATGATATTGCAGAGAAAATGGCGCAGTTAGGTATTTAATATTTCCTGATGGGGATGAGAATACTATGGGCAATAAAAAGGAAGCAGGTGGTTACATGAATTTCCAGCACACATCGGTACTTTTGAATGAAACGATTGAGCGTCTAAATATTAAAGCTAATGGTATCTACGTAGATGGTACGCTGGGTGGAGCAGGACACTCCACGAAGATATGTGAAAGTTTAGGGATAGATGGTACCTTAATAGGAATTGATCAAGACCAAGATGCACTGAATGTATCAAAAAAAAGACTGGAACACTTTAAAAATAAAATAGTTCTTGTTCACAGTAATTTTTCAAATATAAAAAACATATTAGATGAGCAGAATATAACGGGTATTGACGGTATGGTATTGGATCTGGGGGTTTCGTCCTATCAGTTAGATGAAGAGAGCAGAGGGTTTTCCTATATGCAGGATGCTCTTTTGGATATGAGGATGGATGTAACAAAGAATTTTTCAGCAGAAGATGTCGTCAATCAGTATGATGAAGATGATCTAGAACGAATTATTCGTGAATATGGAGAGGAAAAATGGGCAAAGAGAATTGCAAGCTTTATTGTAAAAGAAAGAAATAAAGAGCCCATTAAAACAACAGGACAGTTGGTTGAAACCATAAAAAAAGCTATTCCTGCCGGTGCCAGGAGAGAAGGACCTCATCCTGCAAAGAGAACATTTCAAGCCATAAGGATAGAAGTGAATAATGAGTTGGATATACTGGAGCAGACCATTAAAGATGTCTCAAGCAAATTGAATCCAGGTGGAAGAATATGTGTGATTACATTTCATTCTCTCGAAGATAGAATTATTAAAAATGTTTT
The DNA here is from genome assembly GCA_049324315.1 of Bacillota bacterium. Lineage (GTDB taxonomy): Bacteria > Bacillota > Clostridia > Peptostreptococcales > Thermotaleaceae > JBMOKU01. The sequence goes on along the minus strand of JBMOKU010000007.1, from coordinate 65,097 downwards.
TAAAGAATTAAGTCTATCTTGCAAGTGTCCGCCAGGTTATCCGATTTGCACATGTAATGTTGCTCCAAGCTTGAGGATAATTAGTAAAAAACCCATCTTACCATCCGAAATAGAACTAGAGAATAATCCAAGGGCACGAAGTGCCAAGTTGAGAGTAGCTGAAAAGGTTTGATGTTCTAAAAACTCAAAGGAGTGAATAAACTTGTTAGTAGCACAAAGGAAGTACTATGATTATACGTACGAGAAAAACACGGCTGAGCAGAATCAAGAAAAAATAAAAACAAAAGAGAAGAAACGCAAGGTCAGCGTATTTCAAAAGCTCCAGGTATTTTTTTCGGTTAGTATTCTAGGTGCTTTGTGTATCGGTGTGCTATTAGGTTATGTTCAGGTGACAGAAACCAAATATAGGCTACATAACATGGAAAATGAAATGAAACAGCTTGAAAACCAGATTGAAAATTTAAAAGTAAAAGTAGAAATGGTCAAGAGAAGCGATCTGGTGGAAGAAAAAGCAAAAAATTTGCTGGGAATGCAATATCCTACAAAAGAACAAATGATTTTTCTAACCATTCCAAACGTAGAAACAGAAGGAATATCAGATAAAGAACTTGAGCTAGCTGAAGTGGCTAAGGGGAAGACTGGATTTTTTGCGAATATAAAGGTTGCTATGCAAAAACTCTATTCACTGATAGATTAGCTAATATTGTTGTACGTAGAGGAGGCACCTAAATTGTCAGTACCCAGTATAGCAAACAAAAAAAGGCTTATTTTTTTGCTTTTCATGGTAAATATTGCACTTTTTGGATTAGTTATCCGTTTAGGATGGATACAGATTGTCAATGGAGAAAAATATCGTCAACTAGCACATGTACAGCAGACAAGAGATATTCCTATTCCTGCAAAAAGAGGGACAATTTATGATAGAAAAGGGAAAGAGCTTGGTGTCAGTGCCAGTACGAATACTGTCTGGGCTAGACCAGCAGAAGTAGAACGGTCTGGGAAAGTTGATGAAATCGCTAAGGAATTGGCAGAAATACTAGAAAAAGACGAAGGTGAGATAAAAGATAAAATTTCAAGAAGAGTAGGTTTGGTAAAGATTGAGAAATGGATTGATAAAGAAAAAGCAGACGCTATTCGACTTGCAAAACTAGAGGGCATATGGATTGCTGAAGATAATAAGAGATATTATCCATTTGGAAATTTTGCTGCCCATATTTTAGGTCATACAACAGATGATAATCAGGGCTTAGTAGGAATAGAACTAGAATATAATAAGTTTTTAAGCGGTCTTCCAGGAAGATGGATAAAAAACACCGATGCTGTTGGAAGGCAACTTCCATATGGAACAGAGAAATACTATGAACCGGAAAATGGTTTAAACGTTGTTTTGACTATTGATGAAGTCATTCAGCACTTTGTAGAAAAGGCCATTGAAAACACTATGATTCAGACGAAAGCTAAAAAAGTAATGGGCATTGTTATGGATCCTAAAACAGGAGACATTCTAGCTATGGCGACAAAGCCAGATTATGATCCAAATAATCCCAGAGTTCCTCTAGATGAGAATAAACTTAGAGAGTTTGAGACGGTTGATACAAAAGAACAGCAAAAAATTTGGAATGAAATGTGGAGAAATCCTATTATCAGTGATACCTATGAGCCAGGATCAACATTTAAGCTGATTACAGCTGCTGCTGGTTTAGAGGAAGGTGTTGTTGAACCCGATTCACCGTTTAATTGTACTGGATCCATTACCGTAGCAGGTCAAAGAATTAAATGTTGGCGGTACTATAGACCCCATGGAGCTCAAACCTTTACCCAGGGGGTTCAAAACTCATGCAACCCGGTTTTCATTGAAGTCGGACAGCGACTAGGCGTAGAAAAATATTATCATTATATAGATGCTTTTGGTTTCTCAAAAATAACAGATATTGATCTTCCGGGCGAGGGGGGATCAATTGTACAAAATAAAGCAAATGTTGGGCCGGTAGAACTGGCTACGATCTCCTTTGGTCATGGTATTTCAGTAACACCAATTCAGCTTATTAACGCAATTGCTGCAATCGGAAATGATGGAAAGTTGATGAAACCTCGCCTTGTAAAAGAATTGGTGGATGACTCCAATAATGTTATTCATCGGTTTGAACCCAAAATGATTAGACAGGTCCTTTCTGATAAAACGGCAAAAGAGCTCAGAATGATCATGGAAACGGTTGTAACAGATGGATCTGGTAAAAGCGCATACATACCTGGCTACAGAATTGGTGGAAAAACAGGTACTGCAGATAAAATTGAAAACGGTAGATACGCTGCGGGAAAGGTATACTCGTCATTTATAGCACTGGCACCAATAGATGATCCTAAACTAGCTGTATTAGTCGTAGTTGATGAGCCACAGGGTGTACACTTTGGAAGTTTAACGGCTGCTCCAGCAGTGCATGAGATCCTAAAAGACAGTTTGCGTTATTTAGATGTTGAACCAAAGTTTAACGAAAAGGAAGCAGCTGAATATGCAAAGCAGGAGGTTGTGGTTCCAGAGGTAAGGAATCTTGGCTTGAAAGAAGCTGCTAAGCTACTTTCTGAAAGTAAACTTCAATTTGATACAGATCCAATTAATGTGGAAAATCCAGATGTTGTTGTGGTGGACCAATTTCCAAAGCCGGGAGCAAAGATACCGGAAAAGTCGATCATTATACTATACTTGCAGAATAACTAATCTTTTTGATTTATGGTCGTTAAATTGTGAAATAATTATTCGAAAAATACCGGAACTTAGCTTCAAATTCATCAAACTATGATATAATGTATACAAATGTAAACATAAAGAGGCAACTTGAATCAAAGGTATACCACTTTGTTTTAAGTTGCCTTTTCAAGCGTTTTGTTTACCAAAAGAATTCCTAGTCAATAATAGGGACATAAAATATTATTAAGGAGAGGGATTATGAAGTTAAGTGATCTTATCAGAACTGCTGAAGTAATAGATGTTTACGGCAATACGGATATAGAGATTTCGGGGATTGCATATGATTCCAGAAAAGTAGATAAGGGTTATGTTTTTGTCTGTTTAGAAGGTTCACAGGTAGACGGCCATGATTTTGCATCCAGTGCGGTTGGTAAGGGTGCTGCAGCTTTAGTGGTAAACAAAGAGATCAATGTAGAAGGGGACATAACGATTATCAGAGTGAATGACACGAGAAAGGCCCTATCAGCCATTGCTGCGGATTATTATGGGCGACCTTCTCAGAAGATGAATATGATAGGAATTACCGGGACAAATGGTAAAACAACAACGACCTATCTTATCAAAGAAATATTGGAAATAAATGGGGGAAATAGTGGGCTCATTGGTACCATTTCCTACAAAATATTAGACAAAGAATATAAAGCTGTAAATACAACACCTGAATCGTTAGAGCTTCAGAGGCTTTTTGCTGAAATGCTGGAGAAAAGCGTAGACACATGTGTCATGGAGGTATCCTCCCATTCACTGGAGGTAGGGAGAGTAGCAGATGTACATTTTTCTATTGGCGTCTTTACAAACCTAACGCGGGATCATATGGATTTTCATGGGGACATAGAAAGCTATAAAAAGGCGAAAACCAAGCTTTTTTATAAAACAACCCAGGCTAACATCATCAACATTGATGATCCCTATGGTGTAGAAATCGCGCAGGTAATCGAGGGACTTCCTGTGAAATTGCTTACCTATGGTATGAATAAGGGTGCCGATATTACAGCAAAAGATGTAAGTATATCTCTAAAAGGAGCAAGATTTACCCTTGTTACACCAGCGTATAGAGGACCTGTTGAAATAGCTACACCGGGAAGATTTTCCGTATATAATGCCCTGGCGGCAGCCTCTGTGTGCTACATATTAGGGTATGATTTAAAACAAATTCAAGACGGACTAAGATCCATCAAAGGGGTTCCAGGCAGATTTGAATTAGTAGGAAATACGGGGGATCATTGTATTATTGTGGATTATGCCCATACTCCCGATGCATTGGAGAACGTACTAAACACTACGAAGGAATTTGTAAAAGGAAAATTAATTACTGTTTTCGGATGTGGTGGTGATCGAGATAAAACAAAACGACCAATGATGGGTGAAATTGCAGGCAAACTATCGGATTATTGTGTAATCACCAGTGACAATCCGAGAACAGAGAATCCGGGAGTAATTATGGAGGAAATAGAAAATGGAATAAAAAAGACAGATTGCAAATATAAAATGATAGTAGATAGAAGAATGGCAATCCATGAGGCTATAGCGTCATCTACTCCAGGTGACGTGATTGTTATTGCTGGGAAGGGACATGAAACGTATCAAATCATTGGAAGTAACGTAATCGATTTTGATGATAGATTAATTGCTCAGGAGATACTGAGGGGGGAGTAAAAGATGAAGCTTTCGGTTCATGAAATTGTCGAAGCCGTAAACGGACAATTACTATATGGAAATGGTGAAGGGATCATTACTGGGATATCTATAGATTCGAGGACAGTTAAAGACGGAGAATTGTTTATCCCCATTATCGGGGAAAAATATAATGGAAGCCATTTTATTAGCCATGCCTTTCAAGCAGGTGCAAAGGCTGCCTTCATTACGGAGGGGTGTGAAGATGCCTTTGAAGATGATAAATACTGCTTGATTAAAGTTGAAGATACATTAAAAGCATTCCATCAACTGGCTGCCTACTATTTAAATAGGTTTAACATCCCAATCGTTGCTGTTACGGGAAGTACTGGAAAGACATCGACCAAAGATATGATTTATGCAGTTTTATCGCAGAAATATAAAGTTCTGAAAAATGCAGGAAATTTGAATAATCATATCGGTCTGCCAATCACGGTTTTCCAGTTAGAACAGGGACATGAAGCTGCTATTTTCGAAATGGGTATGAGCAGCCTTGGTGAGATTGATAGGCTAGCAAATATCGTAAAACCGCATATAGGTGTGATTACGAACGTAGGACTTTCCCATATTGAACATCTTGGTTCTCAAGAGAACATCTTTAAAGCTAAAATGGAGATTGCTACTTACATGAAGGAAAAAAATACGTTAATTGTGAACGGCGATGATAAGTATCTGAGAACATTAAGGCGTACGCATTTAGATTACAAGATTGTTTATGCTGGATTAGAAGAGAATAATGACTTAATGCCGCTGGCTTTGAAAGATTGCGGTGAACACGGTACTATATTTCAAATTGAAGAACAGGGAAAAGTCTATGATTTTTCGCTTCGCGTACCTGGTATCCACAACGTTTATAATGCATTATGTGCCATTGTCGTTGGTAAGACCCTTGGTGTGGAAATGCATCTTATTCAAAAAGGTCTACAAGAATTTGAAGGTAGCTCTATGCGCCTTTCTATTACGAATACAAAAATGAATGTCAAGTTGATCAATGATGCCTATAATGCTAGTCCGGATTCGATGAAAGCTGCTCTCAGTGTATTATCGAAAATAAATTCTTTACGGAAAATTGCTATTTTAGGAGATATGTTGGAAATGGGAGAGCAGGCTTCGCCCGGACATTATGCTGTTGGTGCTGAGGCAGCTAAATATCCCATCGATATGCTGATCGCTGTGGGGCGGGAATCTGTCAACATTGGAAGAGGCGCCATTGCAAGCGGCCTTACTCAAGGAAAAGTAATATTTTGTGAGGACAATAGAGAGGCCATCACAGTGTTAGACGATTTTCTTCAAGCTGGAGATGCAGTGTTGGTAAAAGGGTCGCGGGGCATGAAGATGGAAACCATTTGCACTTATATACAAGAGAGGAGTTCAATGAATGATACAGTATAAGCAATTAATTGTGCCAATTGTCGTTTCATTTTTTATTGTACTGATTCTAGGACCTATTCTGATTCCCATTCTACATAGGTTAAAGGTTGGACAAAGCATTCGAGAAGAAGGTCCGAAGTCACATATAGTCAAATCAGGCACTCCTACCATGGGTGGAATTATTATGATCGCTGCTATTGTAATAACGTCATTGACATCAGGTATGACGAACAGGGATTTATTTGTTATCTTATTTGCTATGATATCTTTTGGACTTATTGGATTTATTGATGATTTTATTAAAGTTGTGTTAAAGCGAAATTTGGGTTTAAAAGCGTATCAAAAGCTGATGGGACAGATTATTATTGCAGTAATCATAGCCATATATCAATCGAAAGTTTCGGTCAATGAAACAAAGATATTGGTTCCGTTCATTCATCAATACTGGGATTTAGGAATACTGTTTGTGCCGTATATCGCTTTTGTTGTCGTTGCAACAGTTAATAGTGTAAATCTTACCGATGGTTTAGATGGATTAGCTGCAGGAGTGACGTTAATTATATCATCTTTCTTTAGCCTTGTTGCTATGAATTGGGGCTATCCGAGTTTAGCTGTATTTTGTGGAGCGCTAACAGGCGCCTGTTTAGGATTTCTACGATTTAATGCTCATCCTGCTAAAGTGTTTATGGGAGATACGGGTTCTTTAGCTTTGGGAGGCGCCATTGCTGCTGTTGCCATATTGATGAATCTTACACTATTAATTCCTATTGTCGGAGGAATTTATTTTGCAGAAACTTTATCTGTAATTTTGCAGGTACTTTCGTTCAAATTAACAGGAAAGAGAATTTTTCGAATGAGTCCGTTACATCATCACTATGAGTTAAAAGGATGGAAAGAAACAAAAGTTGTAGCAGTTTTTTGGTCTGTAACACTGATATTATGCTTTATCGGATTATTTAGCTTAAGCTAAGGCATCTTCAACAAAATAAACTGTCAGTATGCTGGTCTATTTTGCGTCATACTGCGTCGACAGAACCCGCCGATAGCGCTGCTAGCAGCGGAACCTGTCTCCTTGTCTGGCACAAAATATCCTCAGCATCTTTGATCAGTTATTTTATTTCAGATGCCTAATGACCAATGAAAAAAGTTTTGATTTTTGAAAGAGAGGGATTAGCTTGGTTTTAAAAGATAAAAAAGTCCTTGTTGTTGGATTGGCTACTTCAGGTATACCAACGGTAAATACGTTAGTAACAGCAGGAGCCTATGTTACTGTTAATGATATTAAGAGCAAGGATCACTTGCAAGAGATCATGAACGAATTATCAAGATTTGAAGTTGAATATATTCTAGGGAGACATCCTCTGGATGATGAGATAGAAGGGTTTGACTTGATCGTGCTTAGTCCGGGTGTACCAACAGATTTGCCTTTTATTGAGAAGTCGAGAGCCTGTGGGAAGGAGATTATTGGAGAACTAGAATTGGCATATCAACTTTGTAGAGGTCGATTCGTCGCCATTACCGGAACGAACGGAAAAACCACAACAACAGCGTTAACTGGTGAGATTTTCAAGAATGCAAAGACAGAAACATATGTTGTGGGAAATATTGGAGTTGCTGCTGTGTCAAAAGCTTTAGAGGCATCTGAAAATGCATATATGGTTACTGAAGTCAGCAGTTTTCAATTGGAAAGCATTAAGGGTTTCAAACCTATTATTTCCGCAGTTTTGAATATTACACCGGATCATCTTAATCGACATAAAACAATGGATAATTATATAGATGCAAAGGCTAATATCTTTAAAAATCAGGAAGCTGCTGATAAGTTAGTGCTGAATGCAGATGATGAGATTGTGTATAATCTTAAAAAACGGACAAAATCATATGTTATTCCTTTTAGTAGAAAAAAGGTTTTAGATCATGGTGCTTTTGTCCTTGAGCATCATATTGTTGTAAAGGAAGAAGGGAAAGCACATCAAATCATCTGTGATGTTGATGAACTGCAAATACCAGGCGATCATAACCTTGAAAATGCATTAGCTGCAGCAGCCATAGCATATTGGGTAGGTATTGATATTCAATGGATTGCGTATACCTTAAGAAGCTTTAAAGGCGTAGAGCATCGTATCGAATTTGTGGATGAAATTGATGGGGTGCAATATATCAATGATTCGAAAGGAACGAACCCAGATTCATCTATTGCAGCAATTAAAGCAATGAGAAGACCTATCGTATTGATTGCAGGGGGCATGGATAAAGGTAGTGACTTTACTGATTTTATCAATACATTCTCAAACAAAGTAAAACATATGATTTTATTTGGTGAAACTGCTGTGAAAATAAAGAATACAGCAGAAAAATGTGGATTTAAGCACTGTATACTCGTTAAGAATTTAGATGAGGCCGTAGATGTTGCCAGTAAAAATGCCCTTAAAGGTGATGTGGTTTTACTTTCACCCGCCTGCGCAAGTTGGGACATGTATAAAAGCTTTGAACAGCGTGGCCAGCATTTTAAAGATTGTGTAAAAAAAATAAGGAGGTCATAATAGTGACCAAAAGAAAGTCCTGTGACTTTACACTAATGTTAACGGTACTTTTGCTAGTCGTGATTGGCATTATTATGGTATTTAGCTCAAGCTATGCATATGCATATTTCAAAATGAATGACGGATATCATTTTTTAAAAAGAGAGCTGCTGTGGGCTTTTGTTGGATTGTTGGGTATGTTTGCCGGTATGAATTTTGATTATTGGAAATATAAAAAAGTAGCCATTTACGCCTATATTATGAGTATCGTTTTACTACTCTTAGTACTAACACCTCTTGGAATTGAATTAAACGGAGCAAGACGATGGCTAGGTGTAGGGGGATTTACCATTATGCCTGGGGAAGTTGCCAAAGTTTGTGCAATTATTTTTGCAGCTTCTTTACTCTCTAAAAATCCTGAGAAAATGAAATCATTTTTCAAAGGGGTTGTCCCCCTGTTGGTGATCATTGGGATTTACGGAGGGTTAATTCTGATGCAGCCCAACCTCAGTACTGCTGTTACGATAACATTTATTGTTTTCGCTATGATGTTTGTGACTGGTATGAAATGGTCTCATGTATCTTTTATGGGTCTAACGGGAGTAGGCCTGTTGGGTGTCATGATTGCTTTAGAACCTTATCGAATGAGACGGTTAACCGGTTTTATCGATCCTTTTGCCGATGCAAAAGACAGTGGATATCAAGTAATTCAATCGTTACTGGCATTAGGCTCAGGTGGTTTGTTTGGAACGGGCTTAGGTAGAAGCATTCAAAAATATCTTTATATACCGGAACCTCAAAATGATTTTATCTTTGCAATTATTGGAGAGGAATTGGGATTCGTAGGATGCGTGACAATTATTCTTCTATATTTGCTGTTAATCTGGAGAGGGGTAAGGATTGCGATTAATGCACCGGATTTGTTCAGTTGTCTACTTGCAACAGGAATCACTGCCATGGTAGCTGTACAAGTAATCATTAATATCGCCGTGGCGACATCGTCGATGCCTGTCACGGGGATCGCACTGCCCTTTATCAGTTGGGGCGGAAACTCATTGGCCATATTTATGACAGCCATTGGGATCCTGTTAAATATTTCAAGATATGCTACTTTAGATAGGGGCTGAAAAAATGAGAGTACTGATTGCTGGTGGTGGAACAGGAGGACATATATATCCTGCAGTTGCCATTGCAAATCGAATGAAAGAGGAAATTAAAAATGTAGAAATTATGTTTGTTGGAACAAAAAAAGGACTTGAAAGTGAACTGGTCCCCAAAGCCGGATATCCGTTCAAAACAATAACGGTAAGTGGATTTAAGAGAAAATTATCACCAGACACACTAAAATCGTTTAAGGACCTATTTGTAGGTATTGTAGATGCTGCAAGGGTGATAAAAGAATTCAAACCCGATTTAGTTATAGGTACAGGAGGATATGTCTGCGGGCCAGTGTTATTTATTGCTTCTTTACTTAATATAAAGACGGTTATACATGAGCAAAATGTGATTCCAGGAGTGACAAATAGAATACTCAGTAAATTTGTTCATAGAATTTTAGTCAGCTTTGAAGAATCGAAAGACTATTTTAACAATAGTAACAAGATTGTGGTTACTGGAAATCCTATCAGAAAAGATTTTTTTCTTTTGGACAAGGAACAGTGCAGAAAAGATCTGCGGATATCTGAAACGCAGTTGGTTATTCTTTCTTTTGGAGGAAGCCGGGGCGCAGAGAAACTTAACGAGATGATGTTAAAAGTTATAAAAAAGTATAACGGGAGAGAAGACGTTTGTATTATTCATTGTACCGGAAACAATCATTATGAAAATACGCTAAGAGATTTAAATACGAATCAAATTGTGTTAAGTAAGAATATTCGTATAAAAGAATATATACACGATATTCCGCAATATATGGCAGCAGCGGATTTGGTTATCTGCAGATCAGGAGCTATAACCCTCGCAGAAATTACGGCAGTTGGGTTACCAGCTATCTTAATACCATCGCCATATGTTACAAATAATCACCAGGAGTATAATGCAAGGGTGCTGGAGAAAAATGGTGCCGCAGTATTATTGTTAGAAAAGGATATAAATGATAAAAATATTGTTGAATTGTTAAATTTATTACTTAAAGATAAGGAAAGATTGAAAGAAATGGGGATGAAAAGTAGAAATTTGTCAAAAATGAATGCCACTGACTTAATCTATGATAATATTATTCAGTTACTAAATGCGTAATTTAATGTGTTGTGCTAGTTTAGGAAAAAATCTGTTAAAATACAGTCTGTAACACCTTGTGAGTTTGTGCATATGATAATTAATATATTTGGTAAATCATCGGAATGAAGATAGATGAGGTACATAATATCAAGATTAGTTATCAGCAAAAAACTCGGGGGTGGATTATGTGAGCAAGTTCGTTATACAAGGTGATAATAAATTGAGTGGTGAGTTGAGGATTAATGGGGCTAAAAATGCGGTGCTGCCTATTCTGGCGGCTACCGTAATGAATGGTTCGGAGAATATATTATATGATTGTCCTCATTTAAGAGATGTTGATACAATGATAGAAATCTTAAAATCCATTGGTTGTAAGACATCCTTTGAAAACTCAGTTTTAATGGTTGACTCAAGCACCTTGTCAACCTATGAAATACCTGAACAACTAGTCAGGGAAATGAGATCTTCGATTATTCTAATGGGGGCAATCTTGTCTCGTTGTGGTAAAATCAAGGTGAGTTATCCTGGCGGTTGTGAAATCGGCCCTCGTCCTATTGATTTGCACTTAAAAGCCCTTAGTGAACTAGGTGTAATGATTCATGAAGCCCATGGATTCTTGGAATGTGAAGTGACGCATCTAAAGGGATGTGATATAAATTTAGATTATCCCAGTGTGGGTGCAACGGAGAATATCATGCTGGCAGCTGTAAAAGCAGAAGGTACCACGAGAATCCGAAATGCAGCAAAAGAACCGGAGATTATGGCGTTACAAGACTACTTGAATGTGATCGGTGCAAAAGTGAAAGGTGCGGGAACCAGTGAGATAATCATTGAAGGTGTTGAAAAACTAAGTAGAGGGGAACTTAGTATTATACCGGATCGAATTGTTGCAGGTACGATTTTAGTAGCAGCAGCAATTACGGGAGGGGATATTTTACTTCATAATGTTATTAAAGAACATATACATCCTGTTATTTCAAAGTTGAAGGAAGCAGGTTGTCTTGTTTTAGACAAGGGGAACAGCATAAAACTAAAAAGTCCGAATACAGTAAAGGCGATTGAAATGATAAAAACTTTACCTTATCCTGGTTTTCCAACGGATATGCAAGCACAATTTATGTCATTGATGACTATTGCAAAGGGAACCAGCATGATAACAGAGACAATTTTTGAAAATAGATTTAAACATGTTGATGAATTATCACGGATGGGTGCCAAGATTAAAATAGATGGAAGGGTAGCCGTTGTAAAAGGTGTAAAAAAGCTGACAGGAGCCAATGTTAGTGCTAAGGACCTTCGAGGAGGTGCGGCCTTGGTTTTGGCTGGCTTAGCAGCTGAGGGAATAACAACTGTAGATAATATTATCCATATCGATCGAGGTTATGACAAACTGGATAAAATGTTACAACAGCTGGGAGCGCAAATTTACCGGAGTAATTAAAGGCAGCATGAGCTGCTCTTATTTTCACTTTTCGTTGGACAATCAATAAGGTGGGAAAGATTCATATGATAAAAGACAATCTTGAGAAGAAAGTACGTAAAAACAAGATGAAAACGATGCTTATCATCATGGTATTATTGTGTGCCGTTTTCTTTATTATTTTTTTTAAAACAGATTTTTTTGATGTAAAACATATTAATGTCGAAGGGAATGTTTTTTTGTCGAATGAAGAAGTTATAATTGACTCAGGAATCACCTTGGGCAATAATATATTTAAAGAAAAGATCAAGATGATTGAAGACAATCTTTTAAAAAATCCATACATTAAATCTGTCGAACTGAATAGAAAATTGCCCAATAAAATTGTAATCAAAATTGTGGAGAGAAAAGAAGCGGCGGCAATTCCATTTATGGGTGTATATATTTATATTGATAGAGAAGGAATGGTATTAAGATCTAGTGAAACTTTGAATGGGCTAAAGGCAGTTAAAGGCCTAGAATTTGATAATTTTGTCGAAGGCGAGAAATTGAAAGTAAAAGATAGGGAGCAGCTAGGAAATGCTTTGAGAATCGTGAATGGATTGGACAGTCAGCAGATTGATATTTTGGAACTTGATGTTACGGATAAAGATAATGTCATCATTAGACTTACAGATACCTTACTTTGCCGAGTAGGGATAGGCAATCATTTTGATTATAAGCTACAGGTATTAAATGAGATACTATTAGATATAAAAGAAAAGGATATAACACGAGGCGTTATTGATATTCGTTATGACGGGCATTCAAGTTTTCGCCCTGTAGAGTAATAGGAGGAGAATCATGAAAAGCACCAATATAAGAGGTCAGTTTGCTGTTTCAATTGTTTGTGTAATATTAGGACTTGTTCTGGCACTGCAATTCAAGTCCGTTCAAAAAGATACCGGCGGCGTTATACCGACATTGAAAGCGCAAGAGCTTGCCAGTGAACTGAAGAAAACCAAAGAAGAGAAGCAGCAGCTTGTTGAGGAGCTAAATACACTGGAAGCAAAAATAAAAGAAATCGAAGATGCTGAATCAAAAGAGGATGTACTTGTAAAAAACCTAAGTGCAGAACTAGAAAAATACAAAATTATTTCGGGTTTTAGAAGCGTGAAAGGACCAGGCGTTATCGTCGTTGTGGATGATCCGCCATTGGACCCAGAATTCCCCTATTTGAACAGCAGTATTATGGATCGACCCGATTTTTTACTTCAGATTGTAAATGAGTTAGTAGCGGCAGGGGCTGAAGCCATATCTATTAATGATCAGAGGATTGTCTCTCGTACTGAAATTAGTCTAGCAGGCGATAACATTAACGTTAATTCTGTACCAACGGCCAATCCTTTTACCATCAAGGCTATAGGTAATCCTGAGACCCTTGAGGCTGCGCTTAATATCCGTTATGGTTTTGTAGATAATATTCGTACACAATTTGATATTCAGGTTTCTATTGCAAAAAAGGAAGAAATTGTAATTCCTAGATATAATGAAATTATTAAGTTTAGATATGCAAAACCGATAGAGGAAAAGACGCAATAAATTGAGGTGTAGCCATGAGATTTCATTTCAAATTAAATGTTTGGTATTTCAACCTGTTGATTCTATCCATCCTGCTAGGGTTTTTGCTATCTTTACAAATAAAAAGTGTTAGAGGAGACTATCAATACGTCCCTTTGAAAATTGTCCATGACTACAACATTTCCTTGGAAAGCGAAAGGAAGGAAATCGAAAATTTAAGGTCAGTTATTCGTGAAAGACATAACCAAATCATAGAATATGAACAGCTAAAAGATGAGGGCGGCTTATTTATTGAAAAGATAAAAGAAGACCTAGCGTACCAGAAGTTAATCGGAGGCTTTACAGATGTTCGAGGAGATGGTGTAATTGTAACACTTAATGATGAAGTTAGAGAATTATATGAGGGTGAAAATGTCAACAATATTATCGTTCATGATATTGATGTATTAACCATCATTAATGATTTGAAAGTCGCCGGTGCTGAAGCCATAGCTATTAACGGCCAAAGACTTCTTTCTCATTCAGAGATTAATTGTGCTGGCAATACAATACAGATCAACCGTCAAAGATTTGCACAACCATTTGTAATTAAAGCAATTGGTGACCCTAAGACGTTAGAAGCTGCGATAAACGCGCCGGGAACCTATGCCCATCGCCTCAGAGAATTGGAACTGATACTTATAAATGTGAACACAGTTAAGGATTTAACTATACCCAAATATTCTGAAGAACTTAATTTTAGATATTTAAATGTCGTTGAGGAAGGTGAGTAAATTTGATTATTGCGATCGTAGGCTTAATTATTGGTGTTTTACTGGGACTTTATCTACCTATTACTTATCCGTCCTCCTATTCTTTATATATGTCCGTGGCTATACTGGCAGCTCTTGACTCTGTTTTTGGTGCTATACGAGGACATATGGAGGACAAGTTTAATGCAGCAATATTTGTATCAGGATTTTTTGGAAATGCCATTTTAGCAGGATTTCTTGCTTATATTGGTGACCGATTAGGCGTACCGTTATACTATGCAGCAATATTTGCATTTGGAGGCAGATTGTTCCAAAACTTTGCAATCATACGTAGATACTTTATTGAGGGGTTTTATAAAAAATAAAGTTTTTCCAATGAAAAAAAAGGATATTTTCAAGGTGTGTTGAAATAATAAATGAATTACTGCTTTAAAAACATTGTAGATGAATATGACGCAAATCAAATGGTTTGTAATATTTGGTTGGCGGCTATATAAAGCGTAATCGTATTATGATATAAATTTAACGGAATAAGACCTTAACTACTAAATTTTCATAGCTCTATGAAGGGGGTAAAACTGGTGTTAGAATTTGATGTAGATATGGAGCAATTCGCTCAGATTAAGGTTATAGGAGTTGGCGGCGGCGGTAATAATGCTGTAAATCGGATGATTGAATCTCAATTAAAAGGCGTTCAGTTTATCGCTGTCAATACGGACAAGCAAGCATTATTTACTTCAAAAGCGGAATTTAAAATTCAGATTGGTGATAAATTAACAAAAGGCTTAGGAGCTGGTGCAAACCCAGAAATTGGAAAAAAAGCTGCTGAAGAAAGCAACGAAGATATTTATAAAGCACTTCAAGGTGCAGATATGGTTTTCGTAACTTCTGGTATGGGCGGAGGCACAGGAACAGGTGCTGCACCAATTGTGGCACAGATTGCAAAGGAAATGGGTATCTTGACAGTTGGTGTTGTTACAAAACCCTTTACATTTGAAGGCAAAAGGAGAATGCAGCATGCAGAAAAAGGCATCGAAGAGTTAAAGGGTAAAGTAGATACCTTAGTTACGATACCTAATGATAGACTGCTGCAAGTGGTTGAAAAGAAAACTTCCATTATGGAAGCCTTTAAGATTGCAGATGATGTACTTAGACAAGGTGTTCAAGGTATTTCTGATTTAATTGCTGTTCCTGGATTAGTCAATCTTGACTTTGCAGATGTAAAAACGATTATGTTTGAGCAAGGATTAGCCCATATGGGTATAGGAAGAGCGAGTGGTGAAAATAGGGCAACGGAAGCGGC
Source organism: Bacillota bacterium (assembly GCA_049324315.1). Taxonomy (GTDB): domain Bacteria; phylum Bacillota; class Clostridia; order Peptostreptococcales; family Thermotaleaceae; genus JBMOKU01. The sequence goes on along the minus strand of JBMOKU010000007.1, from coordinate 49,529 downwards.
TAAGCAGGCTATACACAGTCCTTTGCTAGAAACATCTATCGAGGGAGCCAAAGGCGTTTTATTGAATATTACTGGCGGACCGAATTTAGGATTGTTTGAAGTCAATGAAGCGGCTGAGCTAGTGGCTCAGGCTGCAGATCCTGATGCAAACATTATATTTGGTGCTGTGATTGATGAAGAATTAAAGGACGAACTAAGAATTACCGTTATTGCCACCGGGTTCGAACACAAAAAAAATAGTGTGAAACAGGTTACGAATCAAAAGGATTTACCTGTAAGCAAAGAGAATGAACCTGATCAAGAGAATGACGATTTGGATATTCCTACATTCTTAAGAAGAAAAAGATAATACGATAGACTTACAAAAGACCATTTATCAAATGGTCTTTTGTCGTTTTATGTTTATTTTTTATATAAATAAGTAATTTTCGACTGCAAACAGTGACAAAAAAATTTTTGAAAATCCTATATAATAGGCATAAGTGGTCGGACAATTGAATAATTGTATAATAAGGTGAAGCACGTTTCCTAATTGGGGGAATGTCTATGTTAGAAGTGTATGGAGAGTATTTATTTCTTGAGAACCTAATCATGAATTGGTTTATTTTATATTTAACAGCCTATTTTAGCAAAATACATACGCCAAAATTTAAGATCTGGATTGGTGCAGTATTAGGAGCACTGTATGCTTTTGTTGTATTTTTTCCTTCCTTAAGTGTACTGTGTTCTTTGGTCATGAAGATTATCTTCTCGATGTTCATGATCGTTGTAACATTTACACCATACAAATTTAAAGATTTCTTTAAGGCCCTTGGTATTTTTTATCTCATTTCCTTTATGTTTGGAGGCGCAGCTTTTGCATTGTTTTATCTGACAGATTTTAAAGGTTTTGTCAGCAATGGTATCTTCTATGTTGGAAATATCTCTATTAAAATACTTTTATATTCGGGTATTCTCTCTTTTATTCTAATTAAATATTGTTGGGAGTATATTCAAGTTAAAATATCAAGGGACAAAATGTATATACCCATTTCCATTGAGGTTAATAATGTTAGAAGTGAGGTAAAAGCATTAATTGATACAGGAAATTCTTTACAAGATCCATTGTCAAAATATCCTGTAATCATTGTTGAATATAGTGCAATCAAAGAAATACTCCCCATAGATGTCCAACTTGTTTTTGAAAATACAGCGGATACTGGATTGGATTTGCTGATGAAAATTATTGAAACGTCTGAATGGATGAATCGATTTAGACTCATTCCATTTAAGTCGTTGGGACGGGAACATGGAATGTTGGTTGGCTTTAAACCAGACTGTGTAAAGCTCATGGAAGATAACAATTTTAAAAATATCAAAAATATTATTATCGGTATATATACCAAGAGATTATCTACCAATGGCGATTACAGCGCTTTGCTTCATCCTGATATCTTAATTTAATTACACATCGAAGGGGTGACATTTTTGAAAAGTATAGTAAAGAAGGTTCAATTATTTTATAGAATCCATTTCATAAGAATATTAAGAAAGCTTCGCATCATTGATGATGAGACGATCTTCTACATTGGGGGTAGTGAAGCATTACCGCCGCCTTTGACACCTGAGGAAGAACTCTTTTTAGTTGATCGACTAGGGAAAGATGACGGCGCCGTCCGGACAATTCTGATTGAGCGCAATCTAAGATTAGTGGTATATATTGCGAGAAAGTTTGAAAATACAGGGGTGGGCGTTGAAGATCTAATATCTATTGGAACAATTGGTTTAATTAAAGCTGTTAATACTTTTGATCCAGAAAAAAAAATAAAACTAGCGACTTATGCTTCAAGATGTATTGAAAACGAAATATTGATGTATCTCAGAAGAAATAGTAAAGCGAAAACAGAAATTTCCTTCGATGAACCGCTGAACATAGATTGGGATGGTAATGAATTATTATTATCAGATATTTTAGGAACGGATAATGATTTGATATATCGTTTCCTTGAAGAAGAAATCGATAAGGAGCTTTTAGGCATTGCTTTGAAAAAACTAACGAAGAGAGAAAAAAAGATCATGGAGTTGCGATTTGGTCTTAATAATGGTGAGGAAAAAACACAAAAAGAAGTTGCAGATATGCTAGGGATATCGCAATCATACATATCCAGATTGGAAAAAAGAATTATTACACGTTTAAAAAAAGAAATAAACAGAATGACATAAAGACGTATGTGCTTCCGAAAGATAAATTTCGGGAGCTTTTTCAATGTTTAATAAGGTATAAAGGAAAACCAATCGGGATATAATTTTAGAATGTAAGGGGGCAATAATCCATAGAAATGGAGGAATTGTCATGCACAGCAATAAAGTTGAGATCTGCGGAGTCAATACATCTAAGCTGCCTGTACTTACAAACGCTGAGATGAGGCAATTATTTAAAAAAATTCACGCAGGGGATATGTCAGCAAGAGAAAAATTTATTCAAGGCAATTTGAGATTAGTATTAAGTGTAATCCAACGGTTTAATAATAGAGGAGAACATGTGGATGATTTATTTCAAGTGGGATGTATCGGTTTGATAAAAGCGATCGATAATTTTGATTTAAGTCAGAACGTGAAATTTTCTACATATGCCGTCCCCATGATTATAGGGGAAATTAGAAGGTATCTTCGTGATAACAACTCCATTAGAGTAAGCAGGTCTCTAAGAGATACAGCTTACAAAGCTTTACAGGTTCGAGATCAGTTGATAAATAAAAATTCTAAGGAGCCTACTGTTACTGAGATAGCGAAAGAATTGAATATTCCAAGAGAAGAAGTTGTATTCGCCCTTGATGCCATTCAAGATCCTATCTCATTATTCGAACCTATTTATCATGACAGTGGAGATGCTATTTACGTGATGGATCAAGTTAGTGATGAGAAAAGTGAAGATGAAACATGGCTTGAAGGAATTGCATTGAGAGAAGCTTTAAGAAAGCTTAGCGACAGAGAAAAGCTTATTTTGACGCTGCGTTTCTTTGAGGGGAGAACACAAATGGAAGTTGCTGAGGAGATTGGTATATCTCAAGCTCAGGTCTCAAGATTGGAAAAAACTGCTTTAAAGCATATGAGAAAGTATATCTAACAAAAGCATGGAATGCTTTTGTTTTTTTTTTCATATATTTATATATAGCCAAGCTTATGGATTATGCGTCGTAAAAATGTTTAAGAAGGTGATGATATGATAAGCACGTCAGATTTAAGGCAAAAAGAAATCATTAATATTGTTGATGGACGGAGAATAGGCTTTGTATCAGATATTGAGGTAAACCTGGAAAAAGGAAGGGTGGATGCATTGATTGTACCTGGTCCCGGTAAGTTTCTCGGTTTTTTCGGAAAGGATCACGATTATTACATTACTTGGTCTGAGATCAAGAAAATTGGGATTGATGTAATCCTAGTTGAACTAAAAGATGTAATCATAACACGAAATGATGAACAAGAAAGCAATATGTTGTAGGTATAAAGCAGTTAAAACGTTATGATAGAATAAATCGTAAATCCTTATGGACATACCATATTTCGTATATTATAATTTTAGTAGATATGGAGAGGTTTTGACATTCTCATATGGGGGGAATATGTGTGAATTGTCCATTTTGTGAATATTATGAAACAAAAGTAGTCGATTCCAGACCGACAGAAGAAGGACAGTCAATACGAAGAAGGCGGGAATGCAGTAAATGTAAAAAAAGATTTACAACCTATGAGAAAATTGAAGAAATTCCATTAGTTGTTATAAAAAAGGATGGAAATCGAGAAGCTTACAATAGAAACAAAATTCTTAATGGCGTTATCCGAGCATGTGAGAAGCGTCCAGTTTCTATGAAGGATATCGAAAAAATTGTAGATGAAGTTGAAAAAAGTCTTCATAATACCATGGAGAAAGAAATAACAAGTACATTAATTGGCGAGTTGGTTATGAATGATTTAAAAGACTTGGATGAAGTTGCTTATGTTAGATTTGCTTCCGTATATAGACAGTTTAAAGATATTAATACGTTTATGGAAGAATTAAAGAAATTACTAAATGAAAAATAATGTTAATTTATAGCAATAGCATGCTGATTATAGTAGGCTATTGCTATCTGTTTGTTAACGATAGTCGGCTATTAAAGGATACTTGTGATTTTGTAAAGGAGTATAGATATGGAGTACGGCTTTGAATTGAAAAGAAGTGGAGATATTATATATTATACAATACCATCTTTTGAAAAGACAGGTATGGTCAGAACTTGTTTCACAGGAAGACTAGGAGGATATAGTAAGAAACCATATGATTCTCTCAACATGGGATTCAAAAACGGAGATAATGCTGTTGATGTAAGACAAAACTATTTAAAGATCGGCAATGCAATCGGTTTAGATGTGGATCGTATGGTATTGGGAGATCAAGTACATGGAGACAAAGTAAGGATTGTTGTCAACGAAGATCAGGGGAAAGGGATTACACGTTCTAGTGATATAAAAGATATTGATGGACTAATAACAAAGGAAAACAAATTAGGCATTATTACAGTTTATGCAGACTGTGTGCCTATATTTATTCTGGATACAATAAATAAAGTAATTGCTTTAGCCCATGCTGGATGGAAAGGAACGGTTGCGAAAATTGGGCAAAAGACGTTACTGGAAATGACAAAAGCTTTTGGTACAAAATCGAAAAACTGCTTGGCAGCAATTGGTCCCTCCATCGGAAAATGTTGTTATGAAGTGGACGATCAAGTAATTGACAAGTTTAACGAAAATTTTACAAATCCCGAAAAATTTGTATTTTCAAAGGACAACGGAAAGTATATGCTAGATTTATGGAAGGCTAATGCTATAAGCTTGGAGGAAATGGGTATTTTGCAAAGAAATATAACAATAAGCAATCTGTGCACACAATGCAATCATGATTTGTTGTTTTCCCACAGAGCTGGGAATGGTGTTACTGGTAGAATGGCTGCGATTATGTGGCTAATATAGACATTCTGGAAGGAGAGATCATATGGCTAGAAAAAAAGTTCTAGTAGTAGACGATGAACAGCATATTGTTGAGTTGATACAGTTTAATTTGGAAAGCAGCGGTTTTGACGTCATCGTCAGCGACAATGGAGAAGAGGCTATCAAGTTAGCTGATGAAGAGATTCCTGACGTGATCATTTTAGATCTAATGCTTCCTGGAATTGATGGCTTTGAAGCGTGTAAAAAAATTAGAAGTAATGATAAAACCAGTAAGACACCTATCATCATGCTGACAGCTAAAAGTGAAGAAACTGATAAAGTATTGGGATTAGAGCTAGGTGCTGATGACTATTTGACAAAACCTTTCAGTGTTAGGGAATTAACAGCTAGAATTAAAGCGATTTTAAGAAGATCAGAGGAGGCACCAAAGGAAATCAAGAAAATTATTAAAGTTCATGATATCATTATTGATACCGAGAAACACGAAGTTACAAAGAATGGTAATCTGATCGAATTAACGCTAAAAGAGTTTGAATTACTAAGAATATTATCAGAAAACAGGGGAAAAGTACTGTCTAGAAATTTTCTTCTGGATGAAGTATGGGGATATGATTATTTTGGTGAAACTAGAACAGTAGATGTGCATATTAGACATTTGAGGAAAAAAATCGAAGACAATGATCGATATCCAGTTTACATCGAAACGATTCGAGGCATCGGTTACAAGATGAAATAGGTGACGAATCATGCAGAAGAGAATTTTTACAATCTATATCATTCTGCTGTTGGTAGGCGTTATCATCACAGGGCTATTGACGTTGAACTTTGTAAAAGGTACGTATCTTAACAATACAGAGAATAAATTGATCAGCAATGCCAATCTAATTAATGAATTTATTAAAGATAAGATAACGGAAAAGTCATTTTATGCCATTGATTATTCGAAATTAGCCCATGATTATTCTGAACAGATTAATGCTAGAGTGACTTTTATAAACAATAACGGCGTCGTTATAGGTGATTCAGAGATTCTAAAAGAAAATTTAGGTAGCATTGAGAATCACCGTTTCCGAGTGGAGGTTCAAGAAGCGTTACAGGGGAAAATTGGTAAAAGTCAAAGATACAGTACAACCATTGATATCAACTATATTTATATTGCTGTACCGCTTATTGTTCATGAACGGGTTTATGGTATTACTAGATTAGCTTATCCATTAACCGAGATTGAAAAACTGAATTTCAAATTATTACAAAACACCCTTATTGCAGTGAGTTGTGGACTTATTGTTGCGACAATTTTAGGATATCGATATGTCAATAGTGTCACAAAGCCAATAAAACAGATTACAAGCAGTGCTTATAAAATTGCCCATGGTGATTTTAATAATCGGGTGTATGTAAATACCACGGATGAAATCGGTATACTAGCGGATACCTTTAATCTGATGGCAGAAAAATTGAATGAAACGATTTCAGAGTTATGGGATAAAAACACAAAGCTTCAGTCAACGTTGGCAAGTATGAGTGAGGGTCTCTTTGCTGTAGATAAAAGCTATAAGATTATGTTAATGAATCCTGTAGCAAAAGAGCTCTTCAAAGTACAGAACGAAAATGTCAAAGGAAAGCACATTTTAGAAGTAATTCGCAATAACAAACTTCATGATGTTATCAAGAATATCCTTGATAATAATAATGTGGGTCAGAGCGAAATTACCATCGATTATCCCGAAACAAAAATACTGAAAATATATACAAATCTTATCCGGTTGGACATGGATCCCAATAAAATTATTGGGGTGATGGCGTTAATACAAGATGTTACCGAAATGAGAAAGTTAGAAAATATGCGTACGGAGTTTGTGGCCAATGTGTCTCACGAATTAAAGACACCGTTGACTTCCATCTCTGGTTTTATTGAAACGTTAAAAAACGGTGCAATCGATAATGAAAATGTTCGAAATAGATTTTTGGATATTATTGAAATTGAGACAGAACGGTTAAGCAGGCTAATTGACGATTTACTCAGTCTGTCCGCCATTGAAAGTTCTAAGCAAACGGCAGTTCGGGAAGAAATCGTTGTTAGTGAGATTATCAAAGAAGTTAGTTATATGATTGCACATTTGGTAGAATCTAAAAAGATTGCTTACAGTTGTGAACTGGAAGGAGCATTGCCTAGTATTTATGGGAATCCAGATTGGTTTAAACAGATGATTCTCAATCTGGTTGAAAATGCCATTAAGTATACTCCTGATGGAGGCAGTGTTAAAGTTTTAGCTTATAAAAGGTATGAGAATATTTTTATTGTTGTTAAAGACACGGGTATTGGCATACCCAAAAAAGACATTCCCAGATTGTTTGAACGGTTCTATCGAGTTGACAAGGCAAGATCAAGAAAAATTGGAGGTACTGGACTTGGATTAGCGATTGTAAAGCATATTGTTTTATCGCTCAACGGCGAAATTCGAGTTAATAGTGAGGCAGGAAAAGGTTCTGAGTTTATTGTAAGACTGCCTATTTAATATACAAAACTAGCGAAAATGCTAGTTTTTTCTTTTTGACTAACATTTTACATTTAACACGTATTTAACACATCGTTTATTTCATTTTAACATGGTATAAGTATACTTAGAGTTGTTGAGAATAAACCTAGGGAGGACACACATTCAACGTATAACAACAAAAAATGAACGGGGGAAATGGAAAATGAAAAAGATTTTATCAATTGCTTTAGTATTGATGTTAGCGTTAACGATGTTAGCTGGTTGTGGACAAAAAACGGAGGCGCCTGCACCTGCTGAAGAGCCGCAACAACAAGAAGAGGCAGCATTATCTGGAAAAATTGTTATTGCAGGTTCAACTTCTGTTCAACCATTATCTGAAGAATTAGCTGCTGCTTTCAGTGAAAAATATCCAGAAGTTAGTATTGAAGTGCAAGGTGGCGGTTCAAGTGTTGGTGTTAAATCTGCTATCGACAAAATCGTTGATATCGGAGCTGCTTCAAGAGAATTAAAAGAAAGTGAAAAAAGTGCTGGCCTAGCTGAATATGTAATTGCAAAAGACGGTATTGCCGTAGTTGTTAACCCAGCTAATAAAGTAGAGGACTTAACAATGGAGCAAATCAAGAAAATCTTCATCGGCGAAATCACAAACTGGAAAGAAGTTGGTGGAGAAGACAAGCCGATCACGGTTGTATCCAGAGAGCAAGGTTCCGGTACAAGAGGTGCTTTCATCGAAATTACAAAAGTAGAAGATAAAGATGCAAATGGAGAAAATAAAGACTTTACAACAGATAAAGCTTTGACACAGCCATCAACAGGTGCTGTAAAGCAAACAGTTGCAAATACTCCTGATGCCATCGGTTATATTTCAATGGGTGCTATGGATGATACGGTAAAACCTATCAAGGTAGAAGGTGTTGAACCTTCTGAAGAGAACGCAAAAGCTGGCTCATACTTAATCTCAAGACCTTTCTTGTACTTAACAAACGGTGAAGAATCTGAATTAGTAAAAGCATATATTGACTTTGTAATGAACGAAGGGCAAGAGGTTGTAAAAGAAGAATTCATCTCTGTTAAATAATTATATACGTAAAAGCTAAATTGAAGCAGAATATTCCTCCCATTGACAAATGTAAAAGGTGGTTAGATACCATCTTTTACATTTTTTTGACTCGCTATGTAGATAGAATATAAGTAATATAAAAAATTTACAAAAACTATTCTATTTTTTTCCATATTAGCAGGAAATCGAACTGATTTGTCGAATATGAAAGCTGAGATTATATTTCAAACCAGGGGGGTAATAAATTGTGAAAGATATTAAAGTAGTGATTGCCGATGATAACAAAGACTTCTGTGATATTCTGAGTGAATATCTTGGAAAGCAAGAGGATTTGGAAATTGTTGGTGTAGCCAAAGATGGAATTGAAGCGATTGAATTGATTTCCAAGAAATTACCAGATGTATTGATATTAGATATTATCATGCCACATCTTGATGGTCTTGGCGTACTGGAAAAACTAAATTCCATGAATTTAACAAAATTTCCTAAGATTATCGTTCTTTCTGCTGTTGGACAAGATAAAATTACACAGAGAGCCATTGGCTTAGGTGCAGACTATTATGTTGTTAAGCCTTTTGATTTTGAAATTTTTATTACGAGGATCAGACAACTAATGGGGAACAATACCAACGTGTCCAGTAGAAAAAAAGACTACAGCAGCGTATTGGTAAATGTACCTGCAGCGGAAGGTAATAAGAACAGAAGCCTTGAAGCAGAAATAACCAATATCATCCATGAAATCGGTGTTCCTGCCCATATTAAGGGTTATTTGTACTTAAGAGAGGCTATTACCATGGTTGTAGAAAACATTGAAATGCTTAGTGCGGTAACGAAAGAGTTATACCCATCTATTGCAAAAAAATTCAATACGACGCCAAGCCGTGTTGAAAGGGCTATTCGACATGCTATTGAAGTAGCTTGGAGCAGAGGTAAGATGGAGACGATTAATACTTTGTTTGGCTACACCGTACATAATGACAAAGGCAAACCTACAAATAGTGAGTTTATTGCTATGGTGGCTGATAAGTTAAGAATAGAAAAAAAGGTATCATAAGTTAGGATTTACAGGGGATTAAGGGGATAAAATAATACTAAATAATTTAGAAAGTTTGTAAATTTGCTAATAGAACTATAAACACCTTATATTCTGCTGCGTTACACGCAGCAAGATATGAAGGTGTTTTTTTTTGTATAATTTTATATTGCCATGATTTCCTCAATCATCTTATCAGTCAGTTTAATCCTCAGATCGCCAGCGTAGACCTTAATCAATTCTCTTTGAAGTATATTGGGAACATTTTCATTTCTTAATTCGTCTAAAAAGATACTCAGTAAGTTCAGTTTTACTCTGAAAACAAATAGATTCATTTAAATAGTTTCCCTCCCATATCATGATCTTTTATAGGATTCGGATGGAATTAAAAATTTGGTACTATAAACATATGGTATATTATGGTAACATAAGCTATATAGCAAAGGACAATTTTAAAGCGTATAATTGATTCAGTATGTATCCAATGAAAACCAAGTTTTTATAGTATAATATTTCTATCGGTTATGTTATAATATGCAAGGCTGAATGTGATACTGAATGGATATGTAAAATATTACTAATAATATAACAGTAGAAGCAATTGGAGGTATGAAATGATTGTAAAGTCCATTGCGAGAAAAGATCGAAAAACAAAAGAACTGGTAAAACGATTAAATTCCGGCGAAATTGCAGTAATTAATCATAGAGATATTGATGAAGTAGCTGCCAATTCTTTAGTGGCTTGTAAACCAAAACTGGTTATTAATGCAGATAAATCTATTAGTGGCAGATACCCGAATCTAGGTCCAATGATATTAGAAAAATCAGGGATACCCATATTGGACGATGTTGGACAAGAAGTTTTTGATCGTATTGTTGAAGATGATATTCTTGAAGTTGTGGATGAGGAAATTTTTAGAAATGGTGAACATGTTGGGAGTGGTAGTTTACTTTTTGAAGAATTAATCAAGATAAAATTGGAAGAAACACAAAAAAACTTCCAACAAGAATTAGATAAATTTATTGAAAACACCCTTGAATATGCAAAAAAAGAAAAGGACTTTTTCTTAGGGCATTTGACTGCCCCAGATATAAAAACTGAGTTTAAAAATAGACATGTTTTAGTGGTTGTAAGAGGACAAAACTATAAAGAGGATTTACACACCGTTAAATCATATATTGAAGAGTTTAGTCCTATTTTAATTGGTGTGGACGGTGGCGGCGATGCACTTTTGGAGTTTGGCTATACTCCTGATATGATTGTTGGAGATATGGATAGTGTCTCGGATCAATGCTTACTGTCATGCAAAGAAATTATTGTCCATGCTTATCCAGATGGGAGAGCTCCTGGACTGCCACGGATTCAAGAATTAAATTTGGACTGTGTTGTTTTTCCTGCACCAGGTACCAGTGAAGATATTGCTATGCTGTTGGCCTTTGAGAAGGGGGCAGACTTGATTGTAGCAGTGGGAACTCACTCTAATATGATTGATTTCTTGGAAAAGGGACGAAAGGGAATGGCAAGTACCTTTCTTGTTAGGCTTAAAGTAGGTTCGAAGCTGATTGATGCTAAGGGTGTCAATAAGCTTTATCGAGAAAGTGTTAAAATGAAGCATATTTTTGGCTTGGCTTTTGGTGCAATGATACCAATTTTTATTGTTGGTGCCCTGTCTCCACCTGTCCAGCAGATATGGAAATTATTCATTATTAAGTTGAAATTTATTTTCGGTATGTAGTGGGGGGGAGCGAATATGATTATAAATTTAAAATACTATGTAATAACCATTGTTGCGATTTTCTTAGCGTTAGGCGTTGGAATTTTCATCGGAATTATGTTGGATGGACAAGAACTGATCATGGAGCAGCAGCAGCAGCTGGTTAATCAGCTTCAAAGCAAATTCGATGAATTCAAATCAAAACAGGATGAACTGCAGAATAGAATTGATCAGCTGATGAATGAAAGGGATAAGAATATTAAAATGGTGGAGAAGATCTATCCGGAGGCTATTAAAGGAAAACTGACTGATACAAATGTGGTTGTGATCGAAACCAGCGAAGAATATGCTTATCCTGGAATAACAGATACCTTACAGAAAGCTAATGCTGCAAATGTAACCAATATACTTATCAAAACATCCTTTTTATTAGAAGATGAGGATATTGCAATGCAAATTGCTAAAGATTTAAATTTGAGTGGTAATACAAAAGATGAAATTGAGAAACAATTAATTAAGGAATTTTGCAGTGGCATTGTCAATGGAGATAAGATCCAACTTATGCAATATCTGAAAGATAATAAAATGATCGACTATCAAGGTATCTTGAATCTGCCTGCAGACTATGTAGTTATTGCAGGGGGAAGTATTGAAGAATCAAAAGAACAGTTAAATAGAATAGAAACACCTTTGATTAACTTCGTTAAGAACAGCAATATTCCAATCATGGCTGTAGAAAAATTAAGTGTCGTCCAATCGAATATTAATGAATATAAAAAGCTTAGAATATCAACGGTAGATAATGTAGATACGATGATAGGTAAAGCATCAATGCTGATGGTTATAAGTGGCAGGGAAGGTCACTTTGGCGAAAAGCCTACGGCAGAAAGCTTGATGCCCGAGGGTTTTGTCGTAGTTGAATAGGAGATGAATGAATGAGTAAAGACATTACTGTCGTGATGCCGGCATATAATGAAGGTGATCGGATAGGAGCAACTTTGGATGCATTAAAAAAAAGCAAGCACGTAAATAGAATTGTTGTGATTGATGATGGTTCTAAAGATGGTACAGCAGATATTGCTGCAAAGAAAGGTGCAGAAGTACATCGCTTAGAAAAAAATCAAGGAAAAGGATATGCATTAAACTATGGTATTCACTATGCTGTTGATACAAGTGAGATCGTTTTGCTCCTAGATGCAGATTTGGGGGATTCAGCTGGAGAGGCAGATAAACTGATTTCTCCAATCATAGAAGGTTTAACGGATGTGACCATCGCCAGATTTCCTGCAGCCAGTAAAAAAGGAGGCTTCGGACTAGTGAAAAAGCTTGCACGCTACGGCGTGAAGTTTTATACAGGCCAGATGATTTATACCTCATTATCTGGGCAGCGAGCCTTCAAATCAGATGTATTAAAAAAGCTCGGTATTTTACCCGTTGACTATGGTGTTGAGGTAGGCATGACAATTGATATCTTAAGGATGGGGTATCGAATACAAGAGGTTGATGTAAACATGACACATAGGGAAACTGGAAGAGACCTGCAAGGTTTTGTTCACAGAGGTAAACAGTTCTACCAGATATCAAAGACTCTGTTAAAAAAGTACAGAGAGGTGTAACGCAATGTTGATGTATGGTATCTATTTTTTCTTTGGATGGAGTGTAACACATTTTCTTATTCCCTTTTTTTATGATCTGCTATTAAAGGCGAACTGTGTAAAAGAGAACTATAGAGGGGAGTCTATCCCCGTAAGTATTGGCATTATTTTTGTACCAGTATTGACCATGCTTATGCTTGCCAGTATTCTAATAGGACCTATGAAAGATATGATAGAAGTTCTAACCTTTGGAATTGGTGGTCTGTCCATGGGATTTGCCGGGTTATTGGATGATTTGATTGGCAATCGAGATACAACAGGTCTAAAAGGGCATATTACGTCCTTGTTTAGAAGGCAGCTAACCACGGGAGGATTTAAGGCTGTTTTTGGTGGCCTTGTAGCACTATTGATCAGTATTGCATATTCAAAGGACCTATACAATATTGTTGTGAATACCATGCTGATTGCTTTATTTACCAACTATGCGAATCTCTTGGATTTGAGACCGGGAAGATCCATTAAAGGATTTCTTTTTGTTGGGATTTTGTTATTGGTACTGACTGGTTCCCAATCGCTGCAAATACTCATAATCGGGATGATTGGCAGTGTCATTGCATATTTCCCTTATGATGTTAGAGCAAAGTCTATGATGGGAGATGCAGGTTCTAATATTCTGGGTGTTACCTTAGGAATAACAAGTATATCATTGCCTATGTACTATCGTATGATATTATTAGCCTTTTTAATTGCATTACATATCTATACGGAAAAGTATTCACTGACAAAAACCATTGAAAAAAATAAAATTCTAAAATTTATTGATGAACTGGGTAGATTATAACCCCAGTTCATTTTTGACGAAAACATACAGAGAAGAGGGAATGTATGATCGCTACATGTCAAGGAAGAGTAGAGAAGATATTAAAAAAAGAAGGACATAAAACGGAAATACTCGTTGAAGTAGAGGGGAAATCCGGAAAAGCAGTTAATTATGATAGATTGACTGGTAATGTAGACATTGGAGACATGGTTGTTTTAAATACGACAGCAGTTGATTTAAATCTTGGCTCGGGAGGATATCATTTTGTCATATCCAATCTGAACCAAGTAGAACACCAATTGACCCAGGGCGGCCACATCATGAAATTGAGGTATACACCTTTTCAATTGAAAGTGTTTGCTGCTGAAGAGCAGGAAAGCCAGCATCACGATGTATTCAACAATTTTGAATCATTACAGGGCATGCCTGTTATTATCGGAACCCTTCATAGTATGCTGGCACCCGTTGTTGAGATTTTGAAGCATCATAAACCGGATATAAAAATTGCATATATTATGACAGATGGAGCTGCTTTGCCTATAGACTTTAGCAATGTTGTAAATCAGCTAAAGGACATGGGAAAGATACATGGTACCATAACGATTGGTAATGCTTTTGGAGGAGACCTTGACTGTGTTACGATTTATAACGGATTGATTGCTGCTAAGGATATTTTACATTGCGATATTGCAGTGGTAACAATGGGTCCTGGCATTGCAGGAACAGGCACTACCTATGGCTTTACGGGAATTGAACAGGGGCATATCATCGATGCTGTCAATGATTTAGGTGGAACGGCTATTGCAGTACCGCGGGTTAGTTTCAAGGACCCTAGAGAAAGACATCAGGGAATCAGTCATCATTCAATAACAGTGTTAGGAAAAATATGTAAGACAAAGGCATGGATTGGAATACCAGATTTTGATGAAGAAAAAAACAACTATATTCATGGGCAAGTACTTAAAGGACATTTGAATTCGAAACATGAAATTTTAAGGATATCTGGTGAGGGAATCTTAGAAGTTTTAGATTCTTCTACCATAAGAATGACAACAATGGGTAGAGGTTTAACAATGGAAAAGGAATTTTTCATAACCTGTGGAGCGGCTGCAGTAGTTGGTATTAAGATTTTAAACGATCATCAATAAGTGATTTGACAGTCGTATATTTCTGACTGAGTGTCTCTAGAATCTCTAATAAATCTGTAATTTTGCCAACATAATATAGTTGATTTTCCTTTATGATTTGAAGCATATGAACACACCCTTTTATTTAGTATGTTGTATCTTATGATGGATTGTCCCATAATATTCCTAGATAAAATAAGAATAGCATAAGTCATAATCTCCTTATTGTTCGCATAATATTTTATAGAATGTGGACAGGAAGGGGGTTGTTTTTTTGAGAAAAATGAAAGACGTGGCAGGAAAGCATATACAAGGGAATATTTTAATATACTTTATTGTCATCATGTTCTTTGTCATTGGTATATCATCGGGGGCCTTTACTGTGAAAGCTTTATCTGCTACACACAAACAGGAGTTGATTGGATATCTGAAAAGCTTTTTTCAACTTCTCAGTGATAACGAATTTGAAGAACTTGCTATTTTAAAACAATCCTTGCTAAATAATTTACAGTCTGGTGCACTAATTTGGATATTAGGCGTGACTGTCATCGGCATACCACTAATTTTATTACTGATTGCAGTCAGGGGATTTATTATAGGCTTTACGGTAGGATTCCTTGTAGAAAACATTGGACTGAAAGGTTTTTTGTTTTCTTTGGTTTCAATTGTCCCACAAAACTTGTTCATTATACCCGGACTAATTATTATTGCTGTCATAGCCATTAGCTTTTCAACAATGGTTATAAAAAATAGGTTAAACAAAACACAGAAACAAAATATATTTAGTCAATTTGTGTTATATAGTATGATTATTTTTTTTCTATTTTTGATTATCGGTGTTGGATGTATTGTTGAAGCGTATATTACACCTATTTTTATGAAGATGATTTCAAGTTATATGTGATTTCTATCATAGGAGGTTCCATATGGGATTAAAGAGACATCATGGATTAACAAGATATTGGTATTTGTTTATAAAGGTATTGATTGTTCTTGTTATATGTACGTACTTGTTACCTAAATTGGTAGATGGTATAACGAGAAGGATGATCATTGATAAGAACCAAGTCAAGCCGAAAGGGAATAGTACTTTTGTAATTAGTAGAACCAGTGAATTTGAAAGTTTTGAGAAAAATCTCCACATCATTATAAAATGTTTTATTCAATAAGCGTATAAAAATTAAAGGAATTTTCTCTTATTTGTTGAATAAATAAATAACGCTCATTTTGGCATACAAAGGGGAAAAGGTATATGATTACGGTCTTAGATGGTTTTATCCATTATTTATCCAATGAAAAAGAATTATCAAAAAATACGCTGGAATCCTATAAACGCGATATTTTTCAGTACATAGGTTTTTTGAATGATCGACATCTTAGTGATTTCAAAGACACAAATAAAACTACGATTATTACATATATTTTAGATCTCCAGAAGAAGGGAAAGGCGACTTCTACCATTTCAAGGAATCTTGCATCAATACGTTCATTTTATCAGTTTTTGCTAAATGAGAAGTACATTGATAAGGATCCTACCATCAACTTGGAATCCCCAAAAACAGAGAAAAGACTGCCAAGTGTATTAACCTTAAAGGAAGTAGAATTGCTGCTGGCGCAGCCTGATGATAAGGAAGAAAAAGGAAAACGGGATAAGGCTATGCTTGAACTGTTGTATGCTACGGGTATACGGGTTTCAGAGCTAGTAGCTTTAAATTATAGTGATTTGAACCTTGAACTAGGGTATGTACGCTGTATCGGCAATAATACGAAAGAAAGAATTATTCCAGTGGGAAAGATGGCAAAGAATGCATTGGAGCTTTATCTGAAAGAATGTAGAGTAAAACTTTGTAGAGATAAAGATGACGATGCTCTGTTTCTGAATTATCATGGGACAAGGCTTACTAGGCAAGGCTTTTGGAAAATTATTAAGTTGTATACAAATAAAGCGAAAATTAATAAAAAGATAACGCCGCATACCTTGCGTCATTCCTTTGCCATACATTTACTGCAGAATGGTGCTGATCTAAGATCTGTTCAAGAGATGTTGGGTCATTCAGATATATCTACGACTCAGATTTATACACAAATTACAAAAAATAAAATCAAAGAAGTGTATAACAAAACTCATCCAAGAGCCTAAGGCGTTGAAAGCCTGATAGGCTCTTTTTTATGGTATTGTAGAAATACTACAAAAGCCATTGGAAATATATGTTGGTTATTCTTTTGGGGAATATGGTATAATAATCTTCTAAACTTGTTTTTAGGAGGTTTTATAATGATAAATAGAGTAATTATATTTGTCATGGATAGTGTAGGAATCGGAAGCTTACCAGATTCTGCGCAATATGATGATGTGGGTGTAAATACTTTGGGGAATATTTCTAAAGCCTGTAATGGTATAAAGCTTCCAAATTTAGTGCAGCTTGGTTTAGGAAATATCCAAGGTATTTCCGGCGTGGACAGAGCAGAGCAGCCTGTAGGGTGTTATGGAAAAGCCGGAGAAATCTCAATAGGAAAAGATACCACTACAGGGCATTGGGAAATTGTGGGATTACATGTGAAAGAACCTTTCAATACCTATCCAAACGGTTTTCCAAAGGATTTCATGGAGCGCTTTGAGGCAGCCATTGGAAGAAAAACCTTAGGCAACATTCCTGCTTCCGGTACAGAGATTATCGAGAAGTTGGGTAAAGAACATATGGATACAGGGTATCCCATCGTTTATACATCTGCGGACAGTGTTTTTCAGATCGCCGCCCATGAAGAAATTATTTCAATTGATGAACTTTATGAAATCTGTCAAACAGCCCGTGAGATGTTGACAGGAGATGTACAAGTTGCACGAGTTATCGCAAGACCTTTTATAGGTGAACCTGGTAAATTTGAAAGGACTGCAAACAGGCGAGATTATTCTGTAGATCCATATGGTCCTACAATACTAGATCATGCAAAAGCAAAAGGATATGACGTTTTAGCTGTAGGAAAAATTGAAGACATATTTAACGGAAAAGGAATCACAGAAGCAGTTCATACAAAAGACAATATGGATGGTGTTGATCAAACTATAGCATATTTAAAAAGGGATGCAAAAGGAATAATTTTTTCTAATTTAGTTGATTTTGACGCAAAATATGGACATAGAAGAAATGCAGAAGGATATAAGACAGCTTTGGAAGAACTTGATCAGAGAATACCCGAGTTATTATCTCATCTTAAAGATGACGACATGATTATCTTTACGGCAGATCATGGAAATGATCCTACATACAAAGGTACTGATCATACAAGAGAATATGTTCCGATTGTCATCTATGGAAAACAGATAAGACAGGGAATTGATCTGGGTATTAGAAAGTCATTTGCTGATATTGCAGCCACAATTTCGGATATCCTAGATTTACCGATGCCCGAACACGGTGAAAGTTTTAAGGATCTATTATTGTAAATTGGAAAGGAGCTTATATAGAAGATGATTGATAAGATTATTCAAGCCGCGGAATATATACAAGAAAAAGTGTCAAACAAACCGGAAATTGGTTTAATATTGGGATCAGGTTTAGGCATGCTTGCTGATGAAATAATGGATGCTATTACTATAGACTATCATGACATCCCGAACTTTCCTATTTCAACGGTAAAAGGACATGCGGGGAGATTGGTTATAGGAAAATTGGAAGGGAAAAATGTCATTGCTATGCAAGGACGATTCCACTATTATGAAGGATATGGTATGACAGATGTTACCTTTCCCGTTAGGGTTATGAAGCAGTTGGGCGTAGAGCTTCTCGTTGTAACGAATGCGGCAGGAGGCGTTAATCAAACCTTCAAACCGGGAGACCTGATGATTATTAAAGATCATATCAATTGGGCTTTTGATAATCCTCTTATTGGGCCAAATGATGAAAGATTAGGGCCGAGATTTCCAGATACCTCACAGATTTATGATAAAACATATATTGATATGATACATAGGGTTGGAAAAGAGGAAGATATCCATCTCGTTGAAGGGGTGTATATGATGCTTACAGGACCGACCTATGAAACACCTGCAGAGATAAAGATGGCAAGATTTTTAGGTGCGGATGCGGTTGGAATGTCTACTGTACCGGAAGTTCTTGTTGCCGCACATAGTGGTATGAAAGTTATTGGTGTATCATGCATCACGAATATGGCGGCAGGTATATTAGATCAGCCACTGAATCATCAGGAAGTTATAGAAACGGCAGAGCTGGTAAGAACGTCCTTCATTCGATTAGTGCGAAAGACGTTAGCAAGAATATAAAGGGGTGTGTTTTAGATGAAAGAAAGAATATTGAAAGCCAGTAGCTTTATAGAAAGCAAAATTAATTTTAAGCCGGAGATAGGATTGATTTTAGGTTCCGGGTTAGGCAGTTTGGCCAATGAAATTACTGATCCGGTTATTATAAAATATGAGGAGATTCCAAACTTTCCTATTTCAACTGTTGCAGGACATGAAGGACAGCTTGTTATTGGAAATCTTGAAGGTAAAAAAGTAGTAGCCATGCAGGGGCGATTTCATTACTACGAAGGTTATTCCATGCAAGACGTGACATTTCCAGTGAGAGTAATGAAACAGCTGGGAATATCACTTTTAATTGTAACCAATGCTTGTGGAGGAATGAATCCGGATCTATATCCAGGAGCACTTATGTTTATCAAGGATCACATAAACTTTACTGGAGATAACCCACTAGTTGGACCAAATGATGATGATCTGGGCTCTAGATTCCCTGATATGTCTACTGCATATGATAGAGAACTTATAAGGCTTGGAAGGAGTATAGGAGACAGATTAGAAATTGAGACGAAGACCGGTGTTTATGTAGCCATAAGCGGCCCCAATTATATGTCTGCAGCTGAATTGAGGATGCTGAGAAACATCGGTGCGGATGCTGTAGGCATGTCTACGGTACCAGAGGTAATTGTTGCAAGACATGGTAATATGCGGGTCTTAGGTATTTCGTGTGTTACGGATATGGCGATTGCGGATGGACTGGAACCCCTTGAACACGAAAGGGTAGTGGAAGTAGCAAATCAAACAAGACCTAAGTTTATTAAGCTTGTAAAGGGCATTATAAATGAGGTGACTGTAGGATGAGAATGTATGATATTATTTTAAAGAAACGTGAAGGCGGAGAATTAACGAAAGAAGAAATCTATTATTTTGTTAACGGATATACGAAAGGCGATATTCCAGACTATCAAGCATCGGCATTGTTAATGTCAATATTTATTAATAAGATGACAAAATATGAAACCTTCCTTCTAACTGAAGCGATGATGTACTCAGGTGATACCATTGATTTATCCAAAATCGAAGGGATAAAAGTAGATAAACACAGTACCGGCGGCGTTGGTGATACAACAACGCTTATTGTTGCACCTTTAGTAGCATCCTGTGACGTACCTGTAGCAAAAATGTCCGGAAGGGGCTTAGGCCATACGGGAGGAACCGTTGATAAGCTGGAATCTATTGAAGGCTTCCACGTTGAGATGACGATAGATCAGTTTATCGATAATGTTAATAAGAATAAAATTGCAGTCGTTGGACAATCAGCAAATCTGGCACCTGCAGATAAGAAGCTTTATGCTTTGCGTGATGTTACTGCTACAGTTGATAATATATCCCTTATTGCCAGCAGCATTATGAGTAAAAAACTTGCTGCCGGATCAAATGCCATTGTCCTTGATGTAAAAGTGGGTAGTGGTGCCTTTATGAAAGATCTGGAAAGTGCAATTGCGTTAGCAGAAGAAATGGTGGATATTGGGGATCAAATGGGCAGAGAAACCGTAGCCGTACTGACAAGTATGGAACAGCCTTTAGGGTTTGCGGTGGGAAATGCCATAGAGATTCGCGAAGCCATTGATGTCCTAAATAATAAGGGGCCTGAGGATTTGAGAGATTTATGTATTACGCTGGCCAGTCAAATGGTGCTGCTTGCAAAAAAAGCGGATACGATACAAGCTGCTAAGGAGCTGGTTTTGTCTAAACTAAGCTCAGGAGAAGCACTAAGTAAATTTAAAGAATTTGTGCAAGCCCAAGGCGGAAATACTGAGGTTATTGATGATCCGACAAAGCTGCCAACGGCCAGATATCAAAAAGATGTAATTGCAGTTGATGAAGGGTATATTAAGAAGATTAAAACAGATGACATAGGTATTGCGGCTCTTCTTGTTGGAGCTGGTAGAGAAACAAAAGAATCCGATATTGATTTGTCAGCAGGCGTTATGATGTATAAGAAGATAGGCGACAAGATCCAGCATGGAGACGTAATTGCTAGGGTATACAGTAACAAAGAAGAAAACATAGTCCAATCAGAACAAACAATCCTACGTGCAGTTGAGCTATCAAAATCTCCTGTTGAAGCCTCAAAGCTAATAAAAGCAATTGTATCAAAAAATGGTGTTGCGTTGTTGTAAATATTGGTATTCATCCGATAAAGGCCCTTCTGTGCATAACACATGGTAATGGTGGTTAAGATAAAATTAAATCATCTATGTGAGGAGGGCATTTATTCTATGAGATACGGCTTAAATCGATATTTCTTGCTGTTTATTTGTGTACTACTACTTTTCACAAATAGTCATATATTTACCTATGCAGAAGATTTTGACGTTAATGCCAGAGCTGCAGTGCTGATTGATGCTGCAACAGGAACTGTTCTTTATGAAAAGAACAGTCATGAGAAGCTTCCCCCTGCAAGTATTACAAAGATCATGACGATGCTGCTGACTATGGAAGCAATGGAAAGTAAGGCTGTTCGTTTAGATGACAAAGTATTGATCAGTGAAAGAGCTTCAAAAATGGGTGGAAGTCAATTATATCTTGAACCTGGAGAAGAGAAGACGGTTGAAGAATTGATGAAAGGAATCTCTGTTGCTTCTGCAAATGATGCATGTGTTGCATTGGCAGAGCACATAGGGGGCACAGAAGAACTTTTTATTAAGCGAATGAATGAAAGAGCTGCTGAATTGGGAATGAATGATACACAATTCATGAACACCAATGGGCTGCCTCATGAAGGCCACTATTCTAGCGCATATGATATAGGTCTGATGTCTAAAGAACTTTTAAAATATCCAAAGATTCATGATTGGCTAACTATCTGGATGTCAACGATGAAGGTTGGATTACCAAACAAGAAAATTACAACGCTAGAATTGACAAATACGAATAAACTAATAAGATTCTATCCTGGGGCTAATGGGATTAAGACTGGTTACACATCAGATGCTAAATACTGCCTTTCTGCTTCTGCTACAAAGAACGGCTTGACACTCATTGCAGTTATATTGGGAGGACCAACGTCTCAAATCAGATTTGATGAAGCAAAAAAGCTGTTGAATTATGGTTTTGCAGCATATAGTGCAGTACCTTTTTCAAAAAAAGGCGAAGTTATCGAAGAAATTAATGTTGAAAAGGGCAAGCAGGCAAAAGTAAACGTAATAGCAAAAGATGATATTTCTGCACTTGTTAAGAAGGGTGAAGAAAATAAGGTTATAAAAGAAATTGTTTTACCTGATAGGGTTAAGGCACCTTTTAAAGCAGGAGAGAAAATTGGAGAAGTGATATTGACAAAGGATGGGCAGGAGATCATTCGGGTTGATTTAATAACGGAAAAAGAGGTTGAAGCCGCTTCTTTCGTCAATATAATGGAAAGAATCTTTCATAAATCTCTGTCAACAACAAAATAGAAGTTTCTATTTATATAAGGAAGTAATTACGCAAGTAATTACTTCTTTTTTCATGAAAAAGCAATTTATGATATAATGGTGGAAGAATGTTAAGAATGAATGGACTAGGAGATAGAAATGACGTATAATGTAAAGTTAGAAACCTTTGAAGGCCCTTTTGATTTATTATATCATCTAATTGAAAAGGCAGAAGTAGATATATATGATATTCCTATAGCTAAGATCACAGAACAATATCTTGCGTACCTTGAAGAAATGAAGAAATTCGACTTGGATATTACCAGTGAATTTCTTGTGATGGCAGCTACGTTATTAGAAATCAAGTCTAAAATGCTTCTGCCAAATAAGACAGAGGAACAGTTGACCATTGCGATTGATGAAATCGATCCAAGGCAGGAGTTGATTGCAAGGTTAATCGAATATAAGAAGTATAAAAACGCTGCTATTGAATTCAAAAAAAGGGAAGATATCTTTAAAAGAACGTTCTATAAACCACAAGAACAATTGGAACCATTTATTGTAATTGAGGATAACAACGTTATTAACTTAGACATCAGTGAATTAATCAATGCTTTCAATAATCTATTGAAAAAAAAGAATAAGCAGAATAATACAATAGAACATGTAAGAGAAATAAAGAGAGATGAGGTTACCATTGAAGAAAAGATAGTTCAGATTAGAGACTTGCTAAATCAAAAGGTTTCCCTGCGCTTTGAAGAATTGTTTTCAGATATGGTGAGTCGAAGTGAAATTATTGTCACTTTTCTGGCGATGCTAGAATTAATGAAGCTTAAATTTTTGGTGGTTCAGCAGAATAAAATTTTTGGAGAAATTACTGTTAGAAAAGTTCATGTAGTAAACGAGGTGTAAGGTATAAATGGAGGAAAAAGAAGTAAAGTCGGCTATTGAAGCCATGCTCTTTATATGGGGAGATCCTTTACATGTAAAATCTATAGCTGATACATTAGACTTACCAGCAGAGTATGTTCGAAAGTGCATGATTGATATGAAAAAAGAGTATGAAAAGGAAGGTAGAGGAATTCAGATTATCGAAGTTAATAACAGTTTTCAGTTTTGTACCAACAGCGATTACTATGAGTACATACAACACTTATGTACACCCATGCAGAGCAAAGGCCTTACACAGGCGGCATTAGAAGTACTGGCTATTGTGGCCTATAAACAGCCGATTACACGTCATGAAATTGAGGGAATTCGTGGGGTTAAAAGTGATAAGGCCCTTAATACCTTGTTAGAAAAAGAATTAGTATGTGAAACCGGCAGATTGGAAAAGACAGGACGTCCCATCCTTTATGGAACCACAGATACTTTTTTGAAATCTTTTGGGCTGAGTAATATAGACGAGCTTCCTGAGATAGAAGATTTCCAGAGTTTGGAGTTCCATGAAGTAGAAATGGAAACCACCGATGAATAATCTCGGTGGTTTCATTTATAGGATTAGCATTAATTCTCTCATGATTTTTGATGCCACAGCAGTAGATACCCCGGTTGTGTCATAGTCAGGAGCCAGTTCGACGACATCTGCGCCAACGATGTTAAGACCGGCTAGTTTGTGGATAGCATCAAGCATATCCTTGAAAGTGATACCTCCCGGCTCAGGTGTACCAGTGCCGGGGAATATGGAAGGATCTAGAACATCAAGATCTACAGTAACATAGATAGGCTTATCCTGAATGATTGGTAAAATACTATCCAGTCTTTCACAATTAAATTTATTTAAAAAAGTATGACCGTCTTTTTCTGCCCATTCAAATTCTTCCTTTGTTCCGGAACGAATACCAAATTGAAAGATTCGGTTGTCTCCCAGTAAATTCCAAGCCTGCTTGATGACTGTTGCATGGGATAACTCTTCACCCATATAGTCGCCCCGCAAATCTGTATGAGCATCAAAATGCAGAATTACTAAATCCTTATATTTTTCATATAGGGCGGTGATGACTGGAAGACTAACAAGATGTTCTCCACCAATCATAAAGGGTTTCTTGTCATGGACGAGAACTTGATTGGTAAATTCTTTTATGACATTTAAAACCGCGTACTTATTACCGAAAGTTAAGTCTATATCTCCGGCATCGTGAATTCTTTTATCTTCTAAATCTTGATCTAAGTATGGACTATAGGTTTCAAGGCCATAAGAATCAATTCTGATTTTATTTGGTGCGAATCTTGAGCCGGGACGATAAGAACATGTTCCGTCAAAGGGAGCGCCAAAGATGATGATATCGCTATCTTCAAAGGACTTATCACATCCAATGAAACAATACCGATTAAATAGATTCATGTTCGATCTTCTCCTTTACATAGGTAGGTAATGCAAAGCAACCTTTATGAAGTTCGGTATTATAGTATTTCGTATTTACGTTTAATTGCTGCCAATTCCCTTCGTTGAAGTCATTTACTGGATGATATTTTTTTGAAGCAAAGTTAAATAACCAATAACCTCCTGGATATGTCGGTATGCTTGCTTGATATACATGAACATTCGGAAACATCTTTTTTAATTTTCGATTGGAACTAATACCAACTTCGAAGAACTTTTCATATATTGGCGTTTCATTTTGGTTAATGAGAATACCATGTTCAGTCAGTGCTTTAAAGCAGTTCGTATAAAACTCAGTGGTAAACAGACCTTCTCCGGGACCGATAGGATCTGTAGAATCAATGATGATTAAATCATACATATTTTCCTTACCCTGTATAAATTTGATTCCATCCTCGTATAAAACAGTGACTTTAGGATTATCCAGTTCACAGGATACAGTAGGGAAGTATTCACGTGCAGCGTCGACAACCAGCTTGTCAATTTCTACCATGTCAACATGCTGAATAGAAGGATACTTCATGAGTTCTCTTACTGTACCGCCATCTCCGCCACCAATAACCAACACATTTTTTGCCTGTGGATTAACAGCCATAGGAACATGAACAATCATATCATGATAGACAAACTCATCCTTCTCTGTTACCATTACCAATCCATCCAATGTCATTAGTTTCCCATACTCATATGTATCGAGGATATCAAGCTTCTGAAATTCACTTTCACCCGCAAATAAGTGTTGCTTAATTTTTAGAGAAAACTTAACATCATCCGTATGATTTTCTGAATACCATAAATCCATTTATTATTCCTCCTTAGTGTATATATGCAAAATGAAAGATGGGAAAGGAATCCCATCCTTATTTTATACAGTTATTTTGTAATGAATTTTCTTATCTTTTAAATTATCATTTCCAAATCTTTTAATTTTATCCACCAGTCCTCGCGGCACTTCATTGGTTTCAGTAATATCAGCATGGAATTTTTCTTTAAGATATTCAAAGGCAATCCAAGGATTTACTTCATCACCACAGGTAAATAAGTCAACAGCAGCATAACCAAGTTCTGGCCAAGTGTGGATTGTTAGGTGAGATTCTTGAATGACAACGACGCCACTTACACCCCAAGGGTTAAACATATGAAAACAACTTTTTACGACAGTGGCATTTGCATTTTCAGCGGCTTCGATCATGTGCTTTTCAATTAAAGCATGGTCGTTTAGAATATCATAATCACAGTTATAAAACTCAGCTAAAATATGCCTGCCAAGTTGTTCAATTTTCATTTTATCATACTCCTTTCTATCTTTCTAAAATGATGGAGGGCTTGCCACCCATAATACAATTGCTGGTTTGCTAGAAGTATTTTCTAAGTAATGTATTTTACTGGATTTAAAATAAAAGCTTTCGCCCTTTTTTACTTTATATTTCTTTTTACCAACACAAACAAAAACCGTGCCTTTAACAACATAACCAAATTCTTCACCTTTATGGGGAGACTCAATATTGCTTGTGCTGTTTGGATTAAGTGTTATTAAGATTGGTTCCATTGTATTTTTTTGAGCATTAGGAATTAACCACGAAATTGTGTAGCCTAATTCAGAATTTTCACTGGAGTAGATATCTTCTTCTGTAAAAACGATTTTGTCTTCTAATTCCTCGTTAAAGAAGTTTTTAATATCAGTACCCAATGCTTCTAATATATCTATCAGTGTAGCTATGGATGGGGACGTCAGATCCCTCTCAATTTGCGATATGAAGCCTTTCGTTAGATCACATCTCTGTGCCAATTCATCTTGTGTCAGTTCATTTAAGACGCGCAACCTTTTTAACTTTTCTCCAATTTGCACAATAATCACCTCAATAGAATAGAAACAGTTCACAAAAAAATAACTAAAACAAAAGGTTCATGGAAAATGTCTAGTTATCATAAGCTATATTTAATATTATTAAACAATATGTTTAATAATATTACTATTTAGTTTTATTAAACTTTGAGTTTACATATATTAAATATAAACTATTTTTATCAAAAGTCAATACCTTTTTGAGATTTTATTAAATTTTCATACCGTAAGAAAGTACCAAGAACGGGAGGTTTATTTTTATCGAATATGGAAAAAATATACTTTGATAATAGCCTCCGAGGTGATTGCTTTGTACTTATTTGCTTTCTTACTGTTCGTTTTATTTGTTTTTATATATTTCATGCCTCTTGAAATGAAAATTAGGTTCATCAAAGAAAATTTAAATGATGAAATGATTATCAAATTTAGAACTTTTTTTGGCTTAGTTCAATTTAAATATGAAGTTCCTATTGTAAAATGGATGTTCTCTCCGCAGCAAGAGAATAAAGTGAAGCTTGCGTTAAATACAGAAGTTGAGTCATCACAAAGCCAACTGATTGATGAAAAAAAGAGTTTGTTGAATATTCATGAAATTCAAGATATTCAGCAAAGGTTTTCGCAATATTACCATCAGTTTAACCCTACAATTCATTACTTTCTAAGTAAAACAGAGATGAAGTCACTAAATTGGAAAACGAAGCTAGGCTTTGAGAATGCCGCCGTAACGGGCATATTATCTGGTATGCTTTGGACATTCAAAGGAATGATTATTTCAATCATTAGTAATCACATTCGAAATAGTGAGAATATTTCTCTGCATATAGAACCTTGCTTTGATGCAGAGGATTTTCAAATGTCTTTTGACTGTATATTTCGGATAAAAGTGGGCCATATTATTATTGCAGCAATAAAAGGATTCTATAATTATTTTACAATAAGAGGTGATGAGAAAAATGGCAGGTCATCCTATTGAGGCACTGATGAAGACGACAATGGAAAGCCTTAAAGACATGGTAGATGTTAATACAATTGTTGGTGACCCGGTAGAAACACCGGACGGCACAGTTATTATACCAATTTCGAGAGTATCATTTGGATTTGCATCAGGTGGCGGCGAATATAATATGAAGCAAAGAGACGAAGGAAATGAAAGCGAAGAAAATGCTGGAAAACTTCCCTTTGCTGGAGGAACTGGAGCAGGTGTATCTGTTCAACCTGTAGCATTTATGATTGTCGGTAATGGGCAAATGAAACTTATGTCTGTAGATCAAAATGCAAATATGGTTGAGAGTATTATCAATATGACACCTAAAATCTTAGATAGGATTCAAAATATGAGTGAGCAAAAAGAAAAAAAGAAAGAACAAAGTGAAAAGAAAGAAGAAAAATGAAAGGGCACAAAAATGCTCTTTCTTTATGTTGTTTTCTTGCAAAGTATATCAGCTAACCGATACAATAAAGAAAGAACTGTTATCATTTTTATTATCACTATGAAAGGGGACAAGATATGGAATTAAAAGAGGCATTGGAACTAATATGGGATAATCGAAAGTATACAACAGATGATCCTAAAGAAGCGATCAGCCATTTAAACGAAGAAGTTGCTGAATCACTAAAGGCACTAATGAGGGGGGATGAAGATAAAGCAAAAAGGGAGCTTGAAGATGCATTAGCATGTATGTTTATCGCCATGAAAGTTATGCACGTTGATATAGAAAAGGCTGTGCTTCATCAAATTGAGCAAATGAAAAAAAGGAATAAAAAATGTATGATTATTAAAAAAGATAAGGTTGAAATAATTGTCAATGGTATGTTAAAGGGAAGTTGGTCCGTGTGGAGCGATGAAGATTTAAAAGATGCAGAAAAGCTGGCAAAAGAATTCGGTTGTGAAATTATCCACGAGATAGAATAGAAGATACCACTTGTTAATTATGTAGTTTAAAGTATATTTCATTTCCTTTTGAAAATACTAAGAACTGACTACATAATTAATGGAGTGATGGGTTTGAGACATAAAAGAAGAATAAGTATTATGTTACTTTGTCTGATTTTGTTTATGAACATTTTGCCATACAGAGCTTACGGTAATAGTGTACCAAACTCTGCGTCAAGTGCGATTGTTATGGATGTAAAAACCGGCAGAATACTTTATGAAAAGAACATTCATGTCCGGCGCCCAATGGCAAGTACAACAAAGATTATGACTGCACTGCTTGCTTTGGAGAACAGTGATATTGAAGAATCTGTTAAAATCAACCGAAAAGCAGTCGGCATAGAAGGATCATCTATCTACTTGCAATTTGATGAAAAGGTTAAAATGAAAGACTTATTATATGGACTTATGTTGCGTTCAGGAAATGATGCCGCTGCTGCCATTGCTTACCACGTTGCAGGTTCTATAGAGAACTTTGCAGATATGATGAACAAAAGGGCAAAAGAGTTGGGAGCAAAGAATACAAACTTTGTTAATCCTCATGGTTTACATCATGACCAACATTTTACCACTGCATATGACCTAGCATTGATCGCACGGCAGGCTCTATTAAATCAAAACTTCAAGGATATCGTAAAAACAAAGCTGTGGGTGAGCGAACGAGACGGATATAAGTACTTTTACAACAAAAACAAAACTTTAAATGATTATGAAGGTGGAGATGGTGTAAAAACCGGATATACGACAGTATCCGGAAGATGTTTGGTAACTTCTGCAACTCGAAATGGCATGCAATTTGTATGCGTTGTGCTGAATGATCCAAACTGGTTTCAGGATTCCTATAATTTGTTAGATGATGCTTTTTCGAAATATTCACCTCTGGAGATTACCTTAAAAGATCGCATCGTGGAGAAAGTAGTTGTAAAAGACGGTAAGAAGCCTGAAACAGGAGTAATATCTAGAGAAGATGTGATTATACCAGTAACAGAAGAAGAAAAGAACAAAACCGCTGTGATCAAGAATATACCCAAAATTGTAAATGCCCCAATTTCAAGGAAATTGAAGGTAGGTGATCTGAAGGTATTCGTTGACAATAAGTTGATATATACAACAGATCTCTACCTACGTGAAGACATTGAGAAGAAACAATTAATTGATAAGATGAAGGAATTCTTTAAAACAGAATAGGCGTATATAGTAAAAAAGTCTTCCGTTGGAAGATTTAAAGGAAGACTTTTTTGAAACGCATTTAACGGAAAGTCCTATATTAAGGAAATTTATACTTTCCTATGCGTTATAAAAAAGGCAATTACTTTCTGGGGTAATTGCCTTTTTTCGGTCAATAGAATGTAACACTTTCCACAAAAGAAAAATACTTTAATACTATAGCTTTCTATGTTGGTCAGGGGAGGGATTCTATTGGCTATGGACAGATTGGAATGTATAGATGCAGGTAGTGAGTATTGTCCGTGTTATCTAGCTGAAGTAAACGAATGTATCACTTGCTCCCATCTGCAGGGGAAAAATTACTGCGACTGTAACTGGAGAGGCGTGTGCATCTATCAGGAGTATACCTGGTGCGGGAATAAAAAAAAGAACGTACGAGAAGAAGTTAATGCTGAAATTGTAGAAAGAAAAGAAATTAATCACAATGCAATTCTAATGAAAATCAAAGTTTCAAAAACATTAGCCAGACAGCTCAAACAGCCTGGATCTTATATTTTTGTAAGAGATGCAGAAAAACCAAAGTTTTTTGATACACCCATGTCCATCATGCATGCAGATGAGCAAAATGGGTTAATTGAAATAGCGATTCAAATTGTTGGTGCGAAGTCAAAAGCTCTGTTAAACTGCAAGGATAAGATTGTCGTTAAGGGTCCTTATTGGAATGGGCTGATAGGAATTAAGAACTTAAAAACATTAAAAGAAAAAAATGTATTGGTGGTTGCCCGTGGGATAGCCTTAGCGCCTGCTGTATTGGCGATAGAATACTTTATTAAAAATAAAAATCATGTTACTTTTTTTATGGATCCGGGGCGGATCGAAAACATATTCATTAATTCTTACATCCAAGATTTACCTATCACGAAAATACAGATTAATCTAAGGCGTGGAGAAGGATTAAGGACAGTAACGGAAATGATAGAGGGAGAAAGCATTGATCTTATTTATAGTGGCGGTGCGGACAAATTGCATCGCATTCTATTGGAAAAGGTTGAAAGAGCGGATAAAAAAATTGATTTTGTGAGTACAAATAATCATGAAATATGCTGTGGAGAAGGAATTTGCGGAGCTTGCTGTACGTATACGAACGAAGGGGAATTAGTGAAAATGTGTAAGACGCAAGTTGACATTCATGAGGTCATGTAGGGGGATGATAAATTATGATAAAAGTTGTAATCATTGGTGGAGGATGGGCAGGCGTTGCAGCGGCAATCACAGCAAAAAAAGCAGGGGCACAGGTAACGATTATCGAGCGGATGGATATATTATTGGGCTTAGGAAATGTTGGCGGAATCATGAGAAATAACGGGAGATACACAGCTGCTGAAGAAAATATATTATTTGGTGGAGGAGAGCTATTTCATATAACGGATAGTGCTTCGAGACATATCAACATTAGTTTTCCAGGTCACATACATGCAAGCTTATATGATGTTTGCAAGGTTGAACCAATGACTCGGAGATTAATGGAAGAAATGGACATAGAAATATTGTTTAAGACAAGAGTTGTTGACGTTGTTAAAGAAGGGAACACAATGGTTGGTGTAAAAACACATTCCGGAGAAGTAATCGAAGGGGATGTATTTATTGAAACAACAGGTTCAACAGGACCGATGGGGAATTGCCAAAAATATGGAAACGGCTGCGCCATGTGTATACTCAGATGTCCATCTTTCGGACCAAGAATTAGTATTAGTCAAAGAGCAGGCGTAGAAGACATTTTAGGAAAAAGAAGTGACGGTTCATATGGCGCATTTAGTGGTTCATGTAAGTTAAATAAAGATTCTTTAAGTCCCGAGCTTGTATCGCAGCTGAATGAAACGGGCGTTGTGGTGCTACCTGTGCCTAAAGAAGATATTAATGAAAAGAAATTGGAAATGAAAGTGTGTCAACAATATGCATTAAAGGAATATGCAGAAAATATTATCTTATTGGATACTGGTCATGCCAAGCTGATGGCTCCCTTTTATCCATTAGAAAAGCTAAGAAAAATAAAGGGATTAGAAAATTCCCGGTATGAAGATCCATACGCCGGTGGTGTAGGTAATTCGATTAGATATTTATCCATTGCACCAAGGGATAATAAGATGAAAATTAAAGGGATAGAAAATATGTTATGTGCAGGTGAAAAATCCGGTTTATTTGTGGGTCATACAGAGGCTATTGTGACAGGATCCCTTGCAGGGCATAATAGTGTGAGATTATCAAAGGGCATGCCTTTGCTGGAGATTCCTGTAAACCTTTCTATCGGTGATTTAATCGCATATGCCAATGAAAGAATTGAAACGGAAGAAGGTTTAAAAACGAGATACACTTTTGCAGGATCGGACTATTTTGAGAGAATGAAGCATTTAAATCTTTATACAACGGATAAAGAAAAGCTAAAGAAGAAAATAGGAAGAATGGATCTATTAAGTATATATGATGAAAAACTTGTATAGTTGATACTTTATTATGGAAATGAGCTAAGTATTGTATTTAGCTCATTTTTAATTACATATCATGGGGTGGGCGGTAACCATCTGAACTCGATTTGCATGTTAGAAAGTGCTATATTATGATAGAATAAATCTAAATCTGACATTTTAGGTTTGAAAATGTTGAAAATAGCACTATTTCCAAGGCAATATTTTTATCAGGAAAATAATATTACAGATATTTGATAAAAGTGCTATCAAATATGTATAATATATGTAGTTGAAGAAAAGGAGCTGTTTATGTGAGATTACAGAAATATATTGCCCATGCGGGGATTACCTCCAGGAGAAATGCAGAAGAATGGATAAAAGCAGGTAAAGTGAAGGTAAATGGGGAATTAATTACGGAGATGGGATTTGAAGTTGATCCGAGCCATGATAGAGTTTTCATTAATAATGAAGAGATCAAACTTGAAGCTAAAAAAATATATATCATGTTAAACAAGCCAGAAGGCTATGTCACGACTTTGTCAGATGAGTTTGATAGACCTACAGTTGCTGACCTGGTTAAAGATATTGAAGAACGGGTATATCCTGTGGGAAGGCTGGATTATGATTCTTCCGGTCTTTTAATCATGACAAATGATGGAGAATTAACATATAAATTGACTCATCCTAAGCATGAGATTCAAAAGACTTATCTGGCATGGATTGAAGGACGTCCTACTGAAAAAGAAATAAATTTGTTCAAAAAAGGCGTTGATATCGGCGGTTATATTACTGCAAAGGCCCATATAGAAATATTGCAAGTGTTAGGAGATAAATGTCTAGCTAAAGTAATCATTCATGAAGGAAAGAACAGACAAATCAGGCGAATGTTCGAAAGAATAGGGCATCCTGTACTACAGTTAAAAAGGGTAGCTATGGGAAAAATTAATATGAATAAATTGCCCAGAGGGAAATGGGTTCATTTAACGGAAGAGCAAGTTCAATACTTAAAAAGACTATAGTAAATATTATAATCAAAAGACAAAGGATGATGAATCATGTTAGTTATGAAAAAAGTAGAAGCTCAGGAAATACCTATTGTTAAACGTATTCTAAAGGAATATAATGTTCAGTTACCAGATGAATTACTAGAAAGCCTTGAAAGTACAATTGCTTATGATAATCAATCAGCAATTGCGGTTTCAGGAATATCCTGTTTCAAGGAATATGGTATCCTCCGTTTTGTCGTTGTCAAAAAGGATTATCAGAAACAAGGAATAGGAGATGGCATTGTTAGGGCAAGCCTAAATGCTGCAGATCATAATGGGATAAAATGGGTATTTGCAGATGAAAAATGGAACACGGCTTTTTTAGAGAAAATAGGATTTGAAAGAATAGATGAAGATGAAATTAATGCGCTAGTTGGTGAATCATTCGTTAAACAACCGATTTTTGGTGTAAAACTTCCGGATTTCTTTTTAAAGGGTTGTAAAGCGAAAAGAAAGGGTTGAAATCTTAAAATGGGTGCAAAGTATTTGACGAAGGCCACCGATATTGCTCAAAGTATAATGACACACATCATTAAAAAGGGAAATACTTCTGTAGATGCTACCATGGGTAATGGAAATGACACTCTTTTCCTAGCAAACTTGGTAGGTGATGACGGTAAAGTGTATGCATTTGATATACAATCATTGGCTGTACATAATACGGAGAAGCTGCTGCTGGAGCATAATATGGCCCATAGAGCAGCATTAATCGAAGATGGTCATGAGAACATGGACAAGTATATAAAGGAATCTATAGATGCAGCAATGTTTAATTTAGGATATCTTCCAAAAGGTGATCGCAATATTATTACAAGATCTGAAACCACCATAATGGCGCTGAAGAAATGTCTGGACTTGCTTAAACAAAACGGTATTATAACCCTTTGTGTTTACTATGGTCACGAAGGTGGATTGAAAGAAAAAGAGCAGCTTTCTATGTTTTTAGAAACACTAGATCAAAAACAATATGATGTTCTTGAGATGAAATTCATGAATCAAAAAAATAATCCGCCCAACTTAATTGTCATTGAGAAAAAATAGAATGAACGTATTAAGATAATCGATAGTCTTTACTGATTAACAGTTAGAATGTAGGTATATGATATTAGGTTTATTGCTTATATACTTTATTACTTTTGCTGAACTGTTGTTTTCAATAGGTTTCCCGCACTTTAAACATTTATATTTCATATTTTTAAAAATTGTGTCGGATATGTTAATATCTAAATTTCCATACTTCTTCCAGCTTTTCCAGCCCGTTTTACATAGGGGCCAACGATTATCATAATCAGCATAAACCCATCTAAGCAATCGATGAAAGTGAAAAGGATATTTCGTATAATTAACGAATTGATAAGGAAGTCCTAAACCAATGGTATACTTACTAAAAGATTCTTCGATTTGAGTTTGCAGTGGATTATCAATAGTAGTACTTATGTAATTGAAACCCTGATCTTTAAGCCACGGTCTGAGCTTATCAAACATGTAACCTCTACATACCTCTATTCTTTCATCTTTCGATACATTCAATCTATTGAAGAGCATATTTGATATGGTTATGACTTCATCAAGATACAACTTTTTTGAAAAGTTTTCAGATGTATATAAATCCAATGGAATAATATCATAATAATATTCTCCAGTTTCAATTCTTAATGCACCTATGCAGGTTCCGCCAATTAAGCTGCCGCTTCCAGCGTCATCGATTTGTATCAAATATACCAACTCCTATACTTTGATATGCATATAATAATAGTATTGGTTTCAAGGTACATAACTATGAATAAATAATATTACTTTCTAATCAGTGGAAGGAGGAAGGAAGATGAAAATATTAGTAACAAACGACGATGGTGTATTCGCGGAAGGTATCTATAAATTGGCCGTTGCGCTTTCAACAATTGGGAATGTTACTGTTGTAGCACCTGATAGACAGAGAAGTGCCACCGGCCATGCCATAACGATGCATGATCCAATCCGGGCAGAGAAGGTAAGATTCTTTGATACGATGATAGAGGCTTGGTCAGTAAGCGGGACACCAGCAGATTGCGTCAAACTCGGTATAGAGGTACTAATAAAAGAAAAACCCGACATTGTTTTTTCCGGGATCAATAGAGGGCCGAATCTTGGTACGGATGTATTATACTCAGGTACTGTATCAGCTGCAATTGAAGGTTCGATACTGGGAGTTCCTGCTGTAGCTGTATCTCTAGCAGCTTTTAAAGATACAAATTATGATCCTACCGCAAGTTTTTGCTGCTTATTGGCGAAAAAAATGATGGAGAATAAATTGCCTGCGGAAACTTTATTAAATGTGAATGTACCAAATTGTAAAGAACATGAATTAAAAGGTGTTGATATTACAATACTGGGGGTAAGGAAATATCAAAATTCTTTTATTGAGAGAATTGACCCCAGGGGGCAAACTTATTATTGGATGGGTGGAGAATTAGTAGAAATTGAGAGTGAGAAAGGAACAGATGTATATAGCATTCAGAATAACAAGATTTCCGTAACTCCCATACATTTTGATTTAACAAAATTTGATTTAATTAAAGAAATTGAAGGGTGGCATATCCCCTTACGTGAGATTTAAAACAGCATTTCCAATGAAAATCAAAAACCTGATTTTTTCCATAGAGAATAGCTCTAATAAATGGCGCTATTCTTTTGTCATTTTACGCATTGTATTCAATTATACCCACATAATCGTGAACCTGAATAATTTCCTGCAAGAATGCGATTTGAAAGATATCTTGCATATTGATAAAAAAATCAAAAAATATGAATTAAAAATTGCAATTTTTAAAAAAGTCTGCTATGATGAAAGTGAGAAAACCAATTTGAAGGGAGTTAAGTAAGAAGATGGCAAATCCTAAAGAAAACCTAGTTTTAGAAATTAAAAAGGATTGGTGTAAAGGCTGCGGTATATGCGTTGCATTTTGTCCTAAACAAGTTTTAGAAATTAAAAACGACAAAGTTGAAATTATTGATATGGATAAATGTATTAAATGTGGTCTTTGTGAGTTAAGATGCCCTGATTTTGCGATTTATTTAGGAGGGAAGAAAAATGAAGAAAAATAACATTCGATTGATGCAGGGAAATGAAGCATGTGTTGAAGGCGCAATTGCGGCAGGAATGAAATTTTATGGTGGGTATCCGATAACACCCTCGACAGAAATTGCTGAATACTCAGCCCAAATGCTGCCACGAGTAGGTGGAAAATTCATACAAATGGAAGATGAAATTGCCG
Source organism: Bacillota bacterium (assembly GCA_049324315.1). Lineage (GTDB taxonomy): Bacteria > Bacillota > Clostridia > Peptostreptococcales > Thermotaleaceae > JBMOKU01. The sequence continues at coordinate 12,942 of JBMOKU010000007.1, read as the reverse complement.
GTATAGCAGCAACAATCGGTGCTTCCTTAGCTGGCTTGAAATCTATGACAGCCACCAGTGGACCTGGATTCTCATTAAAACAAGAGAACATAGGGTATGCTGCGATTGCAGAGATACCTTGTGTAATCGTAGATGTTCAAAGAAGTGGACCAAGTACAGGTTTGCCAACATCACCTTCCCAAGGCGATATGATGCAGGCAAAATGGGGAACACATGGGGACCATCCTGTCATTGCTTTAGTTCCTTCTTCTGTGAGAGAGACATTTGACCTAACCGTTAAATGCTTTAACTTATCAGAAAAATATAGAACACCAGTTTTACTTATGCTTGATGAAGTTATAGGACATTTAAGAGAGAAGATTGAGATTCCAGATCAAAGCGAGATCGAGATATTTGACCGTGTTAAACCTGCTCCAGGCGACAAGAATTATCAAGCCTATAAAGTGGAGGAAGGACAAATTGTACCAGCCATGGCTGCTTTTGGTGAAGGACATCGTTATCATGTAACTGGCCTTGTTCATGGGGAAAGTGGTTTCCCAACAAATAGTACGGAAATAGCTGATACATTATTAACTCGATTAATGAAAAAGGTTGAAGACAATCTAGATGATATTATCAGCTATGAAGAGTACATGGTAGACGATGCTGAAATGGTCGTTTTCGCTTATGGAGGGACAGCTCGTTCAGCAAAAAGCGCTGTAAAAAAAGCAAGGGAAAAAGGCATCAAAGTAGGATTGTTTAGACCGATTACCGTTTGGCCATTCCCGGAAGCTCGTTTGAAAGAGATTGCCCAAAATGTGAAGAGTATTGTCGTTGCAGAGATGAATTATGGACAAATGGTTTTAGAGGTAGAAAGAGTTGTTAAGAGCGATGCAGATGTTCACTTCGTGGGTAAAATCAATGGTGAGGTAGTTACACCTAACGAGATTTTGAACAAAATTGAGGAGGTAAAGTAAAGTGGCTAGTCAATTAATCGAAAAATATTTCAGATCAGATAAATTACCACATATATGGTGTCCAGGCTGTGGGCATGGAATTATAACGAGAGCGGTTGTTCAAGCAATTGATAATCTTGGATTTGATAAAGATAAGGTATGCGTTGTATCAGGTATCGGATGCTCTTCAAGAGCTCCTGGTTATATGGATTTTAATACCTTGCATACAACTCATGGTAGAGCGTTGGCCTTTGCCACTGGTGTAAAAATGGCAAATCCGGAGTTGAAAGTTATTGTTATCAGCGGAGACGGTGATGCATCTGCCATTGGAGGAAATCATTTAATCCATGCATGTAGAAGAAATATTGATATTACAACAATTGTATTCAATAATAATATTTACGGAATGACAGGTGGTCAGTATTCACCGACGACACCGACCGGTGCATTAGGAACGACTGCACCTTATGGAAATATCGATAAGAGCTTCGATATTGCCAATTTAGCTGCGGCTGCAGGAGCTACATACGCTGCCAGAGGTACGGCTTACCATGCACAGCAGTTAGTTAAATTAATACAAGCGGGTATTGAAAATGAAGGATTCTCTCTAATTGAAGCTATCAGTGTATGCCCGACATATTTTGGAAGAAAAAATAAGAAGGGTACAGTTGTTGATATGATGCAGTGGTTGAAGGATTCAGCAGTGGATATTAAAGTTGCTGAAAAACTTTCACCTGAACAAAAACAAGGCAAATTCTTAATCGGAGAGTTTAAGAATGAAAAAGAGCCAGAATATACTGCAGAATATCAAAAAATAATTGATAAGTTTAAAAAGGAGAGATAGTATGTCTAAGCAAATTGAAATAAGATTAACAGGTTCTGGTGGTCAAGGACTCATCTTAGGTGGTATAATATTAGCTGAGGCTGCTATTTTGGATGGAAATAATGCAGTACAATCACAGTCCTATGGACCGGAAGCAAGGGGCGGTGCCAGCAAGGCAGAAGTAATTATCAGCAAAGATGAGATTGATTTTACAAAGGTTGAAATACCAGATTTAACGCTTGCCTTAACTCAAGTTGCCTTCGATAAATATGCAGATGAAATAAAAGAAGATGGTATTATATTGGTAGACTCAGGTATCGTGATACCAGAACACTTTACAGCAGGAAAAGTTATACAAATACCTATTTTAGAGACAGCTGCCAATGTATTGAAAAAGCCAATGGTTGCTAATATTATTGCAATGGGGGCTATACAAGCATTAATTGGTGCTGTTACCAAAGAGTCTTTAGAAGCTGCGGTACTAAGTAGAGTTCCAAAAGGTACAGAAGAATTGAACAGAAAGGCATTAAACGAAGGCTACAAATTGATCGAAAGTACTAAATAATTGTTTAAAAAGGGGCAATTTCCATGAACGAAGATGGAAGAGATTTGATTAAGACGATTCAAAAAAGTTTTCAAAGGCTAAGTAAAGGCCAGAAGCTAATTGCAGAATTTATTCTGAATAACTATGACAAAGCTGCGTTTATGACGGCATCCAAACTGGGTACCAAAGTGGGTGTCAGCGAATCAACGGTTGTCAGATTTGCCAATGCCTTGGGATACGACGGATATCCTCGACTACAAAAAGAACTTCAGGAGTTAATTAAAACAAAATTAACAACTGTACAAAGATTGGAGATGTCGAAGGACTATTCCAACGAAGGGGCAGTTTTGAAAAAAGTGCTGAAGGCAGATGTGGATAATATTCGTGCAACCATTGAAGAAATAGATACGGAAGTGTTTCAGCATGTAATTGATAGTATTTTTGAGGCTAAGCGTGTTTATATCGTTGGCTTGAGAAGTTCAACAACCCTAGCTGAGTATCTAGGATTTTATCTAAACTTGATATTAGATAATGTAAAAGTTGTAACCTCTGGTGTCAGTGATGTGTTTGAACAATTACTTAGAGTAGGGGATAGTGATGTGGTTATAGGGATTACTTTCCCTAGATATTCTTCTAATACCTTAAATGCCCTTAAATTTACAAAAGAGCAGGGCGCCACAATTGTAGGTATTACAGACAGCCAAATATCTCCGATTACATCGATTGCTGATTATACACTTACTGCTAGAAGTAATATGGCCTCCTTTGTAGACTCCCTTGTCGCCCCCTTGAGCTTAATTAATGCTTTGATTGTTGCTGTAGGTATGAGAGAGAAACAGGAGATAAGCGAAACCTTTAACAAACTGGAAAGTATATGGGAAAAGCATCACGTTTATGACAATAAAGCAAAGCTATAACTATGAAATAAAAACTATGGTTCATTGTTGACCATAGTTTTTATTTGTTGGGATTACTATTCATTAGAAAATATAATGAATTTCTCTGTTTTAGCGGAAAATAAAATGGGGAAAATAAATATAATTAATGCTATAATAGTGTTGATATTTTAATAGGGGGATATAATGAATGACAAAACTATATCTTGTAAGACATGGAGAAACTGCATGGAATACGGAAAAGAGGACCCAAGGCAGTATGAATATAGCATTAAGTGAAAAAGGGAGATTGCAAGCGGAGGTACTCGCCCATCGTTTAAAGAATTTTCATATAGATAGGATTTATAGCAGTGATTTGGATCGGGCTTATCAGACGGGCTGCATCATTGGTAACATCATTGGACAAGAAGTAGAAAAAATAAATGAACTGCAGGAAATGTCCTTTGGGCAGTGGGAAGGATTAACGGCAGAAGAAATTAAAAAAGATTTCCATGAAGAATTTGTTGTCTGGAGAAACAAACCTCATGAGGCCAATATTCCAGGTGGGGAAGCACTACTTCAAGTGCAGAAGAGAGGCCTTGACGCAGTTTACAAGCTGGTAAAGCTTAATCCTAATAAAAATATTATGATTGTATCCCATGGAATTATGATCAAAGCCATTATACTCGGAATGCTAGATATTGATTTTTGTTATTTCTATAAGATTAGGCAAGATAATACTGCTTTAAATATTATTGACTTTTTAAACCAAGAACCGGTCTTGGTGACATTAAATGATATTTCTCATCTGGAGAATATAGAGTAGAAGGTGATCAATGGTGTCAACGATAATTGTAATTGGCGGAGGAGCGGCTGGCATGTTGGCGGCAGGTGCGGCTGCATCAAGGGGGAATCATGTCATCTTATTGGAGAAAAATGAGAAGCTGGGAAAAAAAATCTATATTACTGGCAAAGGCAGATGCAACTTAACGAATAAAGAAGATGCTGAGGGTATTTTACATAACATAACAAAGAACAAAAATTTTATGTACAGCGCTTTGTATACTTTCGGAAGCGAGGATATTATTAAAATAATGCATCAATATGGAACACCAACGAAGATTGAAAGAGGTAATCGTGTTTTTCCTAGTTCAGATAAATCCAGCGATGTGATCAAAGCGCTAACAAAATATATGGCGAATCAGGGTGTAGATGTACGATTAAATGCTGAGGTAAAAGAATTACTGGTGAGGGATGGTCAAGTAAAAGGCATTCTTTTAGCAGACCATTCTAAGCTCATGTGTGACAAGATTATTGTTGCAACAGGAGGTTTATCCTATCCAACAACGGGTTCTACGGGAGACGGATACAAATTTGCTGAAAAGGCGGGACATAAGATTATTTCATTAAAGCCCAGCTTAGTGCCTCTTGAAACAGAAGAATCATGGGTTAAGGAACTTCAGGGTTTATCTTTAAAAAATGTGTCAATCAAAGCATTTTATAATGATAAAGCTGTTTTTGAAGATTTTGGAGAAATGATATTTACGCACTTTGGAATATCTGGCCCCATCGTACTATCTATGAGCAACTATATTACCTCATATTTAGAAAAAGGCAGAATTAGTGTTGAAATAAACTTAAAACCTGCTTTAAACGAAGAGGGGCTAGATAAACGAATACAGCGTGACTTTGAAAAATACTCAAAAAAACAATTTAAGAATGCACTAAATGACTTGCTGCCATCAAAGCTTATACCTGTAATCATAGGACAGACTGGAATACCGGAAGAGAAATATGTAAATCAAATAACAAAAGAAGAAAGGAAAGTCTTGGTAAGTTTGCTGCATTCATTGCGTTTGAAAGTAGTTAAGACAAGACCTATCAAAGAGGCGATCATCACATCAGGTGGTGTGTCCGTGAGGGAAATAAATCCGTCTACGATGGAATCAAAATTGGTGTCAGGATTATATTTTGCCGGGGAAGTCATTGACGTGGATGCACTGACTGGCGGGTACAACTTGCAAATTGCTTTCTCAACAGGATATCTTGCAGGTATTAATGTATAATATACTGAAAACGGGGGCATGATTTTTTCAATACAAAAAAATGATAGATTTAGGAGGCCTCTATGCATCTCAGAATCACTGGCAGTGTTAAAGTCATTGAGAAAACCTTTCTTTATTTTGCTTGTCTAGGTTTTGTTTTTCTCTTAGCGATACAGATTTGCTTATATCTTAATATTCACTGGCCGTTAAGATTGATAACGGATAGTTTTAGAATATTGATTGATAAATATTTTTAAAGGTTCAACAATGCAATTAAATAGAAAATGGGGGAGCATTATGAAAAATATAAGTATTGCAATAGATGGACCTGCTGGAGCAGGTAAAAGCACTATTGCAAAATCAATTGCAAGGATAAAAAAACTAACATATATTGATACAGGGGCGATGTATCGAGCTATTGCTTTAAAAATCATGATGGAAAATATAGATATCACCAGTGAACAAAGTATTATAGAAATGATGAAAAGGACAAAGATTGACATGTTGCATCATGATGTTTTTCTTGATAATGAACTGGTTAATGATAAAATACGGAAACCTGAAGTTAGTAGTTTTGTATCACATGTTGCCAGGCTAAAAGCTATACGTGAACGAATGGTGGAATTGCAGCAAAAAATTGCAAGGGAAAAAGATATTATTATGGATGGAAGAGATATTGGAACTGCAGTTCTCCCAGACGCAACCTATAAGTTTTTTCTAACGGCAACCATAGATGAAAGAGCAAAAAGAAGATTTTTAGAGTTGAAAGAAAACGGTCATACTGTTGACTTTGAGGCTATTAAGTCAGACATAGCCACAAGAGACAAAATCGACTCAGAAAGAGAAATTGATCCTCTCAGGCCAGCTGAAGATGCCATTATCATTGATACGACAGGCCTGACAATCGAACAAGTTGTTGATAAAATCCTATCCTATATCCAATAGAATCTTTCTAGATGATAAAAAGGATATTTAATATATCCTTTTTTAAATAAATCCAGTCAAAATGAAGGAGTTTTGTATGATTTTGTAGAAATAAAATAAAACTTGGGTAATGAGGTATAATAAATAGTGGAGGAATTATCTTGAAAATATTACTGGCACAAAATGCAGGGTTTTGTTTCGGTGTTAAAGAAGCGATGCATAAAGCCTTTGAAGTAGCTGATAAACAATGTGATAGAAAAATTTTTACTTTAGGACCGTTAATACATAATACTCAGGCAATTGAAAAACTTAGAGCAAAAGGGATAGAGATCCTCAATGACATTAAAGAAGGACAACATGAGTGTGTTATCATTAGATCCCATGGTGTTCCTTTAGAGATTTATGATTTAGCAAAGCAGAACCAAATAGAAATAGTTGATGCCACTTGTCCTTTTGTAAGAAAGGTTCAAAAGATTGCTAAAGAATATTATGACAAAGGATATTGTGTTGTTATTGTTGGAGATCCATCGCATCCTGAAGTTGTGGGAATAAACGGATGGTGCGAATATAATGCAGATATTGTTCAGAAGGAATCCGATGTTGAAAAAATCAAGGAATGTGATAGGATATGTGTGGTAGCCCAGACCACGATAACACAAAGTCTTTGGGAAAGGATCATTGAGAGACTGGAAGAGAGAACGCCCGTTGTAGAGAAGTTTAATACAATATGTTCAGCAACGAAGGAGAGACAAGTATCCTGCGCTGAAATTGCCAGCCAGGTGGATGCAATGATTGTAATTGGTGGTTATCACAGTTCTAATACACAAAAGCTTATTGAAATAAGCAAGAAGTATTGCAATCATACTTATCATATTGAAACTGCTGATGAATTACCGATAGAAATATTAAAATCTTTAGAAAAAATTGGTATAACAGCCGGAGCTTCGACACCGGACTGGATAATTAAGGAGGTTATTGAAAGGATGAGCAAAATGGAGCAAAGCAGCAATGAAATGATGGATATGATGGAGGAGATTGAGAATTCCCTAAGAGTTCCCAGAAGGGGAAATATTATAAAAGGAAAAGTTATTCATGTGACGGATAACGAAATCATGGTAAATATAGGATATAAGGCAGATGGTATTATCCCAAAAGACGAGATATCCAGTGATAATACGGTTAATCCAAAAGAGTTGGTCAAAGAAGGCGATGAAATAGAAGTTTTTGTATTAAAGACGGATGACGGTGAAGGAAATGTACTACTGTCAAAGAAAAGGATCGATGCCCAAAAGGGATGGGAGAATTTAGAGAATGCACAAAACGATGGTAAAATCTTATCCGTTAAAGTGGTAGAAGTTGTTAAGGGTGGCGTCATAGCCGTTTATAATGAGATCAGAGGATTTATCCCTGCTTCACAATTATCAGATGCCTATGTAAGTGATCTTAAAGATTTTATTGGCAAAGAATTCAAGGTTAAAGTAATTGATTTTAACCCAAATAAGAGAAAGGTTGTTTTCTCACGTAGAGTTGTCATTGAGGAAGAGAATAAAGTAAAGCGTGAACAAGTATGGCAAAGCATTAACAAAAATGATGTTATTGAAGGAGAAGTAAAAAGAATTACTGATTTTGGTGCTTTTGTTGATATTGGCGGAATAGACGGACTGATTCATATATCAGACCTTTCCTGGGGAAGAGTGAATCATCCTTCAGAAGTTGTGAAGGTAGGAAATCATGTAAAGGTTATTGTTCTTGATTTTGATAAAGACAAGAACAGAGTATCTTTGGGGTTGAAGCAGACACAACCTGAACCATGGGATAATATTGACCAGAAGTATGCAGTAGGGCAGATTGTAGAAGGAAAAGTTGTTAGGCTTGTTGACTTTGGCGCATTTATAGAACTGGAGCCAGGGCTAGATGGTCTTGTGCACATTTCCCAAATTTCTGACAGACATATTGCAAAGGCTTCAGAGGAAGTGCATGTTGGACAAAAGCTCCAAGTAAAAATTCTTGAGATTAATAAGGATGATAAAAAAATAAGCTTAAGCATTAAAGAGGCTAAAGAGGATGCAATAAAGGAAGAAGTACAATCTATTGTTGAAGATACGCCAACTACGATCGGTGAAATCATTCAATCCAAAGAAGAACAGTAATAAGAATCTGCGGTGATTGCATAATTTCTGCTATCGTGAGTAAAATAAGTATTATCTCACGTATATATGAGGCAGTCCCTTTATATCTATTAGACCGTTATCTAACGGTCTTTTTTTAAAAAATGCCTTAGAAATAGTCTTTTAGGAGGATATTCATGGGTATAGAACAGACGATGGTAATGATTAAACCTGATGGTGTCAGACGCAGACTTGTAGGAAAGATTATTCAGCATATTGAAGATGCCAGCTTACAGATTGTAAACTTAAAGATGATGGACATTTCCAGAGAACTTGCTGAAATCCATTATATAGAACACAAAGGGAAGCCCTTTTATGAAGCTTTGATTGACTTTATTACTTCAGGGCCTGTGGTTGTTATGGTTGTTGAAGGAGATCATGCAGTCAGTAGAATTAGTAATCTGATTGGAAGTACAAGTCCAATGGATGCTCAGCCAGGCACCATTCGATTTATGTATGCAGCAAGCAAGTCAGAAAATATTATTCATCGGTCTGATTCTCCAGAAAGTGCAATGCGTGAAATAAATTTATTTTTTAAAAGGTAATAGCATTTTTCTCTATACAACTTAAGGGGGATACTTATGATAGATTATGAAAAGTTTAAAGAGCTTGTTCACAAAAAAACCGGAATTAATCTGTCTTGTTATAAAGAAAGGCAGATGAAGAGAAGGATAGATTCTCTCATTAAAAGAAATAATTTCCATAATTATGAAGATTATTTTGCGGCGATTGATAAGGACAAAGAGCTATTTAATGAATTCATTAATTACCTGACGATTAATGTTTCTGAATTTTACAGAAACCCAAATCAATGGGAGATCTTGCAGAAAGAAATTTTTCCGCAGTTATTAAAAAAATCAAATCATATAAAAGTTTGGAGCGCTGCTTGCTCAACGGGCGAAGAACCTTATTCTCTTGTTATGGTATTAAGCAGTTTAATGCCGTTAAATGCGATAAAAATACTGGCTACAGATATTGATAAAGAGGCAATAAGCAAAGCACAGATTGGTATTTATTCTGCAAAGAGTTTAGAAGGTGTTCCTAAGGATATTGTGAGTAAATATTTTACCAAAGTTGGTGAATCCTATAGAGTAAATGATGAAATCAAGCGGTGCGTAGAGTTTAAGCATCATAATTTATTAAATGACAAATATCCTGATAAATGTGATTTAATCGTGTGCAGAAATGTGATGATTTATTTTACAGAAGAGACAAAAGAAATGATGTATAAAAAATTCCATGAATCACTAAATGCAGATGGTATTCTATTTGTCGGCAGCACGGAACAAATAATCCTGCCCGCTCGATATAATCTTAGTGCAGTAAAAACTTTTTTCTACAAAAAAGTATAATTTCTCTAACCCTCTGTCAGATAAATCTGACAGAGGGTTTTTATCTCAGCAAAACTCTCGAAAAACATACAAATAACTACAAAAACAGTGAGAAAGATAACAATAAACGTTGAAATATTGGGGAATTTGCTATGAAAAACCTGCGATTTCAAAAGGGTTTCAGTCCTCATATAAAGAATGTATATGTGAGGAGGGATTGGGATGATTGATAAAGAGAAAAGATACTTTATTTCTGAAGTAAGCAAGATTGTGGGATATGATACCCATGTCTTAAGATACTATGAAAACGAGTTTAACATTGATATTCCTAGAACAGAATCAAATAGGAGATATTATACCTATCTAGAGATTGAGAAATTTGTCTACATCAAACAGCTGCAAGAAAAAGGTTTGACAAATACGCAAATTAAAGATATTTTGAATTCTCCTGAAGTTGTTATTGATAATGCCCATGATTCTGAAGATGGCGTAATGCTTATGAAAATCAATGGTAATGAAGAAATGTTAGGTTTGTCCCATTACTCAGATATTCATGAAGCTATACGGCACATGAGTCTACAAATAAGCGCAACGATTGATGTAAGTCTTGAAGAAAAGCTCTTGAAGACAAGGTCAGAAATTATGCAGCATGTAGAAAGCGTTATGAAAGAAATAAATAAGAGATATGAAGAACAAGAGGATTCGCAAGTGGATATATTAAAGTGTGAGAATGCTAGGATGAAAATGAAATTAAAAGAAAAATCCTATGAGGTTGCTGAATTGAAAGAAAAAATTAGACGCTTATCTCAAAAAAAGGATCCTATTTGGAAAAGAATTTTTAAAAATAAAAAGGATGTGGCAATTTAAGCAGTAGATATGAAAAGATAAAAGCTACTATGTCAATTATCTGTGGTATTTATCGCTATTTCATTTAAAACCTTCAAAAATATTTATCAACCTAAAGCAAATAATATTACTGGGGGAAAAAATATTGAAGGAGAGAAAGGATGAATTGCGACAGCTATATTAATAAATATGACGATATATCCTTGTATGATTTCATATGTTCAGTAGAAGCAAATGAGGATCCAATAAAAGGCAAAATTTTTAGCTATGAACAATTGTCTAAAATATTTGCAGATCTATCTGTATTTCCAATATCAAGATCAAATTATTACTATATAAAAGAAGATATACAATGCGATAAAATACTGTTAAATTATTATGTTTTTTCTTATGTCACATATAATCAGATCATGAAGAAAAAAAGAATTGAAGGGTACTATGAAGAAAAAACGATTCAGCATCTAGGCGAATTCCTAACAAGTTTTTATGATATTAATCTGCCAAAGCAAGATACACAATGTCATGATATTATGTGGGTTTATCCCAAAATAGAGTATAAATGTTTCTTTACAGAGTGCGTAACGGATAGCTGCTTCGACCGTTACTATGTTGATAAGCAAACAGTCAGAAATCTAATAGAGATTATTGCTGGTTTTTCAAAATATGAAATGGAGAATTTGAGTCAAGAAACATTAAATGAATGCAAAAACATGAACTTACCTACGATGATTTATGCCAATATACAGCTTTATGATAAAGGATATCTGAAGCTTAAAAAAAATGGTTTTAATATAGAAATTAGCCTGGATCCAAATCCACAATTAAAGCAAAGAAGGGTATTTTCCCGTAACAAGACACAGTTGAAAGAAGATATTATAAAAATATGCCAAGATAAATATCAGAAGAAATTTACGATAAACGATTTTATCCAATAAAAAAGCTTTTGATACACTTGTGTATCGAAAGCTTTTTTCATGCTATTTTTTATGCGGATATTGTTCTAATGCAATTTTTAAGATATACATTGCTTTGGTTAGATCATGCTCATTTAAAATGTATGCAATTCTAGCCTCATCTTTGCCTAATCCTGGAGTTGCATAGAAGCCTTCTGCTGGAGCCATCATTACCGTTTCATTATCAACATGGAAATCCTTCAATAACCAAATAACGAATTCCTCAGCATCTACAACTGGTAATTTAACAATTACATAAAAAGCTCCAGTAGGTTTTTCGCAAATAACGCCAGGAATTTCTTTTAGTGCATTGTAAACAATGTCTCTACGCTTTTGGTATTCGACCAAAACGGACTTAAAATAATCATCCGTTACGTTATACAATTCTACAGATCCAATTTGCTCTAAGGTTGGGCAACATAATCTACCTTGACATAATTTGAGGATTTGCTTCATTAAATCTTTATTTTTACATAATACAGCGCCGATTCTAGCACCACAAGCACTGAATCTCTTAGACGCACTGTCTACAATAATAACTCTATCTTCAATCTCTTTTACATTACCAAAGCTCTTATATTGAAGATTGTCGTATACAAATTCACGATACACTTCATCTGCAATAACAAAAAGATTATGTTGTGCTGCAATGGCGGATATTGCAGCGATTTCTTCTTTCGTATAAACGACGCCTGTTGGGTTTCCAGGATTTGATAAAAGAATTGCCTTCGTTTTTGGTGTGATTCGCTTTTCAATTTTACTTTTTGACGGAAGATGGAATCCCTTTGTTGCTTCTGTTGTAATGGGAACAACGTTTACTCCGACTGCTGTTGAGAAACCATTATAGTTTGTGTAGAATGGTTCTGGTACTAATATTTCATCACCATCATCACAAACTGCGATTAAAGCAAATAGTAAAGCTTCGCTTCCTCCATTTGTAATGAGAACTTCATCTTTTTCAAAGTGCATATCGTATTTTTTATAATATGTAATCAATGCATCAATTAATTCTGGTATGCCTTGTGAGAAAGTATACTTTAGGACCTTTTCATCAAAGCTTTTAATAGCATTCATGAAATTTTCAGGAGTTTCGATATCAGGTTGTCCAATATTTAAGTGGTAAACTTTTTTGCCTTCTTTTTTTGCATTTTCAGCATAAGGAACCAGCTTTCTTATTGGAGATTCTTGCATGGATACAATTCTTTTAGAAAAATTCATCTAAATTACCCCCAAACTTTGTTATTTTTGGATTTCATATCTTAATAACACAGATTCAACAAAATATGTAGCAAAATTGTATGCAATATATAAATATTATTTCTAATTATTGTTTCACATGTACAGTCGTTTTTATACAAATATTAATACTGTACACCACTTTACAAGTAATATAGTAAGTAATAACAATTCCATAAAATAACAAAATCAGACACCTGAATCCTAGGAATACTAATTTTGCACAACCAAACCCCTAGGAGGTGTCTGACATGATTAGTAT
>JBMOKU010000006.1:0-23984 GCA_049324315.1 Bacillota bacterium | reverse complement strand
TATATTATAGAAAACATTACATGGAAAAATCAATGAGAACAAATACCTAGAAATTTTTTATGATTCAACGTCTTTAGTTCAAATGCTTTGGCAATTAATCCATGCAACATTTTTAGTATAATGTTACGTAATCATATGCAAGTGTATAAAACTAACATTTATTTCAGTACTTTAAATAAATACCTTTTGAAATCTGAGGCAGACAAAAAGGGGGATGACCGAATGATAAGACATGTTGACATTAGTGAGTGCAGGTATGGAGATATTCTAGGACGAGAGGTGATAAACAAAAGTGGTGTAATGGTGGTAGCAGCAAACACGATGATGAATAATTATATTAAGAAAAAATTGATTCATTTAGGTATTCAAGATATTTGGGTGTATGAACCGGAAGATAATGAATTGATTACTTTTGATTGTATAGAATATAGTAATTTTAAGCTAAAGTATGAAAATAACATTTTTACGATGAAGGAAGTTATTAATGACTTGGTAACAGGCAAAGGTTTAAATGTAAACAGGGTACAAGATATAGCAAATTCTATATTTGGGGAATTAAAACAAGTAAAATATTTAATAAAATACTTGAGAAATTTGAGAAAAACCGATGATTATACGTGCATGCACAGCATTAATGTAGCTTTTTATGGGATGCTAATCGGAAAATGGCTGAAGCTGCCTGAAAAAGAGATAAAAGAGATTATCAAAGCAGGACTGCTGCACGACATTGGGAAAACAAAGATCAGTATGGAGATTCTGAATAAAAAAGAAAGATTGAGTCCTTTGGAGTATGAAGAAATGAAAAACCATACAATTTATGGTTATGAGATCATTAAAGGAAATAATGAAATTTCTGAAGAAGTTAAAAGGGCTGTGTTGATGCATCATGAAAGAGAAAATAATTCAGGATATCCCATTGGTGTTAAAGGAGAAAGTATAGATACATATTCAAAAATTATTGCCGTTGCCGATGTATATGATGCGATGACTTCAGACCGTGTATATAAAAAACGTTCAACCCCCTTTGACGCATTTAGAATGTTTGAAATAGAAGGAAAGAGTCTTTTTGATGTGAAAGTTGTTAGAACATTTATAACAAACATAGCACCGTACTATACAGGGTTATGTGTACAGCTAAATACAGGAGAGTATGGGGAAATTGCTTATATACCACCTCATAATATTACAAAACCGGTCATTTGTATGAGAGCAGATTTCATTGATATTTCAGAGAGAAACGATTTAAGAATTGTATCCCTGTTGTAATTTAGCATTTTATGATATTGAACCTTCCATAAAAATTTATATAATTACAGTAAATCATAGATCATGTAGTTTAAGAACTGCATCTATCTATGATTTTTTGTTTGAACAGAAATAGAGGCTTTAGATGTCTATCGGAAATCATATATGGAATTATTCTTGATTAAAATATTACTGATCAATTTGTTGTCCAACAAATAATACGTCATAAAATGAAATAGACATAAAGCTGGTGTGAGTTATATAGAGTCTTTTAAAAATGGTGGTAATTATTTGTGGTTAAAAAATTACTCATTTACTAAACGTTTACTTAACAAAATAGTTTGTTTAACTGTTTTGTTACTATGTAGTACAGCATTTGATCTGAAAAGAAAATCGTCGAAGAATATTGCAAAATAGGGAAAAATGGAGAGTTGTGTTGGAAATGCAAAATGAACTAATTATATATTTTCTCCAGATAAGATAAAAAATATGACAGAAAATTTTAAAATTGTATTGACAAACAACTAAAATTTTAGTAAATTTAAAACAAGCGGAAAACGCTTTCGCGAAACTATCCAAAATGAAGAGGGGGAATTATCTGTGAAAAAGTTTTTAACATGTTTGCTTGTACTTACGCTTGTATTCTCACTGGCTGCATGCGGCCAAAAGGCACCGGCTCCAGCTGATCAACCGGCAGAACAAACTGCTGAAACAGCTAAGATTGGTGTAACGATCTATAAGTTTGACGACAACTTCATGTCATTTGTACGTCGTGCTATTGAAAAAGGCGCAGAAGGTAAAGCAGAAGTAATCCTCAATGACTCTCAAAATAACCAAGCTACGCAAAACGAGCAAGTTGATATGATGATCTCAAAAGGTGTTAAGTCATTAGCTATCAACTTAGTTGACCCACAAGCTGCTCCAACAATTATTGAAAAGGCAAAAGCAGCAGGATTGCCAGTTGTGTTCTTCAATAAAGAACCAGACGCTGCTGCATTGGCAACCTATGACAAGGCTTGGTATGTAGGTACTACTTCTTCAGAATCCGGCGTTATGCAAGGTAAAATCGTTGCTGATTCTTGGAAAGCAAATCCTACTTGGGATAAAAACGGTGACGGTAAAATCCAATACGTATTATTAAAAGGTGAGCCTGGACATCCAGATGCTGAAGCCCGTACAAAATATGTTATTGAAGAAGTTAAGAATGCTGGCATTGAAGTAGAAGAATTAGAGCTTCAAACTGGTATGTGGGACAGCGTAAAAGGTAAAGAATTAGTAGATGCTTGGTTGGCAAAGCATGGTGACAAGATTGAGTATGTTATTGCTAACAACGATGCAATGGCATTGGGAGCGGTTTCTTCCTTAAAGGCAAATGGATATTTTGAAGGCGATAAGTTTATGCCTGTTGTAGGTGTAGATGCAATTCCAGATGCATTAGAGCAAGTTAAAGCAGGTCTAATGGTTGGTACAGTATTGAATGACGCGAAAAATCAAGGTCAGGCCACTGTAGACTTAGCTGTAAATGTTGCAAATGGTAAAGATTTATTAGAAGGAACACAATGGAAACTGGATGACAAGAAAGCTGTACGTGTACCATATGTTGGAATTACAAAGGAAAATATAGCAGTAGCTGAAGAAGCTTATAAATAGGAACAATTGATTAGCATGTGATTTCTAAATTAAACAAGGATGCATCATGGGCATGCATCCTTGTTTATTCAGATAGACATATAGAATGGGGTGTAACCTATGCATAACAACAATATAGAATTAAAAAAGAATAATCAAAATTATCTATTAGAAATGATCAATATTTCTAAAGAATTTCCGGGCGTTAAAGCATTAGATGGTGTACAGTTACGGGTACGACCAGGCACAGTGCATGCTTTAATGGGCGAAAATGGTGCTGGGAAGTCAACCCTGATGAAATGCTTATTTGGTATATATGATGAAGATGCCGGTGAAATCTATCTGGAAGGTAAAAAGGTAAAGTTCAACTCAGCGAAAGAGGCCTTGGATAATGGTGTATCTATGGTGCATCAAGAATTGAATCAAGTGCGACAACGCAATATTATGGACAATATATGGCTTGGTCGTTATCCTAAAAAAGGCTTATTTGTCGATGAAGAAAAAATGTATGTGGATACAAAAAAAATCTTTGAGGAGTTAGATATTCATTTAGACCCCAGGGAAAAATCAGAAAAACTAACGGTATCTCAAATGCAGATGGTAGAGATTGCGAAGGCAGTTTCTTATCATTCGAAAATTATTGTTATGGATGAACCGACTTCTTCACTAACAGAGAAAGAGGTTAATCACCTGTTCAAAATAATCAATGCCTTAAAGGAAAAAGGTGTTGGGATCATCTACATTTCACATAAAATGGAAGAGATTTTGCAAATCTCCGATGATGTAACGGTTATGCGGGACGGCAAGTGGATTGCAACAAAACCCGCTGATGAACTAACGACAGATTTGATTATCAATTTGATGGTAGGCCGAGATCTAACCCACCGTTTCCCGGAAAAGGATAATAAGCCGGGGGAGACAATCTTAAAAGTGGAAGGACTTACAGCCACCTATCAACCGTCTATACAAGATGTTTCCTTTGAATTGAGAAAAGGGGAAATCTTAGGCGTTGCAGGGCTGGTAGGCTCAAAACGTACAGATATTGTAGAAGCTTTGTTTGGTATAAGACATGTACAATCGGGAAAAGTTCATTTGCACGGAAAAGAGATTAAAAATCATTCGCCTCAAAGAGCGATTAAAAATGGTTTTGCATTAGTAACGGAAGAACGACGTTCAACAGGGATATTTGGAATTTTAAATATTAATTTCAATTCGATTATTGCTAATCTTGACAGTTATTTTCCAAAGTATGGATTAGTTGATGAAGATAAATGCAAAGAGGATACAAAGTGGGTCATTGATAGTATGCGTGTAAAGACACCATCACAAAGAACGTTGATTAGTTCTTTATCCGGTGGGAATCAGCAAAAAGTAATTTTAGGACGTTGGCTGCTGACACAGCCGGAAATCCTCATGCTGGATGAACCCACCCGAGGGATTGACGTTGGTGCGAAGTACGAGATTTACCAATTAATGATTGAGTTGGCCAAACGAGAAAAAGGCATTATTATGATTTCATCAGAAATGCCAGAGCTGCTTGGCGTGACAGATCGAATTCTGGTAATGAGTAATGGACAGGTTGCCGGAATTGTTGAAACCAAAACAACAACGCAAGAAGAAATCTTACGCTTATCAGCTAAGTTCTTATAGGAGGAGTGATCAACGTGTTACGTTCAATTTCTGACAAACTAAAAGCCATGACAAGAAAAGATGTACTGACATGGATGATGAATAATGCAATCTTCTTAGTTCTATTAGTTATACTATTAGTCATTGTCGCTTTCTCACCGGATTTTGTATCGATAAACAACTTCCGTAATATTCTTTCGCAAGCCTCAACCCGGATTATTATTGCTTTAGGTATTGGTGGCTTGATTGTTACCCAGGGTACTGACCTATCAGCAGGTCGTATGGTTGGCCTTTCTGCTGTTATCAGTGCATCACTATTGCAGGCACCGGAATATGCATACCGTATGTATCCGGATTTGCCGGCGATGCCGATTTTTGTGCCGATTTTGCTTGTTGCTGTTATTACCGGTATATTCGGATTGATTAACGGATTTGTTATTGCGAAGCTAAAGGTAACACCGTTTATTACCACACTAGGTACAATGATTATCATCTATGGTGTGAACTCTATTTACTTTGACCGCCCACCCTATGGTGCTCAACCTATAGGTGGACTTGATCCAAGGTATATGAAATTTGCGCAAGGCAGCTTTAATATTGGTGGATTCATGTTGCCGTATCTGGTCATCTATGCAGCAATTGCTACCCTATTCATGTGGGTATTATGGAACAAAACCCGCTTTGGAAAAAATATCTTTGCTGTCGGCGGAAATCCGGAAGCAGCTGTAGTATCCGGGGTAAATCTGGTAAAAACCATTATGGTTGTATATACCCTTGCCGGTGTTTTATATGGATTTGCCGGATCGCTGGAGGCAGCCCGTGTAGGCAGTGCAACCAATAATACCGGTAATATGTATGAATTGGATGCCATTGCTGCCTGCGTTGTTGGTGGTGTTTCCTTCAGTGGAGGTATCGGAACGATTGCCGGGATTGTTACAGGGGTTCTTATTTTCCAAGTTATTAACTATGGTTTGGCCTTTATCGGCGTGAATCCATATTTGCAGTACATCATTAAAGGCTTGATTATCATTACAGCCGTAGCCATCGATACCCGCAAATACATTAAGAAAAAATAGAACATCAAATGCTGTTTTGATGAGGATATAACTTTACGTTAGAGGTGTCCACGATGAATATAGAACAATTAGTCAACGACTTTATAGAAGTTTTTAATGCAAAAGATGGCATACAAAGTTTTTTTGCACCAGGACGGGTAAACTTAATTGGTGAGCATACCGATTATAATGGGGGCCATGTTTTTCCTTGCGCATTGAGCTTTGGTACCTATGGTATTGCCCGTAGAAGGAATGATTCTAAGCTTAGAATGTATTCTAAAAACTATCAAAGCTTAGGAGTTATCGAAACTGACATCCGTTCACTGCTTTATGATGAACGTCACGACTGGGCAAATTACCCAAAGGGTGTGGTAAAAACATTTCGTAGTGCAGGCTTTGATATCGAATCGGGCTTTGATGTCCTATACTTTGGGAACATACCCAATGGGGCAGGACTGTCCTCCAGTGCATCCATCGAAATGGTAACCAGTGTCCTTTTGAAGGGACTGTATCGCATAGATACGGATATGGTTGAAATGGTGAAACTAAGCCAGAGAGCAGAGAATGAGTTTAACGGCGTAAACTGTGGTATTATGGATCAGTTTGCATGCGGTATGGGGAAAAAGGACCATGCTATTCTGCTTGATACAAATACGTTAACCTATGAATATGTTCCTGTAAAATTAAACGGTATCTCCATCGTCATTGCTAATACCAATAAACGTCGGGGCTTAGCAGATTCAAAATATAATGAAAGACGAAGAGAATGTGAAAGTGCTCTTAAAGCCATGCAAAAAGAGTTAGACATTGCTTCACTGGGAGATTTGACAGAAGAGATTTTTGAAAGCAAGAAACATTTAATATCCGATGAGAATGAAAGAAAACGTGCCAAGCATGCTGTATATGAGAATCAGCGAACGATCAAAGCAGTAAGAGCCCTAAATAAGGGAGAAATTGAGAAATTTGGCGAACTAATGAATGCTTCCCATATTTCTCTGAGGGATGATTATGAGGTTACAGGCGTTGAATTGGATACCCTTGTATCAGCAGCATGGGAAAATGGGGCTATCGGTTCAAGAATGACGGGAGCAGGCTTTGGTGGATGTACAGTCAGTCTCGTACAGAATGAAAATATTGAAATGTTCATTGAAAAAGTTGGTAAAATATATGAAGATAGAATTGGATATAAAGCTGATTTTTATGTAGCTTCCATCGGTGATGGGGCTAGACAAATTTAGTTGGTGCTGCAAGAGGTAGTATTTCCCCTTCCATATAGAAAGCTACCTCTTGTTGTGCATATAAGGGAGGTTTATGTATGGCAGTTTTGGTATGTGGTGGTGCCGGTTACATTGGTTCTCATTGTGTTTATGGTTTGATCGCTCAACAGGAAGATGTGATCGTGGTTGATAACTTACAGACGGGGCACGTGAATGCAGTACACAAAGATGCGAAATTCTATCAAGGAGACATTCGAGATCGAGATTTTTTAGATAAAGTTTTTATAGAAAATCATATTGATGCTGTGATACATTTTGCTGCCAATTCATTGGTGGGTGTCAGTATGACAGAACCTTTGGCGTATTATGACAATAATGTATATGGAACGCAAGTACTGCTTGAAACCATGATCAAGCATCATGTTCATAAAGTGGTATTTTCATCAACGGCTGCAGCATATGGAGAACCTGAAAACATTCCTATCGTAGAAACGGACAAGACAGAACCGACCAATCCCTATGGAGAAACAAAGCTGGCAATGGAGAAAATGATGAAGTGGGCAGACAAAGCCTACGGATTGAAATATATTTCCCTGCGTTATTTTAATGTGGCAGGAGCCCATGAAAGTGCGCTGATCGGGGAGGAGCATCATCCTGAAACCCATTTGATACCATTGGTGCTGCAGGTTCCGTTGAATCAGCGACAGCACATCATGGTTTTTGGTGACGATTATGATACCCATGATGGTACCTGCATTCGCGATTATATCCATGTGATGGACTTGGTAGATGCCCATATCCTGGCGCTGAACAAACTTCGTGATGGTGCTGACAGTACCGTTTATAATCTGGGGATCGGAGAAGGTTTTTCCGTTAAGGAAATCATCGAAGCGGCAAGAACAGTAACAGGTCACCCGATTCCTGCAGTCATCAGTGAAAGAAGACTGGGAGATCCTTCAAAGCTTGTGGCTTCCAGTAAGAAGGCACAAGAGGAATTAAACTGGAGACCAAACTATCCGAACATTGAAGCTATTATTGCATCGGCATGGAAATGGCACAAAAACCATCCCAGTGGATTTGAAAAGTAAGGAGTGATTTATCTGTGAATGTTTGTAGAGAAATCAAGCGCCTTATTCATTACGGAATTGACCAAGGCCTTATTCATATGGAAGACGAAATCTATGCAAGAAACAAAATTTTAGAGGTTTTACTTCTTGATGAGTATGAAGACTTTGAAATAGAAAAAGAGTTGTTAGATAGCCCACAGCCTATTTTAGATCGACTTTTGGATTATGCCTATGAGCATGGGATACTTCAGGAGAACACCGTTACGTATCGTGACCTTTTTGATACAAAGATCATGGACTGTTTAATGCCACGACCCAGTGAAGTGATTAAAAAGTTTTATGAAAATTATCATGTTACACCGGAGTTGGCAACAAGCTACTACTATCATATGGCTAAGGCTTCAAATTATATTCGAATAGAGAGAACAAAAAAGGACTTGCGATGGAAGGCGAATACTGAGTATGGCGAACTGGAAATAACCATCAATCTGGCAAAGCCGGAAAAAGATCCTAAGGCCATAGCTGCAGCGAAAAACTTGAAGTCATCCTCCTATCCAAAATGTTTGTTGTGTAAGGAAAATGAAGGATACTCAGGACGCATTAATCATCCTGCAAGACAAAATCATAGGGTTATCCCCATTACTTTATGTGAGGAAGATTGGTTTCTGCAATATTCTCCCTATGTCTATTATGATGAACACTCCATTATCTTTAAAGGAAATCATGAGCCCATGAAGATTTCTGGAATAACCTTTGAAAGATTGCTGGAGTTTGTAGAGAAATTTCCCCATTACTTTATTGGGTCTAATGCGGATTTGCCTATTGTGGGTGGATCTATTCTATCCCATGATCATTTTCAGGGTGGAAATTATCAATTCGCCATGGCGATGGCCCCTATCTTAAAAGAGATGATGATACAGGGGTTTGAAGATGTAGAAGTGGGTATCGTAAAATGGCCCTTATCCGTTATTCGTATTCGAAGTGAAAAAAGGCACCGATTGGTAGAACTAGGCAGTCAAATTCTTGATGGATGGAAACAATACAGTGATGAAAGTATGGGTATCCTTAGCTATACGAAAGATGAGCCCCATAACACCATCACGCCGATCGCACGATTCAAGGATGGTAAATTTGAATTGGACCTGGTGCTTAGGAACAATCGAACCAGTGAGGAGCATCCATTGGGTATTTTCCATCCACATCAGGATGTGCATCATATCAAGAAGGAAAATATAGGGCTCATCGAGGTAATGGGTCTTGCAGTACTGCCCGCCAGATTAAAGGATGAGCTGGAACTATTGAAGGAATGTCTTCAAGGCAGTAAGAGCATCTATGAGCATGATGACCTAATAAAACATCAAGAATGGTTCGAAGCGTTGAAAGAAAAGTATCGGGATCGTAATGCTGATTTTGGTGAAATACTGAAATTTGAAGTTGGAAAGAAGTTTGAAAGAGTATTGACAGATGCAGGCGTGTTTAAACAGAATACTCAAGGAATTGAGGCATTTCAACGCTTCATCTGCAGCCTATCATAGGAGGTCCCCATGCTAAAGCTAGCGGAGCCATGTGGATGGTTTTAGTACCTCCTGTAGGGGCGCGCATTGCGCGTCCGTGCTTCTTGGGCAAGACTTGGGGACTGGTACGCTGTTCGGTGTGTTTTTTGCCGGACTGGGGCCCTGTCCCCATGTGTTGCCCTGGACGATGAAGTATTTTTTCAGTGGCCTCTGCCTACAGCAGCCCGAGAAAACTTAGTGTGACTTATACATCATTAGGAGGTTTTTATGGTAAAGACAGAAAAAGTCTTTCAATATAATGGAAAAGATGTACAGCTCATTACGATGGCAAATAAAAGAAAAATGGAAGTCAAGTTGTTAAGTTACGGGGCTGCTATTGTGGAGATACGGGTGCCGGATAAAAACGGCATTGTTGAGAATGTACTGTTAGCCTATAAAAACCTGGAGGATTATATTACAAACCCCTCCTATTTCGGCGTGACAGTGGGGAGGACCTCAGGGCGAATTGCTGGCGGTAGGTTCAGTTTGGAGGATACAGAATATCAGCTTAACAAGAATTATGGTGTAAATCATGGTCATGGTGGGCCCACAGGTTTTAGTTTTCGCGTATGGGATTACAAAATTAGACAAGGGGAAGACAAATCAACTGTTGAATTTACTTATATAAGTAAAAATATGGAAGAAAATTACCCAGGAAATATGACATGTAAAGTCATCTATACATTAACGGACGAGAATGAATTGCTGGTAGAATATGAAGCTGTGTCAGATAAAAAAACATTATGTAATCTGACAAACCACGGCTATTTTAATTTATCCGGTAATTATAAGAGAAAAGTGACGGAGCAACAGTTGAAAATCAAAGGGGATCAATTTTTAGAACTGGATAAAAATTTTATTCCTACCGGTACGTTTATTGATGTTAAGAATACACCTATGGATTTCAGAGAGCTTAAGTTGATTGGCAAGGATATATCAAGTGATTATGAGCAGCTGGTGATAACCGGAGGATATGACCATCCATGGATGTTGAAGAATGAAGCGTATCAAATCGAAATGACAGATGATGAAAGTGGAAGAAGGATGCGCATTACCACCACATATCCTTGTGTTGTGATCTACAGCTATAATTTTCCAAACGATGATATATTGCAGAATGGCAAGATGGGAACGAAACATGATGGGATCTGCTTTGAAACACAATATGAGCCTGACGGGATCAATCACGGGCATTTCCACGCGGGGCTCTTGATGGCTAATGAGAGATATTATGAAAAAACCGTATATGCGTTTGATGTTATTTATTGATAACCAACTCTAAGATTTAATAAATAAATGGAAGTTTTATGCTGAGTGAAGTTTCGTTTTTATATGTCGATACACGGTGCACGATACACGATACATGAAAAAGACCTTAAAGATTGACTCCGATATCGAACAACGCGAACCGTGTACCGCGAACCGAACGCTGTCAGTAGCATCATCTAAGGCAGCATCATATTCACATATAGATTTAATTTTGAAAGAGTAGATCTATTGGAGGGATAAGTGTGTATCTAGGGGTGGACTATTATCCGGAACATTGGGATGAAAACTTGATGGATGAAGATATGCGGCGAATAAAAGCCATGGGCGCCAATATCATACGTATTGGTGAGTTTGCTTGGCATCTGATGGAAAAGACGGAAGGCGTATATGATTTTTCTTTTTTTGATCGAGTAATAGATAAAGCAAAGACATATGATTTGAAGGCTATGTTCGGTACACCGACGGCTACCTTTCCAGCGTGGCTGGCTAAAAAACATCCGTCCATATTATCGAAGGATGAATATGGTCACAGCAGGGTGTTTGGTGGTAGAAGACAGTATTGTTATAATTCGGATATTTATCGGGAATATACAAAAAAGATTGTAGAAAGATTGGTGCATCACTATAAAGAGGAAGAAGTCATTATTGCGTGGCAAATCGATAATGAATTCGGCCATGAAGGCAGTGACATGTGTTATTGTGAACAGTGCCATGAAAAATTCCGGGGATTTCTGAAGGAAAAATATAGAGATATCCACAACCTGAATGAAACATATGGAACGATTTTTTGGGGGCAAACCTATAACGACTTCAATGAAATTCCTCTCCCGCAGCCTACCATTACCACCCACAACCCTTCTTTGCGATTGGATTGGGCAAGATTCCGGTCCTTTTCCATCAACGATTACGGGAAAATGCAAATTGACTTGGTAAGGGAACTAAAGGGTAAACATCAGAGGGTTACCCATAATTTCTATGGAGGTTTCTTTGAAAAGGCTTATGATCAGAACGTCATGGCAGAGCATCTGGACTTTGCTTCCTACGATAACTATCCTGTATGGGGTGGTCTCCGTGAACCTTTAAAACCCGGCCACATTGCCATGACCCATGATTATATTCGTGGACTGAAGAATAAGAATTACTGGATCGTGGAAGAATTGATGGGTGCCCAAGGGCACAATATTATCGGTTATTTGCCCCGACCCAATCAGGCGAAGATGTGGGCCTATCAAGCCATGGCCCATGGCTGTGAAAACCTGTTGTTCTTCCGATGGCGGGGCATGACCAGAGGTGCAGAGCAATTCTGTCTTGGTATTATCGATCAGGATAATGAGGACAATAGAAAGTATCAAGAAGTTCAATCCTTTATGAAGGATATCGCTCAATTTGAAGAGATCATCAAGGGTGAGATTAAGTCTGAGGTTGCGGTACTTTATGACTTTGATAATATCTGGTCTTGGCATTTCCAGCAGCAGTCTGCAGTATTTAATTTCACGGAAGAATTGGTCCGTATGTATACGCCCTTTTACCGTTTGAATGCAAATATCGATGTGATCAACATTCACAAAGACTTCTCAAAATATAAGGTTCTGGTGGTACCAGTCATGCAGATTATCGATGAGGCGTTGGGGCGGCGCTTTGAGGAGTTTGCCTATGGTGGTGGAACTGTGATTTTTTCCTTTAGAACAGGCATCAAGAATCGGAATAACAATATTCATTTCGGCAGTGTATTTCCTGGCTATGTCCGAGCTATGACAGGCATTAAGATTAAAGAATCAGAGGCACTGCAGACAGGCCAAGAAGTTGAAATTATAGGCTTGGGCGACTATAAAGGGAGGAAAGGCTGCTGCAGCGTTTGGCGTGATATGATTGTTCCTGCAGGGGCCAAAGTATTGTATCGGTATCATGATAAGTTCTATAAAGACTATAGCTGTGTTACCGTAAACCAATATGGTAAGGGAAAGGTGTATTATGTTGGTGGTGGTGTAGATACTGGGCTGCTTCAGGACATTGCAGAAGATGTTTTGAAAGATCATGAAATTCGTCATATGAAAACCCCGGAAGGGTTGGAAGTGATGATGAGAGATTATCTTGATGAAACGTGGCTCTTTATCAATAATCATACAGATGAAGAAATCGCGTTTGAGGGAATGAGCATAGAGCCCTATGGCAGTAGAATCATGAAAAGATAGAGGATTTATACTTGAGTTTGAAAGGAAGAATGCTTATGGCTACGATTAAAGACATAGCAAGAAGGGCAGAAGTTTCACCTGCCACTGTATCACGGGTTTTAAATAATGATGCGAGTCTTTCAGTAGCTGATGAGACAAGAAAGCGAATTCTTGAAACGGCAGAAGCACTAGATTATAAAACCATAAAACAAAGGAATAGAAACACTGATAAGAAAATAAAAATAGGAGTCATTCACTGGTATTCTCAAAAAGAAGAGCTCATAGATCCATACTATCTTTCCATAACAAAGGGAATTGAAAAGGAATGCTTGAATAACAAGATTGAAACCAAAACAATCTATAAAAATAATGATAGTTATGGAATTTATGAAAATAGTGATATTGATGGTGTTATTGCCATTGGAAAATTCAGCAAGGAAGAAGTAGAAGAATTTTCACGTTATACGGAAAATATTGTTTTTGTAGATTATTCTCCCGATGAAAGAAAGTACGATTCTGTTGTTATAGATTTTAGAAGATCTGTTCTGGACGTTTTAGAGTACTTTTTAGATACTGGACATCAGCAGATAGGCTTTATCGGGGGAATGGAATATGTAGGCAAGAATAAAGAGCCCATTGAAGATGAGCGGGAACGAACCTGTCGGGAGTTTATGAAGTCTCAAGGAATGAATGATAGAGAAAACGTGTATATTGGCAGCTTTACCGCTGGCGATGGATATAAATTAATGAAAAAAGCCATTGAAAAAGGACAGCTTCCTACGGCATTTTTTGTCGCCAGTGATTCCATGGCCATCGGTGCTATCCAAGCACTGTATGAATTCAACATTCATGTACCCAACGATATTAGTATTATTGGGTTTAATGATAATCCTACGTCAAAGTATTTAATTCCTCCTCTCAGTACAGTGAAAGTACACACAGAGTTTATGGGCATTACTTCCGTAAGCCTATTAATGGAAAGAATGAATGATAATCGGGAGATTCCCAAGAAGGTGACGATACCTACAGAATTGATTATACGGGAAAGTTGTTAAAAGAATATACCTCCGCAAAAGTGTTAGAGCCATGGTTTCGTAGGTCTATAAGCCTTACGGAAGTCATGGTTTTTGATTATTAAGGAAATAGCTTTCACAAAACTTCGGTGGATAGCATAATTGTAGGGATGAACATTGTTCGCCCGCTTCGATCTTTGCTTCATTTCCATTCATCACAAAATCTTTAAAGTATCTGCATACTTTTATCACAAAATCCTCACAAATGCTGTTTATACTAAGATTGTAGCAAAAAAAGATTAGGAGGGAGAATGCATGATGGCAAGAGAAAAACTCATGAAAAAAATCATTTCAGGTGCTTTGGTAGGCAGTATGGTTATTGCTATGGCAGGAATGGCTTTTGCAGATGATGTGGTAGGCGGAACTGTGCAAGATACGACAACGCAAGTTGAAAAAAGAATGGGTAAATTTGGTGGAAATTTTCTTCTAGAGAGAAGAACACCAGGAGAACACTTAGATACGATGTTGGAGAAGTTGGTCACAGACAATACCATAAGTCAGGAAATTGCTGACAAAATGAAAGCGTATATGGAAACAAAAGAAACTGAAAGACAAGCCCAGCGGGAACAGCTAAAAAATATGACCAGTGAAGAAAGAAAAGCATTTTTGGAAAATAATAAAATAGAAAGAAAAAATATCTTTGATCAAATGGTTGAAGATGGTATCATAACCGAGGAACAGAGCAACGCTATCAAAGAAGCTCTACCAAAATGGAACAAGCTTGATGGTCAAGGCAAGCGTGGACAGGGAGTACACTTTGAAGCGTCACTTGATAAGCTTGTTTCAGAGGGCATCATTACAGAAAATACAGCAGCAGCAATCAAAACAAATTTGGAGGCAAAAAAGGCTGAAAGAGATGCACTACGTGAAAAGCTAAAAGCTATGACTGAAGAAGAAAGAAAAGAATTCTTATCACAGAATAAAAAAGAGAGAATAAATATTTTTGATGAATTGGTGGAAGACGATGTTATAACAGAAGAGCAAAGTAAGCAAATCAAAGAAGCCATAGAGCAATGGCGTCAATCTAATAAAGAGACAAACTAAAGTATTATGAAAAGCTCTTGTATTATACAAGGGCTTTTTCTATGTGGGCAAGACTTGGGGACTGGGGCCCTGTCCCCATGTGTTGCCCTGAATTGAACCCGTCAAATACTCATAAATAATTACGAATACCATCACAAATCCATCACAATTAGGAAATATAATACATTTAGACAAAATAACAGGGTTCTAAAGGAGGTAGTGGTGATTGATTAAGAAAATCATTGCAAACAAGTACATAAAATTGTCCGTGATACTGGTTATCGTTTTGGGCGTAGGGCTCACAGCCTACAAAATGGTTACCAAAGCACAGGAATCATCAAGTGAAGTACCCACGATCAAAGAGGAGGCGGTAACGAGGGGGGACATTACCATAGGCTTTACCGGTGATGGTGAAGCGGAGATACCCGTTGTCAATCTGGACTTTGAGTTAAGTGGAAAACTGGCTGAGATCTATGTCAGTGAAGGAGATGTCATTAAACAAGGACAAATTCTCGCAAAGCTAGATGATACAGAATATCAAAATCAACTCAAAACGGCGCAAATCAGCTATGATAAAGCATTGATAAATTTGGCGCAAACAGAGGAAAATGCAAGACTCAATCTCATAAAGGAAAAACAAAGTTTAGATGATGCAAGGTTAAAGCTAGAGCAAGTAGAGGCAGAGTATTTGCCTATGCTGGATCTCCCTGAGGTTTATTCAAAACAGGAGATACAGTTAAAAAGAATTGCTTATGACAGTGCCAAGTCTGCCTATGAGGTTCAGTTGGAACGATACAATGTTTTAAAAGATTCAAATACAGACATTACGTTAGAGAATGCAAATGTAGAAAGTTCGAGGATTAACCTGGAAACGGCAAAGAATAATTTAGAGAACACGATTCTGAAATCGCCTATCGATGCCACCGTTTTGAACATATCCTATAAGCCCGGTGAGACAGTCAGCACAGTTAAGGAATCGGGCACGGTAACTGCTGACACCTCCCACTTTATGGTTGTGTCCGATTCAGACAAAGTAGAAGTTGTTGTTCCTGTATCAGAAACTGATCTAGCCAACGTGCAGATGGATCAGACGGTGGAGGTGGTCTTTGAAGCGTATGAAGGGCAGACCTTTTCTGGAAAGGTGATTTCAATAGCATCCCTTCCACGGGTAGATAACAGCGGTTTGGTGACCTATGATGTCCGAATCGAATTGGAAAAAGGATTAGAGAAAATTAAGACTGGGATGACTTGTTCAGTAGACTTTATCCTTCGTCAGCAGAAGAATGTCTTGATCATACCGAATAAAGCCGTCAGTATGGTGGAGGGCAAGCAGGTTGTCAAGGTAAAGGATCAGAATGGAAATATACTAACGAAAAATATAAAAACCGGATTAACCGACGGAAAAAATGTGGAAGTAACAGAGGGCCTGGATGTGGGAGAAACGGTACTAATTGAGAGCACAAAATAGGATGGATGTGATAATATGAGCTTCGTTGAGATTTTAAGATCCATTTTTATCAACATAAGTGGAAATAAGACCAAAGTATTTCTCACGACCTTGGGCATCATTGTTGGTTCACTGACCATTGTC
Organism: Bacillota bacterium; assembly: GCA_049324315.1. Classification (GTDB taxonomy): domain Bacteria; phylum Bacillota; class Clostridia; order Peptostreptococcales; family Thermotaleaceae; genus JBMOKU01. The sequence goes on along the minus strand of JBMOKU010000006.1, from coordinate 7,462 downwards.
TTGGTGCTGGCGATAGGAGAAGGAAGTCAGGCCAGTGTAGCGGAACAGTTTAAAAGTCTGAATGTGGGTACCATCCAGATCATGCCGGGGTTCGGAAGGGGACCCAGCCCCCTAAAACTAAGCATCGACGAAATGACAGCCATACAAGAGGAAGCACCTTCTATTGCAAAAGTTTCCATGGTTATTACCGATAATCAAACGGTTACCTACTATAATACATCTACATCGGCTTCTGTTGCCGGTGTAATGGCAGACATCAAAGAAATCAACAATCTAGAGCTGGCCTATGGTGAATTTATCAATGATGATCATAATCTGGATAAAGAAAAGGTTGCCGTTATAGGTGCAGATGTTGCAGCATTATTCTTTGAAGAAGATGTATCTGCTGCAATTGGAGAAAAGATAACGGTTGGCGGTAAACGATATGAAGTAATTGGCGTCTTAAAAGAGCTGGGGGATTCATCCATGAGAGGTTTGAATCCGGATGAAGGGGTATTTGTACCTTATCAGGTAGCCGAAAAGTATATTACGGGTAGAATGGCAAGGCCCATCATTATTGCTTTGGCTAAGGATATTGATTATGTCTCCTCGGCCATTGATGAAATCAATGTCATATTGCAAAAATCCTTTAAAGATAAAAGTGACCAGTTCATGATTATCGATGCTGGAAGCAGATTGGAGTCTGCCAAGGCTTCAGCCAGAACCATGACGTTAATGTTGTTCTCGGTAGCTGCAGTAGTGCTGATTGTTGGTGGAATTGGGATCATGAATGTATTGTTTGTTTCCGTGAAAGAAAGGACGAAGGAGATTGGTATTCTAAAGGCTATCGGCGCACGAAGAAAGGATATCCTATTAATTTTCCTGCTGGAGGCCATTATTATTAGTGGGGTTGGCGGTGTAATAGGGATTATCAGCAGTATGTTGATTATGCCAATCTTAAGCTATTTTGAAGTACGGGCGATTCCTACACTATTTACATATACATTGGCTTTTACGTTTTCAGTGGGAGTCGGTACGTTTTTTGGTTATTACCCTGCTGCAAAGGCAGCGGCATTGAAACCTATTGATGCATTGAATTATGAATAAGAGGAGTGTATAGAGATGATGAGATTTCATATAAAAGTATTGACAGCAGTATTAAGTGTTTCCTTACTATTAACCGCATGTTCCAGTACAAATCAGCAAGCAACTGTTACCCAAACACAGCAGGATCAGACTGGAGCGGCTAAAACGGATGGTGAGAATCAAACGGGTGAAAAAAGTCAAAGAGAAGGGAATTTTCAAAGGCCGGATTTGGTTGGTAAGGTGAAAAGTATTATTGGGAATGAAGTGGTATTGGAGCTGGTGGAGCTGCCTACCAGAGAGCAAGGTACAGGAAGTGGTACAGGTAGTCAACAGCCTGCTGCTGGAGGAGCGGGAGGTGGATCGATGCCAGCGGGAATGAGACAGGCAGGCACCATGCAGCTAAAGCTGACAGGGGAGACAAAAACCCTTCTTATTCCGGTAGGTGTTCCAATTACATCTAGAAGTAGAAGTGAGGAAACGCAGCTTGATATCGGTGATATCTACGAAGGTGCGATACTGCAAATCTGGTTTGATGAAGCTGACAAAGAAATGATTACCAAGGTTTCCGTAATGCAAAGTAGGGGGTAAAGATGGATAATCAGGTTGTAATATCTATGAAGGATATTGTAAAATCTTATAAAATGGGGAAGAATGTATTGACTGTATTAAAAGGAGTATCGTTGGAAGTTAAAAAAGGGGAGTTTGTTGCTGTGCTGGGGCCTTCCGGCTCCGGCAAGTCTACGCTTATGAATATTATAGGGTGCATTGATGTAGCGGATTCAGGAGAATATATTCTTGCGGGAAGGGATATTAAAGCACGGAATGAAGACGAGTTAGCTGATATTCGGAATCAAGAAATCGGATTCATTTTCCAAAAGTTTAATCTCTTAACGAAATATACCGCCGTTCATAACGTGGCTTTCCCCCTTCTTTTAAGGGGACTGGATAAAGAACGCGCATATGAAAGTGCCATACAAGTATTAGAACATGTCGGTCTCGGAGATAGAATCCACCATAAGCCCATGGAGTTATCCGGTGGGCAGCAGCAGAGAGTCTCTGTGGCCAGGGCCTTGGCCGGTGAACCTAAAATACTCCTTGCTGATGAGCCTACCGGTTCCCTTGATTCCAAATCAGGGGGAGAGATTATGGAGATGTTCCTGAAACTAAATGAAGAAGGAAATACGATTGTTTTGATTACCCATGATATGGAAGTCGCTTCAAAGGCCCAAAGGATCATTCATGTGAGGGATGGCGAAATCTTCGAATAATCTTCGATTCTAAATAAGATTTTGAAAGCGTAAATCTATTAGATATGGTACAGTGAAGATTGATTCTCCTTTACATATGTTCTTTTGCGAGGGTTAGGCTTCTACTTGGTTAGAAGTTAAAGGTTAGAAGTTCTAGGGTCGATCTTATAAGTTTTTAAATCTCTAAAGACCCAAAAGATAGACATAAAGCCTCTAACATCTAACTTCTAACATCTAACCATATGAATCACAATTTTTTGATCGGAAAAATGATTTACAGATGAAGATTAAATTTTACGATTCCACATCTATATCCTTATGATATGATAGGAAAAGAATCGGTTTTAAGGAGAGAAGTCGATGAATGAAGGAAAAATACTTATGGTCGATGATGAAGAAAAAATGAGGCATGTTATTAAGATTTTTCTTGCCAATGAGGGGTATTCGGTAGAAGAGGCCGGCAATGGAAAAGAAGCCTTGGAAAAAATTCAGAACAATGAATTTGATTTAGTCCTGTTGGATGTCATGATGCCTGAAATCGATGGTTGGACAGTTTGTAGAAAGATTCGTGAAACGTCATCGATGCCTATTATTTTGCTGACGGCAAGAGGAGAAGAATATGATAAGCTTTTTGGTTTTGAACTGGGAGCTGACGATTATCTTACAAAGCCATTTAGCCTCAAAGAAATGTTGGCAAGGGTAAAAGCTGTTCTAAGAAGAAGCAGCGAAATCTTGGAAAGATCTAACAATATTATCAAGAGCGGTGCCTTGGAAATAAAAACCATGTATAAGCAAGTGGCCCTTGAAGGACAAGAGCTTACCCTGACGCCTAAAGAGTATGATCTGCTGCATTTCCTTGCAAAAAATCCACAGATTGTTTATTCCAGAGAGCAATTGCTCAATGCCGTTTGGGGGTATGATTTTGTTGGAGATGGTAGAACGGTGGATACCCATATAAAACAGCTTCGTGAAAAGCTTGGGCACTACAAAAAGTACATTCAAACCGTGTGGGGTACAGGATATAAATTTAAGGTGGAGAATGATCATGAAAGGAATACGCAATAAATTTTGGTTGAGTATAACATCCCTTGTGTTGGCGATTTTGCTGCTTATTTGGCTGCTTCAGGTGGGTTTGTTAAATAAATTTTACATTAATGAGAGGCGAAGTACGCTGCTCAATGAAGCCAACAGGATTGCCTCCCTTATACTGGAGACAAAAGACGATACTTTTTTGTCAGAAGCGGTTGTGGACGAAATTCATTCATTTACCTCTTCGGTGAATGCCAGAATATTGATACTTGACCGAACCAGTGACGTATTGTTTATGAATGGCTTCGATAAAATCGATCCACGTAAAGGTGAGGAGGACAGATTTCAAAAAAGGTATACGGCATTTTTATCAAAAGATGAGGAGATAAAAGTTCTTATCGGAAAAAAGCAATCTTTTTTTGTTTTAAAAAACTTTGTCAGGTTGAATGAGCCACCAGAAGAAAAAGGGATGTCGATTCATGATGGTGCTCCTAAAAACTTAAATGTACAGCCTGTTAATGAAGCCTTGATGATCGTAGGTGTACCTATCTTGGATGGTAAGAATAACGTGGGGAATGTCATTATTACTTCTCCTTTAGCACCAATAGAAGAGACAATATCCATCTTAAAGAAACAGCTAACATTTATTTCAATTTTCTCCTTGGCTATCGGCACGTTTCTTGCGCTTTTCTTAGCACGTTTTTTTACCAAACCCATCGTTAACATAACAGAAGTGTCCAGGGAAATTGCTAAAGGGAACTTTGATGCATCTGTAGCCATAAAAAGTGATGATGAGATAGGTGTTCTGGGAGAGACGATTAACAATATGGCGAAGCAGCTCAATAAGATAGAGCAGCTGCGAAAAGACCTTATTGCCAATATAACCCATGAATTAAAAACTCCGATTAGTCTTGTTAAAGCATATGCTGAATTGGTAAAAGAAATGGATAATATGGATGTTAATGAGAAAAAGCAGTATTTGCAGGTAATTGTAGAGGAGTCGGATAGACTAAATAATATGATAGAGGATATTCTTTATTTATCAAAAATGGAATCGGGTTATTCAAACCTTACTGCGGATATTTTCTCTTTAGAGGAGTTAGTACACTGTGTTATTGAAAAACTGGCCTATTTTATAAGGCAAAAGAATATTGAAGTAAACCTCGAGCTTGAAAGCAAGTCCAATGAAATTTATGGGGATAAGGATAAGCTGTATCAAGTATTTTATAATATTATCAACAATGCCATTCAGTATTCCCATGACGGCGGAAAAATCATGATAAAGGCTTTTGAATCCAATGATGCCTTAAGAATTGAGATCATCGATAACGGCAGCGGAATTCCGGCGGAAGATCTGCCTTACATTTGGGATCGATTCTATAAGGTGGATAAGTCAGGAACGCGAAACCAAAGTGGTACCGGATTAGGGATGTCCATTGTAAAAAATATTCTGGAAGCCCATGATTTCCGTTATGGTATTGAGAGTGAACCAGGTAAAGGAACAAAGGTTTGGATTGAAATAGCCTAAGATAATCAGCAATGCATTTCAGGAAAGGAGTTTTATAAAATGACTAAAATGAAAAAAATATGGAAGTTCGTATCTCCAATCGTGATAGCCCTGCTGTTAAACATTTCCCCTATCTATGCAAATCTCGAAACAAATTCTATAGGGCAATCCGGTGACAAGGAAATCTCCGTGTGGATTGATGGTGTAGAACAAAGCTATGATACCCCTCCAATGATTGTTGACAATAGAACGGCTGTGCCCATGCGCAGTATATTTGAAGCATTAGGGGCAGCGGTAGAGTGGGATGAGGAAACAAAAACTGCAAAAGCCGTAAAGGGTGATATCAAAATAGAAGTGAAAATAAATTCCTATTTTGCATCCAAAAACGGAGAGACGATGAGGTTGGATACAAAACCATTTATTATGGATGGTCGGACCATGGTTCCTTTGCGATTTGTCAGTGAATCCTTTGGCGCAGCGGTTGAATGGGATGGAAGCGCACAACGGGTTATCATTACGAATGCTTCAGAAAAGGAAAATAACATCACAACTGAAGAGAAGGAAAATCCAACAGTCAATCTGTTAACCTATGAAGAAGCGGCAAAAATAGCTTTAGAACATAGCTACGATTATAAAAATCAGCTGGCGGAAATAGAAAAAATCGAAGAAAACCGATCAGACACAGCAGACCAATTGGGGTGGGGCTACGAAACAGACGATGCCAGCGATGTTAGCCTTGTTAAAAAATTAAAAAGCTATGATACCAGCCTGGAGATGGCAAAAAAACAGCTGGAGATTACAAAGGAGAGTATTGCTTTTCAAGTAAAAAATCAAATGGATGAAGTTAATAAACTATTAATGGAAATGGACCTCATGAAGCTTGAAATAGAGAATGCCGAAACAAATCTTCGGATTGCCAGGACTAAAAAGGACAAAGGGCTAATCAGTGCCTTTGACTTGGAAAAAGAAAAAGAGAGCTATGATAAGATCATAAAGGAAAAAGAAGTACTGGAGAAATCAATAGAAGCTGCTTATGTAAAACTCAATAGCCTCCTCGGAATAAATGACTCAGAGAAATACACACTGGAGGATCAGGTGGTTTATGCGTTGTTGACAGAGGATAATGTTGATTATCTTGTTACGAAAATCATCAGTGAAAATCCATCTGTGTGGAATCAGGAAAAGACCATTGAAAGTGCCGAGCTGGATCTGACACTATATGTGTATAATTCCGGTGGTGAATCCTATAAAAATAAGGAAATTAATTTGCAGCAAGAAAAGAATAATCTTGGTGAATTGAAGCTTAGCTTGGAAGAAACCATTCGAACCAGCTATAGCCAGATCCAACAGTTGGAAAAATCCTACGAGCTTTTGGAAATGAACTTAAAGAGTGCCGAAAGAGAACTTAAACTGCTTCAAGCACAGTATAATGCAGGCGTAGCAACTGATTTACAGTTGGATGAAGCGACGCTGGCAGTTGCTCAGACGAAATATGAAATAAAGAATAAAATCATAGAACATGAAAAAGCAAAAACACTACTATATAAACCCCATTTGAAATAAATAGCTAACGTGAACGATATACTTACCTTGAGCTTAGAAAATATCTAAGCTCTTTCTCATTTTTGTGAAAAAACTTTTTGAACCCTCTAAATAATAATACTTGAAATATGTAGAAAAAAATGAAAAAACATGATATGATAAAGATAATCATTATCATTAAAAGTAATTAATATTTTTAGAGGGTGATCATATGGAGATGAATAAAGAACATTGCTACTGCTTGCATAAAAAAGATGAAGAATATATAAAATGGTTAATTCAATTGCTAGGTCCTGTACTTTTGGGAGCAAAACCAGCAGAGATTATGAGTTTTCCTAAATGTGACCAAGAAGGAGAAAACCGTTTAGAATCTGTTAAAAAGATATTTGAAAGCTGCAAGAAGGTATCATTTATCGAAATTGATGTGCCTCTACAATGTAAAAAAGTTATATTTTATAACAGCATAGCCCTTAATGATGCATTAAGGGATGCTAGAAATTTGAAGTTTTTGAAAACAATCGGCTATCCTCTTGAATACGATTTTGAGAATTATTTGAATACCCTTGTTGAGAAAATAAGAAGCGGAAATATACCGGATGAGATCGGTATTTTTCTGGGATATCCATTGAAAGATGTGATTGGATTTATAGGACATCCGGCATTAAAGTTGACAAAAGTTAATGGATGGCGAATTTATGGAGATCCCCGTGTTTCGGATGAAAAGTATGAATCGATTACTTTTGCTAAAAAGAAAGTAAAGACACTGCTTCAGTATCATACACCTATGGATATCGTACAATATGCTTAGGAGGCTTCTCAAAAAGAATAATCGTATTGTCAGGATCAGATGATATTTCGAGTAGAAATGAAACCGTCATAAATAGAGACCACTGAAAAACTCAAGTTATTTGAGCAGAAAGGGCAAGACTTGGGGACTGGTACACTCAATGTCGTCAACTTAAGATAACAGAATAAAAACCTGTGTTTTTTGCAAAAATACTTGACAAATCCAAATCGGCTTCACAATCAGATTGATAGATATTTTCTATACTTTCTGATTAGGAGCTGATTT
>JBMOKU010000005.1:0-24588 GCA_049324315.1 Bacillota bacterium | reverse complement strand
CGGGTTGCTGAAACTAGCTGCATGACACAAAGCTGTAGGAAGAAGAATGTCGGAAAGCCGTGTGCGGGAGAATCGCATGCACGGTTTGATGAGGGGCGAATGAAAATTTTTCATTCGCCTACTCTATGAAATAAATTTATTAACCCGAGTGTTTGTTAGGGTTTGTGAAATGTTTGGAAAAAATGTTATAATGAAAAAAGAATTTGGTTTATAATGAATTATACTGAACTTATGGGAGTTGGAGTGATTTATCATGATGGATAAAAAAACTTTGCTTGGATTATTGCCTAAAGTTGATGAGCTATTAAGTGAGAAAGAGATTGTAGATAGTCTTTCGATTTTTCCAAGGGTTACAATTGTGGAAGCCATAAGAGAGAATATTGATCATATAAGAAAGACGATATTGTCATTAGCGCATGAAGAGGATATCAAAAATTATCAGATTGATCACCATTTGCTGATAAGCAACATACTTGCATCGGTAAAAACGAAAAATCAAATGCGGTTGAAAAAAGTGATCAATACAACAGGGGTTGTATTACATACCAATCTGGGACGGTCTCTACTGAGTGCAGATATAAAAGATGAAGTATGGGACGTTGCCAGTAGTTATTCCACATTAGAATACGATATTCATACTGGACAAAGGGGATCTCGTTATAGTCATGTAGAAGAAATTATACGGAAGCTTACGGGTGCAGAAGCTGCCCTTGTTGTCAACAATAATGCTGCGGCTGTTATGCTGGTTTTAGGGACTATGGCAAAAGGTAGAGAAGTCATTGTTTCCAGAGGACAGCTGGTAGAAGTCGGTGGATCCTTTAGGATCCCTGATGTTATGCAGCAAAGTGGAGCCAGGCTTGTGGAAGTGGGGGCAACGAACAAGACTCATCTATCAGATTATGAGAAGGCTATCCATGAAGAAACAGCGGCTTTATTAAAAGTCCATACAAGCAATTATCGAATACTGGGATTTACAAAGGAAGTCGGATTAGACGAACTTATTCATTTGGGTGAAAAATATCAACTTCCAGTTATTGAGGATATAGGTAGTGGCACTTTAATCGATTTTAGAAAATATGGATTGACCGATGAGCCCACAGTCCAAGATAGTTTACGATTGGGAGCAGATATTGTAACTTTTAGTGGAGATAAGCTGCTGGGCGGTCCACAGGCTGGCATTATCGTAGGGAAAAAGAAATACATTGACCAAATGAAAAAGAATCCACTGACGAGAGCTTTTCGTGTGGACAAGCTGACATTGGCAGCTTTGGAGGCCACATTAAGGATATACCTAGACGAAGAAAAGGCCCTTATGAAGATACCTACCCTAAGAATGTTAACAATGAAAATAGATGAGATTAACATCAGGTCAGAAAGATTAATGAATGATATGAAGCGTCATGTACGAAACTGTGTGATCGAGAAAGTACAAGGGTATTCTCAAGTGGGAGGAGGGTCTATGCCATTAGAGAATCTGCCTACTATGTTAATTTCCTTATATCCCCAAAAAATATCTGTTAACATGTTGGAAAGGCGGCTAAGGCAGTTGGATACACCAATCATCGTCAGAATCAATGAAGATAGGATTCTATTGGACGTTAGAACAATACAAGAAGAAGAATTTGGGATTCTAGTAGAGCATTTCACAGATATTTTAAATGATTGAAGGAGCGATGTTTTTTGAAGAATGTCATTATAGGAACAGCGGGACATATAGATCATGGCAAGACTACACTAATTAAAGCTTTAACCGGCACGGATACAGATCGTTTGAAGGAAGAAAAAAAGAGAGGTATAACCATTGAGCTGGGCTTTACTCATTTTGACTTGCCAAGCGGAAAACGGGCAGGAATCATCGACGTACCTGGACATGAAAGATTTATTAAAAATATGCTTGCCGGTGTCGGTGGTATTGATATTGTTCTTTTAGTCATCGCCGCCGATGAAGGCGTTATGCCTCAAACACAAGAGCATTTGGATATACTTTCGATTCTCGAAGTCAAGAAGGGAATTATCGTTTTATCAAAAGCTGATCTTGTTGATGGAGAATGGTTGGAATTGGTCAAAGAAGAAATTAAAGAAAGTGTAAAGGATACTTTTCTTAGTCATGTGCCTATGATTCCGGTTTCTGCAGTAACAGGAGAAGGTCTTGATGAGCTTGTACGAACCATTGATAAGATGACAGATGTCACCGAGGAGAGAAATACAGGACTGCCAAGTAGACTGTCCATCGATAGAATTTTCACCAAGTCAGGATTTGGGACGGTGATTACCGGCACTTTAATAGAAGGTATCATCCATGAAGGAGATACGGTTACAGTATACCCCCGAAAACTTCAAACGAAGGTAAGAAATATACAGGTTCATGGTCAAACCGTCGATACAGCGTATGCTGGTCAAAGAGTCGCCATAAATCTTGCGAATATCAAAAAAGAAGATATTCAAAGAGGGGATGTGGTGGCTGCGAATGATTCCATGCAGCCTACAATGATGTTGGATGTTAAAGTCAATCTATTAAAAAATAGCCATAGAATTCTGGACAACCGCGAAAGACTCAGATTCTATCATGGAACCAGTGAAATCTTATGCAGGATGGTACTTCTGGATAGAGAAGAACTAAAACCTGGAGAAAGCTGTTATGCCCAGTTAAGATTGGAAGATGAAACGGTCGCGAAAAGGAACGATCATTTTGTTATACGTTTTTATTCACCCATGGAAACCATCGGAGGAGGAATCGTATTAGAGCCAAATCCTTCCAAACATAAAAGATTTAAAGAGGATACCTTAGAAGAATTAAAAATAAAAGAAGAAGGAAGTACTGATGAGGTTGTAGAAAAGATTATCAAACGGTTTAGTCATAAGTTTGAGAATATACGCTTTTATGTGAGTCAAACAGGATTAAGTGAAGTACTGTTAACAAAAATCATCGAAGATTTGATTGCCGGCGGCAGTGTTGTTAAATTCGGAAATAATATTGTACTCCATAGAAGCTTTCTAGAAAAAATAGAAGAAACTATGATGAATGTTTTAAATGAATTTCATAAAAAAAATCCTCTTCGTTTGGGGATGCTAAAAGAAGAATTAAGAAATAAAACGGTACCGGACGCAAAAGGAAAACTGTTTGATGAAATCCTCAGATTCTTCTGTGAAGTAAATACCATTAAAGTATACAGCAATCATATTTGCTTATTCGATTTTGAAATCGAATATACAGATGGACAAAAGAAAATAATGAATGAAATCGAAAAAAAATATTTAGAAAACGGATTTACGCCGCCAACATTGGAGGAATTATTAAAACAATGTAGAAATGAAAAAGAATACCGTCAAGTTTTTTCAGCAATGGTTGAAATGAGCAAAATCGTGAAGATTAGCGAAGAAATATATATTCATCAAGATTATCTTCATAAGGCTGTAGAAATGATCAAAAACTACCTTCAAGAAAATAAAGAGATCACTCTTTCTCAGTTTAGAGATTTAATTGGTACGACGAGAAAATATGCGTTACCATTACTAGAATATCTTGACCAAAACAAGATTACAAAGAGGATTGAAGATAAACGAGTACTGTTTTAAAAAAAGCGCTAAAAAACATGGAAGAAATATGAAATATAGAGGTGACATTATGTCGTATAAGCTGCTTGTCGTTGACGATGAACCTGTGTTGCTAAAAGGACTTAAATTTAGCCTGGAACAGGAAAACTATGAGATAGAAACAGCGGAAGAAGGTAATGAAGCATTAGAGAAAGCTTTGTCAAATCATTATGATCTCATTGTTTTAGATTTAATGCTTCCCGGCATTGATGGCTTAGAAGTATGCAAAAGAATAAGAGAAAAATCCATGGTACCAATCGTAATCCTCACAGCAAAGGGAGAAGATAGCAGTAAGATACTAGGCCTAGAATATGGAGCGGATGACTATCTAACCAAACCATTCAACATCCTGGAGTTAAAAGCAAGGATAAAAGCTGTTTTAAGAAGAGTGCATATAAGTGAATCCATGGCTCCAACCAATGTAATTACTGTAGACGGTATAACGATCAATACATTAGGCAGGAAAGTAATATTGCGGAATGAAGAGATGAATCTGACGGCAAAAGAGTTTGATTTATTACTGCTGTTAGCTTCAAATCCAGGGAAAGTTTACAGTAGAGAAGAACTGTTGGAAATCATTTGGGGATATGAATATTTTGGCGACTTGAGAACCGTTGATGTCCATGTACGAAGGTTAAGGGAAAAGATTGAAAAAAATTCGAGCCAACCAGAGTATATTTTAACAAAATGGGGAGTTGGTTATTATTTTAGGACGAAATAAAACATTTGTCAGTATTAGGTGGAAACTTGTTTCCACCTATTTGTTATTAATCATCTTTACCCTTATTTTGATAAATTCTTTTATTAATGAAGCCATGAAGAGAAGCTATATTTCTGAAAAGGAAATGAACCTACTTACGCAGGCAAGTATTATTGCAAACAGAACAGTTCAATTTGGAGATACACTAAATACAAAAAGTCAACGGGAAGAACTGAATCATATGGTAAAAAGCTTCAGCAAAGAAATTGATTCAAGAGTTATGATTTTAAACAGTAGAGGCGTTGTAATAAGCGATTCCTATGATGAATTTGTAAACAAAAGAATGGAACATGAAGAAGTAACACAAGCACTGGATGGTAAAAGTGCTGCAAAGGAATATGACATTCCCAGATATCGAAATGTCATGTATGTTACCTATCCGATTTGGCTGGGTGAAAGAATAGATGGTGCTGTATTCATATCTTCATCCTTGAAGGATATTTACGACAGCATCAATAAAAATATGCTGGTGTTATTTGCTTTATCTTTGATTAGTATTATTATTACTGGAATTATAAGTATTGTTTTTGCCCATATATTTTCCATGCCTATACAGAAACTTACTGACGGGATTACTAAAATGGCGCAAGGTAATTTAGAACAAAGAGTGGAGATTTCCGGCAGTGATGAACTGGCAAACCTGGGAAGTGCATTTAATATGATGAGCACAAAACTTGCACAGGTAGATCAGCAGAGAAAGGATTTTGTGGCCAACGTTTCCCACGAACTAAGAACACCTCTTAGTGCAATAAAGCTTTTATCAGAGTCACTCTTGCATCAGGATGATGTCGATGTAAAAACCTATAAAGAATTTCTAGGAGATATTGATGCAGAAGTCAATCGACTTAATACCATTATTGAAAGTCTTCTTGCATTGGTAGATATTGATAAAGGCAAACTAGAACTAAATTATCAGATAACCTATGTTAATTATTTAATTGAGAATGTTTTACGAAGGCTTAAACCGCTGGCAGACAAGAAAAACATCGATTTAATTTTTTATGGAGAAGAAAAGATTCAGATTCAACTAGATCAAATAAAAATACATCAGGCATTAACCAATATTATCTATAATGGCATAAAGTATACTGGTGAAGGCGGCCGGGTGGAAATAAGCTTATATTCTGAATCTAATGATGCGGTGATCAAAATAGAAGATAATGGTATCGGGATTCCGGAAGAGAGCCTTCCATACATATTTGAGAGATTTTACAGAGTGGATAAAGCGAGGGCAAGGCGCACAGGTGGTACCGGCCTTGGATTAGCTATAACACAACAAATTATTGGACTACATCAAGGTAAAATCGAAGTGACCAGTCAACTTAACCAAGGAACGATTTTTACGATAAAACTGCCGAAAGATATTGGCTTGGGCAGTTAATTGTAAAACAGGAGGTATTGTGTTGAAAATATTAAATAGAGTGTTGTTTATGTGCATCATAATTGTCAGTCTTATCACGATGGTAAATAATTTCTCCGATAATACCGGATACCATAAAAATCAACCGCCTATAGCTCCAATTCCTGATAAAACAAGGCATGAAATGAAATTGTACTTTGGGAATCCCGAAAGTAACGGGCTTCAGATTGAAGAAAGGGTCATCATATCTTCTGAGCAGAAGGCAGCGCTAATTATTTTAGAAGAACTGATTAAGGGACCTCGGAATAAACTGTTAAAATCTACACTATCACCAGATACAAAGATTCTGTCGGTGACAACGGTGGATGGCATCTGTTATGTGAATCTTTCTAAAAATTTTCTAGCAGGAATATCCGCTGATTCTGTTAATGAAGTGATTACCATATGGTCTATTGTTAACTCACTGACGGAATTGGATACCGTCCATGGCGTACAGTTATTCGTTGAAGCACAAAAGATTCAATCGATTGAGAAATATTACTCAGTGAAGGATACTTTCTATCGGAATGAAGACCTGATCGAAAAGAAAATAAAAACACCATTTGATACCTTTAGTGATTTCTTTCAGCTGTCCAAAGGAAACCAATTTGAAAAGGCATATCAAATGCTTCATGAAAGCAGTAAAGCTAAGGCAAAGGTTGATGACTTCAAGCTTTTTATGGGGAACTATGTTAAAGAGCTGCGAGATTATGAGATTTTTCAGTATCAAACGCAAAAATTCAGTTCCTATGTAGTTGTAGTGGTTACTTTTAAAGAAATAAACAAACCTGTTATCGGAAAAGAACATGTGGTAGTAGAGCATTGGAAAATGATCAATGAAAATGGCATTTGGAAAATTGTCCTGTAGAAAAGAAAAATTTGCACCATGAAATTGCTCATTAAGTACGGACATGCGTTACTGTTGTATATTTACGCTTCTAGGACAGAATGTATGATCTCTTGTAGGGAACGGCCCCCGTGGAGGTCACTGAAAAACTCAGGGTATTTGAGCAAAGGAGGCAAGACTTGGGGACTGGTCCACTGCCCGGTGTGATTTTTGCCGGACTGAGGCCCTGTCCCCATGTGTTGCCGGGTGATGAGTTACTTTTTCAGCGATCTCCTCCCGTGCCGTTCCGAAAAGATTAATTTCACTTTAAAAGCATAAACCTATACTGAGCATCCTTAAAAAATTTAAGGGTGCTTTTTTCATAAATAATTGAAAAATTAAAATTGTATGCTATAATAATAGCATGTATTATAACCAGGTACTAATACTAGATAACTAAAAAAGGGGGATGTGGGTATGCATCTTAGTGACTTAAAGGAATTAATACTGACAATTGATAAAACGACCATACAGTGTGTAGAAATTGAAACGAATGATAGTAAGATTCGAATCGTCAAACCTTTACATAGGGAAGAACAAAGCAACGATAGAATTCATAGGGAGACAGAAACAAAAGAGCATCCAGAAAATATTGACGCAGATAGGCTTGAAACCAAAGAAAAAATATATGTTATCAAATCTCCGATTGTTGGGGTTTATTACCAATCATCCAGTCCCAGTGCAGAGCCTTTTGTTAAGATAGGAGATAACATTGAGAAGGGGCAGACACTTTGTATCATAGAGGCCATGAAAACAATGAATGCCATTGAAAGTGAAGTGTCAGGAAAAATCATTGAAATAATGGTAGATAATGAAGAAACCGTAGAATACGGCCAGCCTCTCATGAAAATCAGGAGGTAATAAAGAACATGTTTAACAAAATACTCATTGCCAATAGGGGTGAAATTGCCCTAAGGATCATTCGTGCATGTAAAGAGCTAAATATAAAAACGGTTGCGGTTTATTCAGAGATCGATAAAGAATCATTACATATGCATTTGGCTGACGAGGCCATTTGCATCGGACCTGCAATCTCATCAAAAAGTTATCTGAACCCCAACAATATCATAAGTGCTGCATTGGCGACAAAAGCTGATGCAATACATCCCGGATATGGATTTCTTTCAGAAAATCATGAATTTGTAAAGCAATGCAGCTTATATGGCATTAAATTCATTGGACCTACGGAAGAGCAGATAAGGAAAATGGGAAATAAAGCTGAGGCGAGAAAAACAATGATCGAAGCTGGAGTACCCGTCGTTCCGGGATCTGAGGATGCTACGAATGAAGCTCAGAAGGCATTTGATTTAGCCAATAAAATTGGATTCCCAGTTATGATCAAAGCTGCAAATGGTGGCGGCGGAAGGGGAATGAGAATCGTCTACGAGCCCGACAAGTTTACACAAGCATTTCATTTGGCAAAATCAGAAGCAGTTACTGCTTTTCACAGCGATTCCATGTATGTAGAAAAATACATAGAGGAACCCAGACACATTGAGTTTCAAATTTTAGCGGATGAACATGGTCAAATCGTTCATCTCGGTGAACGGGACTGCACCTTGCAAAGGCGCAACCAAAAAATGATCGAAGAAGCGCCTTGCAGCGTTATATCCAGTGCTTTAAGGGAAGAAATGGCCAAAACAGCGTTAAGGGCCGCAAGGGCTGTAAATTATGTGAATGCCGGTACAATAGAGTTCTTAATGGATAAACACCATAACTTTTATTTTATTGAAATGAATACAAGAATTCAGGTAGAACATCCTGTCACTGAATCTATTACGGGCATTGACTTAATCAAAGAACAGATCAAGATTGCTTCTGGACAAAAGTTGAGTTTTACGCAAGAAAATATAAAAATCACCGGACATGCAATTGAGTGCAGAATCAATGCTGAGGACGTTCAAAATAATTTTAAACCTTCACCTGGTATCATTGAAGGATATTATATTCCCGGAGGTAATGGCGTCAGATTAGACAGTCATTTATACAGTGGCTACAAGATACCTGCAACATATGATTCTATGGTCGGGAAGCTAATTGCATGGGGATCAGATAGAAATGAAGCTGTAAGCAGAATGAAAAGAGCACTGGATGAAATCGTTATAACAGGGATTCCTACGAATATTGAGTTTCATAGAGAAATCATGAATCATGAAAAATTTTGGAAAAACCAGATCCATACTGCCTTTATAGAGAAAGAGATCATGAAGGGTAATTCATAATTACAAGGGGTGAGCATATGTTAAGTGAGATTTTTCGGAAAAAGAATAAGTATGCAACCATCAATGTTTACAATAAGACAGATGCGGAAAAAAGCGCTTACGCTAGCTTAAAGAGAGAAGAAAAGGTCTTTGACGATGACATGCGTGTTCAATGTCCAAGCTGCAAGAATATCCTTCTAAAAGAGGATATAAAGAAGTATTTTTATACATGCCCTAATTGTGGTCATCACTTTAGAATCGGTGCCCGGGACAGACTCAATCTTCTTCTGGATAAGGACAGCTTCATAGAAGATGATCATGTGATAAAAATATCCGATCCTCTAAATTTCCCAGGATATCAAGAAAAACTAGAGCAGGCAAAAAGTAAAACGGGAGAAAAGGAAGGTGTTATAACAGGAATAGGAAAAATCAATAATATTGATGTAGTCATATGTGTTATGGATGCATACTTTATGATGGGAAGCATGGGGTGCGTTGTTGGCGAAAGAATAACAAGAGCAATTGATATGGCTATAGAAAAAAGGATGCCTGTCATTATCTTTTCTGCTTCAGGTGGAGCAAGAATGCAGGAAGGGATTTTATCTCTGATGCAGATGGCAAAAACATCGGCTGCCTTAAGCAAACTTTCAGATGAAAACCAGTTATTCCTTTCGGTACTGACTGATCCAACAACAGGAGGCGTGACGGCCAGTTTTGCTATGCTTGGAGATATCATTATTGCAGAACCGGGGGCATTAATTGGATTTGCCGGACCTAGGGTTATCGAGCAAACGATCAGGCAAAAGCTTCCTGAGGGATTTCAAAGCGCTGAATTTTTAAGAGAAAAGGGCTTTGTGGACAAAATAGTCCATAGGAAGGACTTAAAGGAAACATTATATAAAATTCTTTGCATCCATATGTCAGGGGGTGGAAAAGCTGAATAATTTACTAGAATTTGAAAGACCAGTAATAGCCTTAGAGGAGAAGATACGAGAGTTGGAAGCCCTTGCAGATGAAAATGGCATGGATTTATCCGAAGAAATTGCTATTTTAAATATCAAATTAGAGGATATGAAAAAGCATGTATATAAAAGCTTGACACCGTGGCAGAAGGTCAAAATCTCTAGATTGCCGGAACGGCCAACAACGTTGGAGTATATCGATAGAATGATCAGTGATTTCATTGAATTTCATGGTGACCGCCTTTACGGAGATGATTGTGCGATTGTAGGTGGGATTGGAGCTCTTGAGGGTATTCCTGTTACCGTCATAGGACATCAAAAAGGAAAGGATACAAAGGAAAATATTAAAAGAAATTTTGGCATGCCCCATCCTGAAGGCTATAGAAAAGCACTGAGGCTCATGAAGCAGGCTGAAAAATTTCATAGACCCATTATTATGTTTATAGATACACCAGGAGCCTATTGTGGAATAGGCGCAGAAGAGAGAGGTCAGGGCGAGGCCATCGCCACAAACTTATGGGAAATGTGCAGATTAAAGACCCCTATCATCGTTGTCGTCATAGGAGAAGGGGGGAGCGGCGGTGCCTTAGCCCTGGGAATCGGAGATAAGGTCTGCATGTTGGAGCATTCCATTTATTCTGTTATATCTCCTGAAGGGCTTTCCAGCATTCTATGGAAAGATGCCAGCTTAGCGGAAAGAGCGGCAGAAATGATGAAATTGACTGCCCAAGATTTATTGCAAATGAATATTATTGATGGAATCATCGAAGAGCCATTAGGTGGTGCTCATAAGAGTATCGAAATCGTCTCGAAACAAATAAAAAATTATGTAGTGAAGGAATTAAAAGAACTATTAAAATTGAATACAGACACATTGTTACAAACGAGATACAGTAAAATTAGAAAGATAGGGCAATGGGAAGAAGACAATGCGGTTTCATGACGAATTTTACTGAAGCTGCATGAAATTTTACCCCTTGCGTCGAGACAACACGTATGCTATAATCATCAAGTGTCAATAATGATACAGTAATGATACAAGCTATGGGGGTAGATGGTGGCTGGTGTTGCCTCTGGTCTTCAAAACCAGTTTAAGGAGTTAAGAGCTTCTTAGGTGGGTTCGATTCCCACATACTCCCGCCAAACAAAATAGTAAAAATCCCACTACATTGATAAATTTCATTGTAGTGGGATTTTCTGCATTCTGAACCTTTCACTAAGTGTAATGTAAGATTCTTATTATAGATTTACGCCTCTAAAACATTATATAATCGTTGCGGTACGCCGAGGGCGGCGTACCCTACAAAAGATAATACATTCTGTTCTAGAAGCGTATATCTTAGTGAAGTTCAATTATTTCCTTAAAGAAATTTCTTTCAACTGAGCATCTTTATTTCGTTCCTTTACCTGATCAATAGACCATTCATTTTGAAATAACAATACTGGATGTCCATCTTCGTCTTCTACGATCATTGTATCCATTGTGATACGAAAGGTCTTAGGATCAAAATGATTCGTTTCAACCCAACGAATATAGCGATAGGGAAGTTTTTCCATCATAATATCAACGCCATATTCATTCTTTAGACGATATTCAAGAACTTCAAACTGAAGGGCACCAACGACACCGACAATTAGCTCCTCTACACCAATATTGGGTCGCTTATAGACCTGTATGGTGCCTTCCTCTGCCAGTTGGGCAATTCCCTTTATAAACTGCTTTCGTTTAAGAGAATTTTTTGTATATACTTTTGCAAAATGCTCAGGAGCAAATAGCGGTATACCCTCGTATTGTAATTTTGACTGATCTTGGCATAAGGTATCACCAATTTTGAATATACCGGGATCATGGATTCCAATAATATCACCGGGATAAGCCGTTTCTACGACAATGCGGTCTTGTGCTAAAAACTGCTGTGGCTGTGCTAATCTTACTTTTTTATTTACCTGTACATGATTAACCGTCATTCCCTTTTCAAACTTACCGGAGCAAATTCTCAAAAATGCAATTCTATCCCTGTGGGTGGGATTCATATTTGCTTGTATTTTAAAGATGAATCCGGAAAAATTATCTGATTCAGGATCGATATCCCCTAAATTACTGGGGCGAGGTCTTGGGGGTGTGGTTATGTTTAAAAAGGATTCTAAAAATGGTTCTACACCAAAGTTCGTGAGGGCACTTCCAAAGAACACTGGTGTTAATTCCCCATTTAGTATTTGATCTAAGTTAAAATCATCCCCTGCCATATCTAACAGGCTAATATCATTTATTAGTTGCTCGTGAAGACCTTCTCCTAATAACTCCCTGAATTTCTCATCAGAAATATCTCCTATAATTGCTTTCGCTACAGATTGTCCATGGTTACCATCATCAAAAAGTTCAATTTGCTTCTTTTGACGGTTGAAAACCCCTTTGAAATTTCTATCGGTGCCAATAGGCCAATTCATTGGGTAAGAACGGATTCCCAGAACGTTCTCAATGTCTTCTAAGAGCTCGAATGGATCTTTTCCTGCACGATCCAGCTTGTTGATGAAGGTGAAAATCGGAATCCCTCTCATTTTACAAACTTGAAACAGCTTTTTTGTTTGATCCTCAACGCCTTTGGCACAGTCAATAACCATGACGGCGCTGTCTGCAGCCATCAGGGTTCGATAGGTATCCTCACTAAAATCCTGATGGCCCGGTGTATCCAGAATGTTGATACAAAAGCCATTATAATCGAATTGAAGTACACTGGAAGTTACTGAGATTCCTCTTTGTTTTTCGATCTCCATCCAGTCGGACACAGCATGATTTTGTGCTCTTCTTGACTTAACGGATCCGGCTAAACGAATAGCGCCTCCATATAATAAAAGCTTTTCCGTTAAGGTTGTTTTTCCCGCATCGGGGTGGGAAATGATTGCAAATGTCCTTCTTCTTCGAACTTCATCAATAAAGTTTAACATTTCTTCAGTCATTTATCCTCTTCCTTTATGAATAATTATTGGTAATAATCTATCTTCCTATTTAGGATTGCCTTTTAGATTGTATCCTTCTATTGTATTCCTGTCAATTGTCATTCGACGAATTAGAAGATTTTTCAATAAAATACTATTATAAATGAGATTGTTTATGCAGGGGATATGTATTAAGAGAAAAGGCAAATTCTATTATCGGATGAAAACACGAACATTATACCTGCAATTCATAATGGAAAGTTTGTGTTTAGTACATATAATATATAAAAATTAAACAAAATAGTTCACAAGTAGCGGAATAAAGTGCTATAATAATTTTAGCGAAATTTGTCAATGCTTGCTTGAAGTAGATTGAGTCAAGCCTAGACACAGTAGGGCACTGCATAAGGAGTAGTGATGATAAAATAAAGCGTGTGAATCCAGTATAGGTGGTTTACTACTTGAACTGTAGTAAGTACCAGACTATGCTGGATTTTTCCATGAAATAGATGACGATAAAAAAATAGCAGCGTTATGTAAGGAGGAGTCAAGGTGTTTATAATACAAGACTATGCGCAGCCAGAAACACTGGAGGAAGCGTATCAGCTTTTAACAGCTAGGCGAAATAATGTAGTTTTAGGTGGCTGTGCCTTTTTAAAAATGAGCAAGAAGAAAATTGGAACTGCAATAGACCTTTCCAATCTTCAGTTGGATTATATTCATGAAAAGGAAGAGCGTATTGAAATAGGGGCAATGACTACCTTTCGATCATTAGAAATAGCTCCTTGCTTAAATCAATACTTCAATGGTGTGATACCGAAATCTATCAAGAGCATTTTAGGTGTACAATTTAGAAATGTTGTTACCGTTGGGGGAACCGTTTACTCGAGATATGGGTTTTCAGACTTAATTACTGCGCTGCTGTCATTGGATGCTGATGTAGAATTGGTTCAAGGTGGAATCATGCCCTTGGAAACATTTCTAAAAACAGGTTCATCAAAGGATATTCTCGTCAAGGTGATTCTACACAAAAACAATCGCTTGGCATCGTATCAGATGATGAGAAACTCTGCTGCCGATTATCCAATACTCAATGCAGCTGTCTCGAAAAAAGGTGATGACTGGAAAATCGTAATCGGCGCAAGGCCAAAGAGAGCAGAAATTGCAGTGAAGGCATCTGAATATCTAACCTGCAATGAGATCAACGAGACCGTCATCAATGAGGCAGCAAATATAGCGGTGGAAGAGCTGGCCTTTGGGACGAATATGAGAGGGCAAAAAGTCTATCGGCAGACAATTGCGGCTCCTTTGGTGAAGCGAGGAATAATGGAGGTTTTACAATGCGAATTGAAGTTATGATTAACAATAAAAAAATTGAAATGGAAGTAGCAAATGATGAATTTTTGGTGGATGCATTAAGACGATACGGTTATTCCAGTGTGAAAAGGGGCTGTGATACGGGCTGCTGCGGGTTATGTACGGTTTGGATAAATAATCGTCCTACTCTTTCCTGTTCAACATTAGCGCCTACTGTTAATGGAAAAGCAATTACAACCATAGAAGGAATACAGAAAGAAGCCAAGGATTTTGCGGAATTTTTAGTTAAAGAGGGAGCAGAGCAATGTGGCTTCTGCAGCCCTGGATTTATTATGACAGTATTGGCAATGAAAAAGGAACTGGAACAACCGACGGAAGAAGAAATCCTTCACTATTTAGCAGGAAATCTCTGCCGATGTACAGGATATGCAGGACAACTAAGAGCAATCAAAAAGTATTTGGAGGTCTAGCATCATGAAATTTGTTAATCAACCCATCGAAAAAATAGACGGAATGGACATTGCAACCGGAAAACCGGTATATACCGATGACCTTGTCATGGCCAATGCATTAACTGTGAAAATTCTCCGGAGCCCCCATGCCTTTGCTGAAATTAAGTCTATTGATACTACAAAGGCAGAAAGCTTGCCGGGTGTTGAATGTGTTTTGACCTATAAGGACGTGCCGGATGTTCGATTTACCTTGGCAGGACAATCTTATCCGGAGCCATCTCCTTACGATCGATTGATCTTGGATAAAATTCTTCGATATGTTGGGGATGAGGTGGCGATTGTTGCAGCTGTGGACGAAAAAACAGCGATAAAGGCATTGGACCTAATTAAGGTGGAATATGAAGTGATGGAACCGGTGCTGGATTTTGAAAAAGCCATCGGTCATTCAACGATTATTCACCCGGAGGATAACTTGCATATTAATTTTGATATTGGTTTTAATCAACATAAAAATATTGCCTCTTCAACATTGATTGAAGCAGGAAATATTGATGAAGCTTTTCATGAATGTCCTTATATCGTAGAAGAGACCTACTATACCCAGGCTCAGGCCCATGCAATGATGGAGACCTACCGCGCCTTTAGCTATTTGGATTTAAATGGAAGACTTTCCGTAGTAAGCTCCACGCAGATTCCCTTTCATGTTAGAAGGATACTGTCAAGGGCCCTTCAAATACCTGCCAGTAAAATTAGAGTCATTAAACCAAGGATTGGCGGAGGCTTTGGCGGAAAGCAAACGGCTTCGGTTGAAGTATTTCCTGCAATTGTAACCCTGAAGACCGGGAAGCCGGCAAAGATTATTTATGATCGTAAGGAAAGCTTTAGTAGTACCACCAGCCGTCATGCCATGCGTATTAAGGTTAAGCTGGGGGCAGATAAAGATGGCAGAATAAAAGCAATTGATATGGAAGGTCTTGCAGATACAGGAGCCTATGGAGAACATGCCCCCACAGTATTCAGTGTAACAGGATACAAAACACTGCCACTTTACAATCAGACGAAAGCCGTGCGCTATCGTGCCAATGCTGTCTATACAAATAAAATGCCTGCCGGTGCCCTGCGGGGATATGGTGTCACCCAAGGAATATTTGCCATAGAATCTGCCATTAGTCAGCTGGCAGAGAAACTAAATATGGATCCGGCTAAACTAAGAGAAATGAATATGATTAGAGAAGGAGAAAGTAATCCTGTGTTAGGTCAGAAAGAGGACGGCACACCGGTTAGAATGGAAAGCTGTGCCCTGGATCGCTGTATCAAAAAAGGTAAAGAACTGATCGGTTGGAATCAAAAATATCCAAGCTATAAAGTAGATGACACAAAGGTAAGAGGCATAGGTATGGCCATTACCATGCAGGGGTCCGGCATTGCAAAAATCGATACTGCTTCTGCAATCATTAAACTAAATGATGACGGTTTCTACAGCTTATTATTGGGCGCCACCGATATGGGGACAGGAAGTGATACAATACTGGCACAAATGGCCGCAGAAGTATTGGAAATACCCATGGACAAAATTATTGTCCATGCTGTGGATACGGATATATCGCCTTTTGATACTGGATCCTATGCTTCCAGTACAACCTATGTCACAGGAAATGCTGTGATTAAAGCAGCGGAGGACATAAAAAAACAAATCATAGAATATGGGGCAAAATTTTTAAATCAATCTGAAGAGTCTGTCGAGTTTGATGGTTCTTTTGTCAAGGAAATCAATGGAAGTAATAGGATTTCCTTAGATGAAATTGCTCAACGGGTTATATCAGGAGAGGGTAAAAGTCAATTAATCGGTCATGGCAGCTTTGGTGGAGATACCAGTCCGGCACCATTTATTGCAGGCTTTGCAGAGGTAGAGATCGATAAGGAAACCGGTAAAATAGATGTGATAGAATATGCTGCTGTGGTAGACTGTGGAACTGTAATTAACCCCAACTTAGCAAGGATTCAGGCAGAGGGTGGTCTGGTACAGGGAATCGGCATGGCAATGTTCGAAGATGTTGTGTATAGCAATCGAGGAAAAATGGAGACAAATACCTTTATGCAGTATAAAATACCTTGTCGTAAGGATATCGGTAAATTGACAGTAGAATTTGAATCCAGCTTTGAGCCATCCGGTCCATTCGGTGCAAAATCCATTGGTGAGGTGGTCATCAATACACCACCCGCAGCGATTGCCCATGCCGTGTACAATGCAGTAGGCGTACATGTAAGGAGTCTGCCAATTACCCCGGAAAAGATTTTAATGGGGATACTGGAGAAAAATTAATAATAAGATAAAAGGATAGAGAGTAGCCAGCTTGGATTTGCCAAGCTGATTACTCTCTATTTTTATTTATACGTAAAGTTAATTTTGCATGTATAATTATAGAAATTGTGGTGATAATAGTCAGTTAGATAGACGAGGAGGGATACTATGTATCGAAGGAGAAGAAGTAAAAAGAAATGGGTTATAGGATGCTTGCTTCTACTCGTACTAAGCTTTGGCTATGGTTATTGGAAGGGTGATGTGCTTTCTCCCAATAAACCAAATGTAACAGAACCTAATCCTTTAAGTTCGATGACTGAAGTACTGCAAGAAAAGCAGCCAAATAAAAATACGAATACAAATACAAATGAACAGCAGAATTCACAAAGCGAAGATCCTATCATCTCACCTACGCCCGAGATTGAAAATGATCATATCATAACGAACGGTACAAAGCTTTTATTAACGACATATTACGAGAAAACCAGAGATACCATAACAAATGAAGGAGAACTGCCGGCAGAAATATATGAACTGACCTTAGTAGAAATACAGCAGCTGCTAATGACCCAGTACCCGGATTGGACGATTCGAGAGTTGAGCGGTGATGTGATTGAATTATATAGGGTAAAAAATGGAGTTTCGCCAAACCACTATATAGCAAAAGCAAATAATAACTTTATCTCATTTTATAAAGTAGACGAGCATGGAAAAGAAATATTATATGAGCAAACGGAGATTCCGCTAGATGTTTTGAGTGAAACAGATAAGAGTAAATTGAAAGAAGGCATTATTTTAAACAGTTTAAATGATTTGGATAGAATAAAAGAAGACTACGGTAGTTAAAGTGTACTGGAACAGGTACACTTTATTTTATTTCGTGAAATTATGTGATACAATAAGAAGGAATTTACACAAAAAAGATCGAATATATGTTTGGAATCTATTAGAGGAGTTGTCACCATGCGTATTATTGGAATAGACCCGGGCATTGCCATTGTTGGCTACGGTGTTATCGAATATACTGGAAATCATTTTACGGTACTTGATTACGGCGCAGTTATGACAGATGCAAAAGAAAGTTTACCGAATCGATTGATGAAGCTTTATGATGGATTAGATGTTTTACTAGAAAGGTATCAGCCAGATGCTGTTGCCGTGGAGGAACTGTTCTTTAATAAAAATGTAAAAACAGCATTGACCGTTGGACATGGAAGAGGTGTAGCCATTTTAGCGGCAGTTAAAAAAAATATCAACATCTATGAGTATACGCCATTACAGGTAAAGCAAGGCGTTGTTGGTTATGGCAGAGCGGATAAAAAACAAATGCAGCTCATGGTAAAAACACTATTAAATCTCAAAACAATTCCAAAACCTGACGATGCAGCAGATGCTTTAGCAGTAGCCATATGTCATGCTCATTCCGGCAACTTTGGGGATTTATTTAGAATAAAGTAATATGGAGGGATATTTTTGTATCAGTATATTAAAGGGATATTAGCTTTTTCGGGCGAAGATTTTGTTGTCATTGAAAATAATGGAATTGGTTATAGAATACATACATCCAACTTCTCCATGTCGGATTTAGGACAAGCGGATGATAGGGTAACGTTGTTTACCCAGTTGATTGTTCGTGAAGATGATATGACACTCTATGGTTTTTCAACGAAAGAAGAACTCAAGATGTTTCAATTATTGACAACGGTTTCCGGTGTTGGACCGAAAGTTGCTGTAGGGATATTATCTTCTATTGCCTTTAGTAAACTGGTATCAATTATCATGAATGGGGATGTGACCAGTCTTACAAAAGCCCATGGTGTTGGAAAGAAAACAGCACAGAGAATCATCTTAGAACTGAAAGAAAAAGTTGATCTAAAATCGACGATTTCCGTTACAACCCTCGACGATATCTTTTATGGCGATGCGGAAGAAGATGATGAAGTGGTTACAGCGCTCATTACGTTAGGTTATGGCAAAGCAGAAGCACAGCAGGCCGTAAATCAAGTCAAGACCCAGGCAGCGAATGTTGAAGATATGATGAAAAAGGCTTTGCGAATATTAGCAAAGTAGTAAGAAAGAAGGATTGTAAAGATGAATGAAGACAGAATTATTGCTTCTTCGCAGAAAGAAGAAGATATTGAAGTCGAAGGTAGTCTTCGCCCTAAGTATTTGAAAGACTATACAGGGCAAAACAAAGTAAAGGAAAAACTAAAAATATTTATAGATGCTGCAAAAATGAGGAAGGAATCATTGGATCATGTGCTGCTTTATGGACCTCCTGGTTTAGGAAAAACAACGTTATCAAATATCATAGCCAATGAAATGGCTGTGAATATTAGGGTTACGTCAGGTCCTGCCATTGAAAGAGCAGGAGATTTGGCTGCAATACTGACCAATCTCAGTGAAAATGATGTTCTTTTTATTGATGAAATTCACAGGTTGAATCGAAGCGTCGAGGAAATTCTTTATCCTGCAATGGAAGATTTCGCATTGGATATTATCATTGGAAAAGGTCCCAGTGCAAGATCGATTCGACTTGATTTGTCAAAATTTACATTGATTGGTGCAACGACAAGGGCTGGATTGCTGACTTCACCTTTAAGGGATAGGTTTGGCGTGATTTGTAAGCTTGATCTATATGAAGTGAGTGACCTCGTGAATATTGTCAGCAGATCGGCAGCCATACTAGGGATTGAAATTGAAGAAAAAGCAGCGGAAGAAATTGCAAAAAGATCAAGAGGAACGCCGCGGATTGCCAATCGATTGCTTAAGAGGGTAAGAGACTTCGCGCAAGTTCGTGGTAATGGCAGCATTACCATTGAAATTGCAAGAGAAGCCCTCGATTTATTAGAAATAGACGAAATCGGATTGGATCATGTGGATAGAAATATTCTTTTTTCTATTATTCAAAAGTTTAACGGCGGTCCAGTTGGACTAGATACCTTGTCTGCATCCACAGGCGAAGAAAGAAATACCATTGAAGACGTCTATGAACCATATCTTCTACAAAAGGGCTTTATCCAGCGAACACCGAAGGGGAGAATCATTACAAAGCTGGCTTATGAACATTTAGGGTTGGTTATCCCTGAAGAAATGAGGTAAACATTAGATAGCTGTCGGCTAGCGTCGACAGTTGTTTTCTGTGACAAGAAAAATTGTTCCGATGATTTTTTGACGTCAGGATTATGCGTCAGCGTAGAGAGTAACGAAGGCAGCTATTGTATTATCCTGATCATCCATTATGACATTTTTGATTTCAATTTGATTACAAGAAAGAATGATAGAGGATAATTGGTTAATTTGTCGAAAATGAATAGGTAAACCATCGAATAAGGAGAGAGAAAAATGAGGATAAGCAAAGGTCAAATCTTTTTACAAATATTCCTTTTAGTATTCACACTCGCTGCTATTCAGCCGGCCTATGCCTATGATAAAACGAAAATACCTGTAGAAGTAAAGATCGGGATTAGATACAAGGAGAGCGCTACACCTTTGGTCTCTCTTTATTCGAAGAACGGTCTTGAGATTGGATTTTACATAGGAAATGAATATAGAAGCCTTCTAAGCTTTTTAG
Organism: Bacillota bacterium; assembly: GCA_049324315.1. Classification (GTDB taxonomy): domain Bacteria; phylum Bacillota; class Clostridia; order Peptostreptococcales; family Thermotaleaceae; genus JBMOKU01. Next base: position 4,204 of record JBMOKU010000005.1, on the reverse strand, counting down.
ATGATGAAGAAATAATCGTTCGAAAAGACAGCTATTTTATGAATGTTAACGGTTCCTTTATTGAATACAATAGCAATGAACAAGGATATACCAATACTGACAGCCTCTATGGTCCTATACATATACAAATCGGTGAGTCTTTTGGAAGCCGCGAAGAAGCACAGGCTGTTATACGAAGCATAGCTTCAGAGAGCTTAAAGCCATACCTTGCATACGAAAATGGATGGAAAGTTTGGGTAGGATTATTTGTCAATACAACCGATGCTCAAAATGCATTACAAAATTTGCAGACCACCATACCCCAATATAGTTTTCAAATGATACCTCAAAATGCCAAGAGAATACAAATAACTGATAAACGGGGCAATGCTTTTGTCATGGTAAACAGTGATGAACAAGACTACCATATTAGGCCTATCCCTGATAAAGGGGGATTAGGTGTTACAGCAGTTGATGGAAAAAACTTCAGAGGCAGTGTTCTATTCAAAAGATTTACTGATAGCGACCTGACGGTTATCAATCAGTTAAATACAGAAGAATATCTGTACGGTGTGGTGCCAAGAGAAATGTCTGGCAGCTGGCCTCTGGAAGCACAAAAGGCACAAGCAGTAGCAGCAAGAAATTTTACAGTGGGAAAGATGGGCGTACATAAACAGTATGGATTCGATTTATGTGCAACAACGCACTGTCAAGTTTATGGTGGGTTTGATATCGAGCATGAAGTTAGCAGAAGAGCAGTTGATGAAACAAAAAATAAAATATTAACCTATCAAGGAAAACTTGTAGATGCGTATTACCATTCAAACAGTGGAGGATATACAGAAGACAGTGAAAATGTTTGGTCGTTTGTCTTGCCATATATCCGTGGTGTCGAGGATTCTTTTTCAGTGGGATCTCCCAATGATAGTTGGACACAGGTATTTACGAAACAAGAGTTGGAGGATATACTTAATGCCAACGGGCTTAATGTGGGAAGTATAACAAATATCTCGGCCACAGAGGTTTCAAAAAACGGAAGAGTTCTCAAGCTTCAAATAGATGGTACTTTGGATAGGAAAATATTGGAAAAAGAAAAGGTAAGGAGCTTATTTGGTTATAATAAAGTCAAGAGTATCTGGTATACGATTGAGTCGGATGGTGGAGGTGGAACGATATATATAAGAGCTAGTCTCGCAGAACCACCCCAAGAAAAGAATTCAGCCTCAATAACAGTTCTTTCTGCTGAAGGGACCAGTGAAATATCTGGAAACCAATATACGATCTATAATGGCAGCGAATATAAAAATGCAACAAGCACAGCATCACAAGCATCTTCCTTTACTTTCAAAGGAAAAGGCTGGGGACATGGCTTGGGAATGAGTCAGTGGGGCGCAAAAAAAATGGCGGAGTTAGGCTATACTTATGATCAAATATTGAAACACTACTATACAGGAACAGAAATTGAATAAGGAGTCATAGCAATGAAAACAAGTGATTTTGATTTTTATTTACCTGAAGAATTGATTGCGCAGTTCCCTTTAGAGAAAAGAGATCAGTCGAGACTTATGGTTGTTGATAAAACAAGGGGTACAATTGACCATAAGGTCTTTAAGGACATTATTCACTATTTCCGTGAGGGTGACTGTCTCGTTATGAACAACACGCGAGTGATTCCTGCAAGGCTTTATGGCTCTAAAGCGGAAAGCGGCGGGAAAGTGGAAATTCTATTGCTGAATAGAATAGAAAAAGATAAGTGGGAAACCCTTGTAAAGCCTGGAAAACGGGCTAAAATTGGGGATGAAATTATCTTTGGAGATGGCCTTTTGACTGCAAAGGTAATGGGTATCGGAGATGAAGGTTCAAGAATTATAGAGTTCCAATATGAGGGTGTCTTCGAAGAATTATTGGATAGACTTGGGACCATGCCGCTGCCCCATTATATCAAAGAAGAATTGGAAGACCGGGAAAGATATCAAACCGTTTATGCAAAGCATGAAGGATCGGCGGCAGCACCAACAGCAGGCTTGCATTTTACTGAAGAATTAATGGAGGCTTTAAAGGATAAAGGTGTGCATATCACGTTTATTACATTACACGTGGGATTAGGTACATTTCGACCTGTTAAGGCTGAGGATATTCATGAACACAAAATGCACAGTGAATACTATACGGTAACAGAAGAAGCAGCAGCTATGATTAACCAGACGAAGAAATCCGGAGGGAGAATTATTACTGTTGGTACAACTTCCACGAGAACATTGGAAAGTATTACAGATAGAGAAGGTGTAGTCAAAGCAGGTTCTGGTTGGACAGATATCTTCATTTACCCCGGTTATCGATTCAAAATTGTAGATGCACTCATTACAAATTTTCATTTGCCGCAATCTACCCTAATCATGCTGGTAAGTGCGTTTTGTGGTCGAGAAAATACACTGCGGGCTTATGAACTCGCAGTACAAAACAAATATCGTTTTTTCAGCTTTGGCGATGCAATGTTTATTAAATAGTGTTTGGAGGTAATTTTATTCATGGCAGTATATTATGAATTAATAAAAGAATGCAAACAGTCAGGAGCTAGGCTTGGCTTGTTACATACACCCCACGGTACCATAGAAACGCCGGTATTTATGCCCGTAGGTACACAGGCAACAGTAAAAGCTATGACACCGGAGGAGCTAAAGGATATCAATGCCCATATTATTCTTAGCAATACCTATCATCTTTATCTGAGACCGGGACATAAACTGGTGGAAAAAGCAGGCGGTTTACATAAATTTATGAATTGGGACAGATCTATTTTAACGGATAGCGGCGGGTTTCAAGTCTTCAGCTTGGGAGATTTGAGAAAAATAACCGAAGAGGGTGTGGAATTTAGATCTCATTTGGATGGATCTAAACACTTTATCAGTCCTGAAAAGGCCATAGAGATTGAAAATGCATTGGGTGCTGATATCATTATGGCTTTTGATGAGTGCGCACCATACCCTGCAGATAAGACATATGTTAAGAATTCATTGGAAAGAACAACTAGGTGGGCAAAAAGGTGTAAGGATGGCCATAAAAAACCGGATATACAAGGATTATTCGGGATTATTCAAGGTGGTATGTATAAAGACTTAAGAGAGCAGAGTGCAAAGGAAATCATAGAATTAGATTTCCCAGGTTATGCCGTAGGCGGATTAAGCGTTGGAGAGCCGAAGCCATTAATGTACGAAGTCTTAGAATATACAACACCGCTCATGCCGAAAAATAAACCTCGATACCTGATGGGCGTAGGCAGTCCTGATTGCTTAATTGAGGGTGTTATCAGAGGAATCGACATGTTTGATTGTGTTTTACCCACAAGAATAGCCCGTAATGGAACGGCAATGACTTCTGTTGGTAAGGTTGTTATTAAGAATGCCCAATATATTGAAGATTTTGAAAAGCTTGATCCAAATTGTTCATGCTATACGTGCAGGAATTATTCTAAGGCATATTTGAGGCATTTATACAAAGCGCAAGAAATATTGTCAGCCCGCCTTGTAACCTATCATAATTTATACTTTCTCATAAATCTGATGAAGGATATAAGGAAGGCTATAGTGGAAGACCGCTTATTAGACTTCAGAAAAGAGTTTTTTCAACAGTATGGCTATGAACTTTAGAATTTCTATCAGATAATAAAGGGATTTTGACTTTTTTGTTGAATATATATCCAGAGAAAGGAGAGGTGAGAGATGGCTGGAAATCCATATTTTTCAATCGTTATGACATTAGTGCTGTTCGGATTCCTTTATTTCTTTATGATTAGACCTCAGCAAAAGAGGGAAAAGCAGGTAAAGGAAATGCGAAATAGCCTTCAAGTCGGTGATCATATTGTAACAATTGGTGGAATCTATGGCAAGATTCTCAAAATAAAAGATGATACATTAACTATTGAAGTAGGTGCAGATAAAACCAAACTTCAGATTGCCAGATGGGCTGTTGGAAATCTAAACAAGTCTGAGGTGTCAGAATAAACGAACGAAAAGATGCTGTATAAGCGTCTTTTTTTCGTTATGACGCATAATAAAAAGATGAGATATGATTGTAGGGAACGTCAGACGCAAGACTTGAGGACTGGTCGAGACCACTGAAAAACGATGTAAATAAATGTAAGTCATTAAGTATTAATTGAATAAAAAAGCAAAAACCCCCTTAATTTGGTATAATGGAGTTGACAAGAAACCATAACCAAAAGGGG
>JBMOKU010000004.1:0-24716 GCA_049324315.1 Bacillota bacterium | reverse complement strand
CAGGATCTATTTCCGGAATAGACATCATGGACCTGGAAGATGCGGTGAAAGCATTGTGGAAAGCGGGCATCTACGCAGAAAGCGGCATGGGCTGCACAGGACCTATTGTACTGGTTCATGAAGATAAGGTGCAGCACGCCACCGACGTATTGGCAGCAGCTGGTTTTGTTGCTAAAGAAGGAGATATTTGCTAATCACCCTGATATACGTTAGCCATAACTTAACCCTGGCATGGCCAGGGTTTTGTATTGCAATAATAGATACCAATCGTTCGTAACAAAAGCGAGCGGAGTCACGGGGACGGTTCGTCTGGCACATATGTTTTTTATGTGCCTGGGGAACCGTCCCCGTGGCATAGCCCCGTGGCGTAGCGGATGTAACACATTTATTACTACTTATAATAGATACCAATCTTTCGTGATAAATAAACAATTAACAGCAAATGCATAAGAACTAACAAAAAAGCATAAATATTCTTAAGGGAAGCTAAATAAACACATTCAGAAGAATAATTTGATAAGTCAAAAGTAAATGTGAGATTTTTACAGAAATGTACTTTGTAAGATATATACAATTTATTAAGAATTCACAAGAATAATATGAGATATAGAAAAATATGTTTTTATTGGAGGAATTTTTTTATATGTGTAGAATAAACTAAAAGTTAGCTCTACAATGCTACACAGAACAGAAAATCAATGAGGAGGAATGTGAAATGTTTAAGAAAGGGATATCATTGCTTTTAGCAATGGTGTTAGTGTTAGGCCTATTGGCAGGCTGCGCACAAAAAGCTCCAGAGCCAGCACCAGCTGAGCAGCCAGCAGAAGAACCAAAAGAGGATTTTAAAGTAGGTTTTGTTACTGATATCGGGGGAATCGACGATAGATCATTCAACCAAGGAACTTACGAAGGTGTCAAGAAATATGCAGAAGAGCAGGGTTGGACCGAAGGAGAGCAATATAAATATATCCAGTCCAATGAAGAAGCAGATTATTTACCAAACTTAAGTGCGTTTGGTGACGAAGGCTATAATGTTGTTGTTGCTGCAGGTTTCTTGTTTGAAAATGCAATGAAGGAAGTAGCACCTCAATATACAGACACGAATTTTGCAATCATCGATATGGTTGTTGAACAACCAAACGTTGCATCTGTAGTTTTTGCTGAAGAACAAGGTTCTTTCCTTGTTGGTGTTGCAGCAGCTAAAGCAACGAAGACAAAAAAAGTTGGATTCGTAGGCGGAATGGATTTCCCATTAATTAGAAAGTTCCACGCTGGATTCGTTGCTGGTGTTAAATCAGTTGACAAATCTATTGAGATTATCGATCAATATGCTGGAGACTTCGGTAATCCAGGAGCAGGTCAGCAAATAGCATCAACAATGTATGAACAAGGTGTAGATGTTATTTATCATGCAGCTGGTGGAACAGGTAATGGTGTTATTAATGAAGCTAAAAACAGAGTAGAAAACGGAGAAGAAGTTTGGGTAATTGGTGTTGATAAAGACCAATACGAAGATGGTAAATTAGCAAGTGGAAAATCTGTTGTATTGACATCTATGATGAAGAGAGTGGATGTTGCAGCATATAACATGGTTGAAGCTGCACAAAAAGGTGAATTCCCTGGTGGTAAAGTAACTGCTTTAACATTAAAAGAAGATGGTGTGGGTATACCTGCTGAAAATCCAAACTTAAGTCCTGAAATCGTAGATGAAATCAATTCTTTCAAAGCAAAAATAGTAAATGGAGAATTAACAGTTCCAGCTACTATGGATGAATTAAAAGCTTTTGAAGATAACCTAAAATAATCTAAAATGAATTAACCTGATGAAAAGGCCCATTTTAAATGGGCTTTTTTATTCCAATTATTACAATTATAATTTTGTTATACTTCTACAATTATTAACGATTTGAAATAATATGAAATTGTATAGAATTGCAAACGTTTTTATTGTATGATTAGATAAGGCATCTTCAACAAAATAACTAGTCAGTATGCTGGTCTATTTTTCGTCATACTTCGTCGACAGAACCCGCTGATAGCGATGCTAGCAACGGAACCTGTCTCCTTGTCTGACACAAAATATCCTCAGCATCTTTGAACAGTTATTTTATTTCAGATGCCTAAGGAAAAAAAGAGTTAAAAAGCGAGGGGCTGTAATCATGGAATATATTATCGAAATGCTTAATATCAGAAAAGAATTTCCAGGCATTGTGGCGAATGATAATATAACTTTAAAAGTTAAAAAAGGTGAGATTCATGCATTACTAGGAGAAAACGGTGCAGGAAAATCTACGCTGATGAGTGTTTTGTTTGGGCTTTATCAGCCTGAAAAAGGAGAAATCAAAGTAAGAGGCAAAAAGGTAAATATTACAAATCCTAATGTTGCCAATGAATTAGGGATTGGTATGGTGCATCAACATTTCAAGCTGGTTCATAACTTTACAGTTACTGAGAATATTATTTTAGGTAAGGAACCAACTGAACGAGGAAGGATTAATCTGGAGAAAGCTGCAAAAGAAATTGAAGAATTGTCAAAGCGGTATGGGCTGGAGGTTGACCCATATGCGAAAATTGAAGATATTACTGTTGGAATGCAGCAGAGGGTAGAGATATTAAAAATGCTCTATAGAAATGCTGAAATTTTAATATTTGACGAACCTACTGCCGCCCTTACTCCACAGGAAATTACCGAGTTGATTCAGATTATGAAAAGATTGGTTCAAGAAGGAAAATCCATCATATTGATCACCCATAAATTGAAGGAGATCAAAGCCGTTGCGGATCAATGTACCGTGATAAGGAGAGGCCGATATATCGATACGGTAGATGTGGACACTACGTCCGAAGACATCATGGCTTCCATGATGGTTGGAAGAGAGGTAAGCTTTAAGGTTGACAAGCGAGATGCCAATCCCGGAGAGTTTGTTCTAAAAATCAAAGATCTTGTTGTTCGGGATTCAAGGGGATTGAAGGCAGTCGATGGATTAAACTTGGAAATTAAGAAGGGCGAAATTCTTGGAATCGCTGGAGTTGACGGCAATGGTCAAACGGAATTGCTTGAAGCGATTTCTGGATTAAGAGAGGTTGAATCCGGTAGTATTGAATTGCTAGGGCATGACATTACAAAGTCACCCATTAGAAAAAGGACAGAAATGGGTATCGGTCATATTCCTCAGGATAGACACAAGCATGGGCTTATACTGGATTTTAAGCTAGCGGAAAATATGGTCTTGCAGACATACTATAAAGAGCCTTATTCAAAGAACGGAATTCTGAATGGTCAAGCGATAAATCATAAGGCAAGTCAATTAATTAATGAATTTGATGTTCGAAGTGGGCAGGGAATTCATACAAAAACAAGATCTATGTCTGGTGGAAATCAGCAGAAAGCGATCATAGCAAGGGAAGTAGATAGAAGCCCTGCGTTATTGATTGCTGGACAACCTACAAGGGGCTTAGACGTTGGTGCGATAGAATTTATTCACAAAAAATTAGTCGAAGAACGTGACAAAGGTAGGGGTGTACTGCTTGTATCCCTTGAACTGGATGAAGTAATGAATGTAAGTGATAGAATTGCGGTCATATATGAAGGAAAAATTGTAGGCATTGTTGATGCGAAAAATGCAACAGAGAATCAACTAGGTCTAATGATGGCAGGGTCAAATGAAAAAGGTAAAGAAGGTGAGCAATAGTGGTAAAGTTCTTTTCTAATGAAAAAAATCATGCGTTTATCGTGCCGATTATATCTGTATTATTAGGTTTTTTAGCAGGCGCAATCATAATGATTATTACCGGTATAGATCCCATAGATGGCTATCGAGCATTAATAAAGGGGGTAGTTGGAAACCCCAGGAAATTTGGCGAATGGATTGTGTCATCTACGCCTTTGATACTTTCAGGATTGGCTCTTGCCTTTGGGTTTAGAACGGGATTGTTTAATATTGGTGTAGAAGGTCAGTTAATCATGGGCTCATTTGCAGCTGCAGCAGTGGGTATACTGGTTGAAGCACCTAGAATTATACATCTTCCATTAGCATTATTAGCTGCTGCTGTAGCCGGAGGACTTTGGGCGTTTATTCCAGGAATTCTGAAGGCTAAATTTAGAGTCCATGAAGTTGTTGTAACAATTATGCTTAATTATACAGCATTGCATATCATCAACTATGTAGTAAAAATTCTCCCAGGAAGTTCAAAAACAAAAACTGTTGCTATTCACGAAACTGCAACTTTAAGTAATAAATTTATGTCCACTATAACGGGGAATTCCAGATTGCACTTAGGAATTTTTGTTGCATTAATTATGGCGGTCATATTCTGGTATATTATAGAAAAAACTTCTTTTGGATATGAACTTCGCGCTGTTGGGTTTAATCCGGATGCTTCGGAGTATGCCGGAATGCGTGTAAATAGAAATATAGTCTATTCCATGATGATTTCAGGGGCATTTGCCGGATTAGCAGGTGCTATGATCTCAATAGGTACCTTCAGTTATGCAAGGGTAATCGGCGGCTTTGAAGGCTACGGATTAGACGGAATTGCTGTTGCCCTTCTTGGGAGTAACAGCGGCTTAGGGGTTGTCATAGCTGGATTTCTTTTCGGTGCTTTAAAATCCGGTTCCAGCTCTATGGCATTGGCAAGTGTGCCGAAGGAAATCGCTGAAATTATTATGGCATTTATCGTATTATTCGCGGCTATGAATTATGGAATCAAACGATTATTGATCCGTTTAGGAAAGGAGGGGAAATAAACATGGACTTTATGCAGCTTATAAGTATCATTATCCCCTTAACGTTGACATCTGCAGCGCCGATCATCGCAGCGTCATTAGGAGGACTTTTCAGCGAGAGATCCGGTGTTGTAAATATCGGTCTGGAAGGCTTAATGATGATAGGAGCCTTTACTGCTGCTACAGTAACGGTTTTAGTAGAGACTTCATTAGGTTCTGCCAGCCCATGGATTGGAATATTGACTGGAATTATAGCTGGAGGATTACTTTCTATTGTTCATGCTTATGTAAGTATTAACTTAAGAGCAGATCAGGTTATCAGTGGTACTGCCATCAACCTTATCGCTGGAGGAATGACAATATATCTAGCACAGATTATATTTAAGCAGCAGAGAACAGTAGCCTTTTTATACGGCATTAAGAAGCAAAATATACCGGTATTGTCAAAAATTCCTGTTTTAGGTACTACATTCTTTAGCAAAGTCCATATTACTTCATACTTGGTTATGATTATTGCAATCATTGTATGGTATATCATTTACAAAACCCCTTTTGGTTTAAGGCTAAGAGCGGTAGGAGAGCATCCTGGTGCAGCGGATTCAATGGGGATTAATGTCTATAAAATGAGATATATAGGCGTAATCCTATCAGGAATGTTTGCCGGATTAGGCGGATCGATCATGGTATTAACCCAGGATATACAATATACCTATGCCACGATACACGGAACAGGTTTTATCGCATTAGCGGCATTAATATTTGGAAAATGGGACCCTATCGGTGTTTTGTTAGCTGGCGTTTTCTTTGGATTTTCACAGGCGTTAGGCGTGGTTGCTTATCAGATTCCGTTCCTAAATAAGCTTCCGCAAGAGTTTTTCTGGGCATTCCCATATGTTCTTACGATCATCGCTTTAGTCGTGTTTTCCGGTAAAGCTGTTGGACCAAAGGCTGCAGGGCAGCCATATGAAAAAGGTGAAAGGTAAAGACAAGGTAACAAACCTTGTCTTTTTTTCTATTTTGAAATCAGTGTCTAGCTTTATTTAACGTAGATTTAATGTTATAATGTTATAGGAGTAGGTATAGAGACTCAGGATGTTTAAGTATATAGCATATATTGATATAAAAGTTAAGCATCGACATTGGTTATTTATATTTTTAACGAACATATAATAAAGTATAGACGATTTAAAATAGAATCACGAACAAAGGAGGGTGGCTGATTATGAAAGTTGGGTTTCATTTAAATGTTGAACAAATACAAAAACTGGTTATGACGCCTGAATTAAAGCAAGCCATTCAAATACTCCAGTATAATGCCCAAGAGATGAAGCAGTTCGTTGATGAACAGCTGATGATTAACCCTCTCCTTGATATTGGTCAAACCCAACAGGAGAGCGAACCTAAGCAAATAGAGAAAAGGGAAGAAATTGACTGGAAAGAGTATTTTAAAGAATATGATGACATTAGCTATAAGCAGACAAGCTACAGCAAAGAAAGGGACGAAGTAACCTTCGAGCAGTTTGTGTCATCTGATACAACGTTAACAGAACATCTCCTTTTTCAACTGCAGTTTACCATACTTCAAAATAAATACAAATCTATCGGTAAATTTATTATCGAAAGCTTAGACAGAAACGGCTACTTGACCACGGATGTGAAAGAAATCGCTGAACTATTTCATGTAAATGTACAAACTGTTGAAAATGTTCTTGGAATCATTCAAACCTTTGATCCTTTTGGGATTGCTGCCAGGGATCTAAAGGAATGCCTTTTAATTCAAGTAAAACAAAAGGGCACACAAGATCAGAGAATTATGCAGATTATAACAGATTATTTAGATGAACTGGCGGACAATAAGCTTGCACACATTGCGAAAGAGCTTAATATTACCGTAAGAGAAGTGCAGGATATTGCTGATTTTATTAAGACTTTGGAACCTAAGCCCGGCAGAGCTTTTTATTCAGACAATGACACAAGGTATGTAACGCCTGATGTAACCGTTGAAAAAATTGATGGAGAGTATATTGTTCTTGTCAATGATACAACAGCTCCTCGCCTTTCAGTAAGCAGTTTTTATAAAAAAATGCTCGTAAATGAAGATAAAGACTCTAATATCTCAAAGTTCCTTACCGATAAATTGAATGCTGCAGTTTGGTTAATAAAAAGCATTGAACAGCGAAGACAGACCATTTATAAAGTCGTTAAAGCAATCGTTGATTATCAGATTGATTTTTTTGAGCAAGGCAAAAAATATCTGAAGCCGTTAACGCTAAAACAAATTGCTGATGAAGTGGGTATCCACGAATCAACGGTAAGTAGAGCTGTAAATGGAAAGTATATGCAGACACCTAGAGGTGTATTTGAGATCAAATTTTTCTTTACCAGTGGCGTATCAAATGTTGAAGGTGAAGGGGTAGCAGCGGAAAGCATCAAAAGTATGATTCGAGATATGGTTGAAGGAGAGAATCCTAAAAAACCTTTAAGTGATCAGTGTATTGCCGATCAACTGCAGGATAAAGGAATCAATATATCTAGAAGAACGGTAGCTAAATATAGAGATGAAATGAAAATACAATCTTCTTCAAAGAGAAAACGTTTCTAAAATGGTGTGCGAAGACACACCATTTTTTTCATTTCTTTTTAAAACATAAATTACTTTTGTTCTACTTTTGCTCTTGATTTTGGTAAATAGTTGTATTAAAATAAAAATGTAGATCGGTCTTTTTTTATGGTATAAGCGGGACTAAAATTGACAACATGGACCTAAAATGTCCCTATAGTGATTTGCTTGATTTTTTAAAACAGGGCATACTATTATTATACTCGTATCAGAAAGGGAGGTATAGGTTGAATTACCAGAAGAATTACTGCGATGACATCGACCGGGTAATAGAAATCCAGAAAAAAGTAGCACCGGAAATGATGGAGACATTAATTCGACGCTACCATATTCTCAGCCTTGTCTACTATAACCAGCCAATAGGAAGAAGAAATTTGGCCAATTTAATGGGAATCGGAGAAAGAATTATTCGGGGCGAAACCAATATTTTGCGAGAACAAGGGATGATTTTTGTCCGGGCAGAAGGAATGAATACCACAGAAGTTGGAGAGAATACCCTTGATGTATTGAAGGAGTTTATTCATCGACTGATGGGTCTCAGGAAAATTGAAGACCAAGTTGCCCAAAAGCTGAAAATTAAAAAAGTTTTTGTGATTCCCAGTATTGTTCACGAAGAAGGAGTTATCCTTCGCGAGATTGGAAAAAGTGCATCACAATATGTGAAATCTCTGCTAAAGGATAACACGGTAATTGGTATTACTGGTGGAGAAACAATGCGGATGGTAGCAGAAGAGATGCCTGATGAATCTGGAAAAAATCATAACATTACTGTGATACCTGCAAGGGGTGGATTTGGCAGAGAAGTAGAAAAACAGGCCAATACCATTGCTGCAACCTTGGCAAACAAACTGGGAGGTACCTATAAGCTTCTTCATATGCCCGACAATATTTCTAAAGAAATACTAATGAGTCTTACTCAAGAGCCCAGTATCAAAGATGTGATTGAACATATCAATGAGATTGAAATATTCATTTTTGGTATTGGTAGAGCAGATATGATGACAAAAAGACGAGAATTGAGCAAGGAAAAGACTGACTACCTACTGCAGCAGGGTGCTGTTGCTGAAGCTTTTGGTTATTACTTTAATAAAAGCGGAAATGTGATTGAAGAAGTGAACTCAGTAGGCGTAAGTTTGGAAAAGTATAAAAAGCTTAAACATATCATCGCTGCAGCTGCGGGAGCAGATAAGGCTGAAGCCTTAATGGCAGTTAGTCGATTAAACAGCGACCTAGTAGCAGTGATCGATGAAGAATTGGCAAAAGAGATTTTAAAATAAAATACATATATTTTAAAGGAGGATTTTTTTATGGCTGTAAAAATTGGTATTAATGGCTTTGGAAGAATTGGTAGAAATGCGTTCAAAATCGCAATGGAGAGAGCAGACAAAAACTTTGAAATTGTTGCAATCAACGACTTGACAGATGCAGCAACATTGGCTCATTTATTAAAGTATGACAGCTGCTTTGGTAAATTTAACGGAACAGTGGAAGTTAAAGAAAAAGCTATTGTTGTGAATGGACAGGAAATCAAGATCTTTGCTGAAAAAGACCCAGCGAATATTCCTTGGGGCGAGCTAGGTGTTGAAATCGTTGTAGAATCAACAGGTGTATTTACGAAGAAAGAAGCCGCAGAGAAACATATACAAGCAGGTGCTAAAAAAGTAGTTATTTCAGCGCCGGCTACAAATGAAGATATTACAATTGTAATGGGTGTTAACGAAGACAAATATGATCCAGCAAACCATCATGTGCTTTCTAACGCATCTTGTACAACAAACTGCTTAGCACCATTTGCAAAAGTAATCCATGAAAAATTTGGCGTTAAAAAAGGATTGATGACAACCGTTCACTCCTATACAAATGACCAAAGAATTCTTGACTTACCACATAAGGATTTAAGAAGAGCAAGAGCTGCGGCAGAGTCTATTATCCCAACAACAACAGGAGCTGCTAAGGCGGTTGCATTGGTATTACCTGAACTTAAGGGCAAACTTAACGGATTTGCTATGAGGGTTCCTACACCAACGGTATCCGTTGTGGACATCGTATTTGATGTTGAAAAAGCAACAACTGCAGAAGAAGTAAATCAAGCGTTAAAAGAAGCTGCAGACAATCAATTAAAAGGTATCATGGGCTTCAGCGATGAGCCACTGGTTTCTATCGACTACAGACAAGATTCACGTTCATCTATCATCGACGGATTATCAACAATGGTTATGGATGGAACAATGGTAAAAGTAGTTTCATGGTATGATAATGAGTGGGGTTATTCCACAAGAGTTGTTGATTTAGTAAGCTATATCATCAATAAAGGACTGTAGAATTTGAGATTGAAAGTCCAGTCTGAATGTTTGGACTGGACTTCAATTTCGATGATGACGGTTTTATATAAAGATATACGCTTCTAGAACAGAATGTATTATCTTTTGTAGGGGACGCCGCCCTCGGCGTACCGCAACGATGGTATAATGTTTTAAAGGCGTAAATCTATATAGTATGATTCACATAAAATCCTATGATTTGGGGTGAGTTTATGTTAAACAAAAAGACGATTGAAGATATTGAAGTAAAAGGAAAGCGTGTACTGGTAAGATGTGACTTCAACGTACCAATGGATGCAGATAAAAATATCACAGATGATATTAGAATAAGAGGTGCACTTCCGACGATTCAGTATCTCGTGAAGCATGGCGCAAAGGTAATCTTAATGTCTCACTTAGGAAGACCAAAGGGAGAGGCAAACAAAAAGTACAGCCTTGAACCCGTAGCGAAAAGATTATCTGAACTTTTACAAAAAGAAGTGATTTTCGCAGCAGATGATGTGGTAGTAGGAGAAAGCGCAAAAAAAGCAGCAGCAGAATTAAAAGACGGCGAAATCATGCTGCTAGAAAATGTTCGTTTTAGAAAAGAAGAAGAGAAGAATGGGGCAGATTTTTCTAAAGAACTTGCTGAACTAGGAGATATTTTCGTTAATGACGCATTTGGTACAGCACACAGAGCGCATTCATCCACTGCGGGCATAGCAGATTATCTTCCATGTGTTTCCGGATATCTGATTCAAAAAGAAATTGACATTATGGGCAAAGCATTACATAGTCCTGACAGACCTTTTGTCGCTATCCTTGGTGGTGCAAAGGTATCAGATAAAATAGGGGTTATCAATAACTTGTTAGATAAAGTGGATACTCTTGTGGTTGGCGGCGGTATGGCATTTACTTTCTTAAAGGCTATGGGCCATGAAATAGGTAAATCTCTACTGGAAGAAGAAAAACTTGAATTAGCCAAGGAATTAATGGCTGCAGCAAAGGAAAAAGGAGTAGACTTGCTTCTACCTGTTGACGTTGTAGCAGCAGCGGAGTTTAAGGCAGACGCGGCACACAAAACGGTTGACGTGTCCAATATTCCTCAGGATATGATGGGACTTGATATCGGTGGTCAATCCGTTGAACTCTTTGGTAAGGCAATCAGAGAAGCAAAAACAGTGATTTGGAATGGACCAATGGGTGTTTTTGAAATGCCTGCCTTTGCAGTAGGAACAAAGGAAATAGCGAAAGCAGTTTCTGAAAGCAAAGGAACAACCATCATCGGTGGTGGAGATAGTGCTGCTGCAGTAGAACAGCTGGGCTATGCAGAGAAGATGACACATATTTCAACAGGTGGTGGTGCATCTCTAGAATTTTTAGAGGGAATCGAACTGCCAGGTATTGCAGTTATTGCAGATAAATAAATTAGGAGGCATGGAAATGCGCGTACCTATTATAGCGGGAAACTGGAAAATGCATAAATCCATTCAAGAAGGGATTCGATTCGTTGAAGAATTGAAAGATAAAGTGAGCGGTACCGATGTGGAAGTGGTGGTATGTACACCTTTTACAATGCTGCTTTCAGTAAAAGAAGCCGTTAAGAATACGAATATCAAATTGGCGGCACAGAATATGCACTGGGAAGAACAAGGGGCTTTTACAGGTGAAGTATCACCTGTAATGTTAAAGGAAATTGGGGTAGATTATTGTATTATCGGACACTCAGAGAGAAGACAATATTTTAACGAGACCGACGAAACTGTCAATAAAAAAGTGCTTGCAGCGTTAAAGCACGATATCAAGCCAATTCTTTGTGTTGGTGAAACATTGAATGAACGGGAAAAGGGACATACAGAGGGAATCGTTAAAAATCAAGTTATCAGGGCGTTAAAGGACGTTGCGGCAGATCAAATGTTAAAGGTTGTTATTGCGTATGAGCCGGTTTGGGCAATCGGAACGGGAAAAACGGCGACTGCAGAACAAGCAAACGAAGTGATTTTCATGATCCGTGAGACGGTTAAAGAGTTGTACGGTGAAGACATTTGTACCGAAGTAAGAATTCAGTACGGCGGTAGTGTAAAAGCCAGCAATGCAGAGGAAATCATGAACCAAGAGGATATTGATGGTGCATTGGTTGGTGGAGCAAGCCTTAAGGTTGAAGAATTTGCTGAGATTGTAAATTTCTAATTTGAAGGGAGAAGATAACGAATGTCAACAATTATTGTAGATGTTTATGCAAGAGAAGTATTAGACTCAAGAGGAAATCCAACGGTTGAAGTAGAAGTATACTTAGAAGGTGGCGCTTCTGGAAAAGCAATGGTTCCATCTGGAGCTTCTACAGGAGCTTTTGAAGCAGTAGAATTAAGAGATGATGATAAAAGCAGATACCTTGGAAAAGGTGTTTTAAAAGCTGTTGAAAATGTAAACGAAATCATTGCACCTGAAATCATTGGTATGGATGCAGTAGATCAAGTTGCTATTGATATGACAATGATCGAATTGGATGGAACAGAAAATAAAGGAAAATTAGGGGCTAACGCTATTCTAGGTGTTTCTATGGCTGTTGCAAGAGCAGCTGCAGAATCTTTAGATGTACCATTGTTCCAATATATTGGCGGTGTTAACGCTAAAACATTACCAGTACCAATGATGAACATCTTAAATGGTGGAAAACACGCAGATAACAACGTAGATATCCAAGAATTCATGGTAATGCCTGTGGGTGCATCCAGCTTTAGAGAAGGTTTAAGAATGGGCGCAGAAATCTTCCACAACCTGAAAAAAGTATTACAAGGTAAAGGACTTAACACTGCTGTAGGTGATGAAGGCGGTTTTGCACCAAACTTAACATCCAATGAAGAAGCGTTGGAAGTAATTATCGAAGCTATTAAAAAAGCAGGCTATGTACCAGGCGAAGACGTTATGCTTGCCCTTGACGTAGCAGCAACAGAGTTATTTGACAAAAACGAGAACAAATACAACCTTGCTGGAGAAGGTGTTGTAAAAACATCTGAAGAAATGGTTGAGTTCTATGCTCACTTGGTATCTAAGTTCCCAATTATCTCTATTGAAGATGGTTTAGACGAAGAAGACTGGGATGGCTGGAAGCTTATGACTGATAAATTAGGCAATAAGATCCAAATCGTAGGCGACGATTTATTCGTTACAAACACAGCCAGACTTGAAAGAGGAATCAAAGCAAGCACTGGAAACTCTATTCTTATCAAACTAAACCAAATCGGAACCATCACAGAGACATTAGATGCTATCGAAATGGCGAAGCGCGCAGGCTATACAGCAGTTGTATCCCATCGTTCCGGTGAGACAGAAGATTCAACAATTGCAGATTTAGTAGTGGCTGTAAATGCTGGACAAATTAAAACTGGTGCACCATCCAGAACAGACAGGGTTGCAAAATACAATCAATTATTAAGAATCGAAGAAATGTTAGACTTTACAGCGAAATATGCTGGAAGAAATGCTTTCTATAATATAAAATAGATGTATAGAATTACTAATTTTTAACAATAATAAGGGTAGGGAAACTACCCTTATCTTGTTGTTTTAGAAAAGTGGTTTTGTATACAAAATAGGTAATAATTGTATAGGAAGAGATAATATTTATTGATTTCCCAATATACCTATGTTAAAATATGTTTGTTAATTTAACGGAGGAGGTGGAAAAAATGAAAATAGCAATGATGGTTATTCAAGTTATCGCAAGTATTATCCTAATTGGTAGTATATTATTGCAATCAGGTAAGAGTGCAGGATTATCCGGATCTATTGCCGGTGGTGCAGAACAACTTTGGGGTAAACAAAAAGGTAGAGGTTATGAAGACTTGTTGAGTAAAGTAACAACAGTTGGAGCAATTGTGTTTATTATTAACTCTGTTATTTTGGTTGTTCTTCAACAATAAAATCATGAAACACTAGAAGCAGTTGATATAGGAAATTGATGTGAAGGAGGCAATATTGATGGATTTTGCTGTAATAGCGCCAATAGTAGGTGTTATAGCCCTTATTTTTGCATATACACTTGCTATGAAAATAAATAAAGTAGATGTTGGAACAGATAGAATGAGGGAGATTTCATCCTATATTCATGAAGGATCAATGGCATTTTTAACAAGAGAATATAAATCACTGGTTATTTTTGCCGGTGCATTGTTTGTTGTATTAGGTATTGGTATCAACTGGTTGACAGCAGTTTGTTTCTTAGTTGGTGCATTTTTCTCTGCTTTAGCAGGATTCTTTGGTATGCAGGTTGCAACAAAGGCGAATGTAAGAACTGCTAATGCTGCCAGAGAAGGCGGTATGAACAAAGCGCTAAGCGTAGCATTCAACGGTGGAGCCGTAATGGGTATGTCCGTTGTTGGATTAGGACTTCTTGGCGTAGGCGGATTATATTTATTAATTGGAAAACCAGAAATCATAACCGGATTCGGATTAGGAGCCTCTTCTATCGCTCTATTCGGACGTGTAGGCGGAGGTATTTATACAAAAGCAGCTGACGTAGGTGCGGACCTTGTTGGTAAAGTTGAAGCAGGTATTCCAGAAGATGACCCGAGAAACCCGGCTGTTATCGCAGATAACGTTGGTGACAACGTTGGTGACGTTGCGGGTATGGGTGCTGACTTGTTTGAGTCTTATGTTGGTTCTATCATTTCAGCGATTACGCTGGGTGTAGTAATCCCTAACATAGATCCTACAAATGGTGCTATGTTCCCATTAGCTTTAGCGGCAGTTGGTATTATCGCATCTATCATTGGTTCATTATTCGTTAGAGGAGATGAAAACACAAATCCTCAAAAGGCTTTAAAAATGGGTACATATGTAAGTGGTGTTATCGTAGTGGTAGCAGCATTCTTCTTAAGTAATATGTTGTTTGGTAATTTAGATGCATTCTGGGCGATTACATCCGGTTTAGTGGTGGGTATGATCATCGGTCAGTTAACAGAAATATATACATCTGGCGACTATGCATCTGTTAAAAAGATTGCACAGCAGTCAGAAACTGGTCCTGCAACAACCATCATCAGTGGTTTGGCAGTAGGTATGTATTCAACAGCATGGCCAATTATGTTTATCTCAGTAGGTATTTTGGTTGCGTTTAAATTCTTTGGATTATATGGTATAGCCCTTGCTGCAGTAGGAATGTTATCTACAGCAGGTATCACTGTTGCCGTGGACGCTTATGGTCCGATTGCGGATAATGCCGGTGGTATTGCAGAAATGTCTGAGCTTCCTAAATCAGTTCGTGCTATTACAGATAAACTTGATGCAGTAGGAAACACAACTGCAGCAATCGGTAAAGGTTTTGCCATCGGTTCTGCAGCGTTAACTGCCCTTGCATTATTTGCTTCATATTCTCAAGTTGTTGGGCTTGAAAAGATTGATATATTAGATCCATTGGTTGTTGTTGGTTTATTAATTGGAGGTATGCTTCCATTCCTATTCTCAGCCATGACAATGGAATCCGTAGGTAAGGCAGCATTCCAAATGATCGAAGAAGTAAGAAGACAGTTTAGAGAAATTCCTGGCATCATGGAAGGAACTGCTAAGCCTGACTATGCAAGATGTGTAGACATCAGTACAGGCGCAGCGTTAAAAGAAATGCTTATTCCTGGCGTTATGGCCGTTGTAGCACCAGTTGCTACAGGATTCATTCTGGGACCTGAAGCTCTTGGTGGATTATTGGCAGGAGCATTGGTATCTGGCGTACTTGTTGCGATCTTAATGGCAAATGCCGGCGGCGCATGGGATAATGCGAAGAAATATATTGAGGGTGGAGCACACGGCGGTAAAGGCAGTGAGCCACATAAAGCAGCTGTTGTTGGAGATACAGTAGGTGACCCATTCAAGGATACATCCGGTCCATCTATCAATATCTTAATCAAGTTAATGACAATCGTTGCATTAGTATTTGCACCGCTGTTCGCAGCATTTGGCGGATTACTTTAATCATAAGGTCCTATCTCATCATAGAGATAGGACTTTTTACTTGATACAAATAGGAAATATATGGAAATCCTACTAAAGATATATACTTTTAGAACAGAATGTATTTTCTTTCGTAGGGAACGACGCCCTCGTCGTTCCGAAAAAATCAAGGGTAATTTAATGGCATAATCTATATTCATATAACTGTTTTATTTCCGTATAGTATAAAAAATTTCTCCATGTAAGAAAATAACCATATAGCATGGAGGTGATGAAATTGAAGCATCATGTGGTCGGCGTACAAAAAGAATTGAATGAAATAGCCCAAGAATTGATACGACAAGGGATTGAAGTGACTGAAATGCTTGATACGGAGAAGCGGCTTGATGCCATTGTGTATCATAGTGAAGAAAGCAATATAACCAGAGATCAATTTCAAAACACAAGTGGTATCGTAAAAATCAATGCAGCAAAGAACAACATAGACCAGATCGTCAGAAAGATTAAATCAATTTAAATAAGATACCATCTGTGCTATAATAACAGATGGTATCTTATTTGCATTGGAGTTGATCGTAGAATGAATATTATGGAGCAAAGGGATTATGTTTGGCTGTTCTATTTTTTATTGGTAAATGTGTATGGACTAAGTATCGTTGCAATAGACAAATATAAAGCAAGGAAAGGGAAATGGCGAATTAAAGAAAAGAAATTTTTCATTACGGCTCTTTTGGGCGGTGCAGCTGGCGTATATATTGGAATGAATATCTGGAGACATAAAACCAAGCACAAAAGCTTTCAGATCGGTATTCCAGCACTTTTGATGATAAATATTGCCTGTGTGATACTTTATGGCTATTATGTGGTATAAATATATATGACGAGGTAAACGGAGGGTATTGCCTAGGAAATATAGAAGGGTAAAGCAATGAGTTTTTGGGAAAAAGTAGAGATTTTGATAGGATGAGAAATATTCAGCGTGGAACAGGGTAAAATAATCAGTAAAGAAGCAGAGAGACTTGATTGGAGGAATAACCATGCTTATAAAAGAGAAGATTTTAGAATTTATCAGGGAAAAAGCATATAGTCCTATGTTAGATGTAGAATTGGCAAAAGAGTTTCATATTGAACCGATAGAAATGCCGGAATTCTACGCAATTTTAGATGATATGGAGAAGAAAGGACAAATTATCAAGACAAAAAAGAACAGGTATGCGGCTCCTGAGAGAATGAATTTGATCGTTGGCAAGCTCCAACAGCATGCAAAAGGATTCGGGTTTATTCTATCTGAAGTAGAAGGATATAAAGATCTGTTTATACCGGCCAGTGATATGAACGGAGCCATGCATCACGATAGAGTTGTTGGCAGGATCACAAAACAAAGTGCTGACGGAAAAAAATCTGAAGGAGAAATCATCCGGATCATTGAAAGAGCCAATGATCAGATTGTTGGAACCTTTGAAAGCAGCAAAAACTTCGGCTTTGTAGTCCCAGACGACAGCCGCATCAATATGGATATTTACATACCGAAAAGTGAGGTCAATGGAGCAAAAGACGGTTTTAAAGTGGTGGCACAGATAACAAGATGGCCTGAACCTAGAAGAAATCCCGAGGGAAAAATCATTGAAGTATTGGGACATAAAGATGATATTGGTACGGATATATTGTCTATCATACGGAAGTATAAACTGCCGGAGACTTTCCCACAAAAGGTAGAAAATGAAGCAGCCAGTATTCCAGAGACAGTACCGGAAGAAGAAATCTCGAGAAGACGAGATTTAAGAAATGAGAGAATTGTCACCATTGACGGTGAGGATGCAAAGGACTTAGATGACGCTGTTTCAGTAAAACGCTTAGAGAACGGTCACTATTTACTTGGTGTACATATTGCCGATGTTACCCATTATGTAAAGGAAGGGAAACCTTTAGATAAAGAAGCACTGAAAAGAGCTACCAGCGTATACCTGGTTGATAGAGTAATACCGATGCTTCCCAAAAAGCTCTCCAATGGCGTTTGCAGCTTAAATCCTAAGGTCGATCGATTAACCTTATCTGTGAATATGGAGATCGATAAAAAAGGTAAGGTTGTTAATCATGAGATCTACGAGAGTGTTATTAAGACCAGTGAACGAATGACATATACACATGTATCCGATATATTGGAGAAGCAAGATCAAGAGTTAATGAAACGATATGATTATCTAGTCGAGGACTTTAAACTCATGGAGGAATTGTGCAAGATTCTTCGCAAACGCAGGGAGTCCCGGGGCAGTATCGACTTTGATTTTGATGAGTCAAAGATCATTTTAGATGATCTGGGAAAACCATATGAAATTAGAAAAGCTGAACGAAGGATCGCAAACCGCATTATTGAAGAGTTTATGCTGATCTGCAATGAAACCGTGGCAGAGCATTTCTACTGGGCCAATATACCTTTTGTCTATCGTATCCATGAAGACCCGGATTTGGAAAAGATTGAAGGCTTTAATAAGTTTATTCATAACTTTGGCTATCATCTGAAGGGGATTACCAATGAAATCCATCCAAAAGCCCTGCAGGATCTACTGAAAAAAGTAGAAGGCAGCAAAGAAGAACGAATCATAAATACCCTGATGTTACGATCCTTGAAACAAGCAAGATATTCACCGGAGAATTCAGGACACTTTGGGCTGGCAGCAGAGTACTATTCGCACTTCACATCGCCTATACGAAGATATCCTGACTTACAGATTCACCGGATTATTAAAGAAACACTTCAAGGAAAATTAACAGGCAAGAGAATAGAAAAGCTAAAAGGCATTGTAGCAAAAGCCGCTGAACAATCATCGGATAGAGAGCGTGTGGCTGTAGAGGCAGAACGGGAAACCGATGATCTGAAGAAGACCGAATATATGACTCATCATATTGGAGAAGAGTTTGATGGCATCATCGGTAGTGTGACCTCCTTTGGTATGTTTATTGAACTAGAGAATACTATTGAGGGATTGGTTAGAGTAAGTTCCTTAGTAGACGATTATTATATCTATGATCAAGAAAATCATTTGTTTAGAGGTGAAAGAACGAAGAGAACCTTTAGAATAGGTGATGAAGTACGCATCAAAGTAACCAAGGCCGATGTGGCGCAAAAAGAAATTGACTTTATGCTGATACAATAATAAAGACTATGGCTGTGATAAAAGGCACATCATCAGGTGTGCCTTTTACGATGAAAATAAGCTTTTATGCTTTAGCTGGAAGAAATACTAGTGTATAATAGGATATGAACAAGGAGGAGATAGCCGATGGATTACAAATTGGTGGTATGTGATATGGATGGAACACTTTTGAATAGTGAAGGAAAGGTTTCCGATGAGAATAAGGAAACACTTGAGGCGCTGCAGGAAAAAGGCGTACATGTTGCGGTTGCAACAGGGAGGATCTTTACCTCAGCAAAAGTGTATGCAAAATACTTGAGGATCGTAACACCAATCATTGCGTGTAATGGTGCTCTGGTTAAAGATTTGAAAAACAATGAAAACGTCTATGAGAGTCCTTTATCAAAGGAGGACTGTTTGAAGATCGTAGATATCTGCCGTAAAAAGAATCTATATTTTCATTTCTATTCAGAAGATACATTTTATACAGAAAAGCTGGAAAATAAGTCTTTGAAGTATTCAGAATGGAATAAGACACAGAAAGAAGAAGACAGAATCAAAATCGAAACGATTAAAGATGCCAAGGAACTTTTAGTGAATTCCGAAGAAAAGATATATAAATTCCTTGTCATAGATGAGAATACCGATTTGTTGGAAGAAGTGAGAGAAGAACTGGTCAAGGCCGGAAATATCGAATGCAGCAAATCGTGGTATAACAATATGGAAGTTATGAATAGAGGGGTCAAAAAAGGCACTGCAGTGAAAAATCTGGCTGAATCTCTTGGAATAAAACCAGAAGAGATTGTTTGTATCGGTGACAACGAAAATGACATCAGCATGTTAGAATACGCAGGTATGGGCATAGCCATGGGAAATGCAGAGGATAAAGTAAAGCAGAAGGCAAACTATGTAACAGACACAAATGACGAAAGTGGCGTGGCAAAAGCATTAAAAAAGTTTTTCTTTTAAGTTTTATTCTTTCGGAGATCGCGTATATATGAAATATAAGCGGGCACTTACATAATAAACTGCATTTTCATATGTAGGGGTCGATGTCCCCGTCGACCCGCCAAATAGTGCAAACCTATAAACGGAATAAAGGGGGAATGGATGTTGAGCGTACTCTATGGAATCATGATCATCATGTTTCTGCTGATTATTGTAGAGATATTGGCCATCGCCTTAAAAATAACAGGGCTGGATATGGAAAAGGCCCGATTTCAGGTGATCTCCATCATAACCGGTACAGGTTTTACAACCAATGAAGCCGAACTGATCACCCAACACCCTACCCGCAGACGAATTGCCAAAATCCTGATGCTCATCAGTTATGTAGGAACAGCCACCATGATCAGTGTCATTATCAGCGTGATCAATATGATGGCTCGCCGTGAGAATATTCTACTTATGCTATTTGTTATTGGTGCTGCCCTTTTATTCGTTTTCTTTTTATCACGAAATAAATGGGTACTCTATCGGTTGGAGCGGTTTATTGAAATTCAGTTGTTAAAGCAAATGGAGAAGAATAAGAAATATAGAACAGTAGAAGAAGTACTAAAACTCAATGATGAGTTTGGTGTAGCGGAATTTATCATTGATGAGCGAAACAAGTTGATCGGCCTATCTCTACAGGATTCGGGACTAAAACAAAAATATATACAGGTTCTTAACGTAGATAGGGGTTCGCATTTCATCCATTTTCCCAATAGTAAGTTTATTTTTCAGCAAGGGGATAGGGTCGTGGTATATGGTCAATTAGAAAGTATCAAAGAATTAGTGATGGCCCAAGTAACGGCTTGACATAATAAGTGATCTATGCTATTATGTCTCTTAGACCTTGAATAAGATTACCTTTTGAAGTGGGTGTAACAAGCATGGGAGAAGGAAAAGTAATTGCAAATAATAAAAAGGCATGGCATGACTATTTTATAGAAGAGACCTATGAAGCCGGTATTGTATTGACCGGTACAGAAGTGAAGTCCATTAGAATGGGCCGTGTCAATTTAAAAGACAGCTATGCAGAAGTAGAAAACGGTGAAATACTGATTCATAACATGCATATCAGTCCCTATGAAAAGGGTAATATTTTCAATGTTGATCCAGTCAGAACACGAAAGCTGTTGCTTCACAAGCGGGAGATCAGCAAGCTTTTGGGATATACCACACAAAAAGGTCTTACCCTGATACCCCTTAAACTATACATCAATGCTAGGGGACTGGTGAAGATGGAACTGGCTGTGGCAAAAGGTAAAAAGCTGTATGACAAGCGAGATGACATCGCGAAAAAGGATGCTCAGCGCCGTATACAAAAAGAAATGAGAGAAAGACAAAAGAATTATTAAAACTAAATATTACTGATTTTAAAAACCCGAAACAGGTGTCAAATGGTTTTAGACCATTTACCATATATCATGGGGGCGTACAGGTTTCGACGGGGGTATGGAGTCAGGAGTAGCGAGTGGAGGTTTTTCCTTGGGGTCCGCCTTAAAAAACTGGGGAATTAAAGATAAACGCAAACGAAAATTACGCTTTAGCAGCTTAATATAGCTGCTCGTCCTACCTATGCTTCCCACGGCATAGCCTAGGGCGTCATGTAAGTGGGGAACTGTGCTGGGGGTGTCTCGACCCAACCACGGATAAATTGGGACTGGTCAAAGGCAAAGCCTGTCATTGGGCGCTGCCAGAGACGAGAAACTAAAACAATGACTGCACTCGGAGAAGCTGCTGGTAAAGTGCTTTCGGACAGGGGTTCGATTCCCCTCGCCTCCACCATTCAAAGCCACGACAGAAATGTCGTGGTTTTTAGATTACCTTAAATTAGCATTATGCTAAATGAGGCGTACCACAAAGAACTGGGGTTTTTTGTAGATATGTTTCCACATACCACACATGTGGGGACGGTCTGTCTTCTTATGCGAAAATAGTGAGTGAAATCAAGGAGTTCATGCGTTTGCAAGACGGAAGTTATCATGTGTTTTAAGTCTGCGGAAACAGAAAAGAACTTCTTTATTATCAATAAAAGTGGAGCTGTTTTATAGATTTAGTTTAAAAATATAGCAGAAAAGGTATAGAATCATAGCTGACTTGGAATTTTATTTCTGAGTGCGGTAAGTTTAACTTATACGAGGGCAGAGACAGGCTTATGACTTATGGGATTGAGGTGTAAAGATGAGCGGGTGCAGGTACAAAACCATGAGAAACACAAAATCCCACGAGAGCAATCAGAACCGCTCCTGTGGGATTCTCGTTTATCGATACTTAAGCATTTATTTCAGTGCCGTCTTTGAATGTGAATACCTAACACTTGTCACCCGAAAGGAAGCCTAACACCCGTTCCGCTTGCCCAAGAACAGCGTGTCCTACACCGGGCAAAACAACGGTTGTGGCATTTGGTGAGAGACACTTAATTCGTTCAATGCTCTTTTCGGCGTTCAGGAGAATATCGCTGTCACCGAACACGACAAGTATCGGCATTGTAAGTTTCTGGAGTTCGGCGTCACTGAATACAGGGAGCGTCGCATAACGCGGTTTCTCGTTTTCTGTAATTAACAGGATGAATTCAAGAGCTTTGCGCATTACATCCATTTTTTTTGGATTCCCTCCGTTCATGCCAAGCACTCCGCCAACTGACTTTGACCTGTTGCCACGAGCAAGTATTTTCTGAAACAGCATTCTAAGCATGAAGTCACGCCTTTGCATCGCAAGCCCTCCTGGGCAAAGAAGAACAAGATTGCTGACCTTTTCAGGGTGGACGGTCGCATAGCGCAATGCCATCCAACCCCCAAGGGAAAGACCGACAATTGAGCATTGCTCCAAACCAAGCTCGGCTATTACTTCATCCATCCACTTTTCATAAGCACCGCTTTTATAAGGTGGCCGACTCTCATCAGAAAAGCCCGCCTCGCCGATTAAGTCAACAGCGAACACATGGTATCGCTCGCTCAGTAGTGGAACATCGCCAAACCAACTGAAAGAGTTCGATAAACTCCCGTGGAGCAGCACCAAAGGCGGGTTTTCTGGACTGCCTGATTCTATGACGAAGGTGTCACCATAGGTGGTTTTCACCTTGTACTGCTTGTTCGGCACAGGCCATGCGGCAAGGATGCTCTTATAGGCGTTTAGAACAGCTTGTTTGCCTTCTTCGGATTTATAGATTGTACGCATCACATTTTCCCTTCCAACAACCAGCTTTCCGCATCCTCAAAGTTATCGTAGACACGGAATGTCTGTCCTTGATTAGCCTCCGATAGAAATTCTTTGAATCGTTCAGAAGTGTTATTCACATCATAAACGGCAACTGCTTTGATATTGTAGTTTCCGAGTTTTTGAAGCACCAGCCCCGCCACACGGGTGGAAAGGCGTAGAAAGTCTTCCGACAGGCAAGCGGAGGGGAGCATAAGCAGGTTCGTTCCGTGTTCTGCGCAGGCAGATACTAAAGCCAGTCCGTCATGCTCGGTTTGTATTTGTCCGTTGGTGACGGTAACATAAATTTGTCCGTTTTTATTTGTAGTAGTGTATTCCATTGTGTTCACCTCGTGTTTTGTTGGATTTTCTTCGCTTTCAGCAAGCGGTAGGGCTTCCCTACGTACTCTTTCTACCCATGAAAGCTCAGCTTCATAGAATTGCCGGATATTATCCAATGTTAAATTACGGATAACGGTTTCCAACTTAGCTTCGGATCTCGGAAACGCCCGGTCGTCAACCATCAGCAGAACTCCACGAAGTTCTCCCTCATACTGGTTCAAGAGGGTTTCAATTTCTTGGCGTGATAGACCCCGTCCAAATGCAAGCTGTAGAAGAAAGGGCTTTCTTAATTCCGGCAGTTCGGGGAAAGCCTTGGACAGGTCGGAAAGTTCACGCCGTCCCCGCTCGGTAAGAGAATACCTCTTTTTAGTCGGAGAAACGTCATCGTACAGTACCTTG
Organism: Bacillota bacterium; assembly: GCA_049324315.1. Lineage (GTDB taxonomy): Bacteria > Bacillota > Clostridia > Peptostreptococcales > Thermotaleaceae > JBMOKU01. The sequence goes on along the minus strand of JBMOKU010000004.1, from coordinate 1,067 downwards.
GCGTTAACAAAGCCTTCCCCCTGTAGTTCGGCAAGAGCTTTATATATCTGGCTATTGTTCCCCGACCAATAGATAAGAGGGGAATTTTGCATAATCTTTTTCATATCATAGCCTGTCAGAGGCTCGAAGCTGAGTAAGCCTAAAATAGCGTGTTGAATGTTCATAGAAATCTCCTTTCTGTTCAACATGTGTTAATAGTAACATATGTTGAACAGAAAATCAATGAACAATTTGAAAAATGTTTATAAACAACGAAATACCACAACACTACCGCAATTACAACAAAAATGGACACAAAATATTTTACATTATAAAATATACAGTGGCTTATGGCGAATCAAAGCACCTCGCTTTGTGGGATGTCGGGAACAAGGTAAAAGCCTTGATGGATGCCATTCTGAAAAAAACTTGTCTTAGAGCTATACCCTGTAGATAAATATAGTCGCAATGAAAATTGTATCGAATAAAGCATTCAAGAGATCAAGGCGCTTTTGAAGGTATTATTTCTTACAATTTACTTGGTTGTAAAGCAAAATGCAGTCATTAATCCGGCAAAATTCTGCCTGTTACGGGCTATGGTTTCAGTTTACCCCCGTCCTACCAGAGGGATACGACATCTTTTTGTATCCTCAAAGCATGTAGAATGTGTAGTGAAAATGGAGAGCAAGTAAAGAATCTGGATTTCTGCAAAAGCTAGTTCATAACAGTTTCTGATTAGTGGGGCAAGGAAGCTGTCCTTGTTGTCCCAAATGAAACCTTGAAGCAACAACTTTCATATAAAGGTGATGATATACCTAATCAAGTATTCGAACAACTATCCACGGCTGCTTCAATGTTCTATCTCTTTTATTCGAATATAGAAACCAAGAAAAAGGCAATTAATATTCTAGCTGATATATTGGAAAAAGAGCGTGAAGAACTAAAAAATCATGGGACAAATCATGGGGACAGGTAGTGCGCCAAGCGAAGGGCGTATCATATAGCGGGTGGGAACCCCGCTGAGAAAGGTTTAGCAAACCACTCATAGCGAGTCTTGGACATTACCGGGTAACTTGTAATGTTAAGCG
>JBMOKU010000003.1:0-132247 GCA_049324315.1 Bacillota bacterium | reverse complement strand
TATTTCTAGTAATTTTCGTCCCATTTTGATATCTCCTTTTTCTAATCTTGATTTATCTTTAGTCTTAGGAAATATCAAAATGAAATACATTTATTATTTTTAAATTATTCAGGTTGGTTATCTATAATAGCTAAATTAAAGTATTGTGTTGGTTTTTAATACAATTCTAAGCCTGTCTGTTTTTCTATCGTCATGACGGGCTCTTTTACATTTCAAGAAAAATATGACGTATTAAATATTTTATGCAGACATCATAGAGATGCAATATGCACCAATGTCAATTCGGTTTTAGAGGGTTGCTTTTACACTTATAAAAAATAATTAGAAAGAGTGCTGAGATCAATGGTAAAAAAACATAATCCACTAACGAAAGCAAGGAATGTATTACGGTTTCTACATGGAAGGATTCCCGGACAGCTGATTATTCAGCTTACTGATAAATGTAATGCAAAATGTCCTCAGTGCGGTATGCGGGTGACCGAAAAATTTGAACGTTCGAAGTTGAAATTGGATGATGTGAAAAGAATGATCGATGCAGCTGCGGAAAAAGGAGTGGAATCCCTTTCTTTTACTGGCGGCGAAACATTTTTATTTTTTGATGACCTGGTTGCGTTGATTAATCATGCAGGACAGGTGGGAATAGAGTACATTAGAACCGGTACAAATGGTTTCCTATTTATAAACTCCGACGAGGCCAGCTTTGAAAAACGCATCGGCAAGATGGCTGAAACCCTTGCGAAGACAAAAATTCGCAACTTATGGATCAGTATTGATTCGGCAGAGGGGACTTTGCATGAAGATATGAGAGGTCTTCCTGGCGTCATTAAAGGGATTGAAAAGGCATTGCCCATCTTCCATCAGCATGGTATATACCCGTCTGTAAATCTGGGGATTAATAGAAATATTGGTGGAGTCTCGAATGCACAAGGGGATCATCGGAAATTCAACCCCGATGAATTCTATAACACATACAGGGAAGCTTTTAAAAGGTTTTATTCGTTTGTCATAGACCTTGGTTTTACAATTGTAAACACTTGCTACCCCATGAGTGTGGACAGTGAGAGTGCGAAAGGATTAAGTGCCGTCTATGGAGCGACAGCAATTGATGAGGTTATAAAATTTTCTCAGCAAGAACGAGTCCTTCTATTCAAAGCACTTATGGACACTATCCCTGAATTTAGATCAAAAATTAGGATTTTCAGTCCTAGGACTTCACTCTATGCACTGATCGAGCAGTATTTGGGTAATGACAGCTACAGCTATGCCTGCAGGGGCGGCATTGATTTCTTCTTTGTGGATGCGAAAACTGGCAATACCTATCCCTGTGGATATAGAGGAGAGGAAAACTTCGGGAAATTGTGGGAACTGGATTTAAATAAAATAGATCAAAAAGCTTTTTGTAAGCAGTGCGACTGGGAATGCTTCAGGGATCCGTCGGAGCTTTTGGGGAATTTGCTTGACCTTTATGGAAAACCGTTTTCTACTTTAAACCGACTTATAAAGGATAAGGAATACTGTAATTTATGGACTAGTGATTTAAAGTACTATAAGGCATGTGATTTCTTCAATGGAAGAATGGCACCGAATTATGACAAGCTTGCTTCTTGGCAAAGTAAGTAAACTGAAAAATTCAATACTCTTTAAAACCGTGTCTTCAATAGCTACCATAGAAATATTAGTGAAAGAGGAGGATTTGAGGTTCAAGACCTTATTAATAAAATTGTGAAGGAAATAGCCTCTAAAAAGTAGAAAGATTTAAGATTAGTTTCTGTTCTTCTAAGGCAATGAAAAAATTATGCACATAGTATTATTAAGGCACAACAGCCAGTAAACAACTGGATGCTGTGCCTTTTTGCTGTGCAAAACTTTCAATGGAAGACGCGCTTATTTCCAGGGGAAAATTGATAAAGTGGCCCTCTAATTTAAGGTTTATTTAAGCTTTGCTATGTAAAATGAATACATGAAGGTAAAAAAACAAATTTGTTTTAAGAGACAAAGAAGCATCCTTGGAAGAAATGCGTTTAACGAAGAAAATGATTGAGGAGGTTTATTATGAACAAGAAAAACAAATACATTAAATTATTGGCAGTGCTTTTGTGTATCACTTTTCTAGTTTCCTGCAGCAGCAACAATGATGAATCACAGACAAAGATAGATTCTCAAATAGAAGTAGCGGAGCAATCAAACCTAAATACGATTGGCGATAAAGATATCAGTACCGTTATAAGTGAGCTTGTTACCTATGACAAGGATGATTATTACAGTGACTGGAAAAATGAAAATGCAAATTATATTGAATTAAAGGAAACGAACGCAAACGTAAAAGGTTCAGGGGCAGCAGCGAAGGCCGGTAAAATTACTATAACAGAGGCAGGCGTATATGTAATTAGCGGTAAATTGGATAATGGTCAAATCGTTGTTGATGTTCAAAATAAAGGGAACGTTAGACTGGTTTTAAATGGAGTGGAAATAAATTGTACGGATAATGCACCGATTTACGTAGAGAATGCAGGAAAAACCATTATCACTTTGCAAGATGGGACTGAGAATTTGATTTCTGATGGAGAAAAATATGTTTTTTCTGACTCTTCCACCGATGAGCCTAATGCAGCAATCTTTAGCAAAGACAGTCTTACGATAAACGGAACTGGTAAATTGACTGTTCGTGGTAATTATAATAATGGGGTAACAAGCAAAGACGATTTAAAAATTACCGGAGGAAATATCCAGATCTATTCAGTTGATGATGGATTGCTGGGACGAGATTTAGTAGCAGTTAAAGAAGGAAATATAATTATTGAAGCTGGTGGAGATGGAATCAAGTCCACCAATGATACCGATACTTCAAAAGGATTTATAGTCCTTGAGGGAGGAACTTTTGATATAAAATCAGGAACAGACGGAATACAAGCAGCAACATCCGTACTTACGACAGGAGGAGAATTTACCATTTCTTCTGGCGGCGGCAGTGTAAACGGCAGTAATAAAATTCGTGATGACAGACAAGGTCCATGGGGAAACAAGGGCAGCAGTACTGTTACAAATACCGTTGAAGAGGAATCCGAAAGTGCAAAAGGAATAAAAGCTTCAGTAGATATTACCATCAGTGGAGGGACATTCAACATTGATTCCGCTGATGATGCCATACACAGTAACAACAGTATTACCATAGCAGGTGGAGACATTTCTATTACTTCCGGTGACGATGGAGTTCATGCAGATTCATCTATACTAGTAAAAGGCGGAAAAATGAATATTGTAAAAAGCTATGAAGGAATAGAGAGTGCTGTTGTAACGGTTTCAGACGGTGACATTCACGTTACTTCTAGTGATGATGGTATCAATATTGCCGGAGGTAATGACGGATCGTCCGTAGATGGGCGTCCTGGGGAAAATCATTTCAGTTCTTCTGAAAACAACAAGCTTATGATAAATGGTGGATATATAGCAGTCGATTCTACCGGTGATGCACTGGATGCAAACGGATCAATTTATATGGCCGGTGGTACCGTGATTGTAAGTGGCCCAACGACCAACGGCAATGGTGCGCTGGATTATGATGGAACCTTTGAACTGAGTGGTGGCTTCCTTGTTGCAGCTGGGAGTGCAGGTATGGCTCAAGCACCATCAGAGCAATCAGCACAGTATTCTATCATTATGAATTATTCACAGACACAACAGGCAGGTACTGTCGTTCATCTGAAAGACAATGAAGGGAATACGGTAGTAACCTTCGCACCTAAAAAGAATTATCAATCTGTGGTTATTAGCTCATCTGAACTTAAAAAGGACACAACCTATACACTTTACGCAGGAGGAACTTCAACAGGAAGCGGAACAGATGGCCTTTATACCGATGGAGAATATAAGGGTGGTACAAAGATAGTAGAGTTTACGATCTCAAATTCCGTAACATGGCTGTCTGAAACAGGAGTAACAACCAGTAGAAGCTCTAATCCGGGGGGAGCAAATAATCCTGGATTTGGAGGAAATGAAAATCGGCCTGAAAAAAGAAAACCTTAGAGGGATATAGTGAAATGAGCCAGGTACGTTGATTAGACATAATAAATAAACGTACCTGGCTTTTATTGTGTAACGAAAACTCACGGTTCTACTGGGTGGCAAAAATCTTTAGCTTTGAGTAGAAAAAAATAACCTCTATATTGTGGTTGATTATTTATAATGCAGAAGAAATATTAGCTGAGATAATCGAAATCTGTAATAATATTAACTTGCGAAGCATTAATTATTATAAAACTTTAGTTATACTGAGCGATGTTTAATATCAGTCATTCGTTTTAAACTGAAAGGAGTGTTGTCATGTCGTTAGGTTTGGGATCTTTATTTGCAGCTGGGGCACAAGGATCCAAAGGGTTAATGCCTCTTGTTTGGATGGGTTCAGGAATTATTAATGCTTTGAATGCCCGTTATTTAAGCAAAGAAAATCAAAAATTTCAAGATGAGATGGCAATGAAGAATCAGAGATTTCAAGAACAAATGGAAAGAAACCGTCAAAACTTCCAGCGGGAAAATTTTGAGAAAACAGCTGCTTTACAACGCGAAATATGTGAATTAAATCACACTTTAAGACTTGAAGAGCAGAGCATTGCCTTTCATAATCAAAAAGAAACCATAGAATATACTCATTTTATGGCGAATTGGCCCTTATATATTCCACCTTTTATTCTGAGAGAAGAATCCATATTAGAGAATAATAATCGAGTAGCATTAAGAGTCATCTTAGCAAAAAGCAGGAATAACGATAGCAAGATATTTAATCGATTATTAGATAGCATCGAGCATGGATTGTATATGTTTTTAAATACATACTACTCAGTTACTAGTCAACATCCCGTTTTATTCTATAGTAGTGGATGGAAAGAAAATGTTGATAGTGGAGTAGCTGTTAATTCTATGATCCATTATGCCTTAAAATACTTACCAACCCTGATTATCACTCCAAAAGTAATCAATAACAGTCTGAACTTAGATATTTCCATGTGGGGGTTAGGGGTGGATACATACTATCAAGATACACTTTTTGAGATACCATTTGAGAAAAAGGTCAAGGGAAACACCATAGATGAAGATTATTATCGTCAATATATTGAAGAAATACAGATTTATTTTAATTATCTGGTGGGTTGGGTAGCAGATATATTGCATCTCATAGAATATAATCAGATGCCCATTTTACCGCAAATCATAATGAGTAGCAAAAACCATAATGAACATTGGAATATATTACGAACGTATTATAAGCAGCGATATATAGAGTTATATGATTATGCCATTGGCGATCAAGAAGTGAAGGTTGGCAACCAAAGTCAGCGATTAAGCAGTCTAAAATCATACAGTATTCCTGACTTATCCATAAAATATATAGAAAATACTATCAAGTTGGTGGATGATTATCAAAATAAGCTGGATTGTATCATAAACGCCATGAAGAAATGGCTGGAAATCAGAGGAATTGTTCCATATAATGACCAAGAAAAAACCTTGTTAACTGAAGTGATGAGAATGGCAAAAAAAGAAGATACTGAATATTTGAATCAATTAAGAGAAGTGTACAGTTTACTAAAGGAGGAAGGCTATAGCAATGCTCGAGATTCTATTAATACAATTAACCGAGCATTAGCATGGATTCAGTAGGGGGGATATGATGGGACTTTGTTGTCATCTAGAAGCAGATTGTCAAGTGTCGAATAATATCAAAATGTGTAGTCTTTCAGAGAATGAAAGACAAGCGTTGTTTGATTTTAAAGAAAAATTTTTAAGGCTAATAGCCACTAGCAGTAGGATACATAATATACCAGCAGATAAACTCAATGAATTTAAGAAAGATAGTGAGGATTTAAAGAGACTTTTTTATGGTATGTATTATCTTTCCAATATTATCTTTGACAGTGATGATGAACAACACCAACAAGCATTTAATAAATTATTTGTGGATATGGAAAATGCTTTTGTAAAAATCATAAAGCGTGCACAATTACGCTCTATTACAATGGGAAAGCATGCCGTAGGATTTTTTGGACATTTTAACTCAGGTAAGTCTTCTATGCTTAACCGAATATTGTCTGCTGAGTTTAAACTACCTGTGGACAATAAGCCAAGTACAGCTGTACCTACGTATATTACTTATTCTAAAACGGATAAGTTAATATTTGAGAATATGAAAGGGCGAGTATCAGAAGTAAATGATATGAGTGTTCTGGAAAAAATAAAACATTCGGAACATCCGTGCGGATTTCCATGGGCATCTGTTATTAACAGAATCTATTGCTTTTGCAAAAAGGTGAATAATCCTAATGTGGTATATATTGACTTACCAGGTATTTCTAATGATGAATCGGATAACGAGAAGGCCTATAATGACGTGGCTGGGTGCGATGGGATTGTATATTTGATTCCTCAGAATCAAGGTTCATTAACCGACCAAGATATTGAATGTTTACAGAAGATCACTCAATATAGCATTCCTATTCTGATCGTTTTGACGAAAGTGGATAGTGTTCCTCCAAAAAAATCAAGAAATATCTACGACAAGATTAAGAATGATTTATCCGAGCATTCGATTCCTTATGAAAACTTTATTATGTACTCTATTACACCGGAGAAGCTTGAAAAATTCGATCAGAAGTTTTATAACGAACTTTTAGAAAGTCAAAATATTATTGATGAGTTTATTAACAAGCCAATGAAAATAGAAGATGATCTAGAGGAGATTAGAAGTTACACTGGGTATATGTATAATCGATTTGATGAGGCAGATGATCATTTGAGAGCATTGGCAAAAGAAGTGAATGCAATTTTTGAAGCCTTTGAAGGACAACAAGAATTAACAAAATCATTTTTTGATAGATGGGAAGCCATCGAGAAGCAAATCTATGTATCAGATCAAAACTACCTAAGTAAGGGTGGGTTCTTTTCCAATCCAGAATTTAATACAGGCAGTTTCGTTAAATCCATATCCCCTGTTATTGATAGTTATTTTAACAAGGAAACTGAGGTGTACAGCAGTCTGTTTAATTGGTCTTTTATTCAATTGGGACATTTGAGTACCTTGCAATATTTATGGGAAGTGGCATGTATCGTAACAGCCAACCTAAAAACCGTGTCTTCCGATTCATTTGATCGGGAGCAGAAATATATTCATCAAGTACAAAAAAATTATAATACCATTAAGGACAATTTGGATCATATCCATCAGCAATCCTTACGAACTTCCATTATGCTAATAGAAGAATTATCAAAGATGCAAGAGAAGGTAGGTAAATATTGGAATGAATTCAAGGGGTGCTATGTAAGCCTGATTGAATTGTCTAAGCAGAATCATAAGGAGTGGAGTGAATAGCTATGGAAAATCGATTTAATGAAGATCTTGAAAAAGCCAGAAATTATTTGCAAAATTGGTTTGCTGACCATCAACAAAATTATCAGGATAATAACCGCATCATTGCTCAAATCGAAGAGGCTAAAAAGAAATTATCTGAAGAAAGACGCCTCAAGATAGCTATCGCAGGTAGAATGAATACTGGTAAATCCATGTTGGTTGATAATTTGTTTTTTGAAGGACGTGGAATAGTTAATTCCTCTGAAACGCCGTCTACGGCTAGGTTGACCATCTTGAATTATTCGGAGCAGCAGTATGCAGAAGTCGTTTTTCTCAGCAGAGATGATGAGCATGAATTACGAAAACTTGCGGATATATATAAGAATGATGAAGAAAGAATCTATAAATATGCGTATGACCTTATAGAAGATATTGATAAACAAGGGACTGCGGATCATATATTAGGAACCAAAAAGCGCATTTCTTCAGAGGAGTTAAAAGAATACTCCGATGCAGGAGGCAAATACACCCCCTTCGTGAAGTCTATTAATCTTTATTGTAATGAGGATATATTAAAAAATGTGGAGATCATTGATACTCCGGGATTGGGTGACCCAGTAATATCCAGAGAAAAAATCACCAATGATAAAATTCGTGAAGTAGATGTGGTGATTTATCTTAGTGCAGCATCACAATTCATGGATGAAGAAGATATAAAATATTACTTGTTTCTTAAGGATTTAGGGGTTGATTATATCATTGTATTGGCCTCACGATTCGATGAAATACTGCCAGAACATAGTATGGAGGGTGTAGATGTAGAGCAATCAAAAGAATTCTTGGAGCTAAAAAGTGGATTTGTCAATCGGTTGGAGCATAAGTTGAAGGAAATGAATGACGGAAAAGAATTGAATATATCTTCTTATATGCCCTCCGTATATCCTGCCAGTCCTTTGATTGCTAAGATTAAGTACACGATGGATCACCAGTATTCCTTACCAGAAGATGAGGAAGATAACATGTTTTTCTATAGAAACAGATATGAGGATGAATTAGGCATTGACTTTTCAAAGGATGATCCATATCAGATCAGCGGCATTCTTGTTATCAAACAAAGATTAGTGGATCTGGAAAAGAAAAAGGAAGCGATTCTATTTCATTCAAAAAAAGCGGCGGTTTTACAATGCTTATCCTCAATCAGAGATCTATATAATAAGGACATAGTAGAACTAAAATTTAGGCAATCTACTTTGGAGCTGGCATTAGAACATCCAGAGGATATGGACCAGATTAAAAGTGATGTTCAATTATATGGAGAAAAGTATAAGATGGCATTTAAGAAAGTAGGCATTGATGCTAAAGAAAGATGTATTGAAAAGAAGTGTAAGGGGCTTAGGGATATCATCGATGGATATATGATGGCAGCAAAAAACATGATAGACCAGTCTACAATGCCTCGGGACATACGGAATGCCTTTGAGATATTAGGTACGAATTTATTTCAGTTATTTACCATTAGTAAGGATGACCATTTTGAAATATCCAATGGAAATCTCTATAATCAGATGTCAGGTTATTTAACAGAGTATTTGGATGAAGTTAAATTCAAAAGTCTATCAACGCGAACGAATGAAATAGTTACGAATACACTACAAAGTCTCAGGGATAACATACGGATAGAATTTCGAAAGCAGCTGAGTATAGGTATAGGAGATAGTATTCAAAGAGCATTGAGTGGACAAGAAATAAACAATCTAAAAGATGAATATTATGAACAAATCAAAGATTTATCATATAGTATCAATACCAAGAACCCCTGGAGAAAAAAGAAGAAAAATAAAAAGGAAGAAAATAATTCAGAAGTTAAATCAGATTGTAAAGCAGTCATAGACAATTTTGCTGAAGATATATACTCCAGAATTGATAGATTGTCAAGCTCCATATCCATGAAATTGTTTGATGATATTATTAAGCTCATGGAATCTATATTAGAAGAGAAGCTTCGTAAATTATTTGATGTCTTGAGTATGGATATTCAAAAAAATATTGGGGAAGAATTGGAAAAAGTTGAAGAAAAAATACCGGCAATTCAAAATGTATTGAATATGATGCGTAATGATATGGATGCCATAGAAAGTGTGGTGTTAACCTTTGAATAAGACAAATATCGACACATTAATTCATAAGGAATTAATCAAAGTTATGAATCATTACCACATGAAAAATATTGAAAACAATCACAGCTGGCATGAGACTTTAGATGCCATTATTGAACAATCAAAGCAAATGGGTAAAGGAGAAACCTTGGCCACAATTCGAAATAAGATGAAAGAAAAACTTAGTATCATTGAAGACCAAGTAAAGCAGGGACACTTTGCTGAGGCTCAAGATCAACTTAGGCAATTGATTAATTATTTGGAGAATTATTCGGATTAGGGGGTGTTTCTAGATGTATCATAAGAATAAAAACTTAAAAAATGATGATAGTCTTACTAAATTACGAAAAAAACTTGCAATGCCGGTACGCAAATTGGCAGATATTATTGAAGGAGACAACTCCCATATCTCACCGGTAAGCACTACGCAACCACAAGCAAATACTCACCCTAATAAGAAGATTATCACAGAAGAAGATATGATCAGAAAAATCAAGTTCCAATTATCTATTCCCATTCATGAAGGGGAGAGCACAAGTATATCCAAGTTTATGGATTACATTATACAACAGGAAATCAAAAGTGGGAAAGAAAATGCGACAAGGCAGTTGCAATATAAATATACGGGATTACTCAATAATCTATTGATGCACTTGGAAAGTGAAAGCAAGGTAAGATCGGAACATACCATTAATAATATTCTAGCATATCTAGAAAATGAAAAAGTTTAGCTTATATGAGTACCATCAAGCTTCTTAAAGAATAATGAAGGAGGGTCAATTATGGATTTTGCCGTTAATTTCACAGGGCTAACCCATGGAGAATTTATTCATAGCGATGTCTATCAACAATTGGCCGATGGTGTAAGTTATGGAGAGATCACGCCTGAGCTAATGGGCGATATATCTCATAATATTATGGAGACATTTGGGAAAATATGCCCTGATGTCTACGAGACATTAATACAGGATGGACAATACTTTGATAACATGGCCATGGAAACCTGGTATCATGGTAGTGAGATAGTTGATAACAATCTTTTGTATAATACAGATTTTGTTTATGACTTAGGCAAGCAGTATGGTGCCGATGCAATTGTTGGAGCCATCTCCCATGAGATGGGACACCAAATGGTCAATCAGATATTTTATGCTTCAGATAACCAGTTGTCAGATTGGCAGCAGGAATTGTGTGCCGATTATATTGCAGGCATATCTTCTGGTTTAGCAGATTTATCCCCAGATTCCATGTGCGATTTTTATAGCGAATCAGCTAATGAACCAAGTGAATCACATCCCAACGGAGATCTCAGAATAGAAGCATTCACTAAAGGATATGAATGGGCCTCTAACTGCTTGAATCATACCTTTGCTGATTTTATAGTTCCCAATACAACAACCTTAAAAGAAATGCTATTACATGATGTAATACTGCCTTACTCAGATTATTGAAGAATGAAGCTATACACCAATATTAAGCATCTGAAGAGAGAAAATATTACACGAATTATTTTCTGGGAGTACACAAATTTCTATACTTTTACGTAATTCTCTCTATGGTATCTATACGTAATCATTATACAAGACATTGGAGGCAAAGACATGAAAGAAACAAAACTGATTGAGGTAATCTATGACTTTATTATGCTGTGTGATCGGCTGCTTCAGGAGGGTGTCATCACGGCTAAACAGCATTGGTGACTGACAAACAGCAGAAAAGAATTTATAGAGAGCATTCGATAGGCTAAAAACCGGGTCTTCCCGGTTTTTATGTGTTATATAAACAAAATGCTTGATGTGCAGGCAATTCTAAAGGATGCTTTATTATATTGGTATTAAAAATTAATGAAAAAGAAGGGGATCGCAAATAGATATAGAAATGTAACTACAACATTTGGCTGCTTATTGTACCGAAAATACGGACTCCGCAGTCCTTGGTATGGCGTTTCAGAATTGAAAAACAACTTCACCCCAATGCAAATAATACGGAAGTAAAGGGGAGTATCTTTTTCAGCTACAAATCTTTAGAAAACAATCCAACCCTTAGCGCAGCAATCGAAGATGCGTATCAACAGAGGGATGGGAATGGTGCAAAGATGCCCGTCAATGTTTCAAGACCATCAGATAATATCAGAGCAGGTTTGAGTCAATTTTATCTAAACGGGTCTTCTGATCCCGAGTAGCTATTATTTTTAAGCGTGCGGTGAAGTTTCATGCCGACTATTTATAATCATCTAACTATCTGGATAAAGTAAAAGTGATATCAGAAGGAGGATTAGAGAAAATGAAACAGAAATTTACTGGAGAGATTAAAAAGCATGTGAGCATAGATGGAGCTTATGTAGAGATACCGTTTGATGTGGAAGCGGTATTCGGAGCGAAACGTGTCAAGGTAAAAGCCAGCTTTGACGGTGCTGCGTATAGAGGCTCAATTGTTAGAATGGGCGGCTGTTATATGATTGGAATAACACAGCAGTTGAGAAAGACAATAGGTAAGAATCCAGGCGATATTGTGGAGGTTGAAGTTGAAAGGGATGAGGAAGAACGTGTAATTGAGGTACCTGGGGATTTTAAGCGTTTGCTAGAACAAAACTCCGATGCAAAAGCGTTCTTTGATAAGCTTTCATACTCACATAAAAGAGAATATGTACAGTGGATAACCGGTGCGAAGAAAGCTGAAACGAGAGCTTCAAGGATCGAAAAAGCTATTTCAATGCTGCTGGACAATAAACGCCTAAAATAGCGATGATAATTTGAATTTTCATATATAAAGTAGACAAAGGCCATGAAGAGATCAGAAACTTTTCATGGTTTTTTGACAATATGAATATAGTTATTGAGATAATAAATGTCTTAAGTCTTCACGGATTTTATATGGATAAATGGATATATTAATTGATAAAGAAGATGTAGTATTTACTAAAGAAAATATTTAAAAGCCCATAGGAAAAATAAGGAAAGCAATTTTCTTGACAAAAAAGAAAGGAAGGTGTATGATAAAGAAAACAGACCGACGGTCGGTCTTGAACGGAGTGATAGATATGGAATTAAAAGATAGGATCATTCATTCTGCATATGAGTTATTTTCCACGAAAGGATATGAAAAAACAACAATTGAAGCAATCATTAAACAAGCCCAATGCGCAAAGGGTGGTTTTTACCATCACTTTAAGTCAAAAGAAGAGATCCTTGAAGTGATTATATCTAACTATATAGATGAGTTGTCAGAGCACTTTGAAAACATTGTCTCTAATGACAAATACTCATTCTTTGATAAGTTTAACGCTATATTCATGGTCATCAGTCAGTATAAATTGAAGCAATTAAAAGAATGGTCAAAAGTAAACAATGTCTTTTCCTTTATAGGTAATGACAGGGTACTTAGACAATTAGAGAAGCAGTTTAAAATAGCAACAACAAGAGCGTACTTTGAAGTGCTTCGTAATGGTAAAGAGCAAGGAATCGTAAACGTTGAACATCCGGAAATACTAGCAGAACTTTGTACCAGAGAGGTATTGTGGATTTTTGAAGCTGCAGGAAGACTTATTAATCCAGATGATGCCAAAGGTCACGATACATTTGAAAAGTTATTGGATTTTAGTGAGGGACTAATCAGTCATGCACTTGGATTGAAAAAACATGAAGTGGAGTTTAAAGATATAGCATTATCATATCTTCAGGAGGCTAGGGGATACTATTTGGCAAGTAAGGAGGGATTATGATGATAAAGTGGTTCCATGATATTAAAGAAAATGATTTTCATCTTGTTGGCGGGAAAGGCTATAGTTTAAGTAAAATGTTTAACTATGGCATAACAGTACCTAACGGATTTGTTGTGACTTCTATCGCTTATGATGCTTATGTTGAGAAAAATCAGCTAAAACAGAAGATTAATTACATTTTAAATACTTCTAGTTCAGGTGTAGAAAAATCACAAGAGATAAAAGCATTATTTCAAGTTGAAACTTTTCCAGATGATTTAAAACAACAGATTCTCACTGCGATGGATAAGATAGCCAGCGGTCGTGTTGCAGTAAGAAGTAGTTCAACGGTAGAAGATTTACCGGGCATGAGCTTTGCTGGTCAGTACAGCAGTTACTTAAATGTAAAAGCATCGGATTTAATAGAAAAAGTAGTGCTGTGCTGGCAATCCTTATGGAATGAAAGGGCTATAGAGTATAGAGCAAAGTGCAATGTAACCGCTGAATTTTCCCATGGTGTTGTCATTCAAGAAATGATTCATTCTAAGCTGGCAGGTGTTGCCTTTACGGCCAATCCTATCAATGGCATTAGAAGTGAGTTGCTGATTAATGCATCCTATGGCCTTGGTGAAGCTATTGTTAGTGGTGAGGTAAATCCTGATCAATACACTGTTGACAAGAAGAATGGCGAAATTTTAAAAGAAGAAATTGCTGTAAAAAAAATATTATGTCAGTACGCAAGCGATGGCATAGAATATGTGCCGGTTGCTGAGTCAAGTAAGTCAATAAGCTCTTTAAAAGAAAATCATATAAAAGCCCTGGTTGAAGTAACCGGTAAAATTGAAGATTACTATGGTAAACCTCAAGATATTGAATTTGCATTTGATGAGAACGATCAAATATTCATTGTGCAATCTCGAGATATTACAACATTGTTTCCTATAGATGCCTTCGATCATGATGGAAAACTGAGAGCGTATCTTTCAGCAGGAACGGTATTGTTAGGTATGAAAGAACCAGTAACTCCGTTAGGCTTCGATATGCTTAGTCAAATGTTTCCTACGATTATCAATGTTATGACGAAGCAAAAGAACCCTCTTGATAATAGTTTTGTTAAATATGATGGGTGCAGGCTTTATTTAGATATAACGTATCTAATGGCAAGCAAGTTTGCTTCAAAGCAATTTGCCAATGCTTTTTCCGGTAATGATTTGCCACTTAAAGATGTAATGCTAAGTGTTATTGATAAGCATGGGAACACATTTACAAATCAAGGGATCAAATTTAAGATTCCATGGGGAGCTTTTAATTATGGCTTGACTATGGCCGGTAATATGAAGGCAATTAAGAAGATTCCAAACGAGCAGCGCTATGATGCTATGATTCAAGTTGGAGAAGAAGTTTACCAGAAGTGGCTTCAGATCTCAAAGAATCTTAAAACATTGAACGATAAAATTGATTTTATCAGTCAATGTATGGCTGAAGCTTTCCTATTGTCACAAAAACAAGGACTTTATGCTATTGAAATGAACGATATTGCAAAGATAAAAAAGATAATAAATAAAATGTATGGTAATCGATTTAATACGGAACATCTCATTCACTCCTTACCGAGATGTGTCACGCAAGAATTGACAATTAAGATGAATCTTGCGGCAAAATACTTTGCTGAGAGCAATCTTGAGCCTACAGCTGATCATCCGAAGATAAAGGATATTCTTGAGAAATTTGGACACCGAAGCAATATAGAATTGGATTTTGGAACGTTACGCTGGGTTGAGGATCCCAAATTCATCATTAACCAAATTAAATCCTATATGGTTGATAAGATGTATGAAAGAAATTTGGCTGATATTCGTGAAAAGGCGGAAAGAGCGGAAGCGTTAATTGAGGAAATCTATCAAACCGTTAAAAGTGATCAAGGAGAGAAAAAAGCTTATAAATTGAGAAAGCGTATGATCAACTACCGCATAGCGGCAGGTATGAGAGAGTACCCCAAATTTGATATCGTAAGAATGATGGGTATTGCAAGAAATGTCATGCTGAAAGTTGGGGAAGAATTTGAAAGAGAAGGGCTCATTGATGATAAAAAGGATATCTTCTTCTTATTCAAAGAAGATATTTTAACCAAAAAGAATGTAAAAGAAAAGATTGAAATCAATAAAGCTTACTATCACAAGGAAATGGAAAGGACAAGTATTCCAAGAATTGTTCTAAATACTGGTGAGACGTACTATTCAGCGCAAAAAATTGATCCGGGAAGTAACGTGATTCAAGGTGTAGCGTTGTCTCCTGGAATCTATGAAGGAACCATAAGAGTTGTGTTTGATCCACTCAACGCAAACCTCCAAGAGGGTGAAATAATGGTTACAGAAAGCATCAACCCAGCTTGGACGCCACTCTTTGCAACTGCAAAGGGACTGATTATGGAATATGGTGGACCCGTTAGCCACGGGGGTATCGTAGCTAGGGAATATGGTATTCCTGCAGTTGTTGGTATACCGTCCGCTTCAAGTATATTAAAAGATGGCCAGCGAGTAAGGATTAATGGAGAGACGGGTGTTGTTGAAATACTATGATACAATGACCTATTCTCTTGATTTTACGCTTAGTGATTCGTTTCATGATAGCTTATTATATAGAATAATCATAACCCCCCGTGAAGTCATGACTGATTCACGGGGGTTGCCTTTAGTCTGAAATTCCTTGATTCGTTTCTATTATGAGGAGGGATATGTGGCTACCCTTTTTTTCCGAATAAGCCATAAAAAAACAACTTACCTAAATCCATTCTTACCTTTTTGCTTATATTCGACTGAAGCACCCCATTGATTGAATGAATATAAATAAGAATTGATTCAGAAGAAATGCCGCTATCGATACAGGACTCTCTTTTGCCCTGCTCAATCAGGTCCATCAATAAAGGGAGTGTCTTCTTATGTCCATATTCCTCAAGAAATTTTAGAACGGTTGGGTCTTTTGCAAACTCTGACTGGTAAAAGTCTTCACTTAAATTATTTGCTGTTTCAAGGGAAATAAAGACTAACTTTTCAAATTTTTCCTGAAACGAAAGATTACTTTTAATTAACATTTCTAGATCCTTCATTTTTTCATCCATCATTTTAAAGTAAGCCTGCCTTGCTAGATTTTCTTTACTTTCAAAAAAATTGTATATGCTAACTTGAGATACATTTGCCCTCTTAGCTATTTCAGCTATACTTACAGTCTTTATCCCATTAGCTGAAAATAATGTAAAAGCAGCCTCAAGAATATCTTCCATTTTTTTTTCTCTACGGCGTTGAAAGCCATTCATATTACTCACCTCAAAATAAGATTATCAAACTTTATGAAATATTTCAAGGTTATATTACATAAATCTATTGACAGTGTTTTTCGAACGGTATATTATGAAATAAACAGGGCGTATATTTCATAATTTTAAAAAAGTAGATTGCATTATGTATATGAAAAGCAACGATCCCTATAATAGGGATTGAGAAACACTTCTCTCGGTTTTATTGCGATGCAAAATCTAATAGTAAAAGGTGTTTTTTGATATTTATTCGAGACTATTTAGTTTTAAGAAAAGTGATAGGGGGTACATGTATGAATTCTTATATACTTGGTTTCCATGAGATCGACAAAACAAAGCTCATGATCGTCGGAGGCAAAGGCTCAAATTTGGGAGAACTATCGCGGATTGAGGGATTGAGGGTACCGGAAGGTTTTTGTGTAACCACCGAGGCGTATAAAAGGATAATCAGACACAATGAGGCGTTTAACGAGCTACTGGACCAATTATCGCTTTTAAAGGCGCACGACAGGGAGCGTATCGGAGAAATCAGCAAAAAAGTCCGTAGGGTCATCGAAGAGGCAGCGATTCCAAAGGACATAGAAGAAGAGATCACTGGATATATCTCAAAGGTTGGGGAAGAATACGCCTATGCCGTACGTTCCAGCGCCACGGCCGAAGATCTACCGCTGGCTTCCTTTGCTGGACAGCAGGATACGTATTTGAACATCATAGGGAAGGATGCCATCCTGCAGCATATAAGAAAGTGTTGGGCATCATTGTTTACTGACCGTGCTGTAACCTACCGCATACAAAATGGCTTCGACCACCGCAAGGTCTATCTGTCTGTGGTCATCCAGCGCATGATTTTTCCTCAAGCTTCGGGGATTATGTTTACGACGGATCCTGTCACTTCAAACAGGAAAGTGCTATCCATCGATGCAAGCTTTGGACTCGGTGAAGCTCTGGTCTCCGGCTTGGTGAATGCAGATATTTATAAGGTTCGGGAAGGAAGCATCGTTAATAAGAAAATATCTACGAAAAAATTGGCTGTATATGCAGTAAAAGAAGGTGGTACAGAGGAACGGGAGATCGATGCGAGGCAGCAGAATATGCAGACATTGACGGACGAGCAGATATTGCAACTTGAGGCTATGGGCAGGAAGATTGAAGCGCATTTTAGCTGCCCCCAGGATATCGAATGGTGTCTTAGTGAAGATACATTTTTCATCGTTCAGAGCCGCCCTATTACCACCTTATACCCGATACCCGAAGTAAAGGATGGGAATAACCGTGTCTATATATCGCTGGGTCATCAGCAGATGATGACGGAAGCAATCAAACCACTGGGTATATCATTCATACAGTTAATGTCATTATGGTTCACTGCCGGGGCAGGAAGCCCTGCCGGTGGAAGACTATTTATAGATGTAACCTATGACTTGTCTTCTCCTGTTGGACGAAAGATTTTGATCAATAGTACAGGTGGGGCTGATGTTCTAATGCACAACGGACTGTCAGGCTTAATGAAGCGAAAGGATTTCGTTAAATCGCTTCCTCAGGGAAAGGGATCCATCAATATGAGCACAGGGGCGCTGGCCTGGTTAATGCAGGCGATAAAAATATACTGGAAAAACGAGGAAGCAATCGCAGCAATAGTTGACAGCCTAATTGTCCACAATGAAGGGCTGATACAGGATATGGAGAAAGGTATTGGAAGTGCAACAGGAGATGATCTGTTTGAATTTATTGTACAGGATATAAAACAATTAAACACATATGATCCGTTAAGCATGGGCGTGATGGTAGTCTGGGGGATGACTTCGAATTGGATCAATAAAAAAATGGAAAAATGGCTGGGTGAAAAAAATGCGATAGACACTCTTACCAAATCAGTACCCAACAACATCACTTCTGAAATGGGCCTTGCTCTCATGGATGTATCGGACGTTGTCCGGCAATACCCGGAAGTGACTGAGTATTTCAAAAATGTCAACGATGAGACCCTTTTTGAGGATTTGTCTAAACTGGAAGGAGGAGATACGGTCAGTGCGTCCATAAGAGCGTACCTTGAAAAATATGGTATGCGATGTTCCGGCGAGATTGATATTACCAGGACTCGTTGGAGCGAAAAGCCGACCACTCTCATTCCCATGATCCTCAGCAATATTAAAAACTTTGAGCCGGATTCAAGTCGTGTCATATTTGAGCAAGGACGATTGGAAGCAGAGCAGAAGAAACAGGAACTCTTAAGCAAACTGGAGCAATTGCCCAGCGGTAGACGAAAAGCAAAAAAAGCTGGCAAGATGATCAGCGTTTTGCGTAATGTTACCGGCTATAGAGAATATCCCAAGTATTCCATCATTAGACGCTACCAGATTTATAAAAATGCTCTGATGAAAGAAGCAGTAAAGCTTGTACAAAAGGGTGTCATTAAAGAGAAGGAGGATATCTATTATCTATCCTTTGAGGAACTCAGAGAAGTGGTTCGCACAAACCGGCTGGATTACAGCATCATTACCGGAAGAAAAGAGGCGCACAAGGGATATGTAAAACTGACGCCGCCTCGTGTGATGACATCTGAGGGCGAGGTCATATCTGGTGAATATAACACTGGCAATATTCCCAAGGGCGCTTTGGCGGGTACGCCTGTTTCATCCGGCGTCATCGAGGGCAGGGCGAGGGTCGTTTTAAAGCTGGAAGATGCCAATATAGAGGATGGCGATATACTGGTAACTGCATTTACTGACCCAAGCTGGACACCACTATTTGTATCTGTTAAAGGACTGGTGACGGAAGTAGGCGGACTGATGACCCATGGTGCCGTCATTACCCGGGAATACGGTCTTCCGGGAGTGGTAGGCGTAGAAAATGCCACGAAACTGATTAAAGACGGTCAGAGAATCCGGGTGAACGGAACAGAAGGATATGTAGAAATACTATAACAAAGCAGCTGCTACCATAAGAAAAATGAGAAAGGAGGGAGATTCGAGGTCACTGGGCAAGACTTGGGGACTGGTACGCTGTCCGGTGCGTTTTTTGCCGGACTGGGGCCATGTCCCCATGTGTTGCCGAATACAGAGTTGCTTTACAGCAGTTACAGACAATTCTAATTGCCTGGTTTAAAAACTTCATGAAAAGCCTTTATTACAATATAAATAGTTAATGATAAAAGATAATATGAATACGCAAGACGAATTTAAGGTTTTAATCTAAGCAATAAAACATAAAAGCCTAACAAATGGCATCTATCTGTAGGATAGGTGCTTTTGTTATTATTGAAAGAAACTATTGACAAATCAGATATAACCGAATAGCATATAACTATAAGATACATATCGAATCGATATATGAAAATACTGCATATAATGAGGTGGCGAATGTTAGAATACATTATTTTAGGATTTTTAATGTACGGAGAAAAGAGCGGGTATGACTTAAAGCAGTGTATGTTAAAGAGTACCTCTAACTTTTTTGATGCAAGCTTTGGAAGTATCTATCCTGCATTAAAAAAATTGGAGGCTAAGGGTTTCATAAGTTTACGAGAAACTGTAGAAGGAGGGAAGTATAAAAAGTTATATGCTATAAGTGAACATGGTAAGTCGGATTTTATGAATTGGCTTGGGCAGCCGGTGAATTTTTCAAAAACAAGGCCGGACCATCTTGTAAAAATTTTCTTTTTCGGATTTTTACCAAAAGAAAAGGCCGTGGAAAATTTGAAAGCTTTTATAAAAGAGGTAGAGCCTGTTTTGAACATGCTAAAAGAACATGAGAATGGAGCAAAAGAAAAGGCTGATTTTTTTCAATTGAATACGTTGCTATTTGGAATTAATTACTATGAATTTGTAATAAACTGGAGTAATCATTTGTTGAAGGGATTTAGGAATGTGTAAAAAGGAGTGATAAAGAATGATATTTTATTTCACAGGCACAGGCAATTCTCTTTATGTTGCCAAGAATGTATCCGAATATAATCGTGACCGGGTGGTTTCCATCTCAGAGGAAATGAAGCAGAATGCAGGCAGCTTTGCGTATCATTTAGACAAAGATGAAATGATCGGTTTTGTTTATCCAGTATATGCATGGGCACCACCTAAGCTGGTTCTGGATTTTATAAGTCGGTTATGCCTTCATAACTATAAGGATAATTATATATTTTCCATAGCTACCTGTGGGGATAATATCGGAAACACCATGGATGTCCTTCAGAGGACTTTAAAGAAGAAAGGACTAGCGTTAAACGGTGGCTTTTCAATAGCTATGCCTAATAATTATATTATTGTAGGAAATGTGGACGCTAAGGAAGTGGAAAAAGAAAAACTATTAAAAGCTGAGTATAGATTACAGGAAATTAATGAAATTATTAGGGGAAGAAAAAGGAACTTTTTCCAGTTAGAGAAGGGCTCTTTCCCAACTCTTTTAACCACGGTGATCAACCCGCTCTTTAATACCTTTGGAAATGATCCGAAAAAATTTTATGCCTCTGATGCGTGCACAAGTTGTGGTTTGTGTGAAAAAATATGTTGTACCGGAAATATTTCAGTGGATACAAAACCTGTTTGGGGGCCAAAATGCACCCAATGTTTGGCCTGTATCCATCGATGCCCTGCGAAAGCCATACAGTATGGAAAAGGAACTGTAAAAAAGGGACGATATGTTCATCCAAGCCTGACTTAAGAGCTTTGTAAAAACATGAGAATAAGCCGTGATAAATTTTTCGTTTATCACGGTTTGTTTTTTTAGGCTCATACTTCCTGCTATATATTAAACGAATAGATTTTAGAAGTATTTTCTTAGGAAAAGAATACAAAAGACTTTTTTATAAAGATTTCAAGTTAAATTGATATGTTATATAAATTAATAGTTATGCAAATGTTAAATATAGTTAAAAAAACTTTTGATGAAAATGACAGATATATTCTATCCCGGAAGGTGGAATGGTTACAAAAGATCTGCCTTCGGAAAAGCAGGAAACACAGGCGCTGTCTGATGACAAAATCATTGAACTAACGAGATTGGGGGGGGAATTGAGACTCATTATGGTTCGGAACAAGACATTGAATGGTGTTGGGCGGACGGGAGATTTTATATCGTTCAAAGCCGTCCCATCACCTCTTTGTATCCGGTACCGCGTATAAGAGTAAATGGGACGGAAGGGTTCGGTGAAATACTGGAGGAGTGCAAATAAGTATTAGAAGGAGATATGCGAATGTTAAAGATCATAAAGTATTTAAAACCATTTACTGTTTCAATTATCTTAGTGACAGGACTGTTATTCATACAAGCCATAAGTGACCTATCCCTTCCTGATTATACGTCCAATATTGTTAATGTGGGAATTCAGCAGGGAGGCATAGAAAATGCAGTACCAAAGGTTATTCGTAAAGGTGAGTTGGATAAGCTGAAGATTTTTATCAATGAAGAGGATCAAAAGAAGGTGGAAGAAAATTACGTTCTTGTAGATAAGGCAAGCCTTTCTCAAAGTGAGTTGGATCGCTACCTCGGAGATTATCAACTGCTTGATAAGGAGCCTCTTTATATGCTGAACACTAGAGATAAAAAAGTAGTTGATACACTAAATAAGATACTAGGTAAACCAATCATGATCGTAAGTGGCGTTGAAAAAGAGGGAATGGCAGGCTTAACAGCCGGCATGAAAGGAGCTCAGCAAGAAAATCTTTCCGCTAACTTTCCTAGCAATGCAGACCCATTTGCAATTATTTCAAAAATGTCCGAAGCGCAGATAAAGGCAATGACAGAGAAGAAAGACGAGAAGTTTGAACATATGCCTGAAAACATGATTACGCAGTCGGCGGTTCCTTTCATTCATAAGGAGTATCAAATAATAGGGGTGGACACGAATAAACTTCAAACAGATTATATTATTATTTCAGGCGTTAAAATGCTTCTTATTACGTTATTGAGTGTGGCAGCATCCGTAATCGTCGGTTTGCTTGCCGCAAGGGTAGCAGCAGGACTTAGTAAAGATCTCAGAAATAATGTATTTAGAAAAGTAACGAATTTTTCTAATTCAGAGTTTGATAAATTTTCAACAGCTTCATTAATTACTAGAAGTACAAATGATATACAGCAGATACAAATGCTTATGGTAATGCTTCTTAGGATTGTATTCTATGCACCTATTCTAGGCATAGGCGGAATGATCAAAGTACTCAATACGAATACTTCCATGGGATGGATCATAGCAGTAGCAGTGGCGGCTATTTTGATATTGGTAGTCGTACTGTTTGGCGTTGCCATTCCAAAGTTTAAGAGTATACAAAAGCTGATAGATAGATTAAATCTTGTGACTCGTGAGTCTTTAATTGGTATGTTGGTTATTCGTGCCTTTAATAATGAAAAATACGAAGAGAAGAAGTTCAATCATGCAAATCAAGATTTAACCAGGACATCATTATTTGTTAACCGTTTAATGAGTGTGATGATGCCCATGATGATGCTGATCATGAATGGTATAACGCTTTTAATCGTATGGGTGGGAGCACATCAGATTGATTTAGGCAAAATGCAGGTAGGAGATATGATGGCATTTATACAATATACGATGCAAATTATTATGGCTTTTTTAATGATTTCCATGGTATCCATCATGTTTCCCCGTGCATCCGTTTCAGCACAGCGCTTAGCTGAGGTATTGGATACAGAAATTACGATCAGTGACCCCCAGAAACCACAACATTTTACAGCAGAGACCGAAGGCTGTATTGAATTTAAGAATGTTTCTTTCAGATATCCTGGGGCAGAAGAGGATGTATTATCAAATATTACCTTTACTGCAAAGCCAGGAGAGATAATTGCCTTTATAGGAAGCACCGGCAGTGGAAAAACAACGCTTGTAAACCTGATTCCCCGCTTTTATGACGTTACAGGTGGAGAAATTTTAATAGATGGTACGGATATAAGAAATGTATCACAGCATGAATTAAGAGATAAGATCGGTTATGTACCGCAAAAAGGAGTATTATTCTCCGGCACGATAGAAAGTAATATCAAATATGGTGACAAGGATGCAAGTGAAGAGGAATTAGTGAAGTCTGCAGAAATAGCTCAAGTGATGAAATTTATAAGATCGACACCAGACGGCTTCAATACAGAGATTTCCCAAGGAGGTACCAACGTTTCAGGAGGTCAAAAACAGAGACTAGCCATCACTCGTGCCCTTATCAAAAAACCGGAAATATACATTTTTGATGATAGTTTTTCAGCACTGGATTTTAAAACTGATGCAGCATTACGTAAGGCTCTAAAAGCTGAAACAGCAGCAAGCACCGTCCTAATTGTTGCACAGAGAATCAGTACGATTATGAACGCAAATAAAATTATTGTGCTCGATGAAGGAATGATTGCAGGATATGGTACCCACCGAGAACTTATGGAAAACTGCGAAATCTATAAGCAAATTGCCTCATCACAGCTTTCAAAGGAGGAGCTTGTATCATGAGTGACAAAAATGTAGAAAATAGAAAACCTAGTGGATTTGGCAGTGGACGTATGGGTGCTATAGGAATGACGGAAAAAGCTAAGAACTTTAAGGGCACAATGAAGGAATTATTAGAATACATAAAACCTTATCATTTTTCTATTATGAGTGTAATCGTGTTTGCATTAGGCAGTGCAGGCTTCTCCATAGCTGGTCCAAAGATTCTTGGTAAAGCTACCACTAAGCTTTTTGAAGGACTTGTGGATAAGGTCATGGGAGTTCCCGGAGCAGCTATTGATTTTGATTATATTGGCAAAACAATCGTTTTATTGATTGGACTATATGTAACAAGTGCTGTATTTACATTTATTCAGGGTTATATCATGTCAGGGGTGGCACAAAAGGTTTCCTTTAATTTGAGGAAAGAAATCTCTGAAAAGATTAACCGCATGCCACTCAGCTATTTTGATAAAACGACCCATGGTGAGGTTTTATCACGGGTTACAAATGATGTTGATACGATAAGTCAAACATTAAACCAAAGTATGTCACAGATGATAACGGCAGTGACAACGATCATTGGTGTATTCATTATGATGTTATCCATAAGCTGGCAAATGACGTTAGCTGCACTGCTTATCTTACCGATATCTGGAATACTAATAGCAGGAGTGGTAAAGAAATCACAAAAATACTTCAAACAACAACAAGAATTTTTGGGACATGTGAACGGTCATGTAGAAGAGATTTATGGAGGCCACCTTGTAATGAAAGCTTTTAATGGAGAAGAAGCTGCTATTGAAGAATTTGAAAAGTTTAATCATAATTTGTATGATTCGGCATGGAAGTCTCAATTTCTGTCTGGAATCATGATGCCAATCATGATGTTTGTAGGGAATTTGGGGTATGTGGCCGTATCGATCCTTGGGGGCTGGCTTGCAATAAAGAAGACCATTGAAGTTGGAGATATCCTTTCCTTTATACAATACGTTAGAAATTTTACGCAGCCAATATCCCAGGTAGCCCAAGTATCTAACGTGCTTCAGTCAACAGCAGCTGCTGCTGAGAGAGTTTTCGAATTTTTGGCTGAGAAAGAAGAGGTTTCAGAAACAGCATTTCCAGTTCAACTTGATGAGACTAAAGGAGAAGTTACATTTAAGAATGTTCACTTTGGATATAATCCTGATAAGACTATCATCAATGATTTCTCAGCACATATTAAACCAGGTCAAAAGGTTGCTATCGTAGGACCTACAGGAGCGGGGAAGACTACAATCGTGAAGTTATTAATGCGTTTCTATGATATCAATAGCGGTACGATTCAGATAGACGGTCATGATATAAGAGATTTTAAACGTAAAGATTTACGGAATATATTTGGTATGGTGCTTCAAGAGACTTGGCTATTTAATGGTTCAATCATGGATAACATTCGCTACGGCAGGCTTTCTGCCAGTGATGAAGAGGTTATTAAAGCTGCTAAGTTAGCACATGCTCATAGTTTCGTAAAGACTTTGCCTAATAGATATAATATGGAATTAAATGAAGAGGCCAGCAATATATCTCAAGGGCAGAAGCAGCTGTTAACCATTGCCCGTGCGATTTTAGCTGATCCTAAAATACTAATACTTGATGAAGCGACCAGTTCAGTAGATACCCGCACAGAGGTTTTAATACAAAAAGCTATGGAAAATTTGATGAAAGGCAGAACAAGTTTTATCATCGCTCATAGATTATCAACAATAAGAGATGCTGATTTCATATTAGTCATGAAAGATGGCGATATCGTAGAGCAGGGTAATCATAAAGAATTATTAGCTGCTAATGGGTTCTATGCATCACTTTATTTTAGTCAGTTTGAGCCTGCAGATGCTTCTTAATTTAGAGTGAATATGGATATAATGATAAAACGCGTTAGAGTCGGAAGAAATAATCCTTGTCCTAGCATAACGATTAAAAATAAATATATGTAAAAAATAAGGTTGACAGAAGGAAAATATTCATATACTATACTAACTAATAATCATATATCAATTATAGGCAATGATGAGAAGAGTAAATAAATAAATTCTTTAACAGAGAGCTTCGGGAGCTGAAAAGAAGCAAAGAATTGTTTATTGAATCAAGCCTCTGAGCCTCACACCGATCCTTGAATAAAGGGGAGACTGTGACAGGAGCTCCTGTTATAGAGCTAGTGTATAATCATTCTAGGAATGACGTACATGAAAAGGTCGATATGGTGACATATCGATGAACTGGGGTGGCACCACGAAAGTAAGTACTCTCGTCCCCAAGACTAAATCGTCTTGGGGGTGAGAGTTTTTTTGTTTTTTAGTATAGAAGGATTCTAAAAGTATTTGAAATAAGGAGGTTTTCTAGATGTGTATTGATATGATCGAAAGAGAATTTTTTAATTCAAACTTTTTGCATAGAATTGTCGATGAAGATTTGAAAAACGGCGAGTATCCTAGAGCGATCTGTACGCGATTTCCGCCGGAGCCCAATGGGTATCTTCATATTGGCAGCGCATATGCAATTAATATAAGCTATACGATAGCAAAAAAATATGGCGGTAAATTTAATCTGCGTTTTGATGATACCAATCCACTGAAAGAGGATATTGAATATGTAAATGCAATCATTGAAGATATGGAGTGGGCCGGGTTTGAAGTAAATGATAGAATATTCTATGGCTCTGACTATTATGATAAAACATTTGAATATGCCATGAAGCTAATTAAAAAAGGCAAAGCATATGTTTGCGACCTAAGTGCCGATGAAATAAGGGAATATAGAGGTACCCTAACAGAGCCAGGTAAGGATAGCCCTTATAGAGATCGTAGTATTGAGGAGAATCTGGAGTTGTTTGTGAGAATGAGAGTAGGAGAATTTCCTGCCGGTTCTAAGGTTTTACGAGCCAAGATCGATATGAAATCGCCAAATATAAATCTAAGGGATCCTGTTATATATAGAATCATACATGCTGATCACTATAGAACAGGAGATAAATGGTGCATATATCCGATGTATGATTATGCCCACCCCATTCAAGATGCAATAGAAGGCATAACCCATTCTCTTTGTTCCATAGAGTTTAAGGATCATAGGCCATTATATGATTGGGTATTGCAGGAATTAGAGCTGAAAGCTCCCCCGAAGCAAAGAGAATTCGGGCGTATGAATTTAGCGGGTGTCGTTACAAGCAAAAGGTATCTAAGGGAGCTTGTTTTCGGTGGATATGTTGATGGTTGGGACGATCCAAGGCTTCCCACTTTGCGAGGTCTTAGACGTAGAGGTTTTACCCCTGAAAGTATCAAATCCTTTTTGTCAGAAATTGGTGTATCCAAAGATGAAAGTATCGTTGATGTCTCTATGCTCGAACATAGTCTGCGGGAAGATCTAAAAGATAAAGCACCTTCTATCATGGCAGTGCTAAACCCGTTAAAAGTAGTTATTACTAACTATTCTGAGGATGAAACCGAGCTGCTGGAAATTGAAAATAATGGGAAAAATGGCGATTTGGGTAAAAGAACAGTGCTCTTTTCAAAGGATATATATATTGAAAGGGAAGATTTTATGGAAGAGCCTATAAAGGGCTTTCATAGACTATCACCTGGCAATGAAGTACGCTTAAAAGGGGCATATTATATTAAATGTGAAAGAGTAATTAAGAATGCCGTTGGCGAGATAACTGAGCTTCAGTGTACGTATGATCCGGCAACGAAAAGCGGCAGTGGTTTTACCGGACGAAAGGTTAAAGGCACGATCCATTGGGTATCGGCAAAGGACGCAGTGCGTGCAGAGGTCCGTCTCTATGATAAATTGGTTTTAGATGAGGAACTATTAAAGGATAAATCACTGAGTTGGGATGACAAATTAAATCCTAAGTCTTTAATTGTTCTTAAAGATTGCGTGATAGAGCCTTTTGTTAAAAATGCTCCCAAAGAAAGTAAGTATCAATTTATAAGACAAGGATATTTTACGGTAGATAATAAATACACCACTGAGAATAAGCTGGTATTCAATAGAATCGTATCATTAAAGGATTCATGGACTAAAAAACAGCTTTAAAAAGGTAATATGAAATGAACAGAATGTAAGGGTAGGAAAAATTCCTACCCCTTCTCTGCAGATGGAAGTTTTAACAAGTGTTTAGCTGACTAAAATTTAATATGTACGAATTGGGACGTGAATCCCAATTCATAGATTCTTAGTATTTTCCGTATCCGCCAAATAATCCACAGTTACAGAATATAATTACCAGCAGTAAGAAGAAGAATAACAATGAATTGTTATCTCCAAATCCACCAAAAAAACCTTTTGTATCGCTCATGAGTTTGCACCTCCATATTTTTCACTTTTCATTTTCTTATCATTCGCTACTATAAGGTATGTCTAATGAGCTATATGTGTTACATAAATATTTTTTACTCTATTCTTTTTATCATGGCCGATAGCACTTTATCAAAAGGCATTGTTCCTACTTGCCCCATAATTTGGTCTAATTCGTTTTCGGAACCATCAATTTTTACCAAATCACCATGAACGACAATGGAAACGTGTCGATTCGCATCTACATAAACAGAAAATGTTGTCAGGGCCCCGGCTAGAATACCAGCAATAACTAATAATTCGGACTCCCGTAAATTGATCCTTTTCTTCCTCGTATTTTTTACGTTTAGCCTGGTCATTGCCTTTTTAACTATGACATCTGACTGATCTGTTAAAGACATAAAATTTCCTCCTTATCATAGTCTTCAATCGATAGATAAAGAATCATTACATGTATTAACGTGAACTAAAAATGATTCGCTGTATCATTTAATTTGTATAGCAGCCCCGCTCCGATTCAGAAAATTTATGTAGATTGGATGAATGACTGCTGACCGATAGCAAAAATAAAACAGAACTTTGAAATTGACCATTTGTAATAGAATAGTTTTTCAAATTCCACTCAATAATAATGAACTCTGGATATTTGATTTCCAGAGCTTATGCAGTGCAGTGCGATATTTCTCACTTGAATTTGTTAATAAAAAGGTTTCAATTTTGGGGAGAGTACCGAATTGAGCAAGGATGCTATGTGATTCTTTTCAGCATGGCTTTGAGAACATCATCAAAAGATTTGTCTCCAAGCTGAGCCAGCAGGTTATCCAGTTCATTTTTTTGTGCATTTTTTGTATCACTTTTCAAGGAACCTTGAAGAACGATACTAACTAACTGATTTGCATCCACTAAAACGGAGAATACAGTTAAGGTTCCTGTTAAAAAGCCTATGATGATAAGGGCCTGTGCAGGGGTTAAGTTAAGTTTTCCAGTTGATCCATTGTTTCGTCTTGTTCTGCCCTGTCCTTTACTATTGTCCTGCTTGTCTAATTCAGCCATAGCCTCTTTCATTAGTGCATCCAACTGATCAGGTGAAAACACGGTAACGCCCCCTTAATCACTCTTTCATTACTATGGTATAATAATTGCCGGTTCCCCTGGTTCGGCTACGCCGCGACCCGTTCCTAAGATGAATACCAAACCCAATACAATAACCCAAAGCAAACAAACGTTAGAATCTCCATTTCCAGACAATATACTCCCTCCCTTTATTAGTATTATATTAAGATTGTGCCTACCTGTGACTAATTTCTTAGCAATACGAAAAAGAAGGAAGAATGTCAAAAACAATAGAAAGATATACGTGTATAATGTATGGAATGTACAAAAAAATCAAAAAATTCAAAAAATAATATTGCTTGAATTTCTATCCTATGGTATTATTAGATACATATCAGAGAATAATGTTAAGTTCAACAAAAATTTAATAATAATCGGTTAAGACAATGAGGTCTTATAACAGGTTCAAGGGCTTGTTATGTAGATCTCATTTTTTTTATTCAAATTGACAGAAGGCAATATTCATTGCTTTCAAATAAAAAAAGAAGGGATGATCGTATGAGACAAATCGCAATTTATGGAAAAGGTGGTATAGGAAAATCTACGACCACGCAAAATCTAACTTCTGCCCTTGCCGAAATGGGCAAAAAAATTATGATTGTCGGATGTGATCCAAAGGCAGACTCCACAAGATTGGTATTGGGTGGATTGGCGCAAAGAACCGTTCTGGACACTTTGAGAGAAGAAGGGGATGATGTGGAGCTGGATGAAATCATGAAAGTCGGTTTTGGAGGAATCAAATGTGTAGAATCTGGGGGACCAGAGCCTGGTGTTGGCTGTGCAGGTAGAGGGATCATAACATCTATCAATTTGCTTGAGAGCTTAAAAGCTTATGAAGCAGAACTGGATTATGTTTTCTATGATGTATTGGGCGATGTTGTCTGCGGTGGATTTGCCATGCCGATTCGAGAAGGTAAAGCCCAAGAAATTTATATCGTTGCCAGTGGAGAGATGATGGCGATGTATGCTGCAAATAACATTTCCAAAGGGATTCAAAAATATGCTAAAACAGGCGGTACGAGATTGGGCGGCATCATATGTAACAGCCGTAAAGTAGACAATGAATATGAAATGCTAAAGGCTTTTGCTGAAGAATTGGGCACACAATTAATACACTTTGTTCCCAGAGACAATGTTGTTCAACATGCAGAGATCAACAAAAAAACCGTCATAGAATACGATCCGACGGCTGCACAGGCAGATGAGTACAGAGCATTGGCAAAAGCCATAGACGGAAATAAAATGTTCGTCATACCAAAGCCAATGACGCAAGAAAGGCTAGAAGAAATCCTTATGGAGTATGGATTTTTAAGTGTAGCATAAACAACATGAGGATAAATTTTTTAAACAGTTTTCTTATCTCCTAAAAATAAGAAAATGTTTTCCCTGAGGGTCAAAAAAATATCCTCACGCTGAGTTGTTGTATCCTATTATACAATTCTCTACAGTAAAAGTCAAACGTAATCATAGAAAAAAACAAATAAAATATTAAGCATATGCGTCTGAAGATGATATAAATTTCATGGGAGGTGCAGATTATGAAGATGATAAGGGCAATTGTAAGACCTGAAAAGGCTGAAAATGTATTAAACGAATTAAGAGATGCCGATTTTCCGGCTGTTACGAAAATAGATGTAGTTGGCAGAGGTAAACAGAGAGGCGTGAAGGTAGGTAACATCTGTTATGATGAGATACCAAAGGAAATGTTGATGATCATTGTTGATGATGAAAACAAAGATATGGTTGTCAATATTATTATGAAAAATGCCATAAGCAGCAACGGAGGAGCCTTCGGAGACGGTAAGATATTTGTTAATGATGTAGAAGAAGTATATACCATTAGCAGCGGAAAGAAGGAACTCTAGAGGAGGCGTTGTTCAATGAAGGAAGTTATGATAATCGTTCGCATGAATATGATCAATAAAACGAAAGAGGCCCTTGCGTTAGCCGGATTTCCTGCTTTTAACTGTATGAAAGTAGCAGGACGGGGAAAGAAAAAGGTTGATTATGAGCTGATAGAGTTATTACTTGATGGGCAGCAGTTGGATTCTGTCAATAAAGCCGAGGTTATTTCAGAACAACACCGATTGATACCAAAACGGCTCATATCTATTGTGGCAAATGATGATGATGTCAAAAAAATTATTGATATGGTCATCGAGGTTAATCAAACAGGAAATATGGGAGACGGAAAAATCTTTGTCGTCCCTGTTGAGGAAGTAATAAGGGTTAGAACAGGAGAAAGAGGAAGCGAAGCAATTTAAGGGCTGAAAAATGAAAGAGGTGAAAGCAATGGACATTTTACAGGCAATGGATAAGGTATTAAATGCTTACCCTTCTAAGGTAATGAAGAATAGAAAGAAACATATGTTGGTGAAAGATGGTTGTAATACCCAGGAAATTACGGCAAACACACGAACGGTTCCGGGAATCATTACCAACAGAGGATGTTGTTTTGCAGGGTGCAAAGGTGTTGTATTAGGACCCATCATCGATATGGTTCATATCGTACATGGACCTGTGGGATGCTCATACTATTCTTGGGGCACAAGAAGAAATAAGGGTAAAGCTGCAAAAGGAGAAAAGAATTTTTTGAATTATTGCTTTACCACAGATATGCAAGAAAAAGATATTGTCTTTGGTGGCGAGAAGGCTTTGAAGCAGGCAATCGAAGAAGCCGTAAAGATATTTAATCCCGAAGCCATTACGATTAGTGCTACTTGTCCGGTAGGGCTCATCGGAGACGATATAGGGGCTGTCGCCCAAGAGGCGGAAGAAAAGTATGGTGTTAAGGTGCTGGCTTTTAACTGTGAAGGGTATAAAGGTGTAAGCCAATCTGCAGGGCATCACATCGCCAATAACGGGTTAATGCAGCACGTTATCGGAACCGGAGATGAAGAGGTCCCCAAATATTCTATCAATATTTTGGGAGAATACAATATCGGTGGAGATGAATGGGAAATCGCAAGGATCTTGAATAAAATCGGATACAATATCATTTCTACCATGACCGGCAACGGAAGCTATCAGCGATTGAAAAATGCCCATAAAGCCGATTTAAATCTTGTACAATGCCACCGTTCCATCAACTATATAGCTGAGATGATTGAAACAAAATACGGCACACCATGGTTGAAGGTTAATTTTATTGGGATTAATTCAATCATTGAGACACTGCGTAATATGGCCAAATACTTTGGAGATGAACCGTTAATTCAAAAAACAGAGGAAGTGATTGCTGAAGAATTGGCTGATTTAGATGAGGATATAGCATTCTATCGAAAGATGTGTGAGGGAAAAACGGCTATGCTGTTTGTCGGTGGATCTAGAGCTCATCATTATCAAGACTTATTTAATGATCTTGGAATAGAAACGGTTTTGGCAGGGTACGAATTTGGTCACAGAGATGATTATGAAGGTAGAGATGTATTACCGGATATTAAAGTTGATGCGGACAGCAGAAACGTCGAGGAACTGGAAATCGAGAAGGATGAAAAGAATTACAAGCTATATCTTTCTCCGGAAAAATATGAAGCGCTTAAAAAAGAACTACCTTTAGGAGATTATCAAGGTCTGATTAAGCACGCAAAAGACGGATCTGTTATTATCGACGATTTAAACCATTATGAAACAGAAGCGTTTATTAAGATCCTGAAACCCGATATATTTGGTTCAGGCGTAAAAGATAAGTACGCCATTCATAAAATGGGTATTTATTCAAAACAAATGCATTCCTACGATTATAGCGGGCCCTATGCAGGTTTTAAAGGAGCTGTAAATTTTGCCAGGGATGTTGCCGCAGGAATTTTTACGCCGGCATGGCGTTATATGGTTCCACCATGGAAAAAGGAACCCATACTAGAAGGAAAAATTCAAGGTTAGGAGGTATAGCATGTTAGAATTAACCCCAAAAGAGATAGCCGACAGAAAGTCATTGGTCATAAATCCGGCAAAAACTTGCCAACCTATTGGGGCAATGTATGCAGCCCTGGGGATTCATAGATGTTTACCACACAGCCATGGTTCGCAAGGATGCTGCTCCTATCACAGAATGCATCTTACCAGGCATTTTAGAGATCCAATCATGGCATCAACCAGTTCTTTTACAGAGGGAGCCTCCGTTTTTGGCGGTAGAGTTAACCTTCAAACTGGTATAAAGAATGTTTTTCACATATATGATCCGGACGTAATTGCAATCAATACCACGTGCTTATCGGAAACCATAGGCGACGATATACAAGCCATCGTTAATGCAACGGATATACCTGCGGGGAAAATAGTTATCCATGCCAATACGCCCAGTTATGTGGGATCTCATGTTACAGGATTTTCAAATATGGTGAAGGCAATGGTAACATATTTAGCTGGAGGAGAATGTATCGAAACAAGCAAGAAAGTAAATATAATACCGGGCTATGTAGAACCCAGCGATATGAGAGAAATAAAAAGAATTGCAAAATTAATGGGTCTGGATTATATCATGTTCCCTGATACCAGCGGGGTTGTTGACGCGCCCAATACGGGTAAGTACGATATGTATCCTAAAGGAGGAACCAAGATAGAGCATATTCAAGAATCCGGGAAATCAAAAGCAACCATTGCATTAGGTTCCTTTGCGTCTAAAGCAGCGGCATATGAACTTGATACAAAGTGCGGTGTGACACCACATGTTTTGAATATTCCTATCGGTATACAATATACAGATGACCTAATCATGAAGATGGCCCGATTGTCAGGAAACTCCATTCCCTATGAATTGGAGGAAGAAAGAGGACAGTTGGTGGATCTAATGATCGATATTCATCAGCATTATCATGGAAAAAAAGCTGCAATATTCGGAGACCCCGATACCGTGATAGCATTAACACAATTCGTGATTAGTCTTGGAATGAAACCTATTCACGTCTTGACGGGAACGCCCGGCAAAGCATTTACAAAAGAGGTTGAAAAAATACTAAAAGATGCAGGGATAGAAGGACACGTGAAGGAGGCTGGAGATCTGTTCCAACTGCACCAATGGATAAAAAATGATCCGGTAGATATCTTGATTGGAAATACCTACGGCAAATATATATCCAGGGCAGAGAATATTCCTCTCGTTCGAATCGGTTTTCCCATTTTAGATAGGGTGGGACATAGTTATTTTCCAACGGTGGGTTATAGGGGTGCTATTAGGATCATTGAAAAAATTAGTACAGCTTTTCTTGATAAGTATGATAGGGAATGTGAAGACGAGGATTTTGAATTAGTCATGTAGTGCTCTTGGGGATGTGCCTTGGGGAAGGTGCCATGGGGACAGTTCCTCAGGCACACGAAAAGCATGTGTGCCAGACGAACCGTCCCCAAGGCACTGCGACTGTCCCCATGGCACTGCCCTGATTTCTGGGAGGGGGAAATATGACGGAAGCATTTAAAATAGAAACCTTAGAGGAAAGACAGGATTCGATTATATGCAACTCTAAATTCAAGGATAAAAAGATACAGTGTGATCAGCACAGTGTAGCAGGCTCTGTGAGCCAAAGAGCTTGTGTATATTGCGGTGCCAGGGTTGTACTGAATCCGATAACAGATGCTTATCACATTGTCCATGGACCCATCGGATGTGCAAGCTATACCTGGGATATCCGAGGAAGCTTAAGTAGTGGAGAAGAAGTCTATAGAAACAGCTTTTCTACAGACATTAGAGAAAAAGACGTAATATTTGGCGGAGAAAAGAAGCTTTCCTGTGCAATTGATGAGATCGTCTTTAAATATGACCCGAAGCTTGTATTTGTATATTCTACCTGTGTGGTAGGGGTTATTGGAGATGATTTAACAGCTGTGTGTAAGGCTGCTGAGCAAAAACATGGAATAAAGGTGATCCCAGTGCAATCTTCGGGTTTTGCGGGGAACAAATCAAGCGGATACAGGGCAGCATGTGATGCATTATTGAAACTAATGGAAGATAGTTGTGATTCCCGTGCAGAAGGAGAAATAAATTATTTAGGGGATTTCAATTTAGCTGGCGAGATATGGATCATACAAAACTATCTCAAGGAAATAGGGATCAAGATCAATGCTAAATTCACAGGTGATAGTTCCTATGAAGAAATAAGAAAAGCACCTAGGGGAAAGCTGAATATTGTACAATGCGCCGGATCCATGTTGTATCTTGCAAAACAAATGGAAAGTATGTATAACATACCCTTTGTTAAGGTAAGTTTCTTTGGACTGGATGATACAATATATTCCCTAAGGGAAATAGCAACTATCGTAGGTAGTCAAGAAACTATTAGAAAAACAGAAGAACTCATCGCAACAAAATTAAAGAATGTGGAAGAAAAGCTTTCATATTATCGTGAAAGATTGAAAGGTAAACGTGCTGCCATTTACGTTGGCGGAGGATTTAAAGGCATTTCATTAATTAAGCAGTTCAATCATCTGGGGATTAGGACGGTCATGGTAGGTACGCAGACAGGCAGCCAAGAGGAGTATGAAATGATTAAAGAATTGGCTGATGAAGGTACCATTGTCCTGGATGATGCAAATCCCATAGAATTAGAGAAGTTTATGAAGGAAAATGGCGCAGATGTATTGGTAGGAGGTGTAAAGGAAAGGCCCCTGGCGTATAAGTTGGGCGTGGCATTTCTAGATCATAACCATGAAAGGAAGCATCCGCTCTGTGGTTTTGAAGGTGCTGTAAATTTTGCAAAGGAACTGGATATGACGATGAACAGTCCTGTTTGGAGATATGTCAGAAATAGTATATAGGAGAGTTACTATGAAAAGCAGAAATTTTGTTAATTTAAATGTAAACCCATGCAAAATGTGTATGCCTATGGGTGCATCAATAGCATTTAAGGGGATAGAAGGCTGTGCGGTAATTCTCCACGGTTCTCAAGGATGTAGTACCTATATCAGAAGACATATGGCTACCCATTATAATGAACCCGTTGATATTGCATCTTCGTGTTTAAATGAAAAAGGAACCGTTTATGGGGGGGCGCAAAACTTAAAGAAGGGATTAAAAAATGTAATAAAGCTATATAATCCAAAGGCAATTGGTATCGCTACAACATGCTTAGCAGAGACCATTGGAGAAGATATTAACAGAATCGTGCAGGACTTTAAAATAGAAGAAAAGGCAGAAAATATTCATTTCGTTACAGTCCCGACACCCGGTTATGGCGCGTCCCAATATGAAGGCTATTATGCAGCCTTAAGAAGCATCCTGGAGCAGACAGTAAAGCCTTCAGAGAACAACGAAAAAGTTAATATCATTGTAGGAAATATTTCACCTGGCTCTATCCGGCATATAAAGGAAATGGTTGAAGCTTTCGGAATAAAGTATACGATTTTTCCGGATAGTTCAGAAACCTTAGATGCACCGTACCAAAGCAGTTACAACAGGCTTCCCAAGGGAGGTACGAGACTTGAGGATATAAGGAAGATGGGTGGGAGTAGGGCAACCATTGAAATGGATCTGCTCATAGGGGATGAGCATTCTCCTGGGAAATATCTTGAAGATGCGTATGATGTTCCCCTTTACCGCTGTCCATTACCGATCGGTATGGAGAATACGGATAAGTTTATTGAGATATTATCAACGATTTCAAATAAATACATACCGAAGTCTATTCAAGATGAAAGAGGACGTATGCTGGATGCTATGGTTGATTCGCATAAATACAATGCAGAGGGTAGGGCTGCTGTCTTCGGATCGCCGGAAATGGTATATGGGATTACGAAGCTTTGCCTGGAAAACGGCATAAAGCCATGCGTGATTGCCACAGGCTCAAATACAAATCGATTAAAGGACTTACTCAAAGTTGAAAATTACGACATGTTGTTAGAAGATACGTTAATTATGGAAGATACTGATTTTGAGACCATAAGACAGCATGTCATAGAAAGAAAAGTTAATATTCTCATAGGACATTCTGACGGTAGATTTATTGAGGAGAAGGATCATATTCCTTTAGTCCGAGTAGGTTTTCCGGTACACGACAGGGTAGGTGCCCAGCGGAAGGTCTTCGTCGGATACAAAGGCTCCACAGAACTTCTCGATGAAGTGACCAATACACTGTTGGCTAATAAATATAACACGTTTAAAACCAGGATGTTTAGAGAATACTTCGATGCTTCAGCTTCCGTAGAAAGGAGAGAAGGCGATTGAGAATTGCAGTGAGTGTTGATGATATGAACCATATAGCTGCACATTTAGGTAGATGCAAAATATTTCATATTTATGGAAAAGAAGGAGACCACGTAGAATTATTGGAGGTCATCAAGACAGCTGGTGTCCACACGGACCACATCATAGAAGAAATCCTTGACTGTCACGTTGTGATTTCCGGTCAAATTGGTGAAGGCATGATTAGAAGCCTCAGAAAAAGAAAGATTAGACCTTATATCGAACTGGATACCATTGATCCCATGGAAGCAGTAAAGAAGATATATTGAATACGACAAAAAGAATATCTGTGAAGGGAAGGCGTTATATGGATGATTTAGTTAAGGAAAGAACAGACAGACATCCCTGTTATAATGAAAAGGCTGCGAACTATGGCAGAATTCACATTCCGGTGGCGCCAAAATGTAATATCAGCTGTAATTACTGT
Source organism: Bacillota bacterium (assembly GCA_049324315.1). GTDB lineage: Bacteria > Bacillota > Clostridia > Peptostreptococcales > Thermotaleaceae > JBMOKU01. The sequence goes on along the minus strand of JBMOKU010000003.1, from coordinate 94,274 downwards.
AATAGAAAATTTGATTGTGCCAATGAATGTCGCCCCGGAGTTACCAGTATCGTTTTAACCCCAAGGGATGCCCTTGAGAGATATAAGATGGCAAAGGAAAAAATCGAAAATTTATCAGTTGTCGGTATTGCAGGACCGGGAGATGCCCTTGCAAATTTTGAACAGACAAAGGAGAGCATACAACTTATTCAAGTATATGATCCGGAAGCAATATTTTGTTTGTCAACCAATGGACTAATGCTTCCTGCTTATGGGGAAGAAATTATCTCTTTAGGGATAAGACATATAACCATAACAATAAATGCCATTGATCCGGAGATTGGATCGAAGATATATAGACGAATCAATTATCATGGAGAAACAATAAGGGGTAAAGAAGCTTCAAATGTTCTTCTGAATAATCAATTGGAGGGCTTAAAATACCTGTCTTCTAAAGGAGCTTTGTGTAAGATAAATATTGTTGTATTGAAAAATATGAATGAAAATCATATTGAAGATGTCGTTAAAAAGGTAAAGGAGTATGGGGCATTTATGACCAACATCGTTCCACATATTCCAGTGAAAGGCAGTTGTTTTGAGGGCTTGACTACAATTGATCATAAAGAATTGTTTTCGATCAGAAACAAATGTGAAGTTTACGTGAAACAAATGAAGCATTGTCAACAATGCCGTGCAGATGCGGCAGGAAGGCTCACACATGATCAGTCTATGGAATTAAACCAGACAGGGTGTAGAAAATTTGCTTAAAGAGAAGAGTCTTATTTTCTGTTAACAACCATTTATACTGTTTCTTCCGGGAAAGAGGGTGAATAAAGATGATGAAAATAAAAATCATAGATACGACGTTAAGAGATGGGGAACAAACCGCTGGAGTAGTTTTTTTAAAGGAAGAAAAGATTCATATTGCTAAGAAACTAGATGAGATGGGTGTCCATATTATTGAGGTAGGAATACCTGGCATGGGCAAGGAAGAGATGCAAAGGATCATGGAAATAAATAATCTAGGTCTTAGATCAACAATTCTAACATGGAATAGAATGAAAACAGAAGATGTTGATCATTCCTTATCTGTAGGCGTAAAAAATGTACATCTTGCCATAGCGACCTCCGATATTCAACTTCAGCATAAATTTAATCTAACCAAGCAAGAGGTTTTATACTTAATGCAAAAAACTGTTGAATATGCAGTAAATAAAGGCTGCATCGTATCTGTTGGTGCAGAGGATGCTTCAAGAACGGATGAAAAGTATTTAATGGAGTTTTTTACTCTTGCCAAAAAGGCTGGGGCGCAGAGAGTGAGGTATGCAGATACATTAGGCATATTAGATCCCTTATCAACTTACAATATTATTGGTCGAATCGTTGAAACACTGTCAATGGATATTGACTTTCATGGGCATAACGATTTCGGAATGGCGACAGCCAATGCTTTTAGTGCATATAAGGCTGGAGCAACACATATTAGCTGCACAGTTAATGGACTGGGGGAAAGAGCCGGTAATACGCCTTTAGAGGAGATTATCATGGCCTTAGAATATATAGCACGGGAAAAAACCGGTATCGATTTAAAAAAAATTATGGAGATATCTAATTTGGTGGAGAATGTATCAGGCAGAGCATTGAGTTTATCTAAACCAATTGTTGGGAAAGAAGCATTCAGTCATGAATCTGGTATTCATGTAGATGGACTGCTTAAAAATCGAAGAAATTATGAGTCCTTTGATCCGGAAGATATAGGCAGGAAACATCATATTGTTATTGGCAAATTTTCCGGAAGTGCTGCTATTATAAATAAATATAGGGAGATGGGAAGAGAAATTACGAATTTACAGTCAGATAGAATTTTAAATCTATTAAGAGAAAACTATGACAAAAGTAAATTTGTTGATGATAAAGTATTATTAGATATATGATTGGCAAAGATATTATCGAAACTATCTATTGTCTTAACAATAGAAAGAAAATTCAAAAAATATTTTAAAAAAGTATTGCAAAGTTCTATAGGTCGTATTATAATATCATATATACAAAAAATGAATACATTCAATTGGGCAATGGCGTCCACAAGCAAGGAAATAAGTTTCCTCTGTTTGTCGGCGCTTTTTTTATTGCTTCTACAGAGGTATAGGTGTATACAATATACTCCTGTGATATGAATATCATGTACAGCTGGCATGATATTGCATATAAAGAGAGCCTTTGAAAAAAGTTTCTCAAGGTCAAGCTCTTTAAAACAAAAAATGAAATCATTTGTCATTTTTAAAAGTTTTAAACTTCATAAGTGTTATGAAAATCAATTAAATGTGAGGAGGAGATTTTATGGACTATTCAGTAGCAATTGATACGGTATGGGTTTTATTGGCTACCGCATTGGTGTTTTTTATGCAGGCAGGCTTTGCAATGGTTGAGACAGGTTTTACCAGAGCTAAAAATGCAGGAAATATTATTATGAAAAACCTTATGGATTTTTCAGTAGGGTCCTTGGTTTTCTGGATTTTAGGATTTGGTATTATGTTTGGAACAGATGTGAAAGGAATTATAGGAGAAATTAACCTATTATCACTGGGTTCATTTGATCATTTAGGATTAAGTATTCCTAAAGAAGCATTTTTAATCTTTCAGACAGTATTCTGTGCTACTGCTGCCACCATCGTTTCAGGTGCTATGGCAGAAAGAACCAAATTTATTTCTTATCTATTGTACAGCTTTGTGATTAGTGCAGTTGTTTACCCTGTAGCAGGACATTGGATTTGGGGCGGTGGTTGGTTGGCTCAATTAGGCTTCCATGATTTTGCCGGTTCTACCGTTGTTCACTCTTTAGGTGGATGGGCAGCCCTAATGGGTGCTTGGATTATTGGTCCACGTATAGGAAAATATACAGAAGATGGAAAACCAAAGGTTATTAAAGGACATAGCCTTACACTGGGCGCGTTAGGTGTATTCATATTGTGGTTTGGATGGTTTGGATTTAATCCTGGATCCACACTATCTGGTACGAATACAGATAGTATTGCACATATATTTGTTACGACAAATTCAGCAGCAGCAGCGGGAGCATTCGTAGCCATGATTGTTTCCTGGATTAAATATAAAAAGCCTGATGTGAGTATGACGTTGAATGGAGCCTTAGCTGGATTAGTAGCTATTACGGCAGGAACAGATATCGTAAGCCCTGCTGGTGCCGTAATCATCGGTGGAATCGGTGGCGTTGCTGTTGTATATGCAATTGAGTTTTTCGATAGTGTATTAAAAATAGATGATCCTGTGGGTGCCATAAGTGTTCATGGTATTTGTGGAGCCATTGGTACAATTTTAGTAGGTGTTTTTGCTACAGAAGGCGGACTTCTTCATGGAGGCGGCGCAGCATTGTTGATGACACAAACCATTGGTGTTGCAGCAGTGGCAGTGTGGACAATGGCTACAACCTTCTGCCTATTTAAACTTATTCAGATAACAGTAGGGTTAAGGGTAACGAATGAAGAAGAAGAAGAAGGACTGGATAAAAAAGAACATGGAACGGAAAGCTATGCGGATTTCCAACCGAGAGTTATATCTTTAAATAGTGAACAGCTTTAGCATAACGTGTATGAATAGCGGAGGTGCACCAGTATAAATAAGGATCTGTGAAGGGGGAATATCAATGGAAGATAAGTTCACGAAGGTAGAGATCATAACAAGGCCCGGTAAATTCGAAGAGTTGAAAAAAGCTTTGAATGATATTGGCGTAATGGGCATGACGGTATCTAATGTTTTAGGATGTGGTGTCCAAAAGGGAAGGACGGAGAACTACAGAGGCGTTACCTATACACCTGAATTATTGCCAAAGATAAAGATAGAAACGGTTATATGTGAAGTTCCTGTTGATTTGCTTGTAGAAACGGCGAAAAAAGTTCTTCATACAGGAAAAGTAGGAGACGGGAAGATTTTCGTTTATGAAGTATCCAGAGTTATAAGAATTAGAAATGGTGATGAAGGAAGAGTCGCCCTAGACAATCAACCATAAAGTTGAGCCTTTCATTCCCAGCGTGGGATGAAGGGCTTTTTGTTTAAAAAAATTTCAAAATAATATTGAATATTGCGAAAATATATTGTATACTGTATAATTATAGTCATAATTAAATCCATAAGCGTTGGGCAATGGCGTCCACAAACAGGGGTTGTACACCCTTTGGATGTGTGCGCTTTTTTCGTTTAAACTGATTTGCTAATGAAGGGAAAGTATAGGTATAAGGAGCGTCTAATTATGAATGATAGGGAAGCACTTCTTAAAAAAGCGAAAGAATTAGAAGTAGAGTTTATTCATCTACAGTTTACGGACATTCTTGGTGTCATGAAGAATGTATCCATTACCATCGAACAATTGGATAAGGCGTTAGACAATGAGATCATGTTTGATGGTTCTTCTATCGATGGCTTTGTAAGAATAGAAGAATCCGATATGTATTTACGACCTGATCTATCTACATTTGTTGTGTTGCCCTGGACCAATTATCCAAAGGAAGCAAGGCTCATATGCGATGTTTATATGGCTGACGGGACACCCTTTGAAGGATGCCCCAGAAATGCTTTGAAAAAGGTACTGAAAGAAGCGGCCGATATGGGTTACATCATGAATGTCGGTCCGGAATGTGAATTTTTCTTATTCCATACAGATGAAAAGGGAGAGCCATCCCTTGAAACCCATGATAATGCAGGGTATTTTGATCTGGCGCCCATCGATTTAGGGGGAAATGCCCGCAAGGATATGACCATCGTTCTTAAGCAAATGGGTTTCGAAATAGAAGCGTCTCATCATGAGGTTGCACCTGGACAGCATGAGATTGACTTCAAATATGCTGATGCATTGACGACAGCGGACAATATTATGACATTTAAGATGGTTGTAAGAATTATCGCCCAAAGACATGGATTGCACGCGACGTTTATGCCAAAACCCAAATTCGGCGTTAGTGGTTCAGGTATGCACACCAATATGTCGCTGCAGACGTTGGATGGAAAGAATGCTTTTTATGATGATACAGATGATCTCAAACTGTCGCAAACAGCATATTACTTCTTGGGAGGCGTCATGACGCATGCCAAGGGATTTACAGCAGTAACCAATCCCACTGTAAATTCGTATAAGCGATTGGTTGCAGGTTATGAAGCCCCTGTTCTTATAGCATGGTCAGCAAGTAATAGGAGCCCATTAATCAGAATCCCCGCAAAAAGAGAGAATTCAACAAGAATTGAACTTAGAAGCCCTGATCCGTCAGCAAATCCTTATCTGGCATTGGCAGTGGTCTTAAAGGCGGGATTAGACGGCATTAACAATAAGATTACCCCTCCGGAGCCGGTCAACAGCAATGTTTATCAAATGGATGAGCAAGAAATGAAAATGAAGGGAATTGAAGGTCTTCCGGCAAATCTATACGAGGCTGTCCAAGGACTTTTACAGAATCATGTTATGCAGGAAGCCCTTGGTAAGCATATATTTGAAAAATTCATTGATGCTGCATTATATGAGTGGAATGACTATTCAAAATATATTTCTCAATGGGAATTGGATCGATATTTAAGAAAATTCTAGCGTTACAGATTTAGAATACGAAAAAAGAAAATCTTTAAAAGAGTGCCTTATGCAGGTACTCTTATTAACTATTACCAAAATACATTGGTTGCTATTTGGAGTGGGTAAGATGAATAATTATAGTATTCTGGTCGCAGATAGCAGCGAGACATCAAGGAAAAAAATCTGTGACTTGTTGATAAAGAAAGGATATAAAATATTTCAAGCAACAGATGGGGCAGGCGCAATAAGGATCTCAAGAAGCATTTTCCCTGATCTGGTAATCATGGATATAAATTTGTGGGGGATCCATGCCTATGAGGCCGCCCATATCATAGAAGAAGATAGGCTATCCACAGTGATATTTATGACAAACAATGCCAATAGGGTGTTCTATGAAAAACTAGAGCATATGAATGTCTTTGCGTATATTATAAAGCCAATCAATTCCGAACAGCTATATCAAACCATAGAGTTTTCCATCATGAATTCAAACAGGATTAAGTCCCTAACCAAAAAAGTAGAAAAACTGGAACTTACATTAGAGAATAGAAAGAAAGTAGATAGAGCCAAAGGAATCCTAATGGAGAAGCTTGGGATGGTTGAAAACGAGGCTTATAAGCTTCTGCGAAAAAGAAGCATGGATGAATGTATAACGATAGATAAAATGGCGGAAAAGATTATTGAAGAGTATCAAGCAAAAAAATAAATCGGTAAAAGCTGATTTATTTTTTTGTTATCTATATCTCTGCATTATACATTTATTTCTTGCAAAAGTAATGATATAATAAGTTCCTGTAGATTACTATGTAAAATTTAGGAGAAGTAATTGGATATGGTGAAGATATAGTCATAAGAAAGAGAGATAGGTACATAATTATTTCTGTGATCAACACACTATAGATAGGAATGTACGGTAAGGATATGTTGAAAGAAAAAATAAAGTTCAGAGAAGGTGAAGTATGATAGAATTAGGAAAAATTCAGGAACTACAGGTATTAAGAAAAACATCCATTGGTGTGTATCTAGGCACAAAAGATGACAAGGGTGATGATGGGGTACTGCTGCCGAAGAGTCAGATTGAACAAGATGTAGAAATAGGGGATGAAATACAGGTATTTGTATATCGGGACTCTGAAGATAGGTTGATTGCTACCATCAAAAAACCGAAGCTGACCATAGGCGAAATTGCATTATTAAAAGTCGTTGAGACCACAAGGATCGGAGCATTTCTTGACTGGGGATTGGAAAAGGATCTGTTTTTGCCTTTTAAGGAACAGACCTGCAGCATTACAAAAGGAAAAGAATACTTGATCGCCTTATACATCGATAAAAGCGATCGCTTGTGCGGAACCATGGATGTTTATAAATTGCTCAGCAATCAATCGCCATATAAAACCAACGATAAAGTCCAAGGAACGATCTATAGTATGAAAGAGGATATGGGTGCTTTCGTGGCTGTAGATCAAAAATACCACGGACTTATACCTAAACATGAATTGTTTGGAAACATTAGCTGTGGTGACACGATTGAAGCCAGAGTGACCCAAGTAAGAGAAGACGGCAAATTGGTATTGAGCGTAAGGGAAAAGGCATATAAGCAAATGGACAAAGATGCTGTAATGATTCTGGACAAGCTTAAAGCCAATCATGGTGTATTATATCTAAATGACAAAAGCTCCCCACAGGAAATAGAAGGTGCACTGAAAATGAGTAAAAATGCTTTTAAAAGAGCCGTGGGAAGATTGCTAAAGGAAGGGAAAATCAAATTTAGTGATCATGGTATAGAGCTTACAGATAAATAGATAATTGTACGATAAGATGATAAAGATATATGCTTCTAGAGAATTTTGTAGGGGACGCCGCCCTCGGCGTACCGCAACGATTACATAATGTTTCAAGACTTGGGGACTGGTTCACTGTCCGATGTGCTTTTTACCGGACTGAGGCCCTGTCCCCATGTGTTGTTAAAGGTGTAAATCTATAATTGATTAGGAATAAATACATGATCAGAGCATCTGTCGGAAGGACAGATGCCCTGATCATTATCTTTTTAAAGATTATTGTTCAAAATAACTGGTAAGTTTTCCGTATAATACGTGAAAACCCTCTTCGTCTTTCTTCAATGCATAACCGATATAACCATCCTGGAGCAGCTGTAGCTGCTTTTCCAAATCAGCATGATGAATATAGGTAGGATCTGTATAATGATTTCTATGGGCTTTCATTAAGTTTTCAGCTAAAAGAAATCTATATTTTCCCCCATATACACCTTCTCGTCTTTTAAGATCTCTGATGGTAAGCCCTTCCTTCATAACAGTGCTGAGACTGGGATAATTAAAGGGAGAAATAGTAGATAAAACATGGTGATAGCCTAAGGCTTTGATTAGCGCTATGGTATGCTTTAACATCCTGGATTGAAGTCGATTTCCTCTAAAGTATGGATGAACAACCGTAGCTTCCAGTAAGGAAACCTTGTCCAGCTCTTCTTCAGGCAGATTAATTTCTTTGCCCAAGTTATATTCACTGCCCTTATCCGGAAAAGATAAAGTCCTATAAGCAACCAATCTATTTTCAACGAAAACACCAATCATTCTCCCTTTTTCAGGAGGAAGAATGTCGTTTAGCAAAAAATCCTTTGGATCAACGACAAAAAGTTCTTTATTATCAAGGGAATCCCGGACAAAGTATTGCAGCTCCATGGCATCGTCAATAAAACTGCCATCAATAAAACCCATCTCATAATCTACCATTTCACTGTCATCGCCTACATTTTGTATTAGTTTGCCCACTTCAATGATCTGTTTCATCTCCGCACCTCCCTATCAATATGTTTGTTTTATAGTTGCCCATTATTCTATTAAATAATCATTTACTTGGAGGATTATTGGAGACGGGGAATTATAGTCTATATAGAATGTAGTATAGATTTTACACTAGAATAAAAAAAAGAGACTGGAGGACTGTACCCAATGTCTCTTAAGCGTAGGGACGAACAGTGTTCGCCCGCTTTATCTTTGGACAGAGAATTGTAAAACATTACTCACGAATGCTATGCACCTTTATCCCATTCATTACAGATTGACAGGGGTTCTAACGCTGGAAATTCATAAGTATCCAGAGGAAGATTCTGGAGGATTTGAAGGACATCATGAAAGTGATCTTTCAGATTGATTTGCTTCTCTCTTAATAAATGCAGCAGTGCATTGTTTTCCCATTCAACCCATTTAACATAGCGCATACGTTCCACCATATAGGGTTCTATTTTATCCTTTAGGCTAGGGTGATGAATGATTTCATCACATAAGAAAAAGCTACAGATATAGGTACGAAAACGAGGTGGTAACTGACAACCGTATCCAGCCTTGAAAAAGCAGCAGGTTTTAAAGAAAATACTTTGATCATTTATTGAATCTTGATGAATAAATTCACCCTTATCCATATAGGCGTTATAATCTGCTTCCTGAAATGAACCTAGCGCATGGATATGATAGGGATGGATAACAGTATGGGGTTGTTCGATGATCATATGTAAGCTCTGTAAACCATCAATGATTTTTGTCATTCTATGGATATCATATAAGGTGAATTTGGGGAAATACCAGCAGCATCCTCTATGCTTTGTATGGCAAAGACTTTCTCCAATGGCACTTTTACAATGACTGCATGCATTGCTGGCATATTGGGGAATATTGTGATCATAAGCAACATTTACGCTCCACATAGATTTATAAACCATTCTCCTTTTCATGCGTTTTATTCTATACCTAATTATAAATTGGAAAAAATAATCAGCTCAAATAGCGCTTATCGACATTTATGACTAATTTTGAACAAAAAGGAGCAGCATAACCTATGGAATGGGATTATCATATCCTTAGATTATTTTTCGTGATTTTTGCAATCCTAATACGAATACATAGATTATTCGTTTTTACTAAATACTAGTAACAGGAGGGATGAATATGAATGATAAAGCGAAAATCGTAAAGGTGAAGAAAAATCGGGATGGCGATATTACCGATGTCATGCTGCAAGACGGAAATGTATATGACATAAACGATGCGATCATGATGGCCAAAGATCATAAGCTTGAAGGTGTAAATGTAGGACGGGCAAAGAACGGACGGGAGTTCCTCAGAAGTAATGCCAATGGACAAACGGACGACAACTTGGATAATCTGCCGACCTTTTAAGAACGGCAGAGAATTATTAAAGGACTAGAAGCAATAAAACAAGGATGATTTGTAAGAATACAAACATCCTTGTTTTTATCAATGAGGAAATAGCTTGCGTAAAACTTCTGCTGATAACATAACCGTAGGGGCAAACACTGCTCGCCCGCTTTATTCTTAGAAAGTATACGGCTTTCTTATAGACGAAAAAAATCTTACATTACATCATTGTTCAAGTTCATCAATATCTTTTCAGGTGTGGCCGGAAGCTCTCGTATTCTTACACCACAGGCATGGTAAATAGCATCCATGATAGCGGGAGCCACCGTATTGATAACCACTTCACCAATGGATTTGGCACCATAGGGTCCTGTTTCATCGTATCCTGGGGCTAGTTCTACCATAATGTTTCCCATATCTTTTCTTGTGGGGATTTTGTATTCCATTAAAGAATCTGTCATCAGTCTACCAGCTGAATTGTATTTTACTTCTTCGAAGAGAGCCAAGCCTATTCCTTGCAGGATACCGCCTTCTGCTTGTATGATGGACAGCTTTGGGTTGATAGGTGTACCGCAGTCTACTATACCTACAAAGTTGATAACATCGACTTTACCGATTTCCAGATCGACTTCCACCTCTGCAAAGCCAGCCATATAAGGGGGAGCAGCTTTTTGAGGGACAAAAGAGCCTGTTGTGGTTAGCTGGGTGTGGATGAGGTTGTAAGTTATTTTATTGGAAAAATCCTTTAAACTAATACTTTCCTTGGTATCTTTCCGTATAATTGCATTGCTACAAAATGATATATTTTCTTTATTGGTTTGGAAATACTTTGCGCCATATTCCTCAATGAGAGAGATCATTTTCTCAGCAGCATCAATCACAGCATTTCCAGTGGTATAGGTGGTGCTGGAAGCATAGGCTCCGCTGTCAAAGGGGGTAATATCCGTATCTGAAGCATATACGACGATTTGCGCCATATCAACCCCTAAAGTTTCCACTGCAATTTGAGCTAGAATGGTATCACTGCCGGTTCCAATATCGGTGGCTCCGGTCAAGAGGGTGAAAAAACCATCATCATTTAACTTAAGTGTGGCCGACGCCATGTCAATGTTGGGCAGTCCTGATCCTTGTTGGGCGATTGCCATACCGATGCCTCTGACTTTTGTGTCAGTAATTCTTACAGAAGGATACTTTTCATCCCATCCAATCAATTCCTTGCCTCTTGCAACACAATATTCCAGCTGACAGCTGTCCATCAACATGGGTTCACTGCCGGCACCTTTGGTAATCATATTATATAAAGGTGTTGTCTCACCCTTTTTGATCATATTCATCTCCCTGAGCTTGACGGGATCCATGTTAAGTTTATTTGCCAGCTCATTGACGGCGGATTCGATGGCAAATGTACCCTGTGTGACACCGAAGCCTCTTAGGGCACCACCGGGAACATGATTGGTATAAACTGCTTTCCCACTGAATCTGCAGGCTTCCACCTTATTATAGAGTGTCAAAACTTTCTTTCCCGCCGCACCAAAGGTGGTCTGGGCATGTTCTCCGTAAGCCCCGGTGTCGGAAAGACCTTCCATATCAATAACTCTTATCTTTCCATCACTGCTTGCACCAATAGTAATATCAAACCGCATGGCATGTCTCGTGGTGGTGCCTCTAAAAACTTCCTTACGAGTATAAACGATTTTTGCAGGTTTTCCAGTTTTTAACGTAACAAGGGCGGGGTAGAATTCAGACTGGGCTGTTTGTTTTGCACCGAAGCCGCCGCCGATGCGGGGCTTAATCACACGGATCTTACTGGCTGGAAAATCTAAGGCGTTGGCCAAAATTCTTCTTACATGGAAAGGAATCTGGGTAGAGGATACCACAACCAGTCTGCCATGGGGATCCAGGTAGGTATAGGTCCGCTGCGATTCCATCATGACTTGAGCTTGGGCTTGGGTTTTATACGTGTGCTTGATGATGATATCGCAGTCTTCCAATGTTTTTTCCACATCTCCTAAAACTAGGTCTACTTTGCAGGCGACATTTCTGGCTTTGTCAAAACCCACATGGATCATGGTATAGCTTTCTTCCTCCGGGTGAACGATACTGCTGTGCCCATCTGCCTTTTCAAAATCTAAAACAGGGTCCAACAATTCGTAGTCTACTTTGATAAGCTTCATGGCCTTTACAGCGGTTTTTTCATCAACGGCGGCAATAATGGCCACATCGTCCCCCACATGTCTTACATATTGGTCCAGTAGAAATTTATCATAGGGAGATAATTCCGGATAACATTGTCCGGCCCGCGTAAAAGGCTTTCTGATTACATTTTTGTAGGTAAATATACAGGCTACACCAGGAACCTTCTCTGCTATGAAAGTGTCGATGTTCTTTATTCGGGCAAAGGCATGGGGACTCCTTAGCACCTTTACGATCAGAGCATCTTTTGGTGCAAGATCATCGGTATAAACAGGTTTACCTTGTATGAGACTTAACCCGTCAATTTTTGAAATAGAGTTATTGACTACCTTCATGGTATTTCGCCTCCAAATATTTCTTGATGGCCCTTATTTGACCTGCATATCCTGAGCATCGGCATAGATTGCCGTTCAAATAATGAAGTATCTCATCATCGGTGGGATTTTGGATGTATTTTTCCAGATACAGGATGCTCATGATTGTACCTGGGCTGCAGTATCCACATTGGTCTACACCTTCATCCACCAAATATCGCCCAACGCGGACGGCTTCTTCCTGAACGCCTTCAATGGTAGTGATCTCATGACCATCGGCTTTGGCTGCCAGAAGGATACAGGCTAAAACGGCTTTTCCATCCAAATGAATGGTACATACACCGCAGGTGCCTGTATCACATCCTTGCTTAACGCCCATATAGCCGTGCTTTCTCAGTACATCAAGTAGATAGTCATCAGGAGCTATGTCAAAGGATTTATTGATTCCATTTATTTTCACATTAATTTTCATGAGAAACAACCTCCATGAGTAATCGCTTTAATAGGACGCTGCATATTTTTTGACGATATTCACGGCTGCCTCTGGTGTTGGTACCAAATCTGATTTCATTGGTGATAATACGGCAGGCTTCAGAGATATGCTCTTCTGATAAGCCAGATTGATTTAAATACGCCATGGTCTTGCAGGCCAACACGGCTCGATTTGGCCGGGCACCTACAGATATTCGAAATTTATCTTCAACTGTTGAAATGGCCATATTCAAAATGGCATAATCACCTTTAGAATTTCTGATAGCCTTAAATGCTGCTTTGCGATTGTCTTTTGCAATCATAATGCTTTCCAAAATATCCGGACGGGAAGAACCTACTTCTAAAAATTGTGCTAAGGGTACCAATCCTTGATGATACAGCTTTACCTTTGTATCCAACGCCAGCAATGCGGTGATAAGGTCAGAAAAACCGTATCTGGAATAAACGGTGCCACCAACAGTAATGATATTTCGCAGCTGGACACCCACGATATCCTTCACGGACTGAGCAAGGATATTGTGAAAATGAGATGCCAGCAAGGGTGAGCGTTCAATATCTCTAAAAGTGGTCATTCCGCCAAGGATGATATTTTTATCGTCTTCTTTGATATAATTTAAATTTGCTTTTGATAGATCGATCGCTAAAGAAATATTTTTAGCACCCATTCTGATGAATGCGCCACCGCCGACTAAGGTTGCATTTTTTTTAGAGGTCAGTAGATGATATGCTTCATCAATGCTAGAGGGTGCTGTGTATTCCTTAATGGTTATCAAATCAGCCACTCCTTTCAACGGAAATCAGCCAGTGATTTATTCCTTCATAATTAGAAGGATATGAAGATGGGTGGAGGCTGAACAAGGAAGTGTAAATAGACCTTGGTCAGTCTCCTGAATGAGTATAGAAACAAACTTGTGTAAATAGATTTATGCTTCTGTCGGTACGGATTCACTGACCTTTTCTTTTAAAACATCTTCATGGGAGAAGATGATATTAAGGAAGAATGCCAATAAGCCTGCTGCAACGACAGAGTCCCCAAAGAAATGCTTCAATAGAACGGGCATTTGTTCAATAGATGCTGGGACAGAGCTGAATCCTAGACCAAGACCTAAAGAAATAGCAAGGATAGAAGTGTTTCTGCTGTCCAGGCCGGCCTTACTGATCATCTTAATGCCGCTGACAGTAATCATGGAGAAAACAACAGATACCGCACCGCCTAAAACACTTGGTGGCATAGCGGCACAGATGGCGCCAAACTTTGGTATGATTCCGGCTAAAATAAGGAAAGCTGCACCGGTGGCTACGCAAAATCGATTCATAACCTTTGTCATTGCTACGATACCTGCATTTTGACCGTAGGCAGTATTGGGCAGTACATTAAAAATAGCTGCAAACAAGCTGCCCATGCCGTCAGCAATAACTGCACCGGACATTTCGTTTTCAGTAGCTTCTCGATTTGCACCGCTGAGCGTTATGCCTGAAATATTTCCTAAGGTTTCTAATCCAACAACTAAATAAACAGCGGCAAACTTTAAAATGGCGTCTAAATGAAATTCTAAACCGAACTGCAGCGGCATGGGAATACTAATCCAGCCTGCAGCAGCAACGCCTGCAAAGTTAACTTTACCCATGGGGATAGCTACAATATAACCGATAATCAGTGCGATAAGAATAGAAGCAACGTTCAATAATCCTTTACCAAAGCGTTGAAGTATAATAATAATCATAAGTACTAAAAAGCCCAAAAATAGATTTTGCGGAGAACCATAGTCAGGAGCACCCACACCACCGGCAAAGTAGTTGATTCCTACAGGAAGTAAAGATAAACCGATGGCTACCAGAACAACGCCTGTAACGACTGGGGGAAAAAAGCGACGTAAGGGTTTGATAAAGAATCCCATAATGATTTCTGCAAAGCTGCCCAACAAGGATGCACCCAAAATTCCTGCCAGACCATAGGACTGACCAACGGCAATTGCTGTTGGTACAAAAGCGAAACTAGTACCCATCACCAAGGGTAAGCCTGCACCAACCCTCCATACCGGATACAACTGTACCATGGTTACCAGACCTGCAACGATCATGGCACATTGAATCATAAATATTTTTTGCTCAGGCGGAAGACCCAAAACATTGCTGATGATGATAATCGGTGCAATATTGCCTGTAAACATTGCCAATACATGCTGCATTCCTAATGGAACGGCAACACTAAGTTTTGGTTGACCATCCAATTCATAAATTGACGCGTTCTTACTCACATTGATCCCTCCTAGAAATATATCAAGAATTGAAAATAGATAAAAAGTTTTAGAAAGCCCAGGTCACCTCCTTAAAAGTGAATATCTAAATCTAAAACAAAAAAAGCCAGCACAAAAGAATAAATACTATTCTTTCACGCTGACCTATTAAAGCCTAACAGAACCTGTTCTCTTCAACACTTGTCAAGCAATTATGTTATTGTAAGCTCCATGCTTGCTGTTTGGCTTGTAAGCATCGCTACATCCAATCCAGCCTATTTAAAAATTCTGAAACGACTATATTGTTAATAGTGTAACATGAATGATCAGGATGTGCAAGTTATAGAAAAGAGAATGTTAATCGGTCTTGATTGTTTGCTGAATCCGGTTCAATATCAAGGACCGTTGCCTTAGCACCTAAGATTTTTCCGATGCATGTCTCCAGAATCTCCCGATTTTCTATATAGAAAACCTTACGGATATAATCGATCAGACCCTGGTTTCGATTGCTGCTGATGATATTAGCCTCAAAAGATGTAAGGGCATCCAAAACTTTTACATCGATATGATTTCCTTGAATAAAGACCTGTATATCCCTTGGACCCTTTCCGGTGTAGGACTTGAGAAAATGAGCAATTTCACCTTTTATCTTCTTTTCCAGTTCCAGTTTATGCTCTTTATCCATAACAACGGACTCGTTGATAACAGACTGATTCCGTTTATTTTTCAGCGTATCTACTGTAAGTTTTTCCATGGTATACACCAATTCCTTCGTATTGAGGGGCTTCACCATGTATTTTATGATTCCCAGATCTACGGCATTTAGAATGGTCTCGCTGTCAGATAAGGCAGAGATGATAATGACTGGACAGTCCGAACCCCTGCGCCTTATGGCGCGCACCATCTCCAAGCCATCCATTTCAGGCATCTTTAGATCCGTGATGATCAGGTCAGGGCCGTGTTGTCGAAATGCTTCAAGTCCTTCCATACCATTCTGCGCAAGATAAAGCTTGCCGACCCGTCTTTTTAAGAATCTGGATAGTTCATTACGTGTAAAATCTTCATCTTCGATATAAAGGACCTTTAAATGCAATAATAGATGATTCGTATTAGCTTGCTGCATGGTTGTCACCTCCACCCGTTGGAATCAGAACCTTCATAATAACGCCATCTGCCAGGTTCTTAAGCTCTACTTTACCATCCATGTTGTTCTCGATAATCGTTTTCGTGATATACAGACCAAGGCCTGTTCCTTTGGATTCTTTCTTTGTCGTAAAGTAGATATCAAAAACTTTATGGATAATATCCTCTGAAACGCCTCCAGCATTGTCTTTTATTTCTGTCACAGCCAGCCCGTCTTCTTCATAGATAGAAATGATGATTTTCCGTATATGACTAGAGCTGCATGCCAAAGCATCGATGGAATTGGTAATGATATTAAAAATAGCTTGGGAAAATTGATTTTCATAACCATCCACATGGACATCGGATATACTGTCAAAGCTTATGTCAATATGATGAAATCTTAAATTTTCTTCCAGTAAGTCCAGAACAGATAAAATACTGGTGTATATGGAGAAATGCTTTTTTTCGTTTTTAGGATTCAAAAAGTATCGAAAATCATCAATGGTATCGGACATTTTAGAAATCAATTTTCTGGACTTGTCAATGGAGTGATGTAAAAATTCGCTGTCCAGATCGTTATATGTGTATGCATCCTCGATGTTTGACAACACCAGCCCCAAATTATTGAGGGGTTGGCGCCATTGATGGGCTATATTGGCGATCATTTCACCCATGGCAGCCAGTCTGGCCTGATAAATAATAAGAGCTTCTTTCTTTCTGTTTTCATCCAATTCTTTCTTAAACATTTTCTCCAATTCCAGGTTAATCTTTTCAAGTTTTAAAGAAAGCTTACTTTTTTCGTCTATGACGATACCAGTAGGTTGAGTCTCTTGCGAATGAAGGAGAAGGGGGTCATGAATATCTATTTCAGAGGCTACTTCTTTGATAATTCTCCTAAAACGCTCCTCGCTTCGTTCTACAGCCTCTTCCTCAATCTTGGCATTGGTAATATCGATAACCATGGCCATATTTACTTTTTTCTCACTGTCCTGGTCATAAATAGAAGTCATAAAGAGTCTTCCCCAGAAAACACCGCCGTCCTTTCTGAGGTATTTTCTCTCGATCTCATAGCTGTCGATTTCCTCTCGAATCAGCTGCTGCTTTAAATCAACATCTTCATTTTTATCATCAGGGGCGAAAAGCTCTGTGATCTTCTTGCCTATCATTTCCTCCCGTGTATAGCCTATCATTTTTGACCACATCTCATTGGCTTGAATAATGATTCCCTCACGGGTAGTTATGGTGATACCCAGGACGGCGCTGTTAAACATAGCCTGATATCGCTGCCTGCTGCGGTTGATCTTATCTTCAGCATTTTTCCGTTGATCGATTTCACTTTCCAACATGGTGTTCTTTGATGTCAAATGGACCATAAAAAAAACCAATAATGCTGAAAAGACAATGGCCAGAAAGGTCATCAACACGTTCTGTATCCATTTACTTCTTTCACTAACCATTTTTTCATAATCGAAGATGAATTGGTCTATGTTTAAGCTTTTATCAACTAACCCAAGCCTAAGGAGCATATCCTGCATTTTTTCCCAGCGGTGGGGATTCATATTCCCAATTTCCACAACGGGATAGAGGGTGAATTCTAAGACTTTTTGTGCTTGGTAGAGATTATATTCGATCTGGTCTTTTAGCGGCTTTTTTCCTGCAGGCAGTTCCCTGGCAATTCGTTGAGCGATTTCCTCAGGATGCTCTAGGGCATATTTCCAGCCTTTTAAGCTCGCTCTGCGGAATCTCTCAACCAGTTCAGGGTTTTCGGTGGCCAAGGAGTTTGTAGTAAAAAGGCAGTCTCCATAGAAATCTATACCATAGTCTATGGGCTTAATGGTTTTTAACGTGATACCTTCCTTTTCCGCATAATAAGGGATAGTACCTAAGTAACCCGGGATAACATCAAATTTTCCGCTGGTTAAATCATGAACTGAAAAGTTTTCCGCATCTCTATCTTCAATCAGACGAATCACATCAGGACTAATCCCTTCATTGATCAGCATTGCCTGAAGTTCAATATCCAAAAGATCATGGGGTCTCCGTGCCGTTTTTAATGTAGTCAAATCTACGATAGAGCGGAAAGGGGTATCTGCTTCCAGATAGTACTCCACAGCACTGCGTTGAAAAATAGAAGAGATTACGCTAAAATCAGCCCCATCGTTTTGGGCGATCAGGATATCCACACCACCAATGCCGAAATCAGCGCGGCCTTCAGCTACTTCTTCAGTAGCATATAGTATTTTGTTATCGACCGTAGACGCAGACCTTATTTCAACATCTAAACCTTCTTCGCTATAATACCCCATCCATTGTGCGGCATAATAGCCAGCGAATTGGAACTGGTGGTTCCAGCGGAGCTGCAGCACAACATGATCTTTGACGGGATTGTTTTTTATGGCATAGCTTGAGGGTACATGGGTAAAAAAGATGAAAAGCGAAAGAAAGACAATCATGAGTCTTCTAGCGGTTCCTCGCTTGTGGTATATATATCCCAATGGTTTTATCATTTTTTTCATGTTAGCGAATACACCTTTCGTTAGGTTCTTAATCATCGTGGATGATATGTCGTATTTACTCAGATTGTATAGGATTTCAATTTGCTTTGCAATCGGTATTTATAGACATAAGGCTGCTCAGTATGATTTATCAGTTGAATAGAGACTTGTCTTGATTCACAGCTTTCTGGTAAAATCAATATGTGGCTAAGATTATCTCACGGATTTAGAGGTAAGTGTAATCCATAGGAAATCTTCAAAATATGAAACAGTGGAGGTATATATGAAAAAAATAAGCGTCATACTATTGATAGCCGCAGTATTTATGGTTTTATCCGGATGTGCAGACAAGACAAAAGTGGAAGAGATGAAGGAAAGCGTGGAAAATACCCAGGTAGTACAACAACCGCAGTACAGCAATATATCGCCACAAGAAGCCAAGGAAAGGCTTGATTCGGAAGAGCAGATCATCCTTTTGGATGTGAGAACCAAGGAAGAGTATGTAGAGAAGCATATCACTGACAGTATGCTGATTCCTTTAGATGTATTGAAAGCAGAAGCAGAAGCTAAAATATGGGATAAGGATGTGCCCATATTCGTTTACTGCAGAAGCGGCAGACGCAGCGCCCAGGCTGCTGATATCTTGGTTAAGCTAGGCTATACCAATGTATATAACCTGGGTGGTATCATAGATTGGCCTTATGAGACGGTAGTAGGGGAATAGTAAATCTATAATATCTTATATATGCAGAACCATTCTTATCGGCATTACCATTTGACTAAAAATATACAAGTAAATAGCTTTTTGCAATATAAAAAAACCTTGTTATCGCAAGGTTTTTGTTTTTGGAGCTCGCGGGGGGATTCGAACCCCCGACCTACTGATTACGAATCAGTTGCTCTACCGACTGAGCCACGCCAGCTGATTGATATTTCCATTATACTCCATTTCTTTGATCTGTTCAATAGCTGCTGTTTATAGAGAGAGTGTTTTTTAATGTTTGAAATTACATAAGATGATAAAAGATGCAAATACATTTTAACCATTTTGAGATATTTCTATCTCATCTATTTTTCAATGTATATTAAAAGCTAAAAAATTTCACCAATATATATTGACTCTAACCTTTGGTCAGGGTTTATGATGATGAGGATTTTTTAAGACTGCAGCAAATCCTTACGTTAAAGTTTATTGGACTATCCCTGGATGAAATAAAGGTGTTATTACATGGAAGAGAAGATGATTTACCAAGTTTAAATATGGATAAAGTGCCTATAGAATTTTTCAAAGGTTGGGATTCAAAGATGATCGAATTCATGACAAAAACCTTAAAGATTTACAATAATACTCAGCAGTAAAAAAGTTGCACAGGATCATATTTGGTAAATTGGAACTAAGGGGACCTTCTTTGAGGTTCCCTTAAAATGTTATTATAACAGAAGTATTCTTTAATAGAGCCTTTCTTTTTGTAGACAAAATATATTTGCACCTTCTAAATAATAGATTTTATAAAGTGGGTTTAGGAGGTGATTGTTTTCAGACACTGGACGCATATTGTGATTTCAACGCTATTAGGATTATTATTGGTTGAGACACTAAAGATACCTTTAAATATAAGCTTAAGTGACTATATTATTGGTATAGTCGTCAGTTCTTTGTTACCCGATGCTGATCAGAAAAGTTCACCGATGGGCAAAATATTTCCCTTGTGGAAGTTTATTAAACACAGAACAATAACCCATTCGATATTTTTCTTCTTATTGCCAATAGTACTGATAAACTTGTTTCCAGCATACTTCTTTCTATGGCTGGGATTATTCATTGGGATAAGCTGTCATATATTTGCTGATCTATTTACTCCTTCAGGATGTAGATTATTATACCCAGCATTCAAAACGAAGTTCTGTATCGGACAAATAAGGAATGGAAGCTTAGCAGAAAAGATACTTATGATCACATTGACAATAATAACTGCCGTGAGGTTTTGCGAATATTTTTATATCGCGACAAATTGCTTTATCAATAGATGAAGTACTTGCTAAACCATTGAAAATAGTAAATATTCAATGGTTTTTTGTTTTTTCATGTTATATAACTCCTTTTTGAGGACACTGGGAACAAAGTGTAATGAAAATCTGCATAAATGATCGTAATAAACTTCATTAAAATTGTATGAAAGGATGGTATAATATAGATAAATTGGTATATATTTGTTGGCTTATACGAACAAAAGCTGATATTTCTAAGGGGGGGGAATAACATGGCTCGAGATATAGAAGTGATACTAAACTTGCTAATAGATAGCATTTCAACAATGAAGGAAGTACAATCAATTGGCATAAGTGGGAGTAAAACTCCACTCCACAAAGCAGGTGAGGGTGATATTGATATTTTTATCTATTGTGATACAGTACCTGAATTTGAGAAGAGACAAGTTTTAATAAATCAATTGGGTGACTTATTAGAAGAAGGGAAAATCAATGTTTTTGAAGGCGGACACTGGGGAATCGGAGATTTTGTACGAATAAATGGTGTTGAAACCTGGTTAATGTATTTCATCATCAATGAAACGTTAAACGATATCGAATCGATACTCAATGGAGATTATCCGGATAAGCTAGACAATTATTATTATCCTATAGGCCGTTGTGCCATGTTAAAGAATATCAATATTTTATATGATAAAAATGATTTTCTATGTTCATTGAAAAAAAGAATGTACGAATATCCTGATAAATTAGCAGAAATTCTTATACAATATCATTTGGATAAACTCGAAGACATAGAAGATCTAGAACGTGCCGCAGCCAGAAAAGACGTACTGTTTTATCATTTTGCACTAGATATAGCAATTGATCATTTCGTTCAAGCCTTGTTTGCCATTAACAGGACTTATTTTCCTAGTCGAAAAAGAACACTTCATTTCATTAAGAATTTTGATATGAAGCCGGAAAGATGTAGTGAAAGATTATTAGATATTGTTAAGTTGGGCAGTTGTTCTGAAGGGATAAGCCGATCTTATGTATTATGGAGCGGTATGGTCAATGAACTGAAAAAAATGTATAAAAGTTAATTCTGTTAAATCACATTTTAAAATAAAATATGACGTATTGGTAGAATGATGCGACATTGAAAACCCGGGATGGCATGGAAACCGTCCCCTACATTGAATGATGGGTATGGCCGCGTAGGGGCAGGTTTCCACGCCTGCCCGTTGAATTTTATATCAACCACCATGTTACGACGCAACATTCTTATTTAGCGAATTATCGATAGGCTATTATAATACAAAATTATATAAGGGGGTATAAGATAATGCTGAACGTACGAAAAGCTAAAGAGAACGACGCTGAAACTTTAACCAATATTGCTATAAGCTCTGAGGCATACTGGGGTTATGATACTGACTTTATGGAAAAGTTTAAGTCTATTTATAAGGTAACAGAGGATTTTATAAATAATAATCCCACTTTTATTATGGAGAGAGATAGGGACATTGTTGGATTTTACAGTATTTTAATCAAAAAGAATGAGACTTCACTAGAATATTTCTATATTAAACCTCAATGTATAGGCAAAGGATATGGAAAATTACTATGGAATTATATGATTGAAAGCTGTAAGAACCTTGGCATTAAAGAACTTGTAATAGTAACAAGCCCGCAAGCAAAAGAATTCTATACGAAAATGGGAGCTGTGCAAACTGATGAAATCGAATCACTTGTTAAAAAGGGACGCATGATTCCTGAACTAATCTATAAGCTTAAAGAGTAATTCAAGCAGTAACTTCTTATGATGTGAATTTGCTATTAACCAAGAGTGCTGATAAGTAAATACTTTGGGGGGAAGTAAGTATATGTCAAATGAATTGATAGCATATTGTGGTCTTTACTGTGGCGCATGCAGTTTTAAAGTTGC
Source organism: Bacillota bacterium (assembly GCA_049324315.1). GTDB lineage: Bacteria > Bacillota > Clostridia > Peptostreptococcales > Thermotaleaceae > JBMOKU01. The sequence goes on along the minus strand of JBMOKU010000003.1, from coordinate 71,776 downwards.
TTTTGAAGAAGATAACAGGGAACATATTATGAGTATGCCGACGGTGTATGATCGTTTTAAAAATGAGCCCCTTGAATTTTGTCCCGGATGCCGATTAGAAAATCAATGTGGAGATTGTGCCATAAGAGATTGCGCCAGGGATAGAGAAATAGAATATTGTAGTTTATGCGGTGATTTTCCGTGTGAGAAATTAACGAATTTCAATAATGATGGAAAGCCACATCATGCTGAATCCATAGGAAACCTAAATTTGCTGAAAAATATTGGTGAGGAAAAGTGGCAAGCGTTGCAGAAGGAAAAATGGACATGTAGTAAGTGTAATATAAGATATTCTTGGTATTACAGGGAATGTGGGAAATGCAGTGGTATGGAGAAAAAGGGATAAATAGAACAATATTTGTTGGATATTATGGTGAAAATCATATCGAACATTGGGGTGGACGATTTTGTCCACCCTTTTGTACTGTATCTTTATAAAATCGTTTCATATTACATAATAACAATCTGAAAATAATCTGATGCTCACTTTTGATTTTAAGTATGATACGAATTTACGACCTATCATCATTAATATATTTAAGGAAACAGCATGTATTGCTTTAATATTTAATAAATATTTTAAAAACATTTACTTTCAGTTAACTGATATGTAAAATGATATTAATTAATTAAAGATCGAGGTGTTTGTTTTGGATATAATTGATTTGAAAATCATTGATGCATTAAAAGAAAATAGCAGGGCAACTACTTCTGAAATAAGTAAAAAAGTAAACCTTTCTATCCCTGCAGTATCTGAAAGGATAAGAAAGATGGAGGAAGCGAAAATCATTGAAAATTACACGATTAAAGTTAATAGAGAGAAGATGAACTACAAGCTTTTGGCCTTCATTTTTGTCAATGTTGATAAAACCGAAAATATAGGAAACTTTCGAAATGCTATTGTTCAATATAATTCTGTATTAGAGTGCCATCATGTTGCTGGTGAGTATGATTACTTATTAAAAGTGCTTGTAGAAGATACAAAATCGTTAGAATGCTTTTTATCAGATACGCTAAAGAAAATCAAGGGTGTACTTAAATCTAATACTATTATTACCTTATCTACTCTGAAAGAAAATATTAATATTTGAGAGGTGTGTACGATGGTTTTTAAGGGGTTCACGTTTGGTATGCTATTACAATTTGCAATAGGTCCTATATGTATCTTTATATTCCAAACGGCGTCATTAAGGGGATTTTATATAGCAGAAACAGGCGTATTGGGTGTTGTTCTAATTGATGGGCTTTATATTCTTGCGGGTATTCTTGGCATTGCTTCGATAATTGAGAGAAAGAAAATGAAATCTAGTTTAAAAATATTTGGAGCTGCCATATTGTTTGTTTTTGGATTAAGTACAGTTTTAAATCAGTTCAATATCAGTTTTCTGCCCAGTTTAAGTGTGCAGAATATGTCCGATTCAAATAGTGTGTTTTTTCATGCGATCATCCTTACAGCTTCAAGTCCGCTTACAATAATATTCTGGGCAGGTGTATTTTCAACGAAAATCGCTGAAGAGAATATGAAACGAAATGATGTTTATGCTTTCGGTTTTGGAGCATTGATGTCCACGATGTTCTTTTTAACGCTAATTGCTTTAGCCGGCAGTTTTTCTAAAACATTTTTTCCGTCTTACGTAATACAAATCATGAATTTGATGGTTGGAGTATTGTTGATATACTTTGGAATTAGAATGGTTATCAAGAAAGTATGAAAATATATGATGATAGTCTTAATAAATAACTTCAACATGCGTATGCAGACCGTTTAAGTTATCTGCTTTAAAATTAAAAATCCTAAGGAGGTGCCGACACACCTCTTTAGGATTATATTACTTAATAACATACAAAGCTGTCGATGTTTCTAAGGTCTGTTCCAAAATACACCCATCTAAATCCGGTCCATCTAAAACCAGCTACGGATCTTCTACCGACAAATACCAGATACGCCCAGAATTCTCTACCATTTGTTAACCATAGATATACGAATTGGAATTGACAGGGTCTTATGGCTCCGGGATCAACTGCGAAAATTGATACGGGTCTTTGTGGTGTAAACCTAGGCGGAGGCGTGGCTGGCGGTCCTTGCTGGCCAGGAGGGGTTCCAAATGGAGGTCCAAAAGGTGGTCCGGATGGAGGACCGGGAGGAAAACCGAATGGGGGTCTGGGCTGCTGTCTCATATAGTTGTAATCAATATAAGGGACAAAGTTGTGCATGTTATAGTATTCGTTATGATACAAAAATCTCACTCCTTTTTAATGTCTTCGTTATAATATATTCGTATGGGTCTTAAATGGCAACACTGTAGAAATTTACAATTATTGACATTGATGAAAAATTATGATACATTCCATAATAAGTGCATTATTTTCTAAAGAGAAAAGTATTTTTCTGTAGGAGTGTAATCAATGATTTTGACATTGTATATAATAGCAGCAATATTGGGTTTGTTTTCACAAAAAATTAAAATTAATCTTTTAGCCTTTTCTATATCCTTTATATCCGCTACGTTGGTTTTATTGGCATCTAATGATATTTTTCTTACATATATTATTGGTAAAATTTCTTTTATATCGTTAATAAAAGAGCAGCTTATTATATTGATTTGTATATTTTTTACGGCTAACTCATTGGGTTTATATTCATTTAAAATACTAAGAATTTCAAGATTAGAAAAAAGACTAAAATATTCAGATTACATTGCTAATAGAGAAATACAAATCACATTAGATCGAATAAATGAAGATTTAAAAAAGTACAGACATCTTTTAGGAGATAAATTTTTTCTTTCTGTATATTTTGTTTATGGTAGATTTTTCAAAAAAATAGTTCGCGTTGGGTATTCCGGGGAGATTCCAAAGAATGCGTCAGATTGGGATGGTGTAATCAAGAAAATTAAAAACACCAGCACTGGAAGATGTTTAAAATCAAAAAAAGTGGAAATCATTGATTTTAAGAACTTAGATGAAAACTCTAGATTTGATGGACTACCTCCAACACTTGAAAAATGGTCTAGAGAATTCCTCGCTTTTAGAATAATTGTTCCAATGGTTGAAACATATATGCTTTTTAGATGGGAATTAAATGCCACGAAAATCATCTATGCGATAAATTCATTAGACCAAAAAAACCATTTCGTTGATTGGAAGAATCTTACGAACGAACAAGAAACACAATTAAAAAAGATCCTTCATATCCTGAAATTAGAAAAAAGCAAAATTTCTAACCTATATGAGTATTTTAATATTTAATTATTTATCATAATGTATGATATAATAATAATAGGAGGTGGAATATATGAGAAAGAAAAGATTGGAAGTTAAAGAGCAGTCAAAGGGTGTTTTTACCACCAATATTGATGCGATTAAAATAAATGGCAAGAATGAAAAAAAAGGCATTTTAAATTTCTTTCTCGATCGAAAATTAACCATTTCTCCTGAGAAATTATTTGAAGAGTCACAGGCAATATTAAACAAATGTATGGCTAGATAGTTTTATACTACTTATCACGAAGTATAAAGCTGTTTATGAACAAAAAGCAACGTGTAAGGCCTCTGAGATTCAGGGGTCTTTTACTTTTTTGGAATTAACGTATAAGTGATAGGTACTACACTCCATAATGAAATTGGCGGGTAGTAAATATGTTGAACAGAATATGAAGCTGAAAAAAGATCATGAAGAAATCTGACTGACAGATTGCGCTTCATGATCTTTTTGTGTTCTATACCAAATTGAGTATACTGACAGATGAAGTTTTTCTTAAAATATCATAGTGTTTTGCCAAGCAAGACGGCTTCTTTAGCTTTGATAAAAGCGTTGACAGAACGACCTATATCTTCATATGTTGTTCGATAAGAGCAAACACTGATTCTTATAACGGAGGCATTTTCCCATTTTGCGCCTCCACACCAGCATTCTTTAGATTCTTGTATGAGCTTTAGTACTTTTTCTGTCAGATCGGAGTTATCCAAGGAAACCAGTACCTGATTAAAGCAAACCTCATTTTTTATGGTAAAACCGTTCTGATCCAGCTTCATTGCGAAATATTTTGCTTTATCATGCAGGTCTTTGACCAGTTCTGAGAGGCCTCTTTTGCCAAGGGATTTCAATGTGGCCCATATTTCAACGATCTTCGCTCTTCGAGACATATCCAGAGTATAGAGCATGCCATCCCGTTGATCGCTATAAATAATATAAGAGCCTGTCATATGAAGGGCTTGTGTGAGGGCATTCCGATGACGACATAGAACAATGCCATTGTCATAGGGTGCATTCAAGGTTTTGTGTGCATCAATCGACCATGAATCAGCCAATTCAACACCTTTGGTAAGGTGTTTTAGTTCTTCAGAAGCTGCTGCCCATAGACCAAAGGCACCATCAACATGTACCCAGGCACCGACTTTTTTAGCTTTTTGACAAAGTATTTCAAAGTCATCAAAAGCACCGGAATTAACATTTCCAGCTTGTAAAATCAATAGGGTGCGGTTATCGAGCTCTGGAACGGCTTCAGCCAGGATTCTTCCTTGCCCATCTGTTGGGACTTTGACTAATCGATCACTTCCAAGTCCAAGGATTGAAAGGGCTTTGTAGATTGTTGAGTGGGCACCTTCTCCGAGAATAACTCTGATTTCAGGTGCGCCGAAGAGGCCTTTTGCAGCCACATCATAGCCGAGCTGGTTCAATAAATGGTTTCTACCTGCAGTGAGTCCGCAAAGGGTTGCGGTGGAGCTGCCGCCTACAAATCCGGCTGTTGTTCCCTGCGGAAAGTTTAAAAGATCCACGAGCCATTCTTCACAGACTTCTTCTAAAACAGATGCAATTGGAGAAATAACATATAAAGCGGCATTTTGATCCCAGGTGTCTGACAACCACTTTGCAGCAAGGGCAGCAGGAACAATACCACCATTTACGAAGCCAAAATAGCGACCTCCAGTTTGAGCGACAGTTGCAGGTGATCCGTTATTGTGTAATAAATCAAGAATCTTATGGGGAGCGCAAGACTCAACGGGAAGCGGTTCTCTGAAAATATTCAAGCCATCAAGAGCTGCCTGCTCTGGAAATACGGGTTTTTCTAATATGCTGTCCATATAGTCAAGTGCATGATTCTTAGCGTGTTCAAATAAACTTAAATCTAAGGCTTCTTCTCTAAGACGATCGCTTACAATCTTTTTGTTTTCATACTGCATGAATATAACGCCTCCTTTTTAAACTAAGTATAGAATGTGTGTAGTCTTGAATTGTATTCTGTTTAATTAGATTGTATGCTTGAAATTGTATGCAGTCAATGATAATATTGTATGCAGAACAATGTTTTTTGGAGGTAATGGACATGTTTTCTGAATGGCACCCTAAGATTGAAAAAGGGAATAAACCCTTATATATTGCACTGGTAGATGCATTGGAGCTGGATATAAAGTCAGGTATTTTAAAACCTGGAGAGAAGCTGCCACCGCAAAGAGAACTTGCGGATCGTATCGGTGTAAATTTAAGTACGGTAACAAGAGCTTTTCGGGTTTGTGAGTTAAAGGGACTGATTTCAGGAGTCGTAGGCCGCGGAACATTTGTAGCTTCTGATGTTAAAGTATCTTTATCTCTCGTTGGCCAAGATAAAGCCTCTAATATTATTGAGATGGGGCAGGTGCTGCCCCTCTATATTGCAGATAAAAATACTGCAGCAATGGTTAAAACTTTTCTTCAAGATATGGATATGCAGAGGCTAATCAGATATCCTGAGCCAGCAGGTCATTTGAATCATAGAGCTGTAGGGGCAGAATGGCTAAGGAGATTTAACATCAATGCTTTGCCAGAAGAAATTCTCATTACACCAGGCTCACAAAATGCTCTGGCCAATTGTCTGCTCACATTATTTTCTCAAGGGGACCGAATTGCAGTGGATAGCTTAACTTATCCCGGGATTAAAACCTTAGCAGCTTTACACGGTATTCGACTAGTCCCCATCGAAATGACAAGGGAAGGCATGAGTCCGCAAGGTTTATTGAACGCATGTAAGAATGAGGATATTAAGGGCATCTATCTTATGCCGGAAGTCCAAAATCCAACAACTTGTTCCATCACACAAAACTGCAGAGAGCAAATTGCAGACATCATAAGAAAATATAATCTAGTTATGATTGAGGATGATGCTTATGGTTATACGGGTAATGTTGAAAACACGCCTATATCTGCATTCGTGCCCAATCAGGGAATTTATATAGGCGGTACATCGAAACTGCTTGGACCCGGATTTCGAATTTCTTTTGTAAGAGTACCAGAAGTATATAGGGAAGCCATGAAAAAAGGGTTATTAAATACAGCGTGGATGGCATCACCGATCACGGCAGAATTGGTGTCACGTTTAATCATAACGGGAAAAGCAGAAAGCATTGTGGAAGAAAAAAGAAAGGAAGCACATAAAAGAAATGATCTGGCAATAAAGGTGTTATCTCAATACAATGTCGCATATAGATCCTGCGGCTTCTTTCAATGGCTTTTTCTTCCGAATAGCTGGCAGGGGAGAGAATTTGAATTTTGTGCCAGAGAAGCTGGTGTACAAGTATTTTGTGCAGAGAAATTTGCTGTTGGCAGTGGTCAAGTGCCTTCGGCTGTAAGAATCTCTTTGTCAGGTCCAGACACAATTGATGAATTAGAAAAAGGCCTTGATATTTTGAAAAGAATACTGGAAAATGGCCGTGAATATCAAAATCAATCCATTATTTTATAAACTTAAAATATCAATGGAGAAGTGAAGAGTAAAGCATAGAAGCTTTGAATAAATTGAAAACAGATAGCAAGAATTAAAATAAAAAAAGATATTTTGTGATATTCTTGCCAACAAAAAGAACTTTTAACAAAGTCCTTTTCGTTGGAACTATTTAGTCAATATCTAGATTAGAAGTTTCCCTGCCAATCAGTATGGTTTGGCTTTCTACAATGGTAATAGCCATTTTCCAAGATTTCGAAAGCAGCGGCAACTTTTTTCGCAAAAGTTATTGGATCTTCTATAGAGAAGAAATGGATATAGAATAATCTGGGGTCTTCAAATAACCAGTGATTGTGTAAAGCGGTTACTATTATGTCCTGCTCGCGAAGAGCATCTATGAAGGGATTAATTTCTTCTTGCAAAATAACAGTTTCTCCTAAGTTAAGGGCTCTACATTTGTCAACTGGTTCAAACGAGAATAATGCATTAATAACAAGGGGACTCCTGGTTGGTATTCCGGCGATGGTTGGGCTTATATTTCTTACCCTTGTTATGACACACAAATCCGGACTAGATTGAATAATGGAACTTTCAAGAATTCGAGCAAATCTAGCACATAGATCACAGTTTCCATGATCGTGGAATAAATTTGAACAATTCATGTATTCACTTCCTTTCCATCAACATAATATGCGTGTCCAATGAAGTTGTGTCCGCTGTGTTTTGGAAAACAAGGTGAAGTTAATGAAGACTCTAATGTAAGTGAAATATTCAATAATGATTACTTTGATTCCCCAGATGGCAGCGTGTAACATATACTGTTAGTGGAATATAAAGACTTAAAGGGGGACTATGAATGTATCCAAATATATACACGAACTATAGTAGGGTATTTGAACCGATACCATCAATTGTTTTCGAACCAGATGTTGAGTATCCTCAGGATATCTATAGATCTGAGCATATGGAATCTGAGCCTGTGGAAACAGAGGCAATGGAAACTCAACTAGATGAAATTGAGGAATATATGCACCATTCTGAAAATGAAGATACAATAAATTCTTCATGTGTTAGAACAGAAAATATTGAGCAATTTAAAAAAAGTTTTACTATTGAAGAGACGCAGACGGTTGCTGAAAAACTTGGTATCAACTTTAGTACTGTAGAATTTGACATTGAACAATTTAGAATGGGACTTGATGTAGAATTGGAGCATGGAATGAAGGGGCTAAATACAAATATTACGGATGATGATCCGGTTCTTACAGGAAAGATAGCACTTGCCCATTTAAACGAGATCCCTAATTATTACACTAGGCTTGCATATCTGGAAGCGCAAGCTAAAAATATATTGAATAATTAAAGAACCGTATATTCTCTTTTCTTAGAGTATCTAACACTATATACACTATTGTTAGAAGGTGTTTTTATGTCAGAAATAGAAGAACTTCTTGATGAAATAAACTTTTTGAAAACTGGATTATACAAGTTTATTGAAGAGTCGAAAGGAAATTTGCAAGATTCTTATGTTTTATCTTTATCTCGTATTGTTAATAAAGATATTGTTGAGTATATCAAACATATCAATAATATATGAGAATAATAAATAATCCGGTTCTGTAAAGCATTTATGGGTAGGCGGTGCGCCTACCCTTTTTCCTTCAATTAAACATTACTTATTTTCTCATGATAAAATAAGTCCCGAGCAGCAAAAGAATGATTCCTATTAACTTAAACCAGTTCAATGCTTGCTGTTTTGTGACAAAGGCATCGATGAACAAACCGCTTATAATTTGAGAAGCAACGATGATCGTAAGGGTATTGGCTACACCAAGTCTTGGAATTGTTTTTGTAACAAAATAAATAATGAAAGCACCAAAAATACCGCCTATAAGCAGCTGCGGTCGTACATGAACGATTTTTACGTATTGATGGAGACTGCCTTTTAGGAGATTTCCGATTAAGATAATAATAACACCTGTGATTAAACTATGCAGGGTTGCGATTTTTGCAGTAACGATCCTTCCTAATTTTGCATTAATGCTTGCTTCTAAAGTTGTAAAAATACCTGCTAAAATAGCGTATATAACAGGAATTATATTTTTCATTACATCACTCTCTTTTTCTATATTGTAGGGTTTATCAGATACAAGACAGTTTTTTTATTTTCAAAAGATCTTTGATAAACCCAAATAAGTGCTACTTAGAATATATTCTTTATAGAACAGCACTATGATAATGTTTTAAGTGTAAACGAATCTGTTATTTTGGAGTTCATATTTGCATCTTTACACGGAACGTATGTTCGAGTTATAATATATTTAATTATAAGAACTGAGATAATGATAGAAATATCATCATGTATCCCATAAAAGCAGCTTATGAATAGAATTTTAAACACTATAAAACTTTACATAGTGAGAAAGCCGGGAGGTGGAGAGTATGATCAATCACGTTCTTCAATATTCATTGGATACGCAAATGCCTATTAATATTATCTATCAGAAGGGGATTGAGATTTCTCAACGGCAGATTCAGGTCAGAAAAATCGAAGGAGATATTGTTCATGCTTATTGTCACAAAAAGCATGCTGTCAGGAATTTTAAGAAGGACAATATCCTCGCAGCTGTGATACCGGGAACGGTGAAGAATTCCTATGGCAATAGCAGTATTTATATATAGAAATATCCTCAAAAGAAAGGCTAAATGTAAATAGCGACGGCCTTTCTTTTGAGGATATTTTCATTAAAAGCATACAAATCTTTCGAGGTATTTTATATCTTCTTGCTGGGGTTTCTGAAATGGAAATTAGGATCGAGTTTCTTCGCTGACCTTCTCCCATTGGATGGAATGGCCTTCTTTAGGACATGGTGGAAAGGATTGACCTGCCTCCAAAGCTATTTTTTTTCCATATTTATTTCGATAAGTCCCTGAAACTGTCACAATATCACCTGTTACGCCATTGGTACGCATAGCTGCACTTCCTTTCGTTATTTTTTTGAGATAATAATAAGATTTACGAATGGAGAACAATCTATGCAGTGGATATATTTCATGTTAAAGCTTAACTTTATATTGTTCTCCCCAAAAAAGTAAAAGACCCTTAGAAACAGGGCCTATAGAGAAAGGGGAGGATATATCTTTAATTTTATAATAACCCTAAACTGTTAAAGAAATATTAGCAATGTGTAAAATTATCATTATATGTCGAAAAATGACTTTAACAACATATGTGCGATATAAGAGCCGGGATTTTAATTGGCTCTTTTGATGTTTTTGCTTAATCTATGGGCAGAAAGGTCAAGTCGTGTGATAAACATAGGCCATGGAAAAGCCTTTTTTAAGAGAGAAAATTTTTTGAAAATCTTTGAAGAACATACGAATATTGCTATAAAAACATAGATATAGTGAGGGTCTTTATTGAAAAAACTAAAATAAGATTAGAACATTGTAACGATAACTATTGGCAATATCAGGAGGAATTTCAAATGAATCTACTAGAAAGGACAGGCGTAGAAGATATTAGTGATATCATATTTAATCTTCCGGAGAAGGAAGTAAAGGAGAAATTCACTGTAAAGGATCTGCATGAAGCCGACTGGTGTCTTCGCAAAATCAGAACAGCCAACAAGAAGAGAGAAGAAATAGAGGAACTTGCTCGATTGGAAATCGACAGAATCAATGCGTGGAAGGAGAAGGAGCTTCATCAGCTTGATGAAGGAAAGGCTTTTTTTGAAGGTCTTCTAGTGGAATATCTAATCTCCAGAAGAAAAGTTGATCCAAAATTTAAGATCAGCACCCCATACGGAAAAGTTTCAACCAGAAAGCAGCCATCGAAGTGGGAGTATGATGAAGAAACGATATTGCAATATCTCAAGCAGTCAGGAAACAATCAGTTCATTCGGATTAAGGAAGAAGTAGACAAAGAAAACCTAAAAAAATCTGTTGAAGTCGTTAACGGTAGGGCAGTTACGGAAAACGGAGAGATTATTGAAGGGATTATCATAAGAGAACAGGTTGAGAAAATCGAGATTAAGGTGGTGGAGTAGATGGATGGTGGAAAAGAGCTGCAGACAATGCAGAATCAAAATGTCTCCCTGATTGAGCATGTAGACGTATCCAAACTGGCAGGGCTGATGCAAAAAATCAGCAATTTTCAGGCAGTAGTACAGCAAACGTTAAAGAGTGAACATGATTACGGGATCATACCGGGGACAAGCAAGCCCACATTATTGAAGCCGGGTGCAGAGAAAATTTTGATGCTGATGGGGATAACCTCCATGTATGACATAACAGATAAGGTACAGGACTATGAAAAAGGTTTTTTTGCCTATACGGTTAAGTGCCTTTTATTCAAAGGTGAACAGAGGATCACGGAAGGGTTTGGTCACTGCAACACGAAAGAAGACCGATACCGTTGGAGATGGGTAAAGGAATCAGATCTGCCTATGGGAGCTGACAGAACAAGACTAAAAAGTAGATTGAATCGGTTTGGTCAGCTAGAGTTTCGCGTTGAAAACGAAGACTCCTATACATTGGCCAATACATGCTTAAAGATGGCAAAGAAAAGAGCACAGATCGATGCAACACTGGCAGTTGCCAGTCTCTCGGAGATATTTACACAGGACCTTGAGGATATGCGGGATTTTATCCAGCAGGAGCAAACTAATGAGGTTACAGAAGTGGAAGTACAAAACATGCGATTGACCTTTGGGAAGCACAGGGGTAAGACCCTCTTGGAAGTTTTCGAACAAGCACCGGATTATATCGAATGGCTGGCTGAAAAAGCTGCTGATCCAACGGTAAGAAAGGCAGCGACGGAACTATTAGTAAAGAAGGAAATACAGCAGGTGAAGGATGGCGGTAATAGACAATCGGCGAGTCATGAACAGATTGGACTTCAAGGGCTTCGGGATAGTGTAGAGCTGCCGTTCTAGGTAGTATGATATGGATACATGGTGAATGGATATCAAGATATGAATCGTTATCTCCGATATCCATATTTATGTAAGAAAAAAACTTAAAGTTAGATATAAAGTTCATGTTAAGGTTGAACATGAAGTTATAAAAAGTTGATAGATAGAAGAGATGCATGGAAAACAAATAGATTCTATTTGTATGTCTAAGGAGTTTTCGGATTAATAGTTAATTCCTTTGTATTTTCACTGACATACGCATATATGATTTGGGAAGGCTGAATGTTTTCATTTGCCAGCTGTTCCAAGAGCCAAGCTTCATCTTTATCCAGCAGCTTTAGATTTTTTTTCTGAATCTTACCGTCAATAATAACAGCGATGGGTAGGCCTTCATCGTTAATAGAGATTTTTAGGTGTTGTACTGTAACGGGGGTGTTTTCTACTTTTGGAATAATGCTCATTTCACCGATAGGCTCAAGAATAACATAGTCAACATCAGAGACTTTGGGATACCCCTGTGACCGAAGGATAGAGAGCAGCTGTGCAACGGAAATTCTAGATCTTTTTAAATTTTTCTCAAGGATCTGTCCTTTTTTAATCAGCAAAGTAGGTTCTCCGAGAAAAAGTTGTTTTCCGACTTGATGAAGTGTGAAACGAGAAAAAAGTATATGCAAAATGACCAGAATAATTACAGCTTTTATAGTAGGAAGGTATTCGGTACTGATTAGCGGCTCTGAAACCACTGTTCCGATGATAATAACAGATAATAAATCATAAGGAGTCATCTGAACGATGGCAGATTTCCCCATGATTCGCATCACAAAAATAGAAATGATGTAGAGGGATAGTACTTTTAGAATTAACATGATACACACCTCATAATGGTATACTATAGGCAAACAGTTAGCACTTATTATTTTATTAAAATATCCTTTCCTTAACTAATGCTTAAGCGTGGCTTCAAATTCTTTCACCTTTCTCAGTATACTACCGGATAGATCAACCAAATTCATAGGAGAGTTGTACAGCAGTTGCTTAATGCCGGGTGTTTTAATAATTGAAAGCAGCATGTCAAAATCTTTATTATCAAAAGAATTGACTATATCCCTAAAAGCAGCGATATTCTCAACATCAAGTCGTAAATCTTTCATCTTTGCTTCATAATCCAGATTCTGAATCATGGCTCTTGCGGCAGAGACGCCACTTATCAACGCCTCAGGACAACCTACGCCTAACAATCTTTCCGTAAGACCAGCTGCGCGGCCTGCTAATAATATATTTCCCACCCTGAATTTTTTTACCCGTCCTGTTGTAAATGGGTTTGGATTAATCTTATAGATGAATTCTAAATGTTTTAGGTTTTCCTGCTCTAAAAATCTTGAGAACAGCATATCTTCTTGAAATTCATCGCGTCCGATAACATAAAGCTTTACAACAGCTTGACTGGCGTTAAAGGGTGTTACTCTAGCATAGCCTGTACCTGCGTAGTCTGTATTAAAATATATGGATGTGGAGTTGGGATCGAAGGAGCCTAAGGTCAAACCACCGTACATACGCACTAATCCTAAGTCTTCCCATACATTTAATTCTCTCGCTACTGCGTCACTTCCCGTTGCAACTACAACAAAGTCATATTTTTTGGAAAGCTCTTTATAATCGGCAGCTCGATTGTAATGTATGGGAGTTTTACGAATATCACGCAAAAGCTGCTGCTCCAATGATTCTACACCTTTACCTCTTGAAAAGAAGTATCCAAGCTTCCCTTCCACCTTTACTTCTTGATTTGATGACTTCATGGTGATGCTTGTACAATTTCCGATCGGCTTTATATCAAGATTATAGTTGTCCAGTAGATACTTACGAATATCACCTGCATCTCGATAAAAAATAAATGGACAAAAACTGACGGACGGCCATACCCAGCCAACTGTATGGTCTCTTTCGAAGATATCAGGAATGACGCCTAGACGCTCACATTCTAATGCACAAGCCAAGCCGCATACACTGGCACCAATAATAGCAATTCTCATTTTGACAACTCCTTTTTATTCGTAAAAAAGAAAATGGTTATGCAAAATTAATATTTTACTAAATCTTTATTTTTATACTTAATTAAAGGAAAGATGGTTCTTTCGTCCTTTTATACCACATGAAAAAAAGGAAATCGTCTGTAACAATTTCCTCAGATATTTATAGGCAGAAATTCCATAATAAAATGTTGTAAAGGAATTAATTAAAACTAGATGGAAGATAAAATTTCAGGTTTTAAAAGACTGCTTAGATGGGACAACGGAATTTTTATGATGGGTATTTGCGATTCTGTAGGTGCGATCTGGTGAAATCCGAAAAAGACAGCCAAAGATTCTTTAGCAATGTAGAAGGGTTGATCTTCTGCAATACCATGAAAGCGTTCTAATGTACCAGGGAAATACTTATCCGGATTGGCTTGAATGTGCTTCCGTATTTCAGCATTGATGGCCACTTTATAATCAACACCTGGCCTGAACAAATCCTTCAATCCCAGGGATTTTCCAGTGATTAGATTAAAATTATAGGACGCTTTGATGTATGAATGTATATTGTTGATCAGTTCATAATAGGTCATGGTTAGACTGAAGATTTTACTGCTGTCATAGGTGACTTGATAAATGGAAGATGCGATAAAAGGTTTCATTTCTCTTCCTTCCTGCATTGCTTTTTCAGCCTCTTCCTGTGCCGCTTCTTCCATCTGCCTCTTAAATTCCATTACATCGCTCTCAATGGCATGATTGATCAAGTTCTGTACCTGTTGATTGGGTAAGCCTTCTAGTTTAGGAATGGTTAAGTGAAAATGAATATATTCTTCCTTGGATTCGATCTCCTTAGGATTGACCACAACAGGCGAACGTCTTGGAAAAGAAGCCAAATGATCATGACTAGATCGAAATCTTTGGGCTATATAAAATGGACAAAAAAAATTTCCGCAGGGATAAACGTATCTCATGGATATAACCTCCTTTTCTTCTATCAATATATGTGTGTTTTGTATATTGTGTTAATGGCTGTCTGTGTTCAATATAGCTGTTTTTTGATACTATCCAAGGGACCAAAAGAATGAACCTTAGAATATAAAAAGAAAAATTTCAGCTATTTTGAAACTTTTTCTATTTTTTCGGGTATTACATAGTGTAGATCTTTGCAGAAAGGGGGGAGATTTTTTGGAGAGTTCCGATGAAAAGTTAATAGAACTATGCAAAAACGGTAAGCGGGAAGGCTATGAGCTGCTGTTTAAGAAATATGAAAAATACATATATAAGCTCTGTTGGCATTATACGAACTCCAAAGAAGATTCCCTTGACTTGGTACAGGAAATATATATCAAAGTGTTTAATGGGATAAGAGATTTTGATCAAAAGAGGCCCATTCTTCCTTGGTTGAAAAAGATCACCATCAATACTTGCTTGAATCATATAAGGGATCGAAAGGAGAATGCGGTTTCCCTAGAAACGTCTATAGATGATGAAAACCATAGGCTAGAACATATTGTTTCCTCATCGATTAGCGTCGAAGAGGAATTCAGTTTTTTAGATACGAAAAGACTCTTGGAGAAGGCCATCAAAGAACTGCCGGAAGATATGAAGACTGCTGTGATACTAAGGCATGTATCAGGATTGAGTTACAATCAAATCGGAGAAATCATGGAACTGCCGATAGGTACTGTGAAGACGTATTTATTCCGCGGCAGAAGGATGTTGAAAGATAAGCTGAAGCATGAAGGCGTATGGGAGGTGTCATGATGAAGTGCAACTTTGATCATTTTTTGCTTCAAGAATATCTGGATGGAACCATTGATCCGTTAGAGAAGATCATTTTGGAGGGGCATTTAAAAGAATGCGTTGAATGCAGAAAGGAATTGACGTCATTAAAGCTTCTCATGTGGGAACTGGAGGATATGGATGAAATAGAGATACCGGAAGAACTTTCTCTTATTGGAGAAAAAGTTATTGAAGAAATGATGGATCGGTATGACTGCGAAGAAACTTATGGTATTAAGGCATTTGTCGGTTTACAGAAGCATATTGTACAAAACTCCGGTCTATTTATAGGATTTATGCCAGGCGTTAAGCCGGGAGCTAAATTATTAGAAAAAGGAATCAAAAAAGCACCGGGTGTAATGACTAAAATGGCAGCCCGTTTGTATAAAGGAAGTAAAAAGCTTGCCGCCGTGAGGAGTCGATAATTATGCTATGGCTGTTCTTTAAAATTATAATGTACGTTGTGGGTCTTACATATCTTACAGTGTGCTTTATTCCATTCGAATATGCTTTTTACGGGCATAAATACGAGAATCATAAACTACAGGGGAGAATCAGCTGGTTATTGAGCAGTATCGGTATCAGTTTTAAGATCAGTGATGGTTTTAAGCCGGACTTTTCCCTCCATGTTTTTAAATATCAAATTTCTGTATTTAAAGATGAAAAGGCAAATAATAAAGTAAAGCAAGAAGAAGATAATCAACATAAGAAGAAGACAGCTATGACACAGGGGTTGGAGTGGCTGAGCAAGGATTTATTGGAGGCAGGGCTGCGATTTGTTAGAGATATCGTAAAGCATATGAAGCCAAAGCATATTCACATCAAAGGAAGGATTGGGTTTGAAAATCCATACTACACAGGTATCCTATCCGGACTTATCTATTCTATAACCCCCTTTTTACACAGGCAGCAGTTCGATGTTATGACGGTTTTTGAGGATGAAGTGGTAGAAGGTGAGTTTGCAATACAGGGAAGGGTAATCATAGGCGTTCTATGCATCATTGTATTACGGCTGCTGGTGACCAAGCCTGTAAGAAATATAATTAAAAAAATGATACGAATTAAAAAGGAGGAAAAATCATATGTCATTTAATTTTAGTGAAAATGTAAGCGTGATGTTCGAAAAGCTTGAAAGCTTTATTAAGTCAAAGACGATAGTAGGAGAAGCTATTCAAGTAGGTGATACGACGCTGATTCCTATTATTGATGTATTCTTTGGACTAGGCTGTGGTGGAGGAGACGGAACAGATCCTAAAGGTTCAGGCGGCAGCGGCGGTGGCGGCGGTATGGGCGCAAAGGCAACGCCTACGGCTATGCTGGTAATAAAAGGGGATCGTATTGAAGTACTACCCATCAGAAAGCAAGGTGGCCTGGAAAAACTGGTGGAAATGGTGCCTGAGATCATGAGTAAAATTGATTTGCATAAGGGAGAAGGTTGTTGTAAGGGAGACGAATAAGCGGCTGTATTGCCGCTTTATTTTTTATGCCCCTATCAAGGATAGGATTGAGAATAACGCACAAGCAAGGTATACAAATTATATCAGACATTCATGGTTTTGTAGCGTATGTATAGATAGATAAATTGAGTTGTGAAGTTTTAGGGGAAGGGATTTTGCTATGAAAGTGATTACCTATTCATTAAAAGGAATGGATCATTCATCAGATCGCTATTATCGGGTTGTAGAAAGGTTTTCTAAGGAAGTACTGAAAGAAGCTTGGGAAATGATGGATGACATTCTTAGAAAATTTGAATTGTATGTCGTTAAGACGGAACAGAAGCCGCTGGATACGAGAGAAGAATACATTTTGGATTTATCGATGCTAGGGATTCTCTGGAGAACTTATATGGGTCAAGCTATAAGGCTCAACAAGAGGCAGGGAATGATTTTACAAAAGTTGGGGAAACTCAGACAAAAAGGTGGATATATAAAAGATATTGCTGATGCAGTGAGAGGTGTCCTCTTTAAGCTATATTTTGCATCATCATATAAGACTAAAAAGACGAAACAAGCTATCGTTGAAAATGACGGCTTCTATTCTCTTGAAAATTTAGATAAACTCATTATTTGGTTGGTAGCAACCGGGGAATTTAAGCAGGAAGCTAAGCGATTACAGATATGGGCACCATATTTTTCTTCATTGGATACAGAAGATGCTGCAAAGCAAATAAAAACATGTATTTCTTTTGCCCAGTGGTTTGAGGAACAAAGCGATGAGGCGTTGAATGTTTATACAGAGCAAGTTGAGAATTTTCTTCAGAATGTTCATCCCCAATATCAATGGCGGGAGGACTATGTTTTTTGCGGCAGAAAAAAGGTAGAATATCATATAAACATGGTTGGCGCAGCAATTCTGAATCAGGCGTATCAAAGAAGTTTCCAAAATAGAGAAAGAAAAATTGTTTTGCTGCCGGGATGCATGAGAAGACGCTTCGATGACCAGTGTAAAGCTGAAAAAGTGGACGATGCTCTGCGATGTACTTCCTGTACAGCGGGCTGTAATGTCCGTCGAGTTACAAAACTAGGGAAGCAGAAAGGATTTGAAGTCCTTGTGATTACCCACGAGTCCTCCAGGTTTTTGAAAGAAATCTCAACTCCCCATGAAGTAGGGATTGTAGGTGTCGCCTGCGTGCTCAATCTTCTTGCTGGCGGTTGGAAAGCTAAAGAACTAGGGATTCCAGCTCAATGTGTTTTATTAGATGCTTGTGGGTGCAAGAAACATTGGGATCAAGATGGGATCTGTACAGATATTAATATGGAACAGCTGCTCGAAAGATTAGGTTATACAGAAACAGAAGTAATTTTTCATTTATCTTGATATAATATAAGGATGGAGTGTATGGTGCACAATTATTAAACGAACGAAGCCGGAATGAAAAAGGAGTGATTCGGTGAGGGTATTTATCGCCATAGAGCTGTCGAAGGAATTGAAAAAGTACTTTTTTAATCAAAGTAAAATCATTCAGAGATACTGTATAAAAGGGAATTTCACAAGAGAAGATAACTTCCACTTAACGCTGCGTTTCATCGGTGAATCGGATGAAAAACAGATAGAAGAGCTGAAAAATGCTGTGTCAAAAACAGCTGAAAAATGTTCGGGTTTTTCTTCAATGACCGGAAATTTGGGTTTTTTCCCTAGAGGAAATAAAAAAATATTGTGGGCGGGATTAGAAAATAGTACGGAACTAAAAAAACTATATCAACTTTTAGAGAAGGAACTGGAA
Source organism: Bacillota bacterium (assembly GCA_049324315.1). Lineage (GTDB taxonomy): Bacteria > Bacillota > Clostridia > Peptostreptococcales > Thermotaleaceae > JBMOKU01. The sequence goes on along the minus strand of JBMOKU010000003.1, from coordinate 53,106 downwards.
TCCATAGGATATCCTAAAGAAGAAAGAGGATTAAAACCGCATATTACCATAGGTAGAGAGGTTGTTCTACAAAGCGAATTTGATACCCTGAAACAGGTAATATCCATGGTTCCAAATGAGCTGTTCGTAAATAAGTTATCCCTTATGGAAAGTACAAGAGAAGATGGAAAGCTAGTTTATCGACCTTTGTTTTCTGCTCACTTTTCTAAATAGGGGGTTGAATAATGCTTAAGCAATTTTATGAAACAGAGCGTTTGGTTTTAAAAACTATTGATGAAACAAAAGCCCAGCAGGTGTTAGATTATTATGCTCGTAATAAAGAGTTCTTAAGGAAATGGGAGCCCAGTAGGGATGAAACATTTTTTACGTTGGATTGTCACCGAGAAAGCTTGCTTCGAGATATGGATAGCATAACACGGGGTGATACATTTAGACTATGGATCTATAAAAAAGAAGATACATCATTTGAGAAGATCATTGGGACAATTGGTTTAAGCAATATCGTCAGAGGTGCATTTTTATCCTGTTTTCTCGGTTATAAACTGGATAAAGACGAAGTCAACAAAGGCTATATGAAAGAAGCCCTGGGAAAAACCATAGAAATTGCTTTTGGCGAGCTTAAATTACATCGCATAGAAGCAAATATCATACCTGAAAATATTGCTTCACGGAAGGTTATAGAAGCGCTAGGCTTTTATCATGAGGGTGTTGCAAAGAAATATCTTAGAATCAACGGAGCATGGGAAGATCATATACATATGGTTTTACGAAATGGAGAAATGGAGTAAAGGATGTTGCATAGTCTCTATTTATGTTTTAGATAGGGACTTTTTACGTTGAGCTGCCCTTTCTTCTTTTCTAAGAGTTGATCATGATAGTCTTTTAGCAGTAAAAGTGCCGATAGGGTTCCGACCAGAGCAAAGAGCATATCCCAGTGACTGTCCCACTGATCGCCCTGTGTCCCTAAAAATGCTTTGGCATTAGAACCAAGCAGTTTTGCAGCTGCGAATTCTATTAGCTCATAGGCAGTACTGATCGACAAACATATAGCAATAATTATGAAAAACAGCAGCTTGCCTTTGGGTAATATGGATTTGCGAATGAATACTTCCCTAAATACAATGGCCGGACTAAAACCTTGGAAAAAGTGTCCAAACCGATCATAATGATTGCGGCTTAAATGAAATATATCTTTCAGCCAAGTAAACAAGGGGACTTTTGAATAGGTATAATGTCCGCCTACAAGAATGATTACCGCATCAATCCATATTAAAAGATAGGCCAGATCTGTAAATTGAAAACAAGAATAATAATAAATGAGAAGGATAATAATTAGAATGATCGGCATTACTTCAAAAAACCATGTTATGATATCCTCTGGATTTATGAGGGACCATATCAATAATCCTATGAAACTAGCCAATAAAAGCAAATGGAACTTTTTACTTTCCATAAACCCCATATTTTTCTCCTCGTAATATGCATTGTGATTTATATATTTAGTATGCTTAATATAAAAGTGATTATGTAATGAAAACATATATGAAGAAAATAAGCTAGTTGTAAAAAGTTTAAGAAAATAATGCAGGAAAATATCAAAAAATGTAGAAAATAGTATTCAAAAGTGTGGAGGGATAAAACATGCAGGAGCAGAAGGGAATATTATTGGAAAGTGGGACAGGCGAGTTAGAAATCCTAGAGTTTACCGTGGCTGGTGTCCATTATGCCATCAACGTTATAAAGGTAAAAGAAATTCTTGAAGTAGATAATATCACAAAAATGCCGAATGCACATCCGGCTATTGCTGGATTGACATTGGTACGTGGTGATGTGGTATCGCTTATTGATATGAATTATGTTTTAGAAAAAAAAGAAACTGCTAAAAGCGAGAAGCATAAAACGCTGCTTTGTGAGTTTAATCAATTAAAAGTGGCATTCTGCGTAGATTCAGTTTTAGGAATTCACCGAATAGGCTGGAATATGATCAGCAAGCCTGATTCGCTGATGCAGTCTTCTTTGGTTATTGGAAATATTAATTTAGGAAATAAAATCGTTATGCTGCTGGATTTCGAAAAAATTGTGATGGATATTAGTCCTTCATCCGGAATTAACGCTTCCAGGATTGAGCATATTACTTCTAGGGATCGGTCAAATGCGAAACTAGTTCTGGCAGATGATTCTCCAATGATCAGACAGGTATTAAAGGATGTACTTATTAAAGCCGGATATGTAGATTTGAAATTCTTCGATGATGGGAGACAGACATTAGAGTATTTAAAGAGTTTAGCAGATACCAAGGGTGAGAATTTCATGGAGGATGTCCAGGTTCTAATTACAGATATTGAAATGCCTCAATTAGATGGACATACCCTTACAAGAAGGGTAAAGGAAGATAAAATTCTGCAAAAACTTCCTGTTATTATTTTCTCATCTTTAATAACAGATGAACTGTTTCATAAGGGAGATTCCGTAGGGGCTGATGCGCAAATGAGCAAACCCCAGGTAGGAAAGCTGGTAGAGCTGATTGATAGTTTTATCTACGGAAAATAATTTTAAAAGCATATAATGATGGAACAACGCCGGTTTGAAAAGTGCTGGCGTTTTTCTGTTGATTAGAAGGGGGACTAAAGCTGATGGGATTGGTGAATATCATTGATGTCGATGAAACCATTGAGGTTGCGCTGAGGTATGCAACAGCAGATAATTTTCTTAAAAAGCCGGTATATCCTGTTCATTTATGTTTATTAAGGTATGATACAGCGATCAAACTAAAGACTGCAAATGAAGAATTTAAAAAAAATGGTTATCATATAAAAATATGGGATGGTTATAGACCATTGGATGTACAACAGATATTTTGGGATGCTCTTCCAGACAGCAGATTCATGGCGAACCCCAAACGAGGTTCTAGACATAATCGTGGAGGAGCTGTAGATGTTACATTGGTAGATGAAAATGGAAAAGAATTGGAGATGCCTACGGGTTTTGATGACTTTACGGAGAGGGCTTCAAGATTATTCACTGGGAATCCAAGACATGTCCAGGAAAACGTAGACTATTTGACGAATATCATGATAAAGAGTGGTTTTACAACGATTGATAGTGAATGGTGGCATTTTGATGATCGTGACTGGGAAAAATATGAGATTCTAAATATAGACTTGCTAGCCTATGATAAATAATTATTATTTTATGCTATTTTGAAGAGTAAGGAATCAGGTCAGAAGCGTTATTGAAGGGATGGGGCATATATGAAAGGAAAAATAAATCATTTTTGGTTATATGAGATTGGCATGTGGATGATCATTTTGCTTATACCTATGGTTATCCTGCTGACAACGATGCAAATGTTTACTTTTAATAAGAATTTCTATTTAAACGAGTTTAAGAAATATGATATTTCTTCTATTACCGGCATGGAAATGAATGATTTAGAACGCGTAACGGTTAAACTGATCGACTATTTGAAAGACAAGGAAAAAGACTTAGATATGCAGGCCCAGATTAAAGGGGAAAACCAGGAGGTATTTGGTGAGCGGGAAAAACGCCACATGGTTGATGTGAAAATGCTGTTTCAGGCAGGCTCTTGGTTAAGAAATACCGGTGCCGTCCTAGTGATTATATCTTTACTGATCATCAGGCAATATAGCAATCAATTTTTAAAAGACATATTGCGCATCATGCTTCGCAGTGGTGTGTTATCGATCAGCATCATGATGATTCTGTTCATTTTGGTACAGACTGATTTCTATCAATACTTTACATACTTCCATGAAATATTTTTCGACAATGATTTGTGGTTGTTGGATCCCAATACTGAGGTTTTGATACAAATGCTCCCATTGGAATTTTTTATTGACATCAGCATTAGAATCTTTGGGTGGTTTTCTGGTATAATGCTATTGATAACGATGATTTCGTATAGTGCTGTAAAAAAAGCATAATGAAAAAGAGACAGCCGATATTATTCATCCGGCTGTCTCTTACACTCAATTTATTTACACATGAAATACTCCCATTCCTATTCTCAAATCATCTACAAGCACATTTAGTGCATCGGCTAGCTTTTCAACAGTTGAAAAACTTGGATTCTTTTTATCGCCTCTTTCCAATTCTTCGATATAGCTTTTTGATAAGTTACTCCGTACTGCCAAATCTTGCGATGTATATCCTTTCTCCTTTCGCAATTCTCTGATCTTTTTGCCATTGACCATACAGAATTCCTCCTTGTAAGTAAATGTAATTCATGCAAAACGACAAAGGCTTTAACGATATACTTTTTATATATGCATAGGATAAGGCGTTTATGATATGCCCAGAGCCTATGCAAGGAGAAAAGCTTCTCATAATAATTATACCATAACATATAATTGTTAAGTGCGTATTAAAAAGCTGTAACATGATTGAAATATCAGGGGAATACGATGATGATAGGATAAATGGCTTATTTTTATAAAATATGAAGAAATACAAAAAGATTGGATGATCTATTGCATATTTGACCAAAATATAGTAAAAAGAATAAGTAATGAAAATAATGGATGGAAGGATGATTTTTGTGCAAAACCCGGTTGTAACGATTAAGATGGAAAATGGAAATGAAATAAAGGTTGAATTGTATCCAGAGATAGCGCCCAACACGGTAAATAACTTTATCTCGTTGGTCAAGCAAGGATTTTACAATGGCTTAATCTTTCATAGAGTTATTCCAGGATTTATGATTCAAGGAGGATGTCCTAAAGGTGCAGGGACAGGTGGCCCTGGATATACGATCAAAGGAGAATTTGATATGAATGGCTTTAAGAATGAACTGAAACATCAGCGAGGTGTAATTTCTATGGCCAGAGCAGGACATCCTGATTCAGCTGGTTCACAGTTTTTCATCATGCATGAAGATTCTCCACATTTAGATGGACAGTATGCAGCCTTTGGAAAGGTTATTGAGGGAATAGAAGAGGTGGATCGTATTGCCAAGGTAAAACGTAATTTTAGTGATAAACCGTTAGAGGATCAAGCTATGGAGGAAGTAACGGTTGACTTATTCGGACAAGAATATACTGAGCCAAAAAAAATATAGGGAACAACTTTAAATTTCCTATGTGTTATAAAATAGCCATAAAGGGATGTGAAAGAATCCCTCTATGGCTTTTCTTTTTCAGGGGTTAAAACGGAATTTACAGTGTGTTGCTTGAACCTAAAACGTTTTTGATCTTATGTTGAACCATTTGCTTAATTGCTGATCTGGCAGGGCCAAGATATTTCCTTGGATCAAATTCTGATGGGTTCTCTATAAATAATTGTCGGATTGCAGCCGTCATGGCCAGTCTTAAGTCTGTATCGATGTTTACTTTGCAGACACCAAGTTTCGCTGCCTGACGAATCATATCTTCTGGTACCCCTTGGGCTCCAGGGATTTTTCCGCCATATTTATTGCATAGCTCGACGAATTCAGGCAGAACTGTGGATGCACCATGCAAAACAAGCGGTGTGTTTGAAAGTAGTTTCGTAATTTTTTCTAATCTTTCGAAATCAAGTCTGGGCTCACCTTTAAACTTGTATGCGCCATGGCTTGTTCCTATGGCAATGGCTAAAGAGTCAACACCTGTTCTTACAATAAACTCAGCTGCTTGATCAGGGTCTGTATAAGTAGCATCTTTTTCACTGACCTTCACATCATCTTCAACACCAGCCAGTTTTCCTAATTCTGCTTCAACAACGACGCCTCTTTCGTGGGCATAATCAACAACTTTTTTGGTCAGTGCGATATTTTCTTCAAAAGAATGCTTGGATCCATCAATCATAACAGATGAAAAGCCATCATCAATACACTTTTTACAGATTTCAAAATCTTCACCGTGATCCAAATGAAGAACAATATCTAATCCAGTGTCTTCAATGGCTGCCTCAACAAGCTTTTTAAGATAGATGGGATTTGCATACTTTCTAGCACCAGCTGAAACTTGTAGAATTACGGGAGATTTTTCTTCTTTTGCGGCTTCTACGATTCCTTGAATGATTTCCATGTTGTTTACGTTAAAGGCTCCAATTGCATAACCGCCCTCACGTGCTTTTTTGAACATTTCTGTACTTGTTACCAACGCCATATGTATACCTCCTATTGAAAATTTTTTATGAATACATTGGAAATTTTCAAATGTTATTATATAACAATGCATAGAAAAATACTACCCAAATAACAGGTAATCATTTAAATTCTTCCAGCAAATTTAACGAGATCTGAGCAGTCAATAATGACGAGAATAAAAAAAAGACTTTCTTTCTTTTCCTGTTTTGTAACAAGATAAAATATGATATAATAATATCAATTCCAAAATTAAAGTGTGTACGTATGTACTTTTTCAGAGTTTCTCTGAAGGATAGGCAGTATGCAAGGATGATATACAAGCATATTGCGAATTTTGGACTGGGGGTGATTAAATTGAAATATAAGAGTCAGATACCAAATATATTTACATTATTAAATTTATCTATGGGACTACTTGCTATTATTTCCGTCTTCTACGATCAATATGCCACATCGGCTTCATTGATTATTATTGCCGGATTTTTAGACAGATTCGATGGTAAACTGGCCCGCATGCTTGATGTTGTCAGCGATTTTGGAAAAGAACTGGATTCTCTGTGTGATTTGATTTCCTTTGGGGTAGCACCAGCGATTCTGATGTGGCACCTCAATTTAATGGAGACAGGGGCATTGGGGATTGCTATAACCTTAATTTTTGCGTTATGCGGGGCTTTCCGTTTGGCAAGGTACAATATTACTGATTTTGAAGGTGTTTATTTGGGGATACCGATAACCTTATGTGGTGGTCTTGTTGCATTACTTTCGTTATATTCCATACGATTTGCTACAAATCTACCGATTATCTTAGGTGCTATGCTATTCTTATCCTACGCCATGGTAAGCAAAAGAATTCGACTTAGAAAAAGATAAAGTTTTGTAAAACCCACCTTCATGGTGGGTATAATTTTGCTCTAAAATAGTAAATCATAGGAAATAAGAGATGGAGGAGATGCTGTGTATTTACCTGAGAAATATTTGGAAAGAATGAAGCATTTGCTGAAGGAAGAATACGAAGGATTTTTAAAATCCTATGAGTCTCCTCATTTTCAAGGAATTAGAGTTAATACCCTTAAAATATCTGTTGAAGCTTTTAAGGAAATATCACCTTTTCAACTTGAACCCATACCTTGGACAAGGGATGGTTTTTATATTGATTCGGGAGAGCGTCCTGGGAAGCACCCTTATTATCATGCAGGGCTTTATTACATACAGGAACCCAGTGCCATGGCACCGGGAAATATGATACATGCACAACCTTATGAAAAAATTCTAGATCTGTGTGCAGCTCCAGGCGGAAAGACGGTCCAGATTGCTGGAGCCTTACAGAATACAGGTGTTCTGGTATCAAATGATATTCATGCAAACCGCGTTAAGGCATTAATCAAAAACATCGAGTTGTATGGTATTATCAATGCCGTTGTACTCAATGACAAGCCAGAAAAAATTTTTACATATTTTCATGATTACTTTGACCGTGTGCTGGTCGATGCGCCATGTTCAGGAGAAGGCATGTTTCGTAAAGACAGCAGTATGGTGAAAAGCTGGGAAAATTATGGCGTTTCCTATTATGCAGCTATTCAGGAAGAAATATTAAGGAATATCGATGGCGCATTAAAATCTAGCGGGCATTTGTTGTACTCTACCTGTACCTTTTCTCCTGAAGAGAATGAAGGTACAATCTCTACTTTTTTAGATAGAAATACCCATTATACCATTGTTGATATCCCAAAAACGGCAGGTCTTGATGAAGGTAGACCTGAATGGGTGAACGGCAGGGATGCTTTGAGGAGATGTGTAAGATTATGGCCCCATAAGGTGATGGGAGAAGGCCATTTTATTGCGTTACTAAAAAAGGCCAAAGAAGAAGAGACAGCCACAAGGGTCAGCCAAGCATCGAAGATGAAGATACCAAAGGAGTTTCAAGATTTCGTGGAAGAGAATTTGGATAGGAAGTTTCACGGCTGTTTTGAAGTATACAATGATAATCTGTACCTTCTTCCGACAGATCTTCCTACTTTAAAAGGCTTGAAGATTATGCGTTCGGGCTGGCTGCTTGGAACGCTAAAGAAAAATCGATTTGAACCCAGTCAAGCATTGGCCATGGGATTAAAAGCTCATGAAGCAAAAAGAACAGTTAACTTTAAGGCAGATTCAATGGAAGTAAAAAAATACTTAAAAGGTGATACCCTGCATGTGGAAGGAGAAAAAGGATGGACCTTGGTGTGTGTAGATAGCTATCCTTTAGGATGGGCAAAGCAAACAGGGGATATGCTGAAAAATTATTACCCGGCTGCATGGAGATGGTTGGACTAGGAGGGTTATATGGCTAGATCACAGCGATTAGATAAAATATTAAGCAATATGGGATATGGTACAAGGAGAGAAATAAAAAAAGTATTAAAACAAAGCAGTATCTTGGTAAATGGACAAGCGGTTAAGGATGGAAGCCGGCACGTTGACCCCGAGAAGGATAGGATTGAAGTGGATGGAGAATTGCTTCAGTACCGGGAGTATGTCTATCTTATGATGAATAAGCCCCAAGGTGTTATATCTGCGAGCTTTGATCCTAGAGATAAGACGGTGGTTGACCTGCTTGATGACGCCTATCGTTGTTTTGATTTATTCCCTATAGGTAGACTTGATAAAGACACAGAAGGACTGTTATTATTGTCAAATGACGGGAAACTAGCCCATGAATTACTGTCTCCTAAAAAGCATGTACCAAAGACCTATTATGCTTTGGTGGAAGGAAACGTGACGGAGGAAGATATCTCGATATTTCGAGAGGGTGTGGTATTAGATGATGGATACAAGACACTTCCAGCTCATCTTACGATTTTAAAAAGCGATCAGCAATCAGAAATTGAATTAACCATATCTGAAGGGAAATTTCATCAGGTGAAAAGAATGTTTGAAGCAGTTAATAAGAAAGTATCGTATTTGAAAAGAATTTCCATGGACCGTATCAAGTTGGACGGAAACTTGGCATTAGGCGCTTATCGAGAATTAACGGAAGATGAGATCAATATATTAAGAAACAGATAAAAGGTGTGCTGACATGCTACACCTTTTTTTGTTAAATAGAATACGTATTAAAATTTTTTCATAGTGGAGTCTATGCATCTTCATCCTCTTCGTTTTCGTTTTCATTTTCACTTTGCTGACTGCCTACATCCATGGCAGACATCAAACGCATGAGCTGTGCCATTTTTGCAAAGCTTTCGATGTTTTTTGCTTGGTCTTTTGGGAGAAATGCTTTGAAAGCTTCCATCATTTTATCAATTTGCATAGGATTTTCACCGGCTGCTTCATCAGAAGAGGATCTTTGTATGTCCATAACCTTTCTTATGTCCTTCATTTTATCCATAACAGAAAGTATATTTGACGCAGTTTCAAAGTGCGGTCTATATTCCGGTCCTATGTTCTTTCCGATGATGCCAACCATATCTCTAATCATATCCATATTTAGTAGTCCGCTACCGCCGCCAAATTTGCTCATGACTTTACGCATTTCGTTGATGGAGGCAGCTTTTTTCACACCATCTAAAAGCTGTGTGATTCTGTCAAGATTGCTAAGGTCAAAGGGATTCACGGCAGGTGAGACTGTCTTTAGTGTATTCAACCCACTGCTATGTCCAGTTGTATTTTTTAATATAGGATACTGCCTTTGTCTAGACAGCACAAAAAAGGCAAGAGGAACAATAAGTAAAAGTATATTCTTATTATTCAAAAAAGATAAACTTGTTGCACTGATCTCGTCATCAAAAGTAAATGGGACTTGATTATCGTCCATAAGAATAAGCTCATTCATAGTAAGCCTCCTAAAATCATAATGCACCTTTCTATATACTATGCAATATCTTAAAAAGTGTTACGACTCCAAAGTTGAATTGGGGCATAAAAAAAGCAGCTGGTTCATAGATTTAATTAGCAAGGAAAAGACTAGTATAGGAGGTGTTGCAATGACAATTAACAAGAAAAATTTAGAAGAAATGATGAAAAATATGGGAAACATGAATGCTGAGGATGAACAAATGAAAAAATTTCAAGAAATGTCACACCAATATGAAGGAAAAAAAGAAGATGAAATAATGGAGGACTTGAAGCAGCTCAATTCAAAATTGAAACAAGATAAAGAAAAATACAATAAGCAAATGGAGATGGTCGAACAGTTAAAAGGCTTTTTAGATAATAATCAGAAAAAGAAACTGGAGAAAATAATGAAAGCTTTCCAGGATAATGAAGATGACTAAAAAAAGTATGGTAGTAATGTGATTACTACCATACTTTTATGTAAAACAGGAATCCATTTATGTTATACTATAGAAACAGGAAACAGGATTATTTTTTTGTATTTGATATGATGCCGATGATATCATCCAAGGAGGTTCCAGTTGGTATGGAGAAAGTGCCGGAACGAAGCTTGGAAGCCAATTTTAGTTCTTCAGCTCTCTTGGTAAATTGATTAGGATCACTTATCAATCCTTTTTCGGTAAGAATCTTTGCAATACCTATACCTGCAGTACCACTGGGAATGACGATTTGTACTGCAGAATCTTGCTGTGGCGGTTGAACTTCCACAACGATATCAGGAGATGGATTTGCAGGGGTTTCTTGAACATTAGGCGTCTGTTCTGCTTGTGAAGGGGTAAGATTCTCTTTCGGTTCTTCAGCAGATTGTTCTACCAGTTCACCTTCATCTGGAGGAAGTGATTCCTGATTTTCCACCATTTGATCATTCTCCTGGGCTATTTGGTTAAAGACTGACCCGTTATCCCGTGAAAAAGCTAAAGAGTCAGATACTTTCCAAGTTATAACAGAAGACATTACAAAGATAATGACAAAAGCCAGCAAAAGATCACTGGTGTCATACATAAAATCTTTAAATCTTTCAAACATTTGCCCAAGACCTCCTTTGGGATAACTTCCTGTCCAATTCAAGCATATCATAATTTTACTGATGTAATCAAGTACAAAGGAATAGGAAGAAATGGGAATTGTCATAATGGGAAGAATAGCTTCTCAGTGATCATATAAAAATAATACATATAGAATTTGATCTGCAGAGAGGAAGGTTATTTTGAGAGAGATTCAAATTGGCAAGAATGAAGAAAATCAACGATTGGATAAATTTATAAGAAAATATATGCCCAAGGCAACCTTAAGCTTTGTCTATAAGATGATTCGAAAGAAGAATATAAAAGTCAATGGAAGTAAAGTAGAGAATGACTATATTCTAAAAAATGGAGATATTCTTCAGCTTTATCTCAAGGATGAAACCATTGAAGGATTCTCAGAAAAAAAGGAGATTCAGAATATCGACATTAGTTTTTCTGTTATATATGAGGATCATAATATTCTTATTGTAGATAAGCCCTATGGGCTGCTGGTTCATGAAGACCGAAAAGAAAGCAAAGATACGCTGAATAATCAAGTCCTCCTTTACTTATATGAAAAGGGTGATTATGATCCAATGCAAGAGAAGACATTTGTTCCTGCGCCCGTAAACAGACTGGATCGAAATACCAGTGGTATTATTTTAATAGGAAAAAACTACGAATCACTTCAAAATCTGAATATGATGATAAGGGATAGAGACTCCATAAAAAAACATTACCTTGCCTTAGTTACGGGTGAAGTTACAAAAGACCATGTTTTAAAGGGCTTTTTATATAAGGATCAAATAAGAAACAAAGCTAAGCTCGTCCAAGAAAATGAAGCTCAAGGAAAACCAATACATACGATTGTTAAACCCATAAAATCCAATCATCGATTTAGTTTGTTGGATGTAGAAATCGTTACTGGAAGGACCCATCAAATACGTTTGCATCTTTCTAGCTTAGGCCATCCTATTGTAGGAGACGTGAAGTATACTGAGGAAAAACAGAAGATATCATCCAGCGAGATACTTTGTTTAGGAAGATACTTTTTACATGCGTATAAGATTGAATTCAAAAAAAGTACGGGCAATCTACAATATTTGGAGGGCAAAACATTTTTATCTCCTCTGCCCAATGACCTAGAGAAAGCAAAAAATAGAGCTTTCCGTTAAAACGAAAGAACGAGCATAATTTTCAATTCAAAGACGGACAGAAAGGATTTGATTAGTTCATGCTGAACGAGCTGCAGAAGAGACTTTTAGAAGAACTTATTATTCGTTATAATTACACAGATGCGTATCATTTGATAGTTAATGAAGATCCGGATGAAAAACAGGCAGTAACCAGACTGCTTAAGTCATGTAAACATGCACTGAATTTTAGCTTTGATGATGCTTATCATGCGATTATCGATTTGGGTGAATCGAATAAAGACAGCAAGAAAATTGGAGATATGAAAAAAGATCTCATGTTGCTGGTAGAAGGGAATCCAGATGCTATTTTTTCAGAACTCGTTGAGAATATTCGATTGCAGCTGCATGCTGAAAGATATATTGACTTCATTGGAAGGGTCTATCGCTTAAAAGAAGCGATTCTTAAATATATTTTTATTAAGAATCATATAGATAAAAATCGCTTTTCTTTTCGGTCGGAAATCGTGTCAAAGAAAGCGATACTTAAAATTTTACGTAAGAAATATAGAATCTACAACCCAAACTTGAGCTATGGTATTACAACTTATATTGGTAAGAATCTGAAAAAGAATACGAAGTATATCGAGGTTCTTGATATTCTAAATTCACAAAAACTAGATGAAATTATGGAGTTAAGGCATGATTCTATCATTGGTCATGGGTTTAGGGGGGTTGGCAAAAACCATGTTGCAGCCATATTCGGAAATCCATATCATATTATCGATGACTTTACCGATTGCTTAGAAATGATTGATATCAATATCCAAAAAAATAAATATGATAAACTTAATAAATATATGCTAGACTTACTAAATCATTTGTAGCGTGAGGCCCATTTATTGTTTTAATCGATAATGCATGATACAATAAACATGGGACAACAGAGAAGGAGGTTTTACATGAAAAAGGAAATCTGGGAATGGATTAAAACAATTGCGATATCTGTAGTTATTGCAATGATTATAACAACGTTTATAAGACCAACCCTCGTAAAAGGTTATTCTATGTATCCAACTTTGGATGAATATGACTATCTAATTATCAACAAAATACCATATATGATGCATGAACCTGAGCGATTCGATATTGTTGTATTTAAATCCCACATTAAAACAATCGAAGGCAAAGATAAGGATTTGATCAAAAGGGTTATCGGCGTAGCGGGTGACCGAGTTGTGGTTAAAGACGGTCAAGTTTATGTAAATGATGAATTGATAGATGAGGACTATATTAACGGAGATTATACCGGAGGCGATATAGACATTACTGTGCCTGAAGATATGGTGTTTGTTATGGGAGACAATCGTCAAAACAGCTTGGATAGTCGAGATGAACGGGTAGGACCTGTGGAGGTAGATACGATCCGGGGCAAAGTTTTAGTACGATTATTTCCTTTTACCAAAATCGGAAAAGTTGAATAAAAAATCTGCCTAAAATGATTTCAATGTGTGTCCCTATTGTGGTTATAGACTTCGAAAAAGAGCGTAATGCTCTTTTTTTTATGAGTATTTTTTTGTAGATTGGTTAACCTAAATAGGGATAAATTGATAAGGAGGTATATTCATGAAAGTTAGAGATTTAATGACGAAAGAAGTTTCCTTTGCAAATCCTGGCACAAGAGTAAATGAAATTGCTCAAAAAATGGAGCAGTTAAACGTAGGTTCTATTCCGATATGTGACGACAGCAGACATGCAGTAGGTATTGTTACCGACAGAGATATTGTTTTAAAGAGTGTATCTAACGGTAATATAAATGCCACCGCCCAGGACGTTATGACAAGAAACTTGATTTATGCTACCTCTGAGATGGATGCCCATGAAGCGGCGAATCTAATGGCACAGCACCAAATCAGGCGCTTACCTGTTGTAGACAACGGAAAATTAGTAGGCATGCTGGCTATTGGTGACTTGGCTACAGTCAATATTTTCGTTAATGAAGCAGGTGAAGCCTTAAGCAATATATCGAAACCAAGCAATCCGACAATCCATTAATCAAGAAAAGTTCCTGTGAAAAACAGGAACTTTTCTTAATTTGTAGAAGATACTAAAGAAAGGGGCATAATAAGTTTAGCGCACAAATAGAATGGAACAAAACAACTATTGGGGGTATCAGAAAAAATGGATAATAGACGTATAAAGTTAAAAATTGCTGAATATGGTCAGGTTGAGGCAGATTATGGGATGACATTGGAAACGCTATGTAAAGACTATCAGCGTAATCATAATTCTATCATTGTTGCTGCTAAGGTAAATAATGTTTTAAAAGAATTGAATTATGCTTTAGTTGATGATGCATATATTGAATTTGTCGATTTAACTTCAACGGATGGCATCCGTATTTATCAAAGAAGCCTGTCTTTTGTTTTTATCAGAGCGGCAATGGAGATAATCCCAAATTGCAAGGTAACTGTTGAGCATTCTTTAAGTAAAGGCTTATACTGTGAAATTCATCATGAAAAACCAATGATCGAAGAAGATGTAGAAAAAATTGAAGCAAGGATGAAGCAGATTATTGACGAAAACGTTCCTTTTCACAAGAGTAATATTTCTGTAGAGGAAGCAAAACAGCTATTTACGAAGCTTGGATTCGATGCGAAAACAAAGTTGTTGGATTATCGAAAAAGAAATGATATCAATATTTATAGCTGTGGATGGTTGAAGGACTATTTTTACGGATATATGGTACCTAGTACAGGATACTTGAAGCTATTTGCTCTTAAATTCTACTTGCCTGGCGTGATTATACAGCACCCTCAAAAGGAAAGTCCTAACGAGATTCCTGTTTTTGAGGAGCAAAGCAAGCTGGCCAGTATTTTTCACGAAGCGGAGCAATGGGGAAAGATTATGGGTGTAGAATATGTGGCAAACCTAAATGATACCATTGTTAATCGCAAATATCCGGAATTGGTTCGTGTGGCTGAGGCACTCCATGAAAAGAAGGTTGCACAGATAGCAGATATGATCTCAGAAAAGAAAAAAAGAATCATTCTTATTGCAGGGCCATCTTCGTCAGGTAAAACTACTTTTGCACAAAGACTTTCTATTCAGCTAAAGGTAAATGGACTAAACCCTGTTTCTTTATCAACGGATGATTACTTTGTAGATAGGGAGCTTACCCCAAGAGACGAGAAGGGAGAATATGACTTTGAATCAATCGAAGCCGTTGATGTAGAATTGTTCAATGATCATTTGTCTAAACTTATACAAGGAGAATTAGTGGAAATACCTACCTTTAATTTCCGAGAAGGCAAGAAGGAATATAATGGAAGATTCATGAAGATCGCTGATGATCAGCCCATCATTATTGAAGGGATTCATGGGCTTAATGAAAGGCTTACAGCAGATATTCCCCATGACAAGAAGTTTAAGATATATATTAGTGCCCTAACCCAATTAAATATTGATGACCATAATCGAATACCAACGACAGATACCCGGTTGATTCGTAGGATGGTTAGAGATAGCAAATATCGCGGTCATTCAGCGCTAAATACCATTCGACTTTGGAATTCGGTAAGAAGAGGGGAAGAAAGAAATATATTCCCATATCAGGAAGAAGCAGATGTGATGTTTAACTCTGCATTATTGTATGAACTGGCAGTATTAAAAAAATACGCAGAGCCTTTGCTTAACGAAATAAGTACAGAAGAAAAAGAATATTCTGAAGCGAAAAGGCTCCTAAAGTTCTTATCCTATTTTGTATCCATTGATGATGATCAATATATACCACAGACCTCCATTATTAAAGAATTTATTGGAGGCAGTTGTTTTCATGAGTAGCTGTAATAGTTGCAAAAAAGTTCCTAGCATATAGGAACTTTTTCAATATCTACGATGGGAGCACGAAAACTTATGATGATCAGTTATGATGTAGAAGAATTAGAGAAAAGAATCACAATCGATTTGTCTGGAAGTGTTTCTGAAGATGATCATTTAGCAGGATGTAAAGTTATTTTGATTTATGAAGATAGGTTAATCATGGCCTATCATCCCTACAGAAAAGGCTGGGAATTTCCAGGCGGGAAGTTGGAGCCGAGGGAATCCTTACAGCAGTGTGCTGTAAGAGAAGTGTGGGAAGAAACAGGGGCTTTACTGTCAGAATTACAGCTGTTGGGTACCTATAGGGTAGAAGGTAATGATTACCTTATACATTCAGCTATCTATCTGGGTAAGGTGAAATCATTGGAGAAACTGCCAATTCAAAGTGAAATGGAAAAAATAGGGATATTCAAGAGGCTTCCAGAGAATCTTTCTTTCCCAGACCATGTTTATAGGATTGTGCTAGAGCATATAGGTTTTTTTCAGGAGATTGGGAATGGATAAACGTTGTTCTAGCATATACTGTTGTGATATCTTGTGTGATATATATAGTAAATATATCGGGATGCTTCATTTCATGGAGATATTTCATAAATAAATCTTAAAAATCTTGAATTCTACGAAGGAAAGATTTTTTTTTTGTAGAAAATTAATAGGATATGTTACTTTATGTCAGAAGGGAGTTATCCTTTAATGGATACAAAGACAGAAAAAATTAATGGAATGAAAATCGATATCAAATATGTAGCTGTTATTTTAGTTGCAATCGGATCTGTCTTGCTTTTTCAACTAATGGGCATATTTGAAGAAAGAATCTATGAGGTTATACCGATTAATGCTTTTTTGGGTTATCATACTTTATTGGAATTCGCAAGTGTCGTCATCTCCTTTACTATCTTTTTGGTGACGTATTATACCTATGAGAAAAATAACAGATTACGTCTGCTGGTATTCTCATCCACCTTTTTTATGGTTGGTTGTATCGATCTCTTTCACACATTAGGTTATAAGGGCATGCCTGTCTTTTTTACAGAGAGCTCTGTAGCTAAGGCTACGACGTTCTGGATCGTATCTCGCGTGATTATGGCGGTGGGATTATTGCTGTCGGGATATGTACGATATGATAGAAAAACAACATTAAACAGAACGCTCTTTTTATGGATAAGTATGATACTAACGATTGGGATTTTTTATATCGTGACCTATAACAGTCATTTGTTTCCAGCTTTGTATGTAGAGGGCAAAGGGTTGACACCGCTTAAAATAAATCTTGAGTATTTTACCATGATCCTCTTTGGAATAACAATGATTTTTTATTTCAGAGACTATGAAATTACAAAGGATAGAATCTTTATGATTTTCTCAATAGGTCTTGTGATGGCTATTTTCTCCAGTGCAGCCTTTACTATTTATAAAAGCGTCTATGATACGTATAATTTGTTGGGACATATATATAAAATCTTAAGTTTAGGTTTAATGCTCCGGGCCATATTTATTTACAACTTGGACAAGCCCTATATTGAGTTAAATAATGCGAAGAAAAAGATAAATCTATATGCAAAAAATCTTGAAAAAATAGTAGAGAGAAGAACCGCTGAAATTCAAAAAGTCAATGAGAAGATGATTGAGGATTTAGAGTATGCCAAGAGAATTCAACAATCCTTGCTGCCGCCAAAATTTTTAAAAATTCATGGCGTAAAATTTATTTCAGCATATATACCCTGTGAAAAATTAAGCGGGGATTTTTACGATATTCATATGATTGATGAAGAAAATATCGGAATGTATATTGCTGATGTTTCAGGCCATGGCGTATCGGCAGCGATGATGACCGTGTTTACGGACCGTGTCTTAAAGCCTGTAGATAAGATGTGGAAGAAAAAAGCCCCTGCTTTACCTGATAAGGAACTTATGAAACTGTATGAAGAATTCAACAAATCTTCGTTTCCAAATGAAATGCATATCGTTATTTTTAAAGCCATTTATAATAAAGTGACGGGCATTCTAACGTATTGCTCCGGTGGCATGAATACCCAGCCCATATTGATAAAGCAGGATGGCGGAATTCATTTTCTTGATGAAAGCATGGGATTTCCAATCTGTAAATTCGGAGACTTCTATACACCCGAATATATCAATGGGGAAGTTGCGCTAGAAAAAGGAGACAAGGTTATTTTCTTTACCGATGGTTTGGTTGAACATTACCGGGAAACATCATTACTCAATAAGGCAGGATTGATACAAATTCTTCGAGATCATAAGGACAAGACCCTTCAGGAGCTTCACCATGCGATACAAGACAAAATCAGAGATATAAATCAAGATTTTTCCTTGGAAGATGATATTACCTATTTTATTGTTGAAGTATAGCGTAAATCCTGGGAATCCTTGAAATTTTTTGATTATATTTTGACAACATAAAATGAAAAGAATATAATATATATAATTCATATGTAATAATAAATAAAAAAAAAAGAAATAATAATATATATAAAAAAGGAGATATGTTATGAAGGACGTGCTGGTACTAAGAGAGCTGGAACAGATCAAAGCCATTTCCCATCCATATAGGATCGAAATCATTGAGTGTTTTGAAGAAGATCAGCCGGCTACTGCGAAACAGATAGCTGACAAGCTTGGAGAGCCTCATGCAAAAATCAATTATCATATCAAGACCCTACAAAAAGTAGGAATTATTGAGCTGGTAGATGAGAAGGTAAAATCCGGTATCATTGAGAAATACTATTTACCTTCAGCAAAAATGTTTGTTATTGACAAGAGCATCATGAACTCTGGGGAAAAAGGAGTTATGGATTCTTTAAACCAGGCATATATTTCTATTTTTGAAAACATTACAAAAGAGTTTTACAAAGCAGTTGAACAATCGAATGTAAAAGAATATCCCAAAGGCATGCTTTATTATAATGATTATTATCTAACGGTAGACGAAGCAGAAGAGCTTAAGCAAAAGCTGGCAGAAGTCATAGAGACTTATTGCAAGGATAAAAAAGATAAGACGAGGGAAAATACCAAATCCTTTTCCATTTCATCACTTATCATTCCAAGGGTAAGGAAAAAAAAGTAAAGCTGTGAAGCATCGCTGCTTTTATAAAAGAATAGAGAAAATGAGCATCCTGCTAAGTTCAGGGTGTTTTTTTATGCAAAAAAAGGATTGTATGAATCATTGCTGCCCGTCAAAAATAAAAAATAACGGGAACGACGTATACGTAAAAAAGCGTTTAAAAGGAGTGATGTGCTTTGAACGCGTATATTGCCAGCATATTAGCAGGAGCTTGTACAGGAATTGGTGCCCTACCAATTGTTTTTTTTAGAACAATATCGAAGAAATTTGAAGATATACTCCTGGGATTTGCTGCAGGAGTCATGATCTTTGCAGCCTCTTTTAACTTGATTTTGCCTGCAATGAATTCAGATGGAATTGTACAAGTCATCTCAGGATTAATAATGGGTGCTATTTTATTAGCTATTATTGAGAAAACAGTTCCTAATATTAATATGGGGGAAGTCAGGAGAACAGATTTTAAAGATAAAGGGATGTCCAAAACGATTGCAATGATTGCTGCCATAGCCATACACAATATACCGGAAGGCTTTGCCATCGGTATCGGGTATACTTCAGGAAACGAAAACACCGGTGTTATTTTAGCACTGGCTATGGCCATACAAAATGCGCCGGAAGGGCTGGTTGTTGCAGCTCCATTGGTGGAAAAAGGATATTCAAAGCTGAAGGCTATTTTGTTTGCTTTTTTTGCCGGTATAGGGGAGCCTATAGCAGCAATTCTGGGAATTGCAGCAGGTAATTCAATTAAGACTTTCATGCCTTTTGCCCTGTCCTTTGCTGCCGGTGCCATGTATTATGTGGTTTCTAATGAATTGATACCGGAGAGCCATTGTCATGGCAATCAAATAAAGGCCAGTTTCGGTGTCATTATTGGTTTTGTGGTTATGCTTATTTTAGAACATATTATAAAGTAGCTTTGACAAATCATAATAGAAATATTTTCCTATATCTTGTGCATATAAATAAAATGATTAGCAGAAGCAAAACATTACTTATGATAAAACTGATAATTTCATTTGTGTCCCTATGGGTTATAAAAAAAAACGCTTATGGAAATGCTTAGATAAATTAATCATAAGGATGTGAAGCTATGTTAGATATTATGATAAAATGGTTAAAGAACATATTGTTGGCTATGATCATTGCCATCGGGATTGAAGAATTTATCTTCGGATTTACCATCGTACAGGGTTATTCTATGTACCCTACATTAAATAACAATGATAAATTGTTTGTAAATAAAATATCATATTTCTTTCATCCTCCTAAAACTGGAGATATCGTTATCTTTCATCCCCCTTTAAAAGATTATCAAGATGATTTTTTTATAAAAAGAGTGATAGGAATAGAAAATGATGAGTTTTCTATTGAGAACGGAAAGCTTTATATAAATGGGGAACTTATCCATGAAGGCTATTTAAATGGCGATCCATATCAAGACAAGACTTATCAAATCACCAGCGGAAAAGTACCAAAAGGTATGATCTTCGTCATGGGTGATAACAGAAATGATAGTAATGACAGCAGATGCTTTGGCTATGTACCTATTAGCAGTATAGAGGGTAAAGCGGACTTTCGTTTACTGCCAATCGATACAGCACAGGCCTTTTCCGTTCATTATGAATAGCGTTTCTGCTATAATACAATAAAAAGATATTTTGAAAGGTGTAGTCATGGAACTGGAGAAAAAGATTAAGCGGTATGCCAAGGAAATAGGTATTGGCTGTATTGGTTTTACTTCTGCAGACGCTTTTACAGATCTGCAGAAAGTACTGGTCGACAGGCGCGATAAAGGTTATTTGACGGGGCTTGAGGAACAGGATATTGAGAAAAGAGTAAATCCTAAGATGATTTTACATAATGCCAAAACAATCATTGCTGTGGTTATTCCCTATTATGTTCAAAAGGAATCTAGCGGGGATTCTTCCGAAGATTACTATGGAGAAATGGCAATAGGCACCTTCGGCAGGGACTATCATATGGTCCTTAAAGAAAAATTGGAACAACTGATGTTGTTTATAAAGACAGAATACGGAGATTTTGCATATAAAATATTCGTGGATACAGGTCCATTATCGGATAGAGATGTTGCTCATCGAGCGGGCTTAGGGTGGTTTGGAAAAAACAATTTATTGATTACGGAAGATTATGGATCCTGGGTGTATATTGGCTATGTTGTCACAGATTTGGAGCTTCAGCACGATGTTCCTTTAGAAAAAGAGTGTTTAAACTGCAATTTATGTGTGGAAGCCTGCCCGTCAGGGGCATTGGAAAAGAATTATTTGATGAATGGAAAAAGATGCCTCTCTTATATTACACAAACTAAGAATCCTATCGAGGAGGTTTCTTTAAAACGTCTGGAAAATAAAATTTACGGTTGTGATGTATGCCAGATGGTATGTCCACATAATCACAGGGTTTCGGAAACCAGTAATAAGGATTTTTTTCCAATAGAAGGCTGTCATAAACTCAAGCTGACAGACTTGGTTCATATGACAAATAAACAATTCCGCGAAACAGTGGGAAAAACAGCTGGAGGCTGGAGAGGAAAAAACGTGATTAGAAGGAATGCTGTTATCGCCATGGGAAATAGCAAAGATACAAAAATGCTTCCTCATCTTAATGAAGTTCTTCAGGATGAAAGCCCTATGATACGAAAGTATGCCGGCTGGGCAATCCTTCAGATATGTAGAGATGAAGGAACAAAAATTCTTCGAGAGCATGTGAAAAAAGAAAAAAGTTCAGAGGTTGCAACATATTTTTTAAAGCTGTTGGACGGCGACGATCATTCGTAACGTAAAGAAAAATATTATTCATTTGTGATCATCGATATTGAAGAAAACATTTCATGTAAATTCAACTTTTTTAAGACACCTATTACATAAAAGGTGTCTTTTTTTGAGAAATATTTGGAGAGATGGACTAGCAGGATGAATACAATGGATTAAGGACGTTTTATGAGACAAAAGGGGGAGGATGTATGGCAAGATACAAAGAACTATCCTATGAAAAGCTGAAGCGATTTTTTGATCTCAATGAATTTGATTTTGAAACAACGGAGGATTTGATACCCCTTGAAGAGATTATTGGACAGCAAAGAGCAGTAAAAGCCATGGAATTTGGATTGCAGGTAAAAAATTCGAAATATAATATATTCGTCACAGGATTAAAGGGTGTGGGTAAAACAAGCTATACCCAACGAGTGATTAATGAAAAAGCGAAGGAGGAAAAGATTCCTGATGATTGGTGCTATGTTTACAATTTTGAGGAACCCAGCAATCCAATAGCCCTTAATATGCCTCCTGGCATGGGCAAAGCACTAAGTAAGGATATGGATGTGCTGACGGAAGAACTTCTTGTAGAAATCCCAAAAGCATTTAGTAGTGAAGATTATGAAAGAAGAAAAACAGAAATTGTAAAGAAATATCAAGAGGAAAGAAATAAACTACTGGATGATCTCACGGATTACAGCAAGAAAAGCGGATTTTCTATTAAGAACACCAGCATGGGCTTTGTCATCTCACCCTTAGTTGACGGAGAACCGATTACGGATAAGGAATATGACGAACTGGAAAGCGAAGAAAAAAATGCTATAGAAAAAAAGGCTGAAGAGCTGCAGAATAAAGCAGTTGAAATTTTGCGTAAGATTAAAGGGCTGGAACGGCAGGCCAAAAAGAGTATTAAAGAGTTGGATAATACCGTAGCTCTTTTTGTTGTGAAGCCCATGATGGATGAGTTATATGAACGATATAAAAAACATGAAAAAATTGTAGAATTTATCAAAGTCGTGCAAAAGGATGTCATAGAAAACATATATGATTTCAATATTTCTGAGGATGACCAAGAAGCTGTAGTGGTTAAAAAGGCTGAAGACAGTTTTCTTAAAAAATATAAGGTTAATTTGCTCGTAGATAATAGCAGTATAAAAGGTGCACCGGTGATTATGGAATTTAACCCCACTTACAGCAATCTTGTGGGGAAAATTGAATATGAGAATGAAAGCACAACATTAAAAACCAATTTCTTAATGATCAAGCCAGGTTCCATTCACAAGGCAAATGGAGGATATCTAATCCTGCAAGCAGATCATGTTTTAAGAAATTCTTATGTATGGGAGACATTAAAACGTACCATAGAGACTGGAGAGTTAGCCGTTGAAAGTTTGAGAAGCCAGTTGGGTATCGTGGATATTGCATCATTAAAACCTGAACCGATTCCAATAGATATCAAGATTATCATGATAGGAAATCCATATTTGTATCAATTATTGCATGAGGTTGATGAAGATTTTGAAAAGTTGTTTAAGATTAAAGTGGATTTTGATTCTGTCATGGAATCCAAAAAAGAAAACGAACAAAAAATAGCCCGGTTTATTCGTTCCTATTGTGAAAAGGAAGGGCTCCTTCCTTTTGATAAAAGTGGAGCAGCAAAGATCATTGAATTCAGTCATCGAATAACAGGGACCCAAAAAAAACTTTCAACGCGATTTAATAAAATCATCGAGATATTGATAGAAGCTGATGGATGGGCCAGGATGGAAAACTGTCAGTTGGTAAAGGCAGATCATGTTGAAAAAGCTTACCAAGAAAGAATTTTTAGACATAATAAACTGGAAGAAAAAATCGACGAAATGTATCAAACTGGAAAAATTATTATTGACGTCCATAATAGAAAGGTAGGGAGAATCAACGGACTATCAGTCATTGATCTGGGAGATCACGTGTTCGGGAAGCCATCTGTCATATCAGTAACCACTTGTGTAGGAAATCGTGGGATCGTGAATATTGAACGGGAAGTAAAAATGAGTGGAAGTATTCATGATAAAGGCGTGATGATACTTGAAGGTTACTTGAATCAAGTATTTGCACAGGACAATTCCCTTTCTTTAACTGCTAAAATATGTTTTGAACAATTATATAGTGGAGTTGATGGGGATAGCGCTTCTGGTGCGGAGCTATTTGCGCTGCTTTCCAGCCTGAGTGAGGTTGCCATCAAGCAGAATATTGCCGTCACCGGATCAGTTAATCAAATGGGAGAAATACAACCGGTAGGCGGTGCAAGTGAAAAAATAGAGGGCTTTTTTACCATATGCAAGCATCTTGGGCTTAATGGAAAACAAGGTGTCATCATTCCACGTCAGAACATTGACGATTTGGTACTGCATGATGAAGTGATAGATGCCGTTAAGAATGGACAGTTTCATATCTATCCCATTTCCACGGTTGAAGAAGGAATGGAAATATTGACAGACAGACACTTTGAAGATGTCCTGGAAAAAGTAAAGAAGAAGTTGGAGCATTATAACTGTGATAGGAAAAACGGCCATGATAGATTTGGAAGAAAGACAGGAAAAAGTCGATTGTTTATCAAGAAGTAAAGCTGGGAAAACCAGCTTTGTTTTTTTGTATAGAGATGTATATAAATTACACAAATTATCTATTCGTTAAAATAATGTAATATATAGGAAAAAATAAAGGAATTTCCGAATGAATTGTGGAATATAATGCAACGACCATGGTAATATTGAGAATGAGAAGCATAAATACTTAGACGAAGTGATTATTATACTTTAATGGGTTGTGGTAGTTGACTCCGATTTGCTAGTGTTACGAGGCTTAGAGTTTGTAAGCTTGCTGCAGGTTGCATCAAAACTCGCTTCGCTCAAACAGTTGATGCAACGAATCTTCCGCTGCGCTAACAAACTCTATAAGCCTCTCCACAAAGCAAATCTGCATCAACTACCACAACGAGTTACTTTAAGAATAATTTATGAGGGGGTTGATCCTATGTCTAATATCCATGAATTACCTTTTCTAAAGGAAAAGATCAATGAATTGAAGGAACAGGGCGTTTATAGAAAACTGCCAATTCTGGAAGGTGCCAATGAGGCAGAAGTTATTCTGAACGGAAAGCGTGTCATTAATTTATCTTCAAACAACTACTTAGGCTTTGCAAATCACCCAAGATTGAAGAAAGCTGCCATAGAGTCAGTGGAAAAATATGGTGTTGGTGCAGGTGCCGTGAGGACAATTGTAGGAAATATGGATATTCATGAAGAGATGGAAGTACTTTTAGCAAAATTTAAACGAGAAGAAGCTGTCATGACTTTTCAATCAGGTTTTAATTGTAATGCAGGTACCATACAAGCTGTTACGGAAGCAGGGGACTTGATCATTTCTGATGAACTAAATCATGCCAGCATTATCGATGGGGCAAGGTTGAGTAAGGCAGATAAAACGATTTATAAACACAACGACATGGATTCTTTAGAGAAAGTATTAAAAGAAAATCGTGATAAATATAGAAATATATTAATTATCACCGATGGTGTATTCAGTATGGACGGCGACATTGCGAACCTGCCTGATATTGCAGATCTGGCAGAGAAATATAGTGCCATGACCTATGTAGATGATGCCCATGGGTCAGGTGTCTTGGGAGAAAGTGGACGAGGGACAGTGGACCACTTCCATTTACATGGAAGAATCGATTTCAGCATTGGTACCTTATCCAAGGCAATCGGGGCAATTGGTGGATACGTGGCGGGCAGCAAAACAACACAGGATTGGTTAAGCCATCGAGGGAGACCCTTATTATTCAGTACATCTTTGCCACCAGCTGCAGTAGGCGCAATCATCGAGGCTGTTAAGATGCTGATGGAAACCACGGAGTATACGGACAGATTGTGGAAGAATGCAAAGTACTTTAAGCAGAAGTTAGGAAGCCTAGGGTTTAATACAGGAAAAAGCCAAACACCGATCACTCCTGTTATTATTGGAGATGAAGCGAAAACCATGGAGTTTTCAAGGAACTTATTTAATGAGGGTGTGTTTGTATCTGGTATTGTATTCCCGACAGTGCCAAAGGGAACTGGCAGAGTAAGATGTATGGTGACGGCGGCACATACAGAAGAACAGTTGGATAGAGCTGTGACAGTCTTTAAAAAGGTTGGTAAAAGCATGGGATTAATAGAATAACAGGTTAACATAAAAGGAAGCAGGGAAGAATCTCTGCTTCCTTTTTTATGTAATTTATGAATTTCCACTAACTATTATAATAGTCATTGACAATTAGTGACTATTACGATAGTATTGATTTATGGCATGACTATCTTGGTAGTCATGAAACAGAAGATGCATATGAATGATTAAAGTAAGGCATATGGCTTTGAAGTGAATGATATTACAGGAGGATGGATGATGTCAGTATTATTAAAGACAGGAAAAAAGTATAACAATAAAACGGCACTAATCTTTCTGGCACCAAGCCTTATGGGGTTCTTGATTTTCTTCTTTATACCCTTTGTAGGTGGGCTTTATTATTCTTTTGTAGACAGTCCCATCGGTGGCAGATTCGTTGGGCTGGCAAACTATATCAGTCTCATGAAGAATCCGGTTTTTCTTAAAGCGGGATATAATACTTTGGTTTTTACAGTGATTGGCGTTCCGCTCAATATCCTGCTTTCCCTTGGATTTGCGCTGCTCCTTAACAGGAAGATTTACGGCCGGAATATCATACGTATGGGCTTTATTATACCACTGGTGGTTCCAGTGGCATCGGTGGTCCTGGTATGGCAGATATTGTTTGATATTAACGGTTCTCTCAATGCCTTTATTACTTGGCTTGGATTATCACCGATAGACTGGATGAAAACTGATTTTGCCAGGATTGTAGTTATCATCGTCTATTTGTGGAAGAACATTGGTTATAATATGGTGCTATTCCTGGCAGGACTTCAGAATATACCGTCAGAGTACTACGAAGCAGCCGATATTGACGGAGCCAGCAATTGGCACAAGTTTACCAATATCACCCTGGTTTATCTTACACCAACAACATTTTTCGTATTTGTAATGGCCATCATTAATTCTTTTAAGGTGTTCAGGGAGGTATATTTGATTTCCGGTGCATATCCCCATGACAGCATTTACATGCTGCAGCATTATATGAACAACAAGTTTGCCTCATTAGATTACCAGATGTTAACATCAGCTGCTTTCATCATGGCGGTTTTCATTTACATACTTGTATTGTTTTTATTCAAAATTCAAAGAAAAGTCAGCAGCACAATAGGAGGATGATAAAGCTATGCAGATTACCCGGCATATAAAGAAAAGATTCGGAAAGGCAGTACTGTCTGTTATATTGTTTGCTATGGTTGTGGTGTTCCTATTTCCCCTTATACTAACAGTTACCAACTCTTTTATGAGCGAACAGGAGATAGATCACAGCTACAGTATGGTAATTTCAAGGGATTCAAGCCAACAGGACGATGCTTTCACCAACAAGTATGCCAATATAAAATTAATACCCGACATGGTGACTGTGGAACAGTACTATACAGCGCTTATTAAAAGGACACAGTTTCTTATCAAATTCTGGAATTCAGCGATCATTGTGGTTCCGATCATACTGGGACAGATTCTAGTTTCATCCATGGCCGCATACGCCTTTGCAAAGATAGACTTTATTTTTCGAAATAAGCTATTCTTTGCCTATATCATTGTCATGATGATGCCCTTTCAGGTAACATTGGTACCCAATTATATCATGGCTAGCAAACTGGGACTTGTGGGAAGCAATTTATCCATCATACTACCCGGAATATTTGGCACATTTGGCGTTTTTTTAATGAGGCAGTTTATAATGTACATTCCCGATGCCTATATTGAATCTGCTAAAGTAGACGGAGCCAGTCAGTTTAAGATTTTTTTCAGTATTATTCTCCCCATGTCGAAAACAGCTCTTGCTGCGCTATCTATTCTGGTTTTCATAGATAACTGGAATATGGTGGAGCAAGCACTCATATTCCTGCAGGATGTGAACATGCATCCATTGTCAATTTACCTGTCCAACATCAACAAAGGGGAGATGGGGATAGCTTTTGCCGCGTCGACGATCTATATGCTGCCGATGCTGTTGGTTTTCCTTTATGGAGAGAATTACTTGGTGGAGGGTATTCAACGATCGGGACTTAAAGGATGATGCAGAAAATTTCTTTCGCGTAAAGAAATTATAATTATTGGAAAATGGAATTGGAGGTATGACAAAAAATATGAACGCATTCGATGTGGATGAAAATATCGGGAGAAGAAAGATAACGGGAAGGGCAATCGTAACATTTCTAGCAATCATGTTACTTTTAACCTTTTTTTCAAAAACCATAAACAATTTTACGCTGCCAAAGGTAACATATGAAACCCCTGGAAGCGGGGCGCTAATTAAAGAAGCTGCAGGTACCGGAAATGTAGAGGCAAAAATCATCCATGACTTGTATGTTCGCACCAATATGAAGGTGACCGGCGTTATGGTCGACGTCGGTGACACGGTAAAAAAAGGACAAGTGCTGTTGACCCTCGATACAACCGATATAGAGAATCAATTGAAGGATGAACAGGCTAAATATGCCCAGAAAAAATTAGATATTGAAAAGCTCATAGAAGCCAGTTCGCCTGACAATCTGCTGAGCCTGGAGAAAGCAGTTCAAATTGCCCGGCAGAGTGTAGATAAAGCCCAGAGAAATTACGACAGCAGTGTGGCTCTTTATGAAGCAGGTGCTATATCTTCAAATGAAATGGCTGATGCAAAACCAAATCTTGATAACGCTAAGATGGACTATGAGATTGCGAAAAACAATAGAGACAAAATAGTAAACGATTATAAGAGAGACATTGAGAGTACAAAGCTTGACATAGATATGGCAGCGCGAAAAATAGCAGAGCTAACAGAAGAAATGGACATGGGTGAAGTAACGTCCCCCTGTGATGGGGTAGTCACCGAACTGTATTATACAGAGGGGATGACGGCAAATACTTCCCAGCCCCTATACAGAATTGCAGATACTAGTGGGGGATTCCAATTCGTGGCTATTGTCAATATAAGTGCCGCTGAATACCTGGGACCCGGTGATGCAGCCGAGATATCGATAAATGCATTAAATGGCAGGACCATTCAGGGAAAAGTAAATCAAGTCAAAGATAACCAACAACAAATTGGTGTAAAAAAGGATGTCATCATAGATATTCCTCCTGATGGGTTGATTGGCGGAGAAATTGGCACAGCGGATATCAAAAAGAATATCGGATCTTATAATGCCCTTGTATCCAATTCTGCAGTAGGGCAGGACAATGATGGCTATTTTGTATATGTGTTGAAAGAAAAAGATGGCCCTCTTGGAAATGAGTTTTATGTGGAAAAAGTATCCATCAGCATTGGTGATTCCGATAATACAAAAACCGCAGTTTTGAGCGGTATAACTGCTGCAGATAAGGTTGTTTCAAACAGTGATAAGCCATTATCTGACGGCTCGCCTGTTATGCTAGCCGATTAAGGAGTGAAAGATCATGGAGAAAAGAAACGCTGTATGGACGCTGACATTCACAGGGATTTTAGTGATGCTTTCCCTTATTGTTTTGGGCAAAGGGCTGGTTTTAGAATGCTCCCGGTTGAATAGTGACTACGCTATGCAAAAGGTGCTGGTATCTGTTAAAAATCAGATAGATCACCAGGGGATAAATTCTTTTTCAGCTGATGATATAAAAAGGCTTAGGAAGGAGCTTTCAACACAAGATATCAGCTATATCGCACAGTCCGGGCTTATCAATACCTCGGTTTCTAATGGCAATATGGTTTTGCCGGTCAGACTAATAGGTGTAGATTATAGGTACCCGCTGTTCAGCAGCTTGACACTGGAAGAAGGGAGCTTTATTACACAAGAACAAGAAGAAGAGGGGGCGATGGTTGCAGTAATCGATGATGATCTTGCCTGGGAACTATTTAAAACAGAAAATGCAACGGGTAAAACCATTGATATCTTTGGCGGTGTATTCAGGATCATTGGCGTTGTGGAGAAGGATGATACCCTCATAGGGAAATTAACGGATGATGGTCTGTCGAGTGTATACATACCTGCTGCAGTAATGCTGGAACGCGATGATACGGCGCGCATTACGGCGCTTCAGATAAAGACAGCCGATACAGGTACGCTAGATCAAAATAGGACCACTGTATCGACTGCTCTTCGGCGAATTGGTAAGGACCCTTCCCAGTACAATATCATTGACTATAACCTTATCTTTGCGTTAATGGAGCAGAAGCCCCTGCTGTTCGTATTTATCCTGGGAGTTGCCTCGATGCTTACCCTACTGGCGTATGCAAAAAATGCAATGAAAAAGTTATATTCTGTGATAAGAGATGGGTGCAAGAAAGATTACTTTTCAAATGTGATTAAGTACAATCTGGCGGAAATTGGGATCTATATCCTGGAGATGACTTTTGTACTCACTGGAATTGTACTCATTTGGCTGGGAATAAGATTCAGGCCGTATATCCCGCCGCAGAATATTCCGGATGAGTTAATTAATATCTCATATTATTCGGACTTGATCAAAGGGGTAATTCAAGATGGTATACAAAATATGGGTTATGTTCCGCCGCGTCCCGAACTGATTGCCGATACCGTAAATACGATGCTGAATCTGCTTTTCTGCATTTCCGTTGTTTTAGGATTCCTACTTTTGTATACAGGTTTCCGGGAGGTTAGGGCATTAAACATGGATTCAAACAGACTGATGCTTATCTTTAGCTTATTTTTCTTTCTTTCCTTAGGCATTCTGGCTGTAGCAGGTTTTTTGACAGGTTTACCATTTATGCTGGATGTAAAAAGCATCCTGGTGGCATGGGTTTTTATATTCTTAAATATCTTACACATTACAAAAAGAAAGGAAAGTGGTATTAAAAATGTTTAAAAAAATGATGTGTCTGTTATTGGCAGTGATTCTTATAATGAGCGTTTCAGCTTGTGGGACGGAAAGTAAAAATGTTTCCCAGCAGCAAAGCCTCCCTACTTACATAGAAACGGAGATAGGGAGTAATTCAGGCCTTATTTGGCCAGTGGGGAGCCGGATTAATTCCAAAAACCAGCTTGTGGTCTTTGACAGGGGGGATGGAACAAATTCCGGATTTGTAACTTTAGATCAGGATGGGAAACCGGAAGGTCATTCAAAATTCAGCTTTTCGGGAAATGTCAGAGCTTTTGCCCTGGATGAACAGGACAACATTTATGTGCTAACAACGGAATCTAAAGATGACAATAATATTTCCCAAAAACTCACAGTGACCAGTCCTCAAGGAGATATCTTAAAGACTGTTGAGCTAGGTGCATTCTCAGATACCGGAAGTAACGGAATGAAAAATATGGGTTTTACGGATATCGCCGTAGATTCTGATGGAAACATATATTTAGCCGATCCTTCAAAGAACATTCAGATGCTGGATAAGGGCGGGCAGCCTGTGAAAACTCTGGGCTCCCAAGGGTATGAAAGCATCGATATCGATTCAGTGGGCAACGTTATTGCTGGAAACTTCATAGGGAAGAGAGTTATTGAAAAATTTGATGCTTCAACAGGTAAAAGCATCTGGTCCATTGATTTGGCAGCGCAGAATTCAAGTGGGCTTTATATGATGGGCTCAAATAGAATCAGGTTTTCGAAAGTAGATGAAAGTATTTACTATCTAACTAGCCAAGACATTACGAAATATGACTCCTCTGGAAAGCCCATCGGGACTGTTGTTGATTTTAAAACCCATACGATTTTAGCCAGTGGATATACTATTTCTGATATGAGTATAGATGCCTCAGGCAATATATATGTTGCTACTACATCGACACCCACAGGGGAAGGAATGAAAATAAAATCCGGAGGGAATAGTTCACCCGACACTTCAACGCCTGCTCCTAGGGGAAATGTAGCGTATGAATTGTATCGGTACTCGATGCAGAACGGGGACAGCACAGTCCAAAATCAAAAAGTAATTACTGTTTCCGTGCCTATATCCAACAGGGCTCTGGAAATAGCAGCGGGCAAGTTCCAGAAAGAGCACCCTGAGTACAGGATCGATATACAGACATATCCCAGCAGTGATTATGAAACCTATGTGAAAAACCTGAATACGCAGATACTGTCGGGTAAGGGACCTGACATTATATCCGTTGCCGGACTGCCCTATGAGAGCTATATTTCTAAAAATATCCTAGCCGACTTAAGCGATATGATGGACGGTGACAAGAGTTTTGATATGAGCAAATACTACACAAATATCTTTGATGCGTTGAAATACAACGGAAATTTATATGTACTGCCTACAGACTTCACATTCAATGTTTTGATGGCAAACCAGAAGATCCTTGATCAGAAATCGATAAAAATCGATGACAGCAAATGGACGTGGGATGATTTCAAATCAATTGCCGAGGAAGTGACCCAAAAGGATGGGGATAATGGCGGAGGTAATCGGGCGGCGCTGCCTTCCGTCAGTTCCATGGATCTTCTGAACCTCTTTACGGGTGGCAGCTACAGCAATTACATTGATGCCGACGGGAAGAACGCCAACTTTACTTCCCAAGGGTTCGTCGACCTACTGAATACGGTCAAAGCTTTTGGTGATGACAGTCTTACCGACAGCAGTGTCAAAACGGATATGGTTTCGATACTGGAAGCGGCAGGCAGGGAGGCAATCGTCTTTTACCCATACAATATTACCGACTACAATATGTACGGATTTATGAAATCTGCATTTAAAGAACAATTAAGCCTCTACAATATTCCTTCTGCAGGCGATTCGAATGGAGGGACCTTCACATCAAGCTCAATATATGCAATAAACAGGAATTCCAAATACAAATCGGAAAGCTGGGAATTCTTAAAAACACTTTTGTCCGATGATATCCAATCACAGAATATGCAAGGGATGATGATGCAGTCACAATCAGGAGGGGCGGCCAGCTTACCTAAAGCATTGGGCGGATTTTCAGTCAACAAGGTTGCCCAGCAGCAGAAGGCGCAGCGGGCGATCGATGCGTCCCGAAGTGGAAGTATGAAGATGATGATGAAAAGCGGGAACAGTGATATTTCACTAAGCTCTGCACCGATGTCCCAATCAGATATCGACTATATAAACAAGTTTATCTCAGAATTAAAAACTTATGCCAACGCAGATGCAAATATCAGCAGTATTATACAGGATGAGAGCAAAGCGTTTTTCTCCGGGGATAAATCAGCAGAAGAGACGGCAAAGTTGATACAGGATAGGGTAAATACTTATCTTGGAGAATAGGGAAGAAAAATCGGCATTGACAGGTTATGACTGTTGCGATAGTATAAATTATAACTAACTATTGAAGTAGTCAAGCAAGGAGAGATGCATATGAAAATTAAACTATTCGACTCCGAACTGAAGGTGATGGAAGTATTATGGAGAGAAGGGAATTTGACGGCAGGCCAGCTTGCCCTTATTTTAAAAGAGGAAACAGGTTGGAACAGAAATACCACCTATACCGTTATCAAAAAATGCATCGATAAAGGAGCCATTGAAAGATTGGAACCCAATTTCACATGCAAGGCATTAATCTCCAGGGAAGAAGTCCAGGAGCAGGAGACAACGGAATTAATTAATAAAATGTTTGATGGATCTCCTGAAATGTTCTTTGCAGCGTTTGTTAATGAAAAAAATCTGACAAAAAAACAAATTGACAAACTGAAGCAAATTGTTGATAAGCTGAAGTGAGGTGGTGGTAATGAATGTACTTCAAATGAGTGTTTCAGCCAGCATTCTCGTTCTTATCGTTGTTGTTATAAGAGCCCTCGCCATGAACAGGCTGCCTAAAACAACGTTCATTGCACTTTGGGGAATTGCTTTATGCCGATTGATTATCCCTCTTTCCATTTCTTCAAAATTTAGTATTTATAATGTGATCAACCGTATTGGTCTAAAATTTGCTCTAAGATCTGGTGCAGCAAATGGCAATTGGGATACCTTCTTTTTTACCAATCGAGGAACGGGATATATCGAGGCAATATATCAACCGCAGCAGATAGAACCCATCATGCTGATATGGATCGTAGGAACAGTTTTTCTTGCTCTAGCCTTTGCAGTATCTTTTTATAAATGCTACAGAGAAATTAGAACAGCGCTGCCAATGAAAGGTAATGCTTTGATTGACAAGTGGTTGCGTGAGCAAAAGATAAATCGATCCATAAGAATTTTGGTATCGGATAAAGTTACAACGCCCCTCACCTATGGTATACTAAAGCCTAAAATCATACTTCCAAAATCCATGGATTACAGTAATGAAACGCAGATAAGGTATATTCTAGCCCATGAGTTTATACATATCAAGCGGTTCGATGCCCTATGGAAGCTTTTACTGACTATGGCACTTTGCTTCCATTGGTTCAACCCGATGGTATGGGTATTGTATATATTAATGAATAGAGATCTGGAGATTGCCTGTGATGAAAAGGTAATCAAATTATTCGGTGAGAGCACAAAGGCGGACTATGCGTTATCTTTAATCGAAATGTCAGAACGTAGAACGAAATTTACCCCGTTGTACAGCAGCTTCAGCAAAAATGCTACAGAAGAAAGAATCGTGTCAATTATGAAATTTAAGAAAACATCTGTATTTAGTTTTGTGTTAGCCATTATACTTGTCGCAGGATCAACATTGGTGTTTGCTGAAAGTACTGTAAAAAAAGTCCTCTGGCTTAACGGAGTCATTCAAACAGACCGCGGCAGGTTCAGCTTCCAGCTTGATGAAAAGGGAATGATTACGGTAAAAGATGCCGATGGCAAGGTAATTAGCACGACGACTGTAGATAGTGACGGCAAGGCTGCTCTGACTGACGGCAGTGGGAAGATCATCAAAACATTAAACGTAGAGATTCCTAAACACCTCCAAGGGAAACTGGTTAAAATCTATAACCCGGCAATACTATCCGGAGAGGACGAACTAAATGTTGAAAATGTAATAAATATAGGCGCTGATATGCTGCCAAAATTCTCTATAGAAGTTGTTGGAGAAGGTACTGTTATTATAAAAGATGCTGATGGCAAAGTAATTGGTACAGGAGTAACTGATAGCAATGGTATGGCGACTCTGACCGATAATAATGGCGTAAGAATTGGTGATGCAACTGTTAATGACGGTACGGTAATGAAACTAATGGTAAAAATTAATAATAATGACAATGTAAATACTGAGTTTTAAAGAAGACCCTCCATGTGATTGATTTCCTGGCAAAACCCCAAAATCACAAGGAGGGTATCTTTTTTTAGGCTTAAATATTGCCAATGAATCGTGTCAGCAAGTAACTGCTGTTTGATGCAGCAGTAGCCGGCATAAACGATTTTGTACAATAATAAGTGTCAAATTGATGTATAATAGTAAGTGCAAAATATATTGAGGTGATGGAAATGATTGTTGGCGCATGTACCGTAGAAATACGTATGTTTGGATCTAATTCCTTAAAAGAGAAAAGACATATATTGAAGAGCCTAATCGGAAGAATTCAATCCAGATTTAATGTATCGATTGCTGAAGTAGACCAGCATGATCAATGGAGAAATGCAGTCATAGGCTTTGCTTGTGTTAGTAATACAACGAAGCATGCCAATCAGATGGTGGATAATGTGATCAAGTTTATGGAAGGCGATGATCGTATTGAAATTCTCAACTGTGATATTGAAATTTTATAACGTAATTTAATAAGAAATGGAGGCTAACATGAAAAATAGAAAAAAGATGCTGAAAGATAAAGAAATACAAAGTGTATTAGAAAAACTGGAGAAAATGTATCCAGATGCTGTATCGGAGTTGAATTATCGTTCCCCCTTTGAGTTATTAATATCTACGATCTTGGCAGCTCAGTGTACAGATGTCCGCGTAAATCAGGTGACGGCTGAATTATATAAAGACTATCATACACCGGAAGCTTTTTTAACACTGACGGAGGAAGCGTTAGGAGAGAAAATTAGGAGCTGCGGCTTTTATCGAAGTAAGGCTAGAAATATTTTGGCCACCTGCAAGATACTGGTGGAAGCGTATCAGTCTAAGGTACCTGACGATAGAGATGAATTGGTAAAACTGCCGGGTGTAGGAAGGAAAACGGCCAATGTTGTTATCAGTAATGTGTTTGGAAAACCTGCAATTGCCGTAGATACCCATGTTTTTAGAGTGTCAAATCGAATCGGTTTAGCTTGCAGCGGCAATGTTGAAGAAACAGAGCAACAGTTGATGAGGAATATACCTGAAGAAAAATGGTCTGATGCCCATCATTGGCTGATTTATCATGGACGAAGAATATGCAAAGCAAGAAAACCTCAATGCGAGAAATGCCCGCTGACAGAGGAATGCTTGTATTATCGTGCCGAATAAAGGAGGAAAAAGGTGTTTTTTGAAGAATATGTAGATTGAATGGGAATAGAAAGGGGTGCAGTCCGTGACACAAGCTGAAAAAGTACAAATGAATCCCCATGAGCTTATTTTTTCATTGGATATAGGAACAAGGAATGTCGTAGGAATTGTGGGTAAGATGGAGGGAGAAAAATATACGATTATTGATACAGAAATATTAGAGCATCCCAGCCGTGCCATGTATGACGGACAAATCCACGATATCGACAAAGTTGCTGATGTAGCCAAAAAAGTGAAAGAAAACCTGGAGAAAAGACTTAATACGGAACTGAAATATGTGGCTATTGCCGCAGCAGGTCGCGCACTGAAGACATATCGCATACGAATCGATCAAGAAATAGATGTTACGAAAGAAATCGATAAGGCCATGATTGATAGCTTGGAAATTCAAGGGATACAAAAGGCACAGGATGCTTTGAATAAAGAGGTAGATTCAAAAGAGCCTAAATATTATTGTGTTGGCTATACTGTCGTAAACTACTATCTCAATGATGGCATGATCATGTCCTTAAAAGGACATAGAGGGAATAAGATGGGGGCAGATGTTCTTGCTACCTTTTTGCCTCATGTCGTTGTTGACAGCTTATATTCCGTGATGCACAAAGTCGGTTTAGAAGTCATGAATCTTACACTGGAGCCCATCGCTGCAATTCATGTAGCTATCCCTCCAAAATTTCGACTGTTAAATCTTGCTTTGATTGATATAGGTGCTGGCACTTCAGATATTGCAATAACACAGGACGGTACGATTGTAGCCTATGCTATGGCCTCGGTGGCGGGGGATGAAATTACGGAAGCGTTAATGCAAAGCTATTTGTTGGATTTTGACACGGCAGAGCAGTTGAAAATCTCGCTAAATAAAAAGGATGTCCATACCTTCGTAGACATTGTAGGTATACCTTATACGCAATCATCACAAGAAATCATCGAAAAGGTCTCAGAGATGATCAAGAAGCTGGCGGAAGAAATAGCAGATAAGGTCATAGCTTTTAACGGGAAAACACCCAGTGCGGTGTTCTGCATTGGCGGTGGCAGTCAAGTTCCTACTTTTACGGAGCATCTGGCTGACAAGCTAGGCCTGCCAAAGGAGCGGGTTGTGGTTAGAGGTACGGAAATCATTGAAAACATTGAATTTCAATGCAGCAAACTTGAAGGTCCCGAATTCATTACACCAATTGGTATTGGTTTAATCGCTGTAAAAGACAGACAACATGATTTCCTACAAGTGAACGTAAATGGTCATATGATTAAACTTTTTAATACAAGACAAATGTTCATCTCGGATGCGCTGGTGTTAATTGGATATAATGCCAGAAAATTGATCGCGCGAAGAGGAAAAAATCTGGAATACACCTTGAATAAAGAGAAGAAAACAGTCCTTGGCCAGCCCGGTGAACCAGCCAGGATATATTGCAATGGGAAACCGTGTAGTTTAGATACGAAAATAAAAAATAAAGATGCCATTGTTGTAGAAGAAGCTGCAGATGGAAAAGATGCTCATGTATTACTGAAAGATTTAGTAAAGAACATGAAGATCGTTTCGTTGAATGGACTAGATGTCACTTTGGTGAATCATATTTTTGTTAACGGGGAAATAAGAGATCTAAACTACGCACTAAAAGACGGTGATGTCATTGAATATACAGCTATTCAGAGTATTGAAGATATGATGAAAAGATTTGAAATTGATCATGAGAAATTTAACATTTATGTAAATGATGTGGCAGTTGGCACAGATTACATGTTGAAAAACAGAGATATAATCGTGACAAAGCCAAAAAAAAAGACAGATGAAAATGGAAACAACTGCATCAATGAATTACGTGTGAAGGATGAGAATATCGATCAAAACCATAGTCAAAGCAAGGAAACAGTGGGTGGAGATGAGGATATTATAGAAGTTACGGTTAACGGAGAGCCTAAGGTATTCAAGCGTAAAAACCAGCAGATGATCTTTGTAGAGATTTTTAATCACATTCACTTTGATCGATCGAGAGTCAAGGGCATATTGAATCTAACGCTTAATGGCAGAAGAGCAAATTATACGGATGCAATTCAACATGGTGATAAGATTGAAATATTTTGGAGCAAGTGAAAAAGCTAGAGGGTTTCTCCAGCTTTTTTTCTTGGTTGCGGAGGCAGGATTCGAACCTGCGGCCTCCGGGTTATGAGCCCGACGAGCTCCCGCTGCTCTACTCCGCGATGTATGATACTATGATACTATTATATGAAGACAGGATAAAATTATTCTACAGAATGCATGCTTTCATTGTTTTCTTCTGTGATAAGAATGGATTCTGATAGCATGGGTGAGAAAAAAGGAGGGAGATATCTCCCTCCATAATAAAGGGGAAAGACTTTGTGGACCCATGTCCACTACATTATTATGCAGAATGTCGTAAAGATGTTACTGTTATACGTCACAATTAAATTTCTATTACATTATGTTCAATGATCTAAATATGTTGTATATTAGTAATATACAATCTGGCACTTTAATACTATAGAATTAGAAACATATGATGCGTTGTACAAACAGACAAATACAATTTGCTGGAGGGAGGAGCAGTCTTGGAAACAAACGCCAGAGCGAAATCAAGCACTTCTAATGCAATAACAGGAGTAATCATTGTACTCTTATGCTTTTTGATTTCCACAACCGGAATTCTTTTCTTTTTATTAAATAGAGATACAATATATCCTGGCGTTACAATAGAAAACATGGATGTTGGTGGATTATCAACCGTTGATGCCCAACAAAAACTGCAAGAGTATTTTCGTGGAGAGGATAAGAAAATACAGCTTGGCTATGGAGATAAGCTATGGGATCTAACCAGTGAGGATATCGGTTATACCTTTGACTACACAAAAGCTGTCCATGAAGCCTACCAAGTGGGAAGAGAAGGCTCATATTTTGAAAGAATACAGAAAGTAATATCTCTATATAAGGTGCCATATAATATTGAACTTCTTCCTTTGTATGATAGTAATAAAGTAGAAAAAGTATTGACGGAGATTGAAAGGACCGTTAATAAGCCGGCGAAGGATGCTGTCATTACTAGGAAAAACGGAGAGTTTTTAATTACCCAAGAGCAAGTGGGTCTTAAACTAAATGTACAGGAAACTAAAAAAAATATTTTGGATAAGCTTCAGGAAAGTAGAAAAGAAGACGAAATTATTATTGATCTTACTGTTGAAATGGAATCTCCAAAGGTGACTTCTGAAAGTTTAAGCTATATCCATGACTTGCTTGGGGTGTATATGACAAAATTCAGTTCTTCCAGTGTGAACAGAACAAATAATATTGTGCTGGCTTCTAGAGCATTGAACGGTAAGGTGCTGCTACCTGGCGAGGTTTTTTCTTTTAATGAAGTTGTTGGACCTAGATCCAAGGAACGAGGTTATCAAGATGCTCCCGTTATTTTTCAAGGTGAATTGGTCGATGGTCTTGGCGGAGGGGTTTGCCAGGTATCAAGTACATTGTATAATGCAATCCTTTTAAGTAATCTTGAAGTAAAGGAAAGATCCAATCATAGCATTCCGTCTACATATGTTCCAAAGGGGCAGGATGCCACGGTTTCTTATGGTGTCTTGGATTTTAAATTCGCAAATTCAAATCCTTATCCAATCTATTTAGAGAGTTATGTAAAAGGAAGTCATTTGACAGTAAATATATATGGATATAAGATAGACAACAGAGTGACCAAGGTACTTTCTGTTCAGGATCAAATGGTGCCGAGAACTGTTGAAATTAAATATGATAGTAACTTACTGGAAGGCGAAGAGCGTATTGAAAAAGAAGGTAGAGACGGATACCGTATTACTACCTATAAGATACTTTATGAAAATGGCGTTGAAGTAGGAAGAGAGAGGATTGCAAAAGATTATTACAAGCCTCAAAAGAAAGTAATTATAAAAGGGACCAAAAAGAAACCGGTGAAAAAACCTGAAACGAAGGCCGAAGAAAAGACTGAAGAAAAAATTGAAGAGACACCAGCATCAAATGAATAGAGAAGTGTATTATAGCATCATTGTAAAGACACGAAAGAGGTGAAAGCATGGTCGAAGCTCTTTATGACAAAGAGATTAAATGCCCTGTCTGCAACAATTATTTTCATACCAAGAAAGTA
The DNA here is from genome assembly GCA_049324315.1 of Bacillota bacterium. GTDB lineage: Bacteria > Bacillota > Clostridia > Peptostreptococcales > Thermotaleaceae > JBMOKU01. The sequence continues at coordinate 12,663 of JBMOKU010000003.1, read as the reverse complement.
AGAACTTCGGCGTTGCGGATTGATAAGAGAGATACGGATTTTTGTGTATATTATAGCAGTGAGAACCCTATCTTCTACGGTGTGTATGTTTGCCCGATGTGTGGATATTCTGCTTTAGAGAGTGCATTTCATGAGTTAACAGCAGCAGGAAAAAAACTAATTATGAGCAGTATTTCATCCAAATGGGTACAGCGAAGCTATGGTGAAAAGAGATCAGCGCAGGATGCCATAGAAGCCTATAAACTGGCTTTAGTTAACGCACAGGTTTTGAGTATGCAAAAGGGCGTTATTGGCATGATCTGTTTACGATTGGCATGGCTGCATCGATATATCCAGGATGAAAGAGAAGAAACATTCTTAAGGTTTGCCGCCGAGAATATTGAACACGCATTCTTGCATGAAAACGCATCCTTAGGGAATATGGATGAGGTATCCGTCTTATATCTGCTGGGCGAACTAAACCGAAAACTGGGAAATTATGAGGTATCCATTGATTACTTCAATAAAGCTGTTGGAAATCGAGAAATAAAAAGGAAAAAGCAGCTGGAAAGTCTTGCTAGAGAGCAGTGGCGTATTGCGAAGGATGAATATAAAGCAGCAAAGCAAAAACTGGAACAGGGAATCAAAGGTTTTGAAGGAGAACAAGAAAGTGCACAGGTGGGTTGAGCAATGAGGAATGTTTACTTTTCTAAGACGCAAACACCATTAGGGGAAATATATCTTGCATCCAGTGACAGTGGTTTATGTAAGTTGAAGCTGCAAGAAGAAAATACAATGGATTTTTTTCGTTGGATGGAAAAACATTTTGATGAAGCTATAGAAGATGATGATAGGAATGCGTATATCGTAAATCAACTGGATTTGTATTTTCAGAAAAAACTAAAATACTTTGAAGTTGAACTGGATTTGATAGGCACGGCTTTTCAGCAAAAAGTTTGGCGTGCATTGGCAGATATACCTTATGGTCAGGTGTACAGTTACAAGAATATAGCTGAAAAGGTTGGTTGTCTCAAGGGATATCGGGCTATTGGCATGGCCAATAATAAGAATAATATCCCAATCATTGTTCCTTGTCATAGAGTTGTGGGCAGTGATGGAAAACTGGTGGGCTATGGCGGTGGCTTACATATAAAAACGAGGCTTTTAACATTAGAAGGTATAGCGATTAACGAAGGAAAAGTTGTTACGGGTTAAGTGACAGCTTTTCTTTTTGTTTGTAAACAAGCTGGAGGGGATATTGTGTATCAGGTATTTACGACATTTGGTCTTTTTCAAATGCTGTCGAATAAGTTTTACAAGAAAGCCAAGAACCCTATTGTTTTTGTGCCTGGATTATATGGTTCCATGAGTGATGAGATTGTACCAGGAAGCGGTGAATGGGGATTTGGAATGGCAGCTCCCGTTTATGAACCCTTTGTTGAAAAGCTGGAAGGCCTGGGATTTAAGAAAAACAAGGATTTATTTATCGCCTTTTATGATTGGCGAAAAGCGTGTGATGGTTGTGCAAAACAATATTTGATGGAGGTCATCAATCAAGCAAAAACCAAATGCAGGGCCCGGAAGGTAGACATTATTTGCCACAGCATGGGAGGTCTGGTCTCAAGGGCATATATCCAAAGCAAGGAGTATCGATATGATGTTGATAATCTCATTATGATTGCTACGCCTAATGCAGGCGCGGTAAATGCATATTATTTTTGGTCAGGGGGACAGCTACCCTATGAAAAGGATGTGAAGGCCAATATTTTTAGAGCCTTATTAGAAGGATATATTTGGGTTTTAGAAAAGGTATATGGCAAGGGAAATGATATGGATACCATACATAATTCTTTAAAAGGAGCTGGAGATTTAATTCCAGCAAAAAAATACGGAGATTTTTTATATTTTCTGGACAGCCAGAAGCAAATGAATTTTCTTTCCTATGATCGCATGAAATGGAGAAATACTTTTCTAGACGGTTTGAATCAAAATGCCGATATTTTGAGACGTCGAAGAGTTAAAGTAACGCTTATCTGTGGAAAGGGGGTAGAAACAAATCAGCATCTACAAATAGACAAACGGGCTATGCATAAAGATGACCGATGGTCGGATGGGAAAGTCGTAGGAGCCTCAAAGTCGAAAGAAGGCGACGGAACTGTGATGATGAAGAGTGTATTAGCCATTGAAGGAGATACTTATATAGTACAGGGATCCCATACAGATATACTGGGAAAGTGTATGTTTGTCATTGGTAAAAAATTAAATATTGATACAGATCATTTATATAGAAGCCATCATGAATCACCTGATCATTATGTCAGTATATTGATCCATGGTAAGGGAAGAATTAAAATAGCAAAGCTTCGCTTCGATGATACAGTTGTTTTATATGATACTCAGAATCGAACAAAGGATGTATATGAAGAGAAGATCGGTGATCAAGCGAGGTGGATCATGATTGCCAATGAAGAGGAATGCAAGCTTTCTATAGAATATGTGTCTCCGTACAATGAGCTGGTTGATATATTTGTTGTTGATGCAAGGGGAGAAAAAATGAGAATTGAAGGGAAGGAATTGAAAGAAAACGAGGTATATCAATTTATCTGTTAGAACTATGCATGTCTTCGACAGTGTACTATCATTGCATAGGCATATAAAATCTGTTATATTTTAAATGAGACAGTCACTAGATAGGGACATATTTTTTGATGGTACGACTAAAACGTAGGGGTGGCTGCCTACAGCCACCCGAATAAAACACAGAACTATCTTGTAGCGGGTATGGAGAAAGAATAAGGAGTGATACATTGGACGGAAAAATTACCTTGGTCACCGGTGGTGCAAGAAGTGGAAAAAGCAGCTTCTCAGAAGAACTTGTCAAGAAATCTTCTTTGAAGGCTGCATATCTTGCTACAGCCATTCCTTTTGATGAGGGTATGAAGGACCGAATAAAAAAGCATCAGATGTCACGGCCTCAAGAATGGACAACCTATGAAGGATTTAGGGATATGTATTTGCTTATTCCTAAGATTGCCAAAGAACACAAAATCATTTTACTGGACTGTGTGACTATTATGGTTACGAACTTGATGTTTGAGCATAAGAATGTGGATTGGAATAAAGTATCCTATGAAACCGTTGATCAAATAGAAGCATCCATACGGGAGCAATTCCAAATGCTGATTCAGGTGATAAGGCAGCATCAAGTGCATATCATTATGGTAACGAATGAGTTGGGCATGGGAATTGTACCTGAAAACAGATTATCCCGCATTTTTAGAGATATAGCGGGGCGAATCAACCAAATGATCGCACAGGAAGCCGATGAAGTTTATCTTGTGGTTTCCGGACTACCTGTTAAATTAAAATAATGTGTTGTGCTAGTTGACTCCGATTTGCTAGTGTTACGAGGCTTAGAGTTTGTAAGCTTGCTACAGGTTGCATCAAAACTCGCTTTGCTCAAACAGTTGATGCAATGAATCTTCCGCTGCGCTAACAAACTCTATAAGCCTCTCCACAAAGCAACTCTACGTCAACTAGCACAACACAACGAGTTAAAATAAGGAGGACGGACGATGTTGGAAAAGAAACTGGAACGAGGGTTAGTACATGTTTATACAGGCGATGGAAAAGGAAAGACAACGGCAGCTATTGGTCAGGCCATGCGTACTATTGGTAGAGATTATAAAGTTTATATGATACAGTTTCTAAAGGGTGGGGATTCAGGAGAGCTGCATACGGCAAAGAAACTATTTCCGCAGTTTCAGATTTTTCGCTTTGAAAGTATAAAAAAGTTCTTCTGGACTTTAAATGATGATGAAAAGCAGGAATTGAAAAGGAACATTCAAGAAGCGTTTCGATTTGCTCAGAAAATCGTAAAAGAAGAAGAATGCAACATGCTGATTCTTGATGAAATCATGGGGGTATTGTCCAATAAACTGTTAACTGTAGAAGAGGTTTGCCAGTTTATTATTCAAAAACCTGCACATATGGAATTGATTTTGACTGGTAGAAATGTACCTCAAGAAATCATTGATTTAGCAGATTATGTTTCAGAGGTGAAAATGATTAAGCATCCATATAAGCAGGGTATTGGAGCAAGGGAAGGAATCGAAGACTAATGAAAAGCTTAATACTCATTATACAGTTTTTGACCAGAATTCCCATTCCTATAACACTAGACGTGACAGAGGAAGATTTTTCGAAGGGTATCATCTTTTTTCCCTTCGTAGGTTTTATCATAGGTATGTTCACGGTATCTTTTTATTATGTGGGCTATATATTGGGCGGAAGTCTGCTGGCGGCAGTTTTAGCTGTTATTGCGGAGGTTATCATTACCGGAGGACTCCATTTAGATGGGCTAGGTGATACCTTTGATGGCATTTACAGCAATCGTTCAAGGGATCGCATTTTAGAAATTATGAAAGACAGTAGATTGGGAACGAATGCTGCTTTGGCTATTTTTTTGACTTTACTGTTAAAGGTAGCGGCGATCCAAGTGATACATACACCGACAATTTATCCGATTTTACTTCTAATGCCCGTGTTTTCCAGATTTGCCGTTGTAACTGCCAGCCGATTTTCAACGTATGCTCGAAGCAGTGGTATGGGAAATATGTTTATTGGAAAGGTAAGCAGGACGCAATTCTGGATTTCTTTATGGATTACTGTAGGGTTTTCTATTATATACGGAAAAACTTTGCCCTATATTCTTGTTGTATTTATTTGTTCAAGATTGTATGTGAAACATATCACAGGAAAAATCCATGGTATGACAGGAGATACCCTGGGGGCCCTGTGCGAACTGTCAGAGATATGGTATCTTCTTTATATTTTATTGATATCAAAAATATGGGGGTAATATCATGTTAGAGTTGATCTTCGTTAGACATGGTGAGACCTATGCCAATTGCAATAAGCAGTATTCCGGCTGGCGTGATACATGTCTTACGGAAAATGGGATATCACAGGCAAAGGTAGTTGCAGAGAAACTGAAAAATATCCCGTTTGATTCAATCGTAACCAGTGACATGAACAGAACAAGAGTCACCGCGGAATGGATCAATCAATACCACCAGCTAGAAATACGAGTAAATAGCAGTTTTCGTGAAATGAACTTTGGGATATGGGAAGGATTACAATATTGCGAAATCAAGGATAAGTACCCCATGGAACTAGCTGCATGGGAAAAAGATTACATAAAGTATGTTACACCGGAAGGAGAAAGTCTGGAACAGATGTATAGTAGGGTCAAGAATGCAGTAGAGGATATTATTGAGCGATATGAGCATGGCAGAATTCTTATTGTGTCCCATGCAGGCTGTATTCGTGCAGCCCTTGCCCATCTGATAGGCAAGGGAATTGAGGATTACTGGAAATATAAAATCGAGAACTGTTGTATGACCAAAATCGAAATCCACGATGGCTTTGCTGTTCTTGCTGCATTGAACCAATGACAAAAAAACTTTGGAATTCGCAAAAAAAACCAATCAATAAGCATAATAAATATTGAAATATGCATGAAACTCTGATAAGATGAACTCAACAAAATATCATCATCAAATAGGTGTTGTAAAACTTAATTGGGAAGCTCGGTGAAAGACCGGCACAGCCCCCGCTACTGTGAATGGGAATGAAATCGACAAAATGCCACTTGTATTGTCAGGGAAGGCGTCGAGAGTAAAATGATCCATGAGTCAGGAGACCTGCCTATATTGATCAAACTTACACCTTCGGAGGGAAGGGCTGTAGTATTTGCTAACGCATATTCATACCTTGGCCCTTGGTCAAGGTTTTTCTATTTGTATATAGACAGCCAACTTCAAAGTATTCTTTTAGTTTTTGCCAGAAGCTAGCAGCTAGTAGCTAGTAGCCCGACGAAGATAAACTTTCTAGGGAATCATGACCGATTGTATAAATCAAATTCTGAAGTTGGATATCTACAGGGAAGGATGGATAACATGAATTTGCCAAGATTTGTATTGGCCGGCACCCAAAGTGGTGTAGGAAAAACAACTATTTCTATTGGTATCATGGCAGCTTTAAAAAGACGAGGTCTTGAAGTTCAGCCGTTTAAAGTTGGCCCGGATTATATAGACCCGGCATTTCACAGCTTTGTAACGGGCAATAAATCAAGAAATCTTGATGGATGGATGCTGAAAGAAGATACTGTGAAACAATTATTTGTAAAAAATGCCATGAAAAAGGATGTTGCCGTTGTCGAAGGGGTTATGGGCTTATATGACGGTCGTGGCAATTCAAAGGATATAGGAAGTACTGCCCATATATCCAAGATCATCAAAGCACCGGTACTATTGGTCATAAATGGCAAGGGTATGTCTGCCAGCGCTGCAGCCCAGGTTCTTGGATATAAAGTATATGATACAGATGTGGATATGAAGGGTGCCATTATCAACAATGTATCTGGGGATAAGCATTATGAATTATTAAAAGAAGTTATCGAACGTGATACAGGGATACGATGCTTTGGCTATTTGAAACCAAATGATGCCATTCAGCTGCACAGCAGGCATTTGGGTCTTGTGCCCAGTGTCGAAGTAGAAGACCTAAAAATGAAAATAGATCAAATTGCTCAAATGGTAGAAGAAACCATCGATTTGGATGGAATCTTAAAAATGGCAAAAGATTCCCAAAGATTAGCTTATGCAAGCACAGAAGAGGAAGAAAATCCTGCAGAAATCAACATTGGTGTACCTTATGATAGGGCTTTCAATTTCTACTATGAGGATAACCTGGATCTTTTACGGTGTCTAGGTGCCAACTTGGTATTTTTCAGTCCTCTTGAAGATCAGAGAATTCCTGAAAATTTGCATGGTCTTTATATTGGTGGCGGATTCCCAGAAGTTTTTGGAAAACAGTTAGAAAAGAATAAGACCATGAGGGACTCCATAAAGAAAGCAATCGAAGAAGGAATACCAACCTATGCAGAATGCGGAGGCTTGATGTATCTGACAAAGGCCATTAAGGATTTAGCGGGCAACCAGTATGATATGGTGGGGATATTTGACACGGAAGCTGCCATGACCCATCGGCTCCAGCGTTTTGGGTATGTGGATATTGATATCCAGGGGCCGTGTCCCATTGCATTGCTGGATAGAAAGGCTCGCGGCCATGAATTTCATCGATCTTTGATTACGGAGGGAAACGATTGGATCTATACGTATCAGGTACGTAAAAATCATAATATGGGAGAAGTCAAGACATGGCCGTGTGGTCTTAAAAAGTACAACACACTGGCTGCTTACGCCCACATTCATTTTTACAGTAATAAAGAACTGGCCCGGGACTTTATTAAAAGCTGTAAAGTATACAAGTTAGGAGAAGTGAAATAAATGGGAAATAAGAGAATCATGTTTCAGGGGACGGGATCTTCTGTGGGAAAAAGCTTGATAACAGCTGCTTTTTGCAGGATATTTAAGCAAGATGGCTACAGGGTTGCACCCTTTAAATCGCAAAATATGGCCCTCAATTCCTTCATTACCAAGGAAGGGTTAGAGATGGGCCGGGCCCAGGTCGTTCAAGCAGAAGCCTGTGGCATTGAACCGAAGGTGCTGATGAATCCGGTGTTATTAAAACCAACGACGGATAAAAAATGCCAGGTTATTTTAAACGGAAAAGTATATAAAAACATGTCAGCCGTTGAATACCATCAGTTCAAACCTGATCTTGCCCAAATGGTGAAAGAAGCCTTTGATACGCTGCTTGAACAGCATGATATTGTTGTGATGGAAGGCGCAGGAAGCCCTGCAGAAATAAACCTTAGAGATAATGATATTGTGAATATGGGTATGGCTGATTTAGCAGATGCACCGGTGATATTAATTGGAGATATTGACAGAGGTGGCGTATTTGCCTCTTTGGCTGGGACGATGCTGCTGTTGACACCGGAAGAGAAAAAGCGGGTCAAGGGTGTTATTATTAATAAATTCAGAGGAGATGTAGAAATACTGAAACCGGGTATCAAAATGCTGGAAGATATTATTCAGATACCTGTATTGGGGGTTATACCCTATATGGATGTGCAGATAGAAGATGAGGATAGTCTGGCTGAGAGATTTAGACATCAAGGGAATGGGAATGGTCAGATAAAAATCGAAGTATTATATCTTCCCCATGTTTCCAATTTTACAGATTTCAATGTTTTGGAGACACAAGAGGATGTTGAACTAAGATATGTGATGAAGGGACAACATATTGGGGATCCGGACATGCTCATTATACCTGGATCGAAAAATACCATTGAAGATTTAGTTTATCTCAGAGAAACTGGCTTAGAGGAACAAATTTTACGATTACATAAAAAAGGAAGACTCATTGTAGGAATTTGCGGTGGATATCAGATGTTAGGCAACAAAATCTATGATCCCCACGGAACGGAAAGTGCTATACCTGAAGTGAATGGACTCGGACTATTGGATGTAGAAACCATCTTTGAATTAGAGAAAACAACGACACAGGTGGAAGCAGTGGTAACGGCAAAGGCAAATGGGGTTCTTGCTGGGTTAGAACATATAAATATAACTGGATATGAGATACACATGGGTCAGACAAAACTAGGTAAAGACTGTCGTATCATGAATCTCATTCATAAGAGTCTGGATGAAGAAGTAGCCATTGAAGATGGTGCTGTCAATACAGCGGGTAATGTGATGGGAACGTATATCCATGGTATTTTTGATAATATACCTTTTACCAGAAAGATATTAAACAACATTCGACAGGAAAAAGGATTGGATTCTATTGAAAGCAGTCTGCAGAGCTTTCAGGAATTTAAGGAAAAGGAATACGATAAATTGGCCGAGATCGTACGTGAGAACATTGACCTTGAAAAGATTTATGATATTGTAGGCAGGGAGCAGCAGCAATGAAAATCCTTTTTGCTTATTTTATGGACCTACTCATTGGAGATCCTTACTGGCTGCCGCATCCCATCGTATTGATTGGAAATTGTATCAAGGCACTGGAGAGAATACTAAGATCCATTTTCAAAACAGAACTTCAGGAAAAGATTGCAGGTGTGATTCTGACAGGAATGGTTGTAGGAGGCGCCTATATAGGCACATGGCTGCTCATTAAAGCAGCATTCGTCACCCATCCTTATCTGGCCGATGGTATTGAAGCCTTTCTCATGTTTCAGATATTGGCGATAAAGAGCTTAGATAAAGAAAGTCGGAAGGTTTATGATCAACTGAACAAAGGAGACCTCCTGGAAGCAAGAAAGTTTTTATCATACATCGTAGGGAGAGACACAACAGATCTAGATGAACAGAACGTGGCAAGGGGAGCTGTAGAAACGGTTGCTGAGAATATCTCTGACGGTATCATTGCACCGATGCTTTATATGATCATAGGAGGAGTACCTTTAGGAATGGCATATAAAGCAGTGAACACCTTGGACTCTATGGTTGGATACAAGAACGATCGATACATTCATTTTGGATGGGCATCGGCAAGGTTCGATGATATTGCCAATTGGATACCTGCAAGATTAACAGCCGTTTTTATTATTATTGCGTCCTATTTTAGTAAGTATCATTGGAAAAACAGTGTGAAAATACTATTACGGGATAGAAGGAATCATAAAAGTCCTAATAGTGGCTATCCGGAAGCTGCGGTGGCAGGGGCGTTAGGTATACAGATTGGCGGTACAAACATGTATTTTGGGAAGCCGGTTTATAAACCGACTATAGGTGATGCCAATAAGGTACTGTGCAAAGAAGATATTTTGCATACCATAAGGATCATGTACATGACATCTTTGATTGGAATTGTAAGTTTATTATCGGTTCAATATCTAGTCAAAGGGATACATTAATAACTGTAAGGGAGAGGGGGAGAATCATGAAAAAAGTAAAACATGGAGGAAATGTCTATGAAATAGCAGAAGCCTATGGCTTCAAGGAAGAAGAAATCGTAGATTTTAGTGCAAATATCAATCCCCTTGGCCTACCAAAGAGTTTTAAGAAGGCACTGGTGGAGAATATCCATGTCGTTGAAAAATATCCTGATCCGGAATATAAGAGTCTCGTACAGACCATAGCAGAAGCAAATCATGTGGCACCGGAAAATATTATTGTGGGTAACGGTGCTACGGAGATTATATTTTCCATTATCTCGGCATTGCGAGCCAAGCGCTGCTTATTGACAGCGCCAACATTTTTAGAGTATGAAAGAGCGTTGACCAAGGCCGGCTGTGATGTTGTCTTTTATTATCTGAAGGAAAAAAATGATTTTCAAGTAGACGATGGTATTTTTGGAGCTTTAGAGGATGTAGATCTTTTGATTTTATGCAATCCCAATAATCCCACTGGCAAACTGGTGGATAGAGAACGATTAAAAGAAATCCTAAGGCTTTGCGCAGAGAAGAGAATACATTTAATTGTAGATGAAGCTTTTATTGACTTTGTTGATGAGCCCCAGCAGGATACCTTACGCCAATATATTGATGAATATAAGAATATATATATTATTCGTGCATTGACAAAGTTTTTTGCACTGCCAGGGCTGCGAATCGGATATGGCATAAGCAGTAATACGGTGCTTTTAGAAAAAGTACGGAATGAAAAGGAGCCATGGACGGTAAATAGCTATGCAGCATTGGCAGGAGAAATATTGTTAAAGGACGAAGCGTATATCCAAGAAAGTAGAAGTTGGATTTTAAAGGAAAGATGCTATCTATATGATGCCTTAGGCAAGATTTCGGGTATAAAAGTTTTTAAGCCGGAGGCAAATTATATTCTAATAAAAATGGAGAAGGAAGGCATTCATTTACATAAGGAATTATTAATGAGAAAGATCTTAATCCGCCAATGTGGGAACTATGAAAATCTTAACCAGCAGTTCTATCGGGTGGCAATCAAGGATCGAGAATCAAATGAAAAACTGATACAGGCTATGAAAGAGGTTTTTTATGAAGCGTAAAGCAAGATGTCCGGCGTCCTGTGGAGAATTGCTGCAGGGCGTGATTGGAGATAGTGAAAAATTGATATCCTATGCAGTAAATGTTTTCTCAGAAGTGGTAATTGAAGAATCTAATACGGCCTATCGAGACCATCGCAGAACAAAAGCTGTAGAAGCTATGTATAAGACGCTGGAGTACTATGGTGAACCATCCAGCGTTGGAGATACTTTATCAATAACCATAGATTCTGATATTCCTGTAGCGAAAGGGATGGCCAGCAGTACTGCGGATATTGCCGCTGCCATATGTGCCACGGCCGCACTGTTGGGGAAAATGCCGAATGAAGATGAATTGGCAAAGCTATGTGTATCCGTTGAGCCTACAGATAGCACCATATTTAAAGCATTAACCTTGTTTGATCATCTGCAGGGAAAAAGGATCAGGACTTTTGAGTGGATACCAGATTTAGCTGTGTTGGTTCTTGAATCAGATCAGATCTTAGATACCCAAGAATTTAGAAAGCATGACTATTCAAGAATGAGGTCAGACAATCAGTTAGTGGTTGAACGAGCGTATCATCTGTTTGAAAACAGTTATCTTTCTAAAGATCGCAAGGCTTTTGGGGAGGCAGCAACCATAAGTGCTTTAGCCAATCAAAACATTATACATAAGCCCAAATTAGAAGAGATTATTGAAATATCTACCAAGCGAGGCTGCTATGGTGTTAATGTGGCCCACAGTGGTACGGTTGTTGGTGTTCTTTATGACGATGGACAGACTGAAATAGAAGCACTGATAGAGGATCTGCGTAGAAAAAATATATTTATTTCCTATCCTTCATACTATACGACGAGAATTGTTCAAGGCGGAGTCAGGATTATTAATATCTAAGGAGGAAACAACAATAATGAGTGATTACATAAAAATACCCCACAAGATTGAAGAGCGAAGCTTTGAAATCATTACAGAAGAATTGGGGGAGAGAACTTTCCCGGAAGAAATCGGCAAAATTATAAAAAGAATTATCCATACTACAGCAGATTTTCAATATGCGGATATAACGGTCATTTCACCGGATGCCATTGAAGCTGCAAAAGATGTTATTAAAAAGGGTGCTCACATTGTGACAGATACAAAAATGGCCCTGTCCGGTATTAATAAGACAAAACTATCTCAATATGGTGGCGAAGTCCACTGCTATATAGCAGATGAGGATGTGGCGGAAAAGGCCAAAGTCCGTGGTGTTACAAGGGCTATGATTTCCATGGAAAAAGCCGTAGAAGACGAAAAAAACAAGATTTTTGTTATTGGAAATGCGCCGACAGCACTATATACATTGAAAGAAATGATCGAAAAGGGGAGAATAAAGCCTGCTTTAGTTGTTGGTGTGCCGGTAGGTTTTGTAGGTGCTGCCGAATCAAAGGAAGAATTTGAAAAACTCAATGTACCATATATCATCACCAGAGGTAGAAAAGGTGGGAGCACGGTAGCAGCAGCCATTATTAATGCGATTTTATATATGCTATAAATAAGAGATCTACAGGAATGTATTTTCTTTTGTAGGTGATGGTCTCCGCGGAGGCTGCTGAAAAACTCAAGTTATTTGAGTGGGAAGGGCAAGACTTGGGGACTGGTAGAGACCACTGAAAAACGATGTAAATAAATGTAAGTCATTAAGTATTAATTGAATAAAAAAGCAAAAACCCCCTTAATTTGGTATAATGGAGTTGACAAGAAACCATAACCAAAAGGGGGATTTGCAA
>JBMOKU010000002.1:0-25367 GCA_049324315.1 Bacillota bacterium | reverse complement strand
CCCCTTTGCCGTTTTAGGAGGGTGCTCAGACTGCGAAGCAGTCGTCGAAGGGAACCTAGGGTTCCCTAGCGAAACAAATTGACGCAGTCAATTTTGTTCAAACATTTGATGCAACGAATCTTCCGCTGTGCTAACAAACTCTATAAGCCTCTCCACAAAGCAAATCTACATCAACTAGCACAACGAGTTAATGAGTAACTTGCTTTGGTTTAAGATGATACCATAATGATCACACTATGGTTGACGATTAAATGATGGAGGTGGAAGTATGATGAAGATTACAGTACTAGGAAATTGTGGTCCTTATCCAAGAGCCGGTGGCGCTTGTTCCGGCTATCTATTGGAAGAAGGAGAAACAAAAATACTCATCGATTGTGGTAATGGGACATTGAGTAGACTGCAGCAAAAAATAAACTCTTTTTACGATATTGATCTTATTATTCTGTCCCATCTACATAGTGATCATGTGGGTGACGCAATGGTGTTAAAATATGCACTAGGTATTGGGAAGATGAAGGATCCTTCGAAAAAATCCATTCTCTTATATGCTCCCCAATCACCGGCGGATGATTTTGAAAAGCTGCAATATCAGCAAGCCTATGATCTCCATGGGATTCATGAGGCATTAGTCATACAGCTGGAAAATCTTGAAATTACTTTCAAAAAGATGGATCATCCGGTTGAATGCTATGGCGTGAAGGTGAAAAGTAATGATCGTACATTTGTGTATTCGGCGGATACGAAATATTGCAGTCAGCTTCTTGATTTTACCAGGGAAGCAGATATGCTGTTGTGTGAATGCGGTGTTCTTGAGAAGGATAAAAACAGTGACACACCACATCTTTCTGCAAAGGAAACCGGAATGATCGGGAGACAATGTAACATTAAAAACGTGCTGCTAACGCACTTTTGGCCGGAATACGATCTTCAGGATGTTTTTGAAGAAGCAAATGCCGAACATCCTGACAAGATCGTACTATCAGAAGAAATGAAGTCCTATGAAATATGAAATATGAAATATGAAAAAGATGTAATATAATGGAATCTCCATTCCTGTAAGCTTTTCAGATAAAGGGTAATAATAAATATATACGTTGCCTGACTATGGAAAGGAGTGTCCAGATGCTGAATAGTATCAGTGAAAGAAGAGTCAAGCTAGGAAATATGTATAAGCTATATGTTGAAATACCTGACGAAGAATTCTTGATGATCTATGATGGCGATATTAGTGTAGAAAATGCAAAAGACACACTTTGGCAGTATCTCAATTATCATCAGGATGATGCAAGGATAGAAAATGTTGAAATTAATCATGACAGAGATAACCACAGTATCAACATTGAAGCAGATTTACTATATGAAGGTAATGATCATACCACAGGTAGATATACACCTAACCACTTAAGGTCTGAGAAAGAGCTTCGACATTAGAAAAATACGAATTCTGTAAAGGATAGTCTAAAAAGCTATCCTTTATTTTTGTACAATGAAAGAAACCAGAAGTTATTGAATGAACATAGGCATTATATATATGTATTTTGTAAAAGTAATGGCATTTCGGAATTTGATTTGCTGATTTTGTTCTTTAACGAATCTGTGATATAATGCTGGTGAAGTTTTTTAGACGAGGGAGGATCAAAATGAAAAAAAGGATTGTTCTATTAATACTTTTGATGGTCTTAGCTGTATCATTACTTAGTTCTTACAGTTATGCAAATGAAACAGAGGGTTTTACAGAAAAAGCAGTCGTTCTTGAGGCTGATGAAATTACAAGTAGTGAGATTACAGATGGACTGGAATCTTATGAGCAATACGTGAAGTTAAAAATAACCAGTGGAAAATATAAAGGAGAAACATTTGAAGTATTAAATAATCTATCGAATAATCCTGTATATGACATTCCTGTTAAGTCAGGGGATAAGGTTGTCGTTTATATGGAAGAAACAGAAGCTGGAGATGTTAACGTCTTTATTTCCGATTATATGAGGGATCGCTATATTATATATTTGTATCTTCTCTTCGTTGTGCTAATAATACTTATTGGCAGAACCAAGGGGTTGAAGGCTGTTATTTCGTTAACCGTTACGATGTTTACGATTATAAAGATTATGCTGCCATTATTTTTAAAGGGGATGAATCCCATAGCTTTAACGGTGGGGGCTTCAATTTTTGTAACTATCTTTACCTTGTTAGTTATTGCCGGCATTAATAGTAAGAGCGCTGCTGCAATCATAGGAACAACCAGTGGCGTTATGATTGCCGGACTGTTGGCCTATTTTGTCGGTAGCAGTGTAAGATTAACGGGAATGAGCAACGAGGAGGCTGTCATGCTGCTGTATATTCCGCAAGGAATAACATTTGACTTTAAGGGTCTATTGTTTTCTGGTATTATTATGGGGGCCTTGGGAGCAGTTATGGATATCGGAATGTCCATTGCTTCTGCTGTAGAAGAAATATATAAGGCAAATCCTTGCTTAACCCGAAGAGAACTTTTTACTTCCGGTATGAATGTGGGGAGAGATGTCATGGGAACCATGACCAATACATTAATTCTTGCTTATACAGGAAGTTCAATTCCTTTGCTTCTTTTATTTATGGCTTATGAAACGTCCATGGTGAAGATTTTGAACCTAGATATTATTGCTACGGAAGCAGTACGTTCTCTGACAGGCAGCATAGGTTTGGTTTTAACGATTCCTATTACTGCCGCCGTTGCCAGTACGCTGATTAAAAGAAAGAAACAATGTATGACAGACGAAAATTGAAAAAAATGGCAGGAAAATGTCAAGACACAAAGAAATAGTAGTGTAAAAATGTTGGAAGGTATGTGTCGTTGATGAGGAGGCCAATAGTGGGTTTTGCAGCAGCATATTTTGGGGGGATTGCCGTACAGGCAGCTTTCCCTATGACAAATCTTATAGCAATTTTACTTTTTGCTGCTTTGCTGCTTACTTCAGTATGCCTTTTAAAGATCAAAAAATCTGCCATCTGGCTCCTTTTGTTACTCATTTTTTACGTAGGGATATTCAATTCCAATATTCAAAGTGAATATGGTGGGCAGCTGCGTACATTCTGGGACCAAGAAGTTACCTTAACTGGAGATGTTTATAATATTGAAGACCATGAAAAAGGGGTTTTAGCATTATTGGTAAAAGAGATTGAACATGATGGGAGAAAATTTAAGGTTCATGAAAAAATCTTTTTGACAGTTAAGAATGAAGGGATTCATATTAAGGCGTATTACGGTAAACGTATACGAGTATCTGTCACTTTATTAGAACCGCAGCATGAAAGAAATCCCAAATTATTTAACTACAATCGCTACTTAAAAACGCGGGGCATATACAGTATAGCTTATAGCAGTATAGGGGAATTGTCCATAATCGATGAAGCAGATATCTCAATGAGCGTTCGAATAGTTTACAACATAAGAGAAAAGATGAAAGTCATTATAGGTCATGTGATGGCTGAGCGGGAAGGAAATCTGCTTCTTGGCATCTTGCTTGGGGATAAGCAAGCAGTCGATCAAGAAACATATCAATCGTTTAAAAAGACGGGTGTGGCTCATGTTTTAGCTGTCTCTGGTCTTCACGTAGGGATTATTTATTATAGCTTGGAGAAGCTTTTAAAAAAAGTGTCGGCAGTCAAGAGAATGAGTATGATTCTATTGGTTTTATGGATGTATGTTTTTGTTGTTGGTGGCAGCCCATCTATTGTCCGGGCTGTTTCTATGGTGACCATCCTTTTACTGGCTCCATTGTTCAATAGAAAATATGATCCCATAACAGCACTCATGCTTGTAGCTTTTTTCATACTTGTGAAAAATCCTTTGTATTTGATGGATGTGGGATTTCAATTGTCATTTGCAGCAGTGCTTTCAATTTTCCTTTTATACAAACCTTTACGGAAAAAGCTTGATACACTTCCTCAGACCCTTGCAGAAGTCTTATCTATAACCCTAGCTGCTCAACTAGGGACAGGACCTATTATTGCTTATCATTTCAATTATTTGCCCTTAGTTGGTGCTTTGGCCAATATTCCTGTTGTTTTTCTTGTAGGTTATATTGTACCTATTGGCATGGTGACGGTACTTTTGAGCTTTATAAATATCTATGTGGCTTGGATTGCAGCAGTAATGAATGAGCAGCTGATAAAGCTCATGATCTTACTTACTGAACTGGCTGAAAAACTTCCTCTTTCATCTATTGTTATCATTTCGCCCAGTATACTTTTTGTTATTGTCTATTATAGTATAATCTTTATCATTGCTGCAGATAAAAAAATCTTCAAAAATTATAGTTATCTAAAATACCGAGCAATTGCCTATATCATCAGTATCTATCTATGCGTTATGATGCTGACAATCATATTGCCGAAGAATATGAAGACAGTATTCTTAGACGTTGGTCAAGGAGATAGCACCTTTATAAGGACTCCTTCGGGGAAAAGTGTATTAATTGACGGAGGAGGCAGTGACGCCCATCGAATTTCCGATTTTCGCCCTGGCAGAGATATTGTCGTTCCATTTTTACTTAAACATGGTGTACGACAGCTAGATATGGTCTTTCTTTCCCATATTCATATGGATCATATGGGTGGATTGCTGGACATTATGGAAACCATAAAGGTAAAGATGCTTGTTATTGGGACAGAACAATTTGATTCTGAAGAATGGCAGGCGTTGAAGGCTTTGTGTAAAGAAAAAGGCGTTACAATCCAGAAAGTTCGGAAAGGTGACCAAATTCGTTTAGAAAAGGATGTTGCTTTAAAGATATTGCACCCCACAGAGCAATGCCTTACAATGACTAGAGATGATATCAACAATAATTCCATGGTCATGAGGTTGAACTATAGAGATAACAGCATACTTTTCACTGGGGACATCGAGGGGGAAGCTGAGAAGAGGTTGATAGAATCCTTTAAAGATGAAATGGACGTGAATCTATTGAAGGTACCCCACCATGGCAGCCGCACTTCAAGTACAACAGAATTTGTTGAATATGTAAAGCCAGAAGCTGCTGTCATTCAGGTTGGTAAAAACAATTACGGGCATCCTGATGCCGATGTGATTGAAAGGCTGATCAAACAAGGTGCAAAAGTATATAGGAATGATAAACACGGGGCAGTGATTGCTGTCATGGATGGGAACGAAATAAGAATTACAATCACTAGGATGGAAAATGAAAGACATTGAACATAAAATGAAATGGAGACTCTGGAGGAAAAAATGGATTACAAAGAAGTTATAGCGGCTTTGAAAAATGATCAATTATCAAATCTTTATCTTTTTTATGGCAACGAAACTTACTTAATAGAGCATACCTTGCATACCATAAAAGAAAAACTATTAGATCCTCACTTTCTTGATTTAAATTATCAGGTGATGGATGGCAAAGAAATAACGATAGGTGAATTGATGAATGCCTGTGAAACCTTACCTTTTATGGGTGATAAAAGGATGCTTATTATAAAAGATTCTGAGTATTTTACCAATAAAAGAAAGGGGATTTCCGAAGAAGAAGAAGAAAGATTGATTTCTTATTTGGCGGATATTCCGGAAACCACCTATCTGTTCTTTCAACAATTTGATGAAATTGATAAGAGAAAAAAAACAACCAAAGCTGTTGGACAGCATGGAAAGGTCGTGGAATTTAGTAAGCTGACAGGCAAGGATGCATCAAAATGGGTTCAAAAAACTTTCGGAAAATATGGAAAAACCATTGATGACGGAAATATATCGTACTTTTTAGAAATCACGGGATATTTGGATAGAAACTCTAATAAAAGTCTCAAGGACTTAGAAAACGAAATTGTGAAATTGGTTCACTACGTAGATGATAGAAAGGCAGTAAAAGAAGAGGATATATCTTCCATTGCCGTAAAAACATTGGATAATGATATCTTTTTACTCGTTGAATCGATTGGCGAGAAAAATGGAGATAAATCTTTAGCGCTATTAAATGATATGTTAATTGGAGGAGAATCAGAAATTAAAATATTGTTTATGATTACAAGGCAATTTCGATATTTGTACCAAATGAAACTCTTAGAAGCGCAAGGGTATACGGCTATGGCCATTGCACCTAAATTGGGAATTCAACAGTTCGTTGTTAAAAAATATATTCGGCAGGCAATGAATTTCGATGTAAATACACTTCGAAAAGCATTGGAAGAATGTTTGTTGACGGATAGTCAAATAAAAAAAGGGAAAATAGAACAGCGGTTAGGAATAGAACTGCTGATATGTAAATTTGCAAGCATAGGTTTTCAATAAGTGGACAAAAAAGCGGAAAAGCGTACATTGTACGCTTTTTATATTCAATAGGGAATTAATGACGGTTGTTTTTAAATCAAATATTACATTGCTTGCTTAACTGCATCATTTAATTTCTTTGCTAATCTAGCAACTTTTCTTGCAGCAGCATTCTTGTGAAGTGTACCTTTAGAAGCAGCTTGTGCTAATTTCTTTTCTGCAGCTATAAACTTTGTTTTAGCTTCTTCTAAATTGCCAGAAACTAGAGCGTCTTCGAATCTTCTAATTGCAGTTTTTACGATTGATTTAACTCTTCTGTTTCTAGCTGTTTTCACTTGGATAACTTTGATTCTTTTCTTTGCGGATTTAATGTTTGCCAACCTATTCACCCCCTTATAGCCAGTTCAACAAATGATATTCTACCATGATTATTATGAAATTGCAAGGAAATTTGTACTATTTCTTTTTATTCCCCTCTAGAAAAAAAATATACGTAGAATTTACGAAAATACAAAAATTACATAAAAAAAAAGGAATCGTAAAAACTAAGAGAAGATAAGGAGGGGTGATTTGATGTTTCAAATACGAACAGATTTGGCATTAGAAGCACGTGAGATGTATCGTGAAAATACAAAACAAGAAATACCGGGTGTGGAAGTAGAGCAGAAAAATGAGAAATTTGCTGTAGTGACAAGGGTAAAGGTTTTAGATAGGCAAGGCAGCGAGATTATGGGCAAGCCGGAAGGCAGTTATATTACTGTGGAAGCTTCGGGCTTAAAAAACCCGGATGCAGACTTAAAGGATGAAGTAAGCCAGCTATTGGCGAAAGAATTGGTACATCTTGTTCCGAATAAAAAAAGCCTAAAGACCTTAATTGTAGGACTGGGAAATTGGGATGTTACGCCAGACGCCTTGGGGCCCCAGGTAGTTTCAAAAGTATTGGTTACAAGACACTTTTTTGAATCCTACGGAAAAACTGATGATCCGACGATGACGTCGGTTAGTGCAATATCTCCAGGGGTTATGGGAACTACAGGTATTGAAACCATGGAAATTATTAAGGGGATTGTTGAAAAGACACAACCTGATTTGGTCGTTGCTATCGATGCATTGGCATCCAGGAAAATGGAAAGAGTACATACAACCATACAAATATCTACCTCAGGTATTAATCCAGGGTCAGGTATTGGCAATAAAAGAAAAGAGTTAAGTGAAAAGACACTAGGTATACCAGTCATTGCCATTGGCGTGCCTACGGTGGTTGATGCGGCTACATTAACAAATGATACGATCAAAATGGTTGTAGAGAATCTGGCAAATCAAGCTTCAAAGGATTCACAGTTTTATAACATACTAAAAAACATGTCCGATGAGGACAAATATTCGTTGATTAAAGAAGTGTTGGAGCCATACGGGGCCAATGTTATTGTTACAACAAAAGATATAGATATGATTATTACGAATATTTCACAGATCATAGCCAATGCACTCAACATTGCATTGCATCCTGGAATACAATTAAAAGATGTCAATAGGTATATTCATTAAAGGTTAAACAAACTATCATATTTACCATGTAACCCTCATATAATCCTATTATAGTACGGACAAAGCAGCATTTAACGACAGAAAAAAATAGGAGAGAGGTGCATGTTTTGATAAGTATAAGAGTCATAGAAGTAAGAAAAATTCTACGATATTTTCCGTTACTTCTAACCATTCTACTGATGATTATATCCTTTCGTGTTATTACGACGGAAGATGTAAATATGATTGCAAAGGCACATGGAATGGAAGGGCAAAGTGCATTTATGCTGGTAAAGCAGGATACTCGTATACGGGATAACTTTTTCATCTATGTTCTGAACAAGACCCTTCCGATTATGGAGGTAAACTATCATAAACAGTATGGAAGTGTTAATTATACCGGAATTCTAAAATATGCAATAAATTCTCTGGTGAATTTTGATTATGACGATCCAAAGACGCTGCTGCAGGCACAGATGCCTATCTTAAAGTCAAATGAAGAATATGCATTTGATCCATATACCACAGAGATGAATGATGATTTTTATGAAGATCATGATACAACGTCATTTCAACAAGAAATCAGTGATGCTAATCAAGAAGTACCAATACCAGAGCCTATTCAAGAAACACCTGGACAAGATACTTCTGCTGATAGTGAGCCGGTAAGTCAAGTTGAGCAGTCCAATGATATTCCAGGGATGGTAGAGGGCGTTGAAATTGTATCATCTTCCATTTCTGTACGGATGCCTAACAAGGTAAAGCTTGATTTAGGTAAGCCCGTAATATTCGTATATCATACCCATGCAACGGAATCTTATCGTCCCCATACGGAAGGAAATTTCCGTTCATTGGAAAAAAAATACACAGTAAGAGCAGTAGGAGATAAGTTAACAGAATATCTTGAAAATAAGGGATATAAGGTCATTCACGATGAGATGATACATGACTATCCTTCCTATAATGAATCTTATATCCGATCCTTAGAAACATTAAAAAGAAATCTAAAAGAAAATTCATCTTTAAAAATAATTTTTGACATACACAGGGATGCTTTTGCAAATCCGGTAGACGAGGAATTGGTGAAAAACAGTACAGTAACCATAAACGGAGAAAAGGTTGCGAAATTTAGTCTTGTGGTAGGCGGAAAAAATGAAAACGTAGCGGAGCTGCAGCGGTTTGCAGAATATGTGAAGGCAAAAAGTGATGAATTGTATCCTGGTCTGGCTAAAGCAACCATTATTAAGGATTATGCAAAGTTTAATCAGTATAACTCGGATTACTATGCACTTGTTGAGGTTGGCAGTACGGCTAATGATATTAATGAGGCCATAAGAACAACGAAGTATTTAGCGCAAATCATCGATTTAACCATTAAAGATATTCGTGAATAAATATCGAGACATGTTTCATCAATATGTCTCGATATTCTGTATAAAAAATCAGCAGAAAGTTTACAATAGTAATAAAAACCAGAGAAAAAACATAACTCCAGATTCGGGTGATATGGGTGAGTCGAGCAGAAAGAAAAGCGGAAGAGAAAATGCAAAGGAAGACAACGAGAAAAAGAGGAATAGCTAGACCTATTACTGTCCTTATCATGGTTACTTTGCTGATTATTGGTGTACTTACAGTAGACAAGGTCTCAAGACATATGATGATGATTGAAGAAAAAAAAGTTTTAGGATATCAGCAAATTGATGACTATATACATCAATTCTATTTTTGTGGGGAGCCGTATTTTATTGATGAGAGACAGGTGCAGGATAAATATAACAGTCTAAAAACAGAAGTTCAGGTGTTTATTAAAAAAATTCATGAAGGACAAAAACAATTAGTAAAAGAAGAAAGCTGATGAGCCGGGTTGCATACTCGGCTTATTTCGATTTCGTTATATAAACAATCATACTATACGATAAAATCGAATTATGGTATAATGTTGAAGATTAGCCCGAAGGATTAGAGGAGGAGTAGTAAATGACGAGTCATCGCCAAAATAAGATACGGAATTTTAGTATCATTGCACATATAGATCATGGTAAATCTACCCTTGCAGATAGATTAATTGAGCATACTGGATTGCTCACACAACGAGAAATGAAGGAACAAATACTTGATAACATGGAACTTGAAAGAGAGCGGGGTATAACTATTAAGCTCCAAACGACCCGTTTGATCTATAAGGCGTCTGATGGAGAAGAATATATTCTCAATTTAATAGATACACCTGGACATGTGGACTTTACCTATGAGGTATCCCGAAGTCTGGCGGCTTGTGAAGGTGCCGTTTTGGTAGTAGACGCTGCCCAGGGAGTAGAAGCACAAACATTGGCCAATGTATATCTTGCTATTGATCAAAACTTAGAAATTGTACCCGTTATTAACAAAATTGATTTACCTAGTGCAAGACCGGATGAAATAAAGGCTGAAATTGAAGATATTATTGGTATTGATGCCAGTTATGCACCGCTGATTTCAGCAAAAGAAGGCCTCAATATTGCAGATGTATTAGAAGCAGTTGTAAAATATGTCCCAGCTCCTAGTGGAGATGAAGATGGTTCATTGCAAGCATTAATATTCGATTCTTATTATGATAGCTACAGAGGTGTTGTTGCTTATGTACGTGTTAAAGAAGGGACTGTAAAACCTGGGGACAAGATCTTGATGATGGCTACAGGAAAAAAATTCGACGTGAATGAAGTCGGTATTTTTGCACCTGGCCCCTTGGCTGTTCAGGAGCTAAAGGCCGGTGATGTCGGATATATCACAGCCAGTATAAAAAATGTAAAGGATACGAGAGTGGGCGATACAATAACCAGTGCTGTAAATCCTGCAAAAGAGCCTCTTCCAGGATACAAGAAAGTAGTTCCAATGGTCTACTGTGGTATCTATCCCGCTGAAGGGGAAAAATATGAAAATGTAAGGGACGCATTGGAAAAACTGCAGGTAAATGATGCCTCCCTTGAATTCGAGCCAGAAACTTCTGTTGCACTGGGATTTGGTTTCCGATGTGGTTTTCTGGGACTTCTTCATATGGAAATTATTCAGGAGAGATTGGAAAGAGAATTTGATTTGAACTTGATAACCACATCTCCAAGTGTTATTTACCGTGTGACAAAGACCGATGGAGAAGTGTTGATGATTCAAAATCCTACCAATTTACCTCCGGCTCAAGAAATAGCCTATATGGAAGAGCCTATGGTTGATGCGAAAATCATGCTGCCTAATGATTACGTGGGTAGTGTTATGGAGCTTTGCCAGGATCGAAGAGGTATCATGGGAAATATGGAATATTTAGATGCAAAAAGGGTTGTACTACATTATGAACTTCCGCTAAATGAAGTCATCTATGATTTTTTTGATGCATTGAAATCTAAAACCCGTGGATATGGTTCTTTTGATTATGAATTCAAGGGATATCAACGATCTAAACTGGTAAAAATGGATATTTTATTAAATAAAGATCTGATTGATGCTTTTTCCATGATCGTTCATGAATCCAAAGCGGATTCAAGAGGAAGGGCGATTTGTGAGAAGCTGAAAGAAGTGATTCCAAGACATATGTTTATGATACCCATTCAGGCTGCTGTTGGTACAAAGGTCATAGCGAGGGAAAGTATCAGTGCCATGAGAAAAGATGTATTGGCAAAGTGCTACGGTGGAGATATCACAAGGAAGAAGAAGTTGTTAGAAAAGCAAAAAGAGGGTAAAAAGCGGATGAGACAGCTTGGATCAGTAGAAGTGCCTCAAGAAGCTTTCATGGCAGTGTTAAAATATGACGATAAAAAATAGTCACCAGATGGTGACTATTTTTGTAGGAGTGCTATATGTTAAAAGAAATAAGCTTATATATTCACATACCCTTTTGCCTTGGGAAATGTTATTATTGCGATTTTCCGTCTTTCTGTCATATTGATGATGAAACGAAAAATCGGTATATAACCATATTGATAAAAGAATTAGAATCTTGGAAAGAAAAGTTGCCAGACTATCAATTGAAATCTGTTTTTATGGGAGGCGGAACGCCAACTGTACTTCCGAACCATGAAATGGATCGAATTCTAAATGCTTTATTTAGCGGCTTCCGATTAAAGAATGATCTTGAATTTTCCATTGAAGGAAATCCCGGAACTGTAAATAAAGAAAAACTTGCTTTTTATCACAGCAGTGGCATAAACAGGTTAAGTATAGGATTACAAGCTTGGCAAGACTCTTTACTAAAAAAAATAGGCAGAATTCATAATCGAGATACTTTTATCAAAAATTATTACATGGCAAGAGAAATTGGGTTTCAAAATATCAATATTGATTTGATGTTCAGCTTGCCGGACCAGACGATGGGTCAGTGGATGGAGACGCTGAAAGAAGTAACCGCACTAAGCCCAGATCATATATCGGCTTATAGCTTAAAAATTGAAGAAACAACCCCATTTTATCAAGCTGTGTTGGAAGATCGATTGAAATTACCTTCAGAAGATATTGACAGAGATATGTATCATTGGACCATTGATTTTTTAAAGAGTTTGGGGTATGAGCACTATGAAATTTCAAATTTTGCAAAAGAAGGAAAATCGTGTATTCACAATGTTGTATATTGGAATAACGATGAATATATTGGTATCGGCCTTGGTGCCCATTCCTCTTTTAGGAGGACGCGTTTTTCCAATACCTTAGATATTAACGACTATATCGAGGGTATGAAGGAAAAAAACAGTGCAGAAATTGACCGAGTGGTTATTTCAGTGGAAGATGAAATGGCAGAAACGATGTTCCTCGGCTTAAGGCTATTAAATGGAATTTGCATGGATAGATTTGAAAAAAGATTTGGAAAAGATCTTCTATTTATGTATCGAAGGCAGATAACGGATCTGATTGAAAAAGGTCTTCTTGAGACTGATGGGAAGAGGATTCGCTTGACCAGGAAAGGTATTGACCTATCGAATCAAGTTTTCATAGCCTTTTTACCAGAATGATGTAGGGCAAAAAATAGAAAATGGATATTGACAAAATGTAGGTTTAGTGATAATTTTAAATCATAAATGATTAGCACTCAACTGAAGAGAGTGCTAACAAGTGGGAGTGATATTATGGAGCTGGGAGACAGAAAACTGAAAATTCTACAGGCCATAATAAGAGATTTTATATCTACAGCTGAGCCTGTAGGCTCAAGAACAATCGCGAAGAAGTATAATTTGGGCATTAGTTCTGCAACAATCAGGAATGAGATGGCAGATTTAGAAGAATTGGGATATTTAGAGCAGCCTCATACATCTGCTGGAAGAGTTCCATCTGACAAGGGTTATCGTTTATACGTCGATAATCTTATGACCCTCAAGGTATTAGAGCAGATGCAGATTAAGCAGATTAAGGAAAGTGTTCTAAATAAAATTGGTGAAATCGAACGATCAATTTCACAAACTTCTAAAATTTTGTCACAAATGACAAAGTTAACCTCAATGGTTCTATCTCCACAATTCAAACAAAGTAAGTTTAAGCATGTGCAGTTGGTGCCCATCGATGATCATAATACCCTTGTCGTTATTGTCTCTGAATCGGGCATCGTGAAAAACGCTGTTTTGAATCATTATGAAAAGTATACATTTGATGAGCTGAATAAGATATCCAAGCTATTAAATATTACCTTAAAAGGTCTAACGATTGGTGACATGAATCGTAATGTTGTTAATGATATGAAAAATGAAATGGTCATGTTTAGCACAATGATTGACTCCATTATTCCTATTCTATTTTCTTCATTGGAGGAAATGGAAGATGCGCATTTGTATATGGATGGGATCACGAATATTTTCAGCTTGCCTGAATACAGTGATATAAATAAAGCCAGGGATTTTATGTCATTATTGGAACAGAAGGATTTTCTGACAAATCTGTTGTTAAATAGCCAAGATGGTGTAGGTATTACCATAGGCAAAGAAAATAAATATCAAGGAATGCAAGAATGCAGTCT
Source organism: Bacillota bacterium (assembly GCA_049324315.1). Lineage (GTDB taxonomy): Bacteria > Bacillota > Clostridia > Peptostreptococcales > Thermotaleaceae > JBMOKU01. Next base: position 11,619 of record JBMOKU010000002.1, on the reverse strand, counting down.
TATTACAGCAACGTATCGATTAAATGGTAGGGTTGTTGGGAAGATTGGGGTTATAGGTCCAACTAGGATGGACTATGATCGAATTGTTTCCATTGTGGATGTTATGACAAAGAATTTGACAGATTTGTTTGAAAAAGAATAGAAGAAAAGAGAGATAGTGCAAGATACAATTGGTATTTTGCACTATATGCCTGTATAAGATGCTTTGAAAGGAGAAAAAGCATTTTGAATGGAAAGATGAGTGAATTAGAATATGAATTGGAAAAGCTGTCTGCCCTAGAGAATAACACACAAGCAATAAAAACAGTGGTCTCGGCTGTTGCAGGTACTTTGGGACCAAAGGGATTGGACTGCATGATTGTCAATGATGAGGGGGATTTCATTGTCACCAATGATGGTGTAACGATTCTCTCGGAAATGGAGGCAACGCACCCTGCTGCCATTATGATGGTTCAAGCCGCCTATGCCCAGGAAACAGATATTGGCGACGGCACTACCACAATGACAGTCATGGCAGGACAGCTTTTAGAATCTGCCCTGCACCATGCTCACAGAGGGGTACCAATACATAAGATTATAGAAGGTATAAAATTGGGTGTTGAACAGGCTATCAATATAATACAAACGATGCGCTTCGAAATAACAGAACAAAACTTTGACTTTCTAAAGGATATTGCTTTGATTGCCGGTAGAGGAGAAGTATCTATTGGAGAAGCTGTTTTTCATGCTGCAAATCTGTTAAAAGCGGAAAAACTTAGAAAGAAAAATTTTAAGTTTCCCAACGTTATTGAAGCTCATGAAGGTACTGAAAACCGAGTAATCCACGGAGTTATTGTCGATCGCAAGCCGCTAAGCCATGATTATGGATACGCAATACATCGTGCAAAACTTCTTATACTCGATGATGCGATGGAGCAGGAACAGTTGTGTGAGGAATCATTGAGTACGGAGAATGGGTTTCAGCAATACATAGAAAACCGTAAACAAATGCAAGGGTGGGTTGAGAAAATCCTTGAATTAAAGGTTAATGCTATATTCTGTTGTAGAGGCATTGATGAACAGGTACAACAGCTTTTTACGGATGCAAGTGTATTTGTTGTTGACCATACACCCCGAGAGCAGTTAAAAAAACTGGCATTGCATACTGGGGGAAAAGCAATTAAGAGGAGTGTTCTTAACAAAACCGTGGAAGAATTAGAATATTATTGTGGAAATGCTGCAGAAATATTCTATGACGATAAGCTTGAATACATAGGGGTGTTAGAAGGCTCTGGTGAGGAGATGGTAACAGTACTAATAAGTGCTTCCACAGGGTCTGTTACAAAAGAAATGGAAAGAGTAGCTACGGATGCAGCAGCTGCGCTACAAGCAGCCGTAAAAGGCGGCATTGTTCCCGGTGGGGGAGTAACAGAATTGGCATGTGCTATTAAATTGCAAGAAATGAATAGTCGGAATGACTCTTTGGCAAAATATGGGGTAGAATGTGTTGTTGAGTGTCTAAAAAAACCTATTTATCATATAGTAAAGAATGCAGGTTTTCAGCCCTTAGAAAAAATTGAGAAATTATCAGAACAGATCCGTGTTACGAAGAACAATGGATTAGGAATCAATTGTGACACAGGTGAAATTGAAAATATGCTGGATCGAAGGATTGTGGATCCTGCTTTGGTTAAAGTATCAGCAATAAAAACTGCCAGTGAAATTGCCCAGGCAATTTTAAAAATAAATACGATTTTAAAAGGCCGTTTGTAAAGGAGACTAATGAATTTCAAGAAATGACTGAAGAAAACACGATCTCCTGACACAGGAAAATTTGTTTTAGGTAGGTGACGATATGAAAAAGAAATATATGGACGCAAGTGTCGATGAAAATGTGGAAAAGGATGAAACTGCTGACAGTAATGTAAATGCTGTAAAAGAAGAAATGGAAGAGCAGACAGAGCTATCCAATCAAGAAGATTTGAAAGAAGCACTGCAGAAGAAGCAGGAGGAACTGGATGATTTAAACAGCAGACTCTTACGAATGACGGCCGACTTTCAAAATTTTAGAAAGCGAGCAGAAAAAGAAAGAAATGATATTTATCAGTTTGCTTGTGAAAAGCTGATTGTTGATTTGCTTCCTATTTTGGATAATTTGGAGAGAGCAGCTAATTCTTCGAAAGAGAATACTGCAGAAGAGAGCATAAGCAAAGGCGTGCAGATGGTTTTACAGCAATTCACAGATGTGTTAAAGAAAAATGGGGTTGAAGAGATTGCTGCAGAAGGTCAAGCATTTGATCCCAATTTGCATCATGCAGTGATGCAAGAAGATCATCCCGAATATGAATCCAACAGCGTGATCGCTGTTTTCCAAAAAGGCTATAGCCTGAATGGCAAGGTCATTAGACCATGTATGGTAAAAGTAGCAAACTAAAAATTATATTTTACTGATAAAAGGAGGAAAAACGTTATGGGTAAGGTTATAGGTATCGACTTGGGTACAACAAACTCGTGCGTAGCTGTTTTAGAAGGGGGAGAGCCGGTTGTTATTCCGAATGCAGAAGGCAATAGAACAACTCCTTCCATTGTAGCATTTTCAAAAAATGGGGAAAGATTAGTTGGTGAAACTGCAAAAAGACAGGCTATTACAAACCCTGACAGAACGATCATTTCTATTAAGAGACATATGGGTTCAGATCACAAGGTGACAATTGATGGTAAAGATTATTCACCACAAGAAATTTCAGCAATGATCCTTATGAAGTTAAAAGCAGACGCTGAAGCTTATCTTGGTGAAAAGGTAACAGAAGCAGTTATTACGGTTCCTGCGTATTTTACAGACAGTCAAAGACAAGCCACAAAAGATGCTGGAAAAATTGCAGGTCTTGATGTAAAAAGGATTATTAACGAACCTACGGCAGCTTCATTGGCTTATGGTTTGGATAAGGATACTGAGCATCATAAGATCATGGTATTTGACCTTGGTGGTGGAACTTTCGACGTATCCATTCTTGAACTTGGAGACGGTGTTTTTGAAGTTTTAGCAACAAACGGAAACAATCATCTTGGTGGAGACGATTTTGACCAAGTTGTCATTGACTTCATGGCAGAATCCTTTATGAAAGAATATGGTGTGGATTTGAGAAAAGACAAAATGTCTCTTCAAAGATTGAAAGAAGCTGCAGAAAAGGCTAAGAAAGAATTGTCAAGCATGCAAACAACCAATATCAATCTTCCATTCATTACAGCCACAGCTGAAGGACCTCTTCACTTAAATATGGATTTAACAAGAGCTAAATTTGATCAATTGACTTCCCATTTGGTAGAGGCGACTATGGAACCTGCCAGAAAAGCGCTAAAAGATGGAAATCTAACAGCTGCAGACATCGATAAAGTAATATTGGTAGGAGGATCAACAAGGATCCCTGCCGTTCAAGAGGCAGTTAAGAAACTAACAGGAAAAGATCCTCATAAGGGTGTTAACCCTGATGAGTGTGTTGCCGTTGGCGCTGCGATCCAGGCGGGCGTCCTTACAGGGGAAGTGAAAGATGTATTATTGCTGGATGTTACACCGCTTTCGCTGGGAATTGAGACCCTTGGAGGCGTATTCACAAAGCTGATTGAAAGAAATACGACGATTCCTACAAGAAAGAGTCAGGTTTTCTCTACAGCAGCAGATAACCAGACAGCAGTAGATATCCATGTGCTGCAAGGAGAAAGACAGATGGCGGCTGACAATATTACATTGGGTAGATTCCAGTTAGGTGGCATCTTACCGGCACCAAGAGGTATTCCACAAATCGAAGTTACCTTTGATATCGATGCCAACGGTATTGCTCATGTTAGCGCAAAAGATAAGGGCACTGGTAAGGAACAAACTATTACTATTACAGCTTCTACGAACCTTTCAGATGATGAAATTCAGAGAAAGGTGAAAGAAGCTGAACAATATGCCGAAGAAGACAAAACGAAGAAAGAAGCTATTGAAATAAGAAATAAAGCAGATTCTATGGTATATGAAACAGAGAAAGCACTAAAAGAAGTGGGCGACAAAATTAGCGGGGAAGATAAGCAGAAAGTCGAAGTAGAGCTGGAAAAAGTAAAGAAGGCCCTTGAATCAAATAATACGGAAGAAATGAAAAATGCCACAGAAAGCTTGACCAGTGCATTCCACGTATTATCACAAAAAATGTATGAACAAGCTGCTCAGCAAGGAAATGCCCAGGGTGGACCGGAACAAGGACATACTGGACAAAAAGATGAAAATGTAGTAGATGCAGACTATGAAGTAATGGATGATGACAAGTAAATGGCTGAAGGCACCCAAACGGGTGCCTTGTAATTGTAGAAGAAATAGCTATTGACGTAACCCGTTTTGGAAAGGCGGTGAGAGGGTGAGTAAAAGGGACTACTACGAAGTTCTAGGTGTTGATAAGGGCGCTGATGAGCAAACGATAAAAAAGGCCTATAGAAAGATGGCTATGAAATACCATCCTGACAGAAACCCGGGTGACAAAGAAGCAGAAGAAAAATTTAAAGAAGCAAATGAGGCCTATGAGGTACTCGGTGACCAAAATAAACGTGCCAGATATGATCAGTTTGGCCATGCAGGTGTAGGAAACGGTGGTCAAGGCGGTTTCGACGGCTTTTCTGGTTTTGGCGGTGGTTTTGACGATATTTTCGGTGATATCTTCGATATGTTCGGCGGAGGCGGTTTCTCCGGAAGAGGAAGAAGGAAAGGTGGGCCTGAGAAGGGAGCCGATTTAAAGTATGAGATGGGGATTAGCTTTGAAGAAGCCGCTTTTGGCGTTGAAAAGGATATAACGGTTTCAAGACATGAAGCTTGCGAACATTGTCATGGTACGGGTGCTAAGCCGGGGACTTCAAAGAAAACATGTTCTAAATGTAACGGGTCTGGAGAGATTCGCTATGCTCAACGAACACCATTAGGTCAGTTTGTAAATGTAAAAACCTGTGATGTGTGTCAAGGGGAAGGGACAATCATTGAAACTCCCTGTGACAAGTGCCATGGGTCTGGAAAAAACTTAAAAGACAAAAAGATCCATATCAAGATTCCAGCAGGAGTCGATACTGGTTCCATCATACCACTTCGTGGAGAAGGGGAACCCGGTGTTAAAGGCGGACCGGCAGGAGATCTATATATTGTACTGCGTGTGAGACCTCATGAAATATTCCAAAGAGATGGAAATGATGTCATTTGTGAAATACCAATTACCTTTGTACAGGCTACTTTGGGAGATGAATTAATCGTACCTACATTAGATGGAAAAGTAAAATATAAGATACCGGAAGGAACGCAAAGCGGTACGATATTTAGACTAAAAGGCAAGGGCATTCCACATATCAAGGGCTATGGAAGAGGAGACCATTATGTAAAAGTAATCGTCGAAGTTCCTAAAAAGCTTAACGAAAGTCAGAAGGAACTTTTAAAGAAGTTTGCTGATACCATGGGCGAAGATGTCCATGAGCAAAGAAAGACTTTTTTTGATAAGGTAAAGGATGTTTTCGGTATTTAGTTAGCGGCACCTAGTTAAGCTAGGTGCTTTTCCAATGATATAAACAGTTTTTACATAGAGATACTGGTTAAATGACAATGGTTAGGGTATAATAAGACTCATGAAACAGGTGGAATACGGAGGTTTTGTGGATGAAATGGATTGAAGTAAAAATAAAGACGACTACTGAAGCCGTCGAAGCAGTCTCAGGCATTTTATATGATGTTGGCGTTGGTGGGGTCGTTATCGAAGATCCCAATGATTTAGTTTTTACAGAGAAGGATTTTGGCGACTGGGATTATGTGGACGAGTCGGTACTAGAAAGTGAGTTTGAAGGTGCAATTGTAAAAGGATACTTACCTGAGAGTGAAGATTTGATTGATAAAATCGAACTCATAAGACAAAATGTAGAGAAAATTCCATTGTATAACCTGGATAAAGGATTGGGTGAAGTGACAACCTGCGAGGTATATGAAGAAGATTGGGCCAATGCATGGAAAAAATACTACAAACCTAAAAAGGTAGGAGAAAGAATTGTTATAAAGCCTACCTGGGAGGAATATCTTCCCCAGGAAAATGAAATTATCATCGAAATGGATCCAGGAATGGCTTTTGGAACAGGAACCCATGAAACAACGATGATGTGCGTTCAAAACCTTGAAAAATATGTAAAAGAGGATAGTGTTATCTTTGATATAGGCTGCGGCAGTGGTATATTATCCGTTACGGCTGCGAAACTGGGTGCCAAGAGGGTTATAGGCGTTGATTTGGATGAGGTGGCTGTGAAGGTTTCAAAGAACAACGCTGCAGAAAATCATGTGGATGATGTTGTTGAGATTTTGCATGGAAATCTTATGGACACGATCTCAGAAAAGGCAGATGTTATTGTTGCAAATATTATTGCTGATGTGATCATTGGCTTATCATCAGAAATCGGTGGCTTTATGAAAGCTGATGGCGTGTTCATAGCCTCCGGAATTATCTTGGAAAAAGTAGATGAAGTAGTCGAAGCATTGGATGAGAATGGTTTATTTGTTCAGCACGTGGAAAAAATGGGAGAATGGGCGGCCATTGTTTCTAGCCTAAAGGGTGAAAAAAATAATGCATAGATTTTTTGTAGATAAGCAGAATATTCATGAGAAAGAACAGCGAATTTTTGTTCGCAACCCGGATGATATAAAACACATGAGTAAGGTACTGCGCTTAGATGTAAAGGATATCGTGGAGATTTGCAACGGAGAAGGTTTTGAATATATTGCAAAGATTGTGAAACTTGAAAAAAACAGCATTCACTTGGAAATTCTCGAAGGAAGACCTTCTTCAACGGAATCCCCTGTTCAGATTACAATCATTCAAGGAATTCCTAAATCAGGAAAGATGGAAATGATCATACAAAAAAATACAGAGCTAGGTGTATTCCAGATAATACCCCTTATTACAAATCGTACAGTGGTACAACTAAAGGATAAAAAATCAGAAGATAAAAAGATCGAACGGTGGCAAAAAATTGCGGATGAAGCTGCTAAACAATGTAAAAGAGGTGTTATTCCTGTAATAAAACCTCCTATAACGTTTGAAGATCTTTTTCATATGGGAATTGAATATGACCTCATGATGATTCCTTATGAGAAGGAAGAATCTATGGGTATAAAAAAGGTATTAAAGGATAACCATTCTTACAAGAAAATCGCAGTAATTATCGGTCCAGAAGGCGGATTTGAAGAAGACGAAATCAAGATGGCCATGGAACAGGGCATTATTCCTGTTACTTTGGGGCCGAGAATTCTGAGAACGGAAACAGCAGGCATGGTCGCTACCGCTCTGCTGATGTATGAATTAGGAGATTTAGGCATCTGAAATAAAATAACTGGTCAAAGATGCTGAGAATATTTTGTGTCAGGCAAGGAGACCGGTTCCGTTGCTAGCAGCGCTATCTGCGGGTTCTGTTGACGCAGTATGACGCAAAATAGACCAACATACTGATTAGGTATTTTGTTGAAGGTGCCGTAGGAGGAATCTAGGTGAAGAAAGTTGCATTTTATACCCTGGGCTGCAAAGTGAATCAGTATGAAACGGAGGCTATGACAGAAGCTTTTGAAAGAAATGGATATAGAATCGTTGAGAGTGACGAAGAGGCTGATGTTTATGTCGTCAATACTTGTACAGTAACCAATTTAAGTGATCGTAAGTCCAGGCAGTTTATTCGAAAGTCAAAGCGTATGAATCCGGAAGCCATAATCGCTGTTGTCGGGTGTTATGCACAAACTGCGCCGGAAGAAGTAGCTTCAATTGATGGCGTTAACGTTATCGTTGGAACGAATGATCGGGGTAATATTGTTCATTATGTTGAGCAGGCAATGGCTCGACAAGATGCCGTGAATTATGTTACCAATATCATGGAGATAAAAGAGTTCGAAGAAATGAAGATTGGTGAAATTAAGGGTAGGCACCGCGCATATTTGAAGATTCAGGAAGGCTGTAATCAATTCTGTACGTATTGTATCATACCCTATGCCAGAGGACCGATCCGCAGTAGAAAGATAGACGATATTATGGTAGAAGTTCAGCGATTGGCGCAAAATGGCTTTAAAGAAATTGTTCTAACAGGTATCCATGTGGCATCCTATGGAAAAGATTTAGGGGATGTAACACTATTGGATGTGATAAAAGCGATACATCCTGTAGAAGGTATCGAAAGAATACGACTAAGTTCCATTGAGCCGACGATTATGACTAAAGCTTTTATTCAAACTTTATTAGAATATCATAAGGTGTGTCCTCATTTTCATCTTTCCCTACAGAGCGGATGCAATGAAACGTTAAAGAGAATGAATAGAAAATATACCACAGAAGTGTATAAGGAGATTGTACATCTGATCAGAGAATGCATACCTGATGTTTCAATCACCACCGATATTATGGTAGGATTTCCGGGAGAAACGGAAGAAGAATTTCAAAAAACTTTGCATTTTGTTAAGGAAATCGAATTTAGTCAGATCCATGTTTTTAAATATTCTCCTAGAAAAGGTACCCCAGCCGCTAAATATGAAGGACAAGTGCCTTCCACCATTAAAAACCAACGTAGCGAAGAACTTATTGCATTGGCAAATGCTTGTGCAGAAGCATATAATCAAAGATTTATTGGAAGAGATAAAAAGATTTTATTTGAAGAACAGAGCAAAGAATTAGAAGGATATTATCAGGGCTTTACGGATAATTACATACGGGTATTAGCCAAGTCAGAATCAAATGTTGAAGGGGCACTGAAATCTGTACGATTGGATAAAGTGCATAAAGATGGCTTAATTGGTACGATCATAGGTTGAGAAGAATAATCTAAGAGTAGAAAGAAGGAGTTTTATAACTTCTGTTGAATTATATTTTATTGCTTGATGGATAACAGTATAAGGAGGTGATTCATGTGTCAGATTGTATTTTCTGCAAGATTGTTTCCAAAGAGATTCCTGCAAAAATTGTGTATGAGGATGAATTGCTGGTAGCATTTCATGATATATCCCCTGCCGCACCGACCCATATTCTTGTTATCCCTAAAGAACATATTGACTCTTTAAAAGAGGTTGGTCCTACACAAATGCAGCTTTTAGGACACATACACCTTTCTATAAACAAAATCGCGAAGGAATTAGGCCTTCATGATGAGGGGTATCGTGTTGTTAACAATTGTGGTGAACTAGGAGGTCAGACTGTACAGCACCTTCATTTCCATTTGCTTGGAGGTAGGCAAATGCAATGGCCTCCAGGCTAAAAAAAAGTTGCACAAATGTTAAATATAATGTATAATAACAAAGTATTGTACACATTTCAACTCGTTTTATAGCATTGTATTTGCTATGGACACAGCACAACGTTTGTAGCGGAGGGAGGGAGAACTATATGTCACACGTAAAAGTTGGGGAAAATGAGACTCTTGAAAGTGCTCTTCGTAGATTTAAGCGTTCATGTGCTAGAGCCGGTGTTTTATCAGAGGTTAAGAAAAGAGAGCATTACGAGAAGCCGAGTGTAAGACGTAAGAAAAAATCAGAGGCGGCTAGAAAAAAGAACGCTAAAAAATATTAGTCAGAGGTGATTGGAATGTCCCTCAAAGAAAGATTAATGGACGATTTGAAACAGGCCATGAAAGAAAAAAACCAACTTCGAAAGTCTACTATCACTATGGTAAGAGCCTCAATCAAACAATATGAGGTTGATAATAGAATAGAGCTTGATGACGAAGATATCTTAGACATTATTGCAAAGCAAGTGAAGCAGAAAAGAGATTCAATCGAAGAATTCACCAAAGGTGGAAGAGAAGATCTCGTAGAGCAAGCAAACGCTGAAATAGATATTTTGATGGATTATTTGCCACAGCAATTAAGCGAAGATGAGATTACAGAAATCGTTAACCAAGTTGTTGTTGAAGTCGGAGCAAATAGTCCAAAAGATATGGGAAAAGTAATGGCTGCATTGATGCCGAAGGTGAAAGGAAGAGCCGACGGTAAAATTGTAAATAAAATCGTTAAACAACTATTACAATAAAAGAGATCTAACGGGACCTGTTAGGTCTCTTTTTTATTGGTATCGTAAAAGTAGAATGACGCGACATTGAAAATCCGGAACGGCATGGAAACCGTCCCCTACATTGATTGATGGGTGCGACCACGTAGGGGCAGGTTTCCACGCCTGCCCGTTATATTTTTGCAATTATTTATATGATGCAATATGGAAGTATCAAAGAGACATATCATGCAAATGAGAATGTCAAATTTTGCAGAAAAATAGGCTTTGCATATTTTGGTGTCTAAACAAAGGGGTTAGGCGTATGATATAATATTATTAAAATATTCTAACAATTGGCAAATGGGGGTATCTTTATGAGAAAGAGCATCACTGTTTTACTCTTTGCTATGGTCCTTATCGTAAGCTTTTCCTATTCGAAAAGGGTATTTTCGCAAGAAGAATTCTCCATGCAAATTGTTAGAAATTATCATGAAAAGGATTATATTAAACTCTATGCGCCTACAAATGTAAAAAGCATATACTTAGAAATCTATGATAAGGAAAACGCTCTGCTTGCAGGTAAACATTTGGATTACTATGCTATTGAGCGTATTAACGGATATGAGAAGAATATGTTTTTGGTAGATTATATTAGTATCGGGGACAGAAAACAGTTCATGATTAAGCTGTTTCCAGGTACATCAAGAGAAGAGATTTATTATTTCAATGAGTTAGAAACAGTTAATCTTCAAAAAGATATACAGAGAAAGAATAACGATCCAAGGCAGCTAAAAATTATGACATTTAATATACACCATGGAAAAAATATTTTTGGGATCTATACATTAGATGATGTCATTCAAATTATACGAGATCAGGATGTTGATATTGTAGGTCTGCAGGAAGTAGATCGATATGTGGTCCGTTCAAAATTTGAAGATCAAATAAAAAAGATTGCACAAGAATTAAATATGTATTATGTGTATGCGCCGACGATAAAATTTCTCGGAGCAGAATATGGAAATGCAATGCTCAGCAAGTATCCAATTGAACAGTATGAAACCATTAAATTTCCAGGGTTTAAAGAGAGTAGAGGGATGCTTCTAGCCACAACCAATATAGACAATCGACCTATAAATTTTCTAGTAACCCATTTGGGCTTAACAGAAAATGAAAGATCGAAGCAATTGACCGTTATTCGCAGCCAAATGAAGCAATTAGGCTCCAATACCATTCTTGTTGGGGACTTCAATACAAGAGATTATCATGAGGATATTAGTCGACTAAAGGAGTATTTTACAGATGCTGCAGCTATGACAGATGCTCAGAATCAAAATACGTTTAATGGATTTGTACTAAAATCAAGGATAGATTATATTTTTGTTGGCAAGGATTTTCAAGTTAATGATTATAAAATTATCGATACTGATATTTCTGATCATTATCCGGTAATTGCAGAATTAACGTTTTAAGACAGTATATTTATATGCTGTCTTATCCTTTTTGGTGCGTCCAGTGAAGCTGGACTACACTAGCGGGTGCAAGTCCCGTCCCAGTAATCGCCAGTGAGCTGGGTAGCCAATCTCGGTGCGTTGCAGTAATGCAGGGTGCTAAGCGAGAGGGTAAA
>JBMOKU010000001.1:0-26267 GCA_049324315.1 Bacillota bacterium | reverse complement strand
AAGAATTAATATTTGACACTTTCGTATCCAGCTTCGAAAGTACTAAAATTTATTCAACCATGAAAAAAGCGGTAAGGAGCTTTCTTGACAAAGATCAAGTGGCTTAATCAAACTTGTAAACTGGTGTATATTCATACAACTGGTAGTAAATAGGCTTGTTCGTTTTATGATCCAACAATGGAGTGAATAAAAATAGGTTGTTCATCTGTTTCTGTCCCCTTTGATTTTAAGAAAACTGTCCCTTTAATACATGACAAGCTTTGTTTATACTATACATGTTAGCACAAATGGTAAAAAATCACTATGATAAATCTTTATTAAGAAATAGACTTATCAGCGCGTTGAAGACAGTTTATTAAATAGAGGTGATTTATGACGATTTTAATAAAAATCAAACGTTGTAGTCTTTAGAGATTATTTCGGTTATATTGAAGGAGGAATTATTATGTATAGCTGTGCTTTATGTTCTGTGCACGTTTGTAGCAGTGGAGACTTTGATAAAGCTCCACAAAATTGTCCATGCACTAATGAAAGAATGAAAGAAATAAAAGAATTATATACGCAGGAAGATATCTATAAAACAGCTCATTTATCATCATTAATAACCAGTCAAGGATATTGTAAAAACACAAGATTAGAGGAAATAATGGATTTTGCAAATTCCTGTGGATATAAAAATATAGGGCTTGCATTTTGCATCGGATTAGCTAATGAAGCAAAGATGTTAAGTAAGATACTTTCTTATAATGGATTTGAAGTAAATTCAGTCACATGTAAAATTGGAAATATACCCAAAAACTTTATTGATGTAATTGAACCTGAGAAAGTAGCTATGTGTAATCCTATTGGGCAAGCTATGTTTTTAAATGAAGCTAAAACAGACCTTAATATTCTTTTAGGTTTGTGTGTTGGACACGACTCTTTATTCATAAAATACTCGGAAGCTCTTGTAACTGTTTTTGCAGTAAAAGATAGAGTCCTGGGTCACAATCCTTTAGCTGCAATCTATCAATCTGAATCCTACTATAAAGATAAGTTATTTCCTGAAAGAATTAATAAATAATGATTAGAGAAGACAAATATAATCACAAAGGAAAGAGCACGGGCTAAACCCACCAAAAAATTTACTAACGTAGATATAAAAGCGAGAAACTAGGTTTTCATTCCAAAGCAAATAAAAGTATCAATATGGGATAAGAAATAGCTGTATTCTTCACCTCAGTCGCCAAATAGTCGCCAATTTCAATTATGTAAACTTAGAAGTAAAAAATAAAGATACCGCAAACACTTGCGGTATCTTTATTTTACATGGTGCTCCCGAGAGGATTCGAACCTCCGACCTGCGGTTTAGGAAACCGTCGCTCTATCCTGCTGAGCTACGGAAGCACGATATAATAGACAAAAAATATAATACCATAAAAAAGCTTATATTGCAAATTCCAAATTCCTTCGTATAGCCTCTTCTTACTCCCATAGTTTTAACTACTTCTCTCTATTTTAAACCTAAAAACTTATGCTCGTATTATCGCTGTTCTACATGATATCTATACCTTCTACGCTAATCTCCTTATAAATAATGTAATTGGCCAGCACAAGCCTCAATGCGTTCTTTACCGACGCTCCTTTATAAAGGTAGATTTCTATACCCTCTACTTCATATCTATCATATTTCTCTGTATCCTCTGGTGCTCCTACCCAAACACGGGGTATGGTAATCCTCACTCAGCAGGATGTACTGGGCATTCGCTCCACTGTCATGACTTGTTGTCCTTTTGTTTTGAGAAACTCTTTTACCTTGTTATCAATAATAATTTTCATTTGTTTCTCTCCTTCCATCAAGTTTTGATAAATTACATACTTCCAAATGCCTGCCTTAGATAACCAAACATCCCTACAATCGCCTGCATCATCCTTTGGATATATGCACCAAAGGACAGCACTTTATTTTCTGTACGGCTGCGAAGATCTACCTTCCATAGGGTATCATCATATAATGTAATGTGAAGTTCCCCGATTTTGTCTCCTTGAAGGATAGGCAGCAGCAGATTCTCATTCATTACTACCTCTTTCTTCTTTACTAGACCTTCCCTTGGACCAAACACCCATAGATCCTCTTCCGCAACGGCATCAACTGCAAGCTGCTCCCAATCCAATAGATGAAATTGGTCTACTACTTCATCCTTTGAAACAACTCTTTGTTTAGCAAAATGCGTTGTTCCGTATTCCAACAGTTTTTTGCTCTCTGCAATTCGTTCACTATTACTCGCTGTTCCCATAACGACTCCGATGAGTCTAAAATCCTGCTCATTCTCCACTGCAGCCGGTACCTTCATGGTAGCAACCAGACAATAACCGGCCTCATCTGTATATCCGGTTTTTAATCCATCCACGTCAGGCAGTATTTTTAACAACCCATTGGTATTCTCTTTTGAAAAATTTCTTTGGGGGTTTTGATATACTTCTTGATCTGTTAAGGGTAGCAGCTGCTCTCCATACTGTGCAAGGATATATCGGGATAAAACGCCGATATCCTGGACAGACATTCTGTTACCTCCCTGCTTTTCAGGCATTCCGGTAGGGTTAACGAAATGACTGTTCTTCAAGCCTATTTCTACTGCCCGTTCATTCATATTTTCTACAAAGGTATCCATATTTCCTGCTTCATATTCTGCCAAGGCTGCTGCTGCATCATTGGCAGAGACAATCATAACGACTTCAATCAATTCTTTTGCCGATATTCTTTCGTTTTCTTTCAGATGATACGTGGCTCCAGAGATTTTACTGGCTTGACTGCTTATGGGCACCATGTCATCCATCTTAATCTTTTCTGCGTCCACGGCCTCCATCACCAGCAAATAGGTCATCAGCTTGGTGATACTGGCAGGAGGAAGACTTTCTTCCACATTTTTTTGGTAGATGATTTTTCCCGTCTCCATATCCATCAGCAGGGCTGCTTTTCCTTGAATATCGATATCAGGCTCTGCATAGTTCCAAGTCAGAGAAGTATGAAGGAAAACCATAATAAGTAATAAATATATTCCTTTCTTCAAATCTTCTCCCCCTTTTCATTATCTATATAACCTTTACTACTATCTATATTAATGAAATGCAAAAATAAAAACCACAGGATTAATCTTCCTGCGGTTTTATCCATATTTATTGGGCTAGAAGCCACTCATTAAAAAGACTATCTAGATCGTCACCTGTCACCTGTTCACATATATTCTGGAAATCATTGGTGGTGGCAATCTTGAATCGATAAGCATCATAATAGGCGCTAAAGATATCGTACAATGTTTCTTTCCCGTATTTTTTATAGAGCTGGTTAACGAATACAGCTCCCTTGCTGTATACCAGCGGACCATAGTCATACCAGTTGTCAAACTGATCCAAAGATTTTAGTACGATGACATCTTTCAGATTCTGCTCCATTTCTCTATACATATCCTCATTTTCATACTGATGGTAGGTCTGCCCCTCTTCTTCTCCATATTTCTCCATGGCATAAACTACTTCGGAATATGCTGTCAGGCCTTCATCCAACCAGGCTTCATCGATCTCGTCATTTCCCACGACACCATACCACCATTGGTGACCGGTCTCATGGACGATAACGGTTTCGAGGTATTCTTTTTCGTTTTTGGCATAATACTGCTTGCCGATAAACACGATTCCGGGATATTCCATGCCGCTGGGAAAATTGGTTTGTACAACGGAATACTGTCCGTAGGGATACTTTCCAAAGGCCTTGTTAAATATCTTTAGGGAATTCTCTGCTGCATCCGCTGCAAATTCTTTAATATCATTTCTTAGGGACCAATCCTTGATATAGTACATCTTGAGAATTGTTCCTTCTACTTCCCTTTCTTCTACTTCAAAATCCTCGCTGGCTACCCAGGCAAAATCCCGCATCAATTTAGCTTCTATCTCCCATATCCTATTTTTATCTTTTTCCGTATTCTCTAGGATATTTCCGGAAGCTGCAATAATAAACTCCTTCGGTGCCTCGATGGTTATATGATAGTTGCTGGTATCGCTGTAAAAAGGGTCTCCGATGGGGTAATAAGGATCTAGGTTCCAACCGCTTTCATCGTAAACCGCTGCTACGGGATACCAATTCCCAAAGTTAAAGGTACTCTCTCCATAGCCAAATCGCTCTTGAGCCGGTGGAAGCTGAACGAAATAGCGCATTTCAATATTCACCCGCTGACCCGGCTGCAAAACCTGCGGCAGCACGATCTTCATGATGGTCTCTCCCTTACCCATCAGTTCACTGCGGCTATCTTGATCATTGACCATGATAGATGTAACTTCAATGAACCCTGGCACAAAGCCTTCTGGATAGGCATTTTGGAAATCATCAAATAGGAAGGGGGCACTTTCTTCTTTTTTAAAAGCATTGGGATACAAGTGAAAATACACTGCATCCAGCGGTACGGCTTCCTGGTTGATATAGTCTACCCGCTGTCTCACTTCCAGCTTTGCTTTCTTTGGATCAAACTGAACGTCTATATCATAGTTATTTATCTTATGGATATCAATCTGATTATAATCATCGACAATCAAAGTTTCTTGAGTTTTTATCTCCTCTTGCTTACCCGTACATCCAACTAAAACAAGTACTCCAATCAAAATTACTGCAATAACCTTCTTCATCGCCATCCCCCTGTATATGTTTTGGATATCTCCATTATACTGAATTACTGATGTATATGAAATGTTTTTATCAATTATTCTCCCCAACAGTGTATAGTATTTACAGCATAAAGAAAAATAAGCCGAAATTCTCTCCGGCTTATTTTTTGCATTTGTTTTATATTTTTACACCCTTTGCCCATAAAACATTCTCAACCTGCATAAGCTTTTCCAGGGTTTCATTGGATACTTCGTCATCCACATTGAGAATCATCATGGCCTTGGTTCCCCGCTGATGCCTTCCTACCTGCATGGTGGCAATGTTGATTTTTTCCTTACCCAGCATCGTACCAATGTTCCCTATAACACCGGGTACGTCTACATTTTGTATGAACAGCATATGCTCACTTGGATTCACATCCACCTCGTATCCATTGATTCCCACGATCCTGGCCTCTCTCTTTGATGAAAGGTTTCCTGAAATCACAAACTCCCCTGTCTTATTCTTAATCTTCACGGAGATATAGTCTGTATATCCGTCAAATCCTTCTTGAATCTTTTTCACCTGTAGAGGGATGCCTCTTTGCTCCAGCAGCAGTCTTGCATTTACATAGTTTACCTTATCCTCTACCACAGTTTCCAATAACCCTTTGATAAAGGCAATATTGACCATTTCTATATCCTGAGCTGCTATATTTCCCCAATAGCTGATCTCCACAAAATCAACAGGCTCTTGATGAAGCTGATAATATAGTTTTCCCAGCTTTTCCATTAAATCAACATATGGCTGCAGCACGGAAAGCTCATCTCGATGAAGTGCAGGTAAATTGACAGCATTAGGCACCACTTCTCCACGAAGGGCATTGAGTACCTGCTTTGCAATGGTAAGCCCTACATTCTGCTGGGCTTCTGCAGTATCTGCTCCGATATGAGGTGTCACGATGACATTATCCAATTCGAAAAGAGGATTGTTCTCAGCCGGCTCCTGTTCATGAACATCCAGACCTGCACTGGCAATCTTCCCTTCTTTCAATCCCTTTAATAATGCCTTCTCCTGAACGATTCCTCCCCTGGCAGCATTGACGATGCGCACCCCATCCTTCATCATTTCGATCTCTTTCTCACCGATCATCCCCAAGGTCTCCTTGGTTTTCGGCGTATGGACAGTAATAAAATCAGATTCTTTGATAAGCTCTTCTAAGGTATCCTTCTTCTCAGCGCCAAAGCGAACAAACCTTTCGTCTGATATATAAGGATCATAGGCAATAACCTTCATGCCAAAGCCATTCATTCTTACAGCTACCAAAGACCCAATCCTTCCTAATCCGATGATCCCCAGGGTCTTATTATAAACCTCCACCCCTTGAAATGGACTTCTGGCCCATTTTCCTGATTTCAAGTAGGTATTGGCCTGTGGGATATTTCTTGATTGAGCAAGCAGCAGTCCGATGCTCAGCTCACAAGCCGACATGGTATTGCTTTCCGGTGTATTGGCCACAATAATCCCTTTTTCGGTAGCTGCTGCAATATCAATATTGTCCGTCCCATTTCCTGCTCTACCGACCACCTTCAGCTTTTTGGCTAGAGACATCAGTTCTCTATCTACTTTTGTAACACTGCGTACGATGAGACCATCATACTCATGGATTTTCGCCAGGAGTTCTTCTCTGGGAATGTGAAAGCATACATCCACATCCACTTCCTGTTTTAAGAGCTTGATGCCCTCCTCATCCATGCGTTCTGTAATAATGACCCGCTTTCTGTTTTCCATCATAAACTCCCCCTATTTTATACTTTAATGGTTTAAATCTTTACAGCGTGAAAGCGTTTTCTAATAAAAAAACTCCGCTCTTGACTTACCTGTCAAGGACGGAGATTATATCCCGTGGTGCCACCCTGCTTTGCCGTCTATACGGCCTCGCTATTGTTAACGGAACTTTCCGGCATAGGTTTTACCCCTATGCAGCTTCAGGTCGGATTCAATAACTGCTGCTATCGGCTCACACCTACCGCCGACTCTCTGAAAGCAACCCATTATTTACTATTACCCTTCACAGCTGTTACAATGTGTAATTGTTGTATATTTTATTATTTTTCGAATATTTAGTCAATGCTTTTAAAAAATTTTTTTGTTTTAATTTCTTTTTCTGTTAAGTATAGATTCACGCTTTTAAAATGATATTTGGTTTTGCGGGACGGTGCAGAGACCGTCCCCTACAGAAGAAAATACATTCTTTTGTCGGAGTGTGGATCTTTATACTGATCATTACTTTGAATAAAGAACAAAAAAGTATAGACAGCGCTCCTTCTAATTTCTAGAATAAAGCGCTGTCTATACTTTTTGATTATCTATGCTCACTTTGGTGGACTCACACTCCCTTGCTGTCTTATATTTGGGTTAATACTTTACGCTTTTGGTGGAATCACTCCTTCATCTTGATGTATCTTCTGAAGTCAACCTCTAGGTTTCTGGTGGAATCATTCCCTTCTGTAATTAGTCTATGTTTATCTTTTGATATTATTATTATATACAACTTGCCTATCTTTTGCAAGTATATTTTTTAAATATTTAGAATATTTTAATTATTATTCCATGCTTTTCATGCTTTACCGTTAAAAACAAAGGATGGGATAATTTTTCAATCATCCCACCCATTCTATTCGTGAATCTTTTCAACAAAGTCTTTGATTTCCTATTCCCTACTCTCCAAAGTTTGATTCAAATAATGCTACGATTCCATTTAATGCTTCTGCTTCATCGATTCCTTCAACTTTGATTTCTACTTCGCTTCCTTTTGTTAATCCCATGGACATAATACCCATGACACTTTTTGCATTGGCTTCATTACTGCCATGTATAAGGCTTATATGACTTTTATACTTGGATGCTTCTTTAACAAGCAGGGTAGCCGGTCTGGCATGTAACCCCGTAGGATTTTTAATCGTTACCATCTTTTTTACCATTTTTTACTTCCTCCTCTTCTACAAAACAACAGAATAGAGATTTTTCCCTATTCTGTCATTCATATACCTATCTTACTCTGTTATTTTTTTCTTTAACAAACCTACCATCAATGCTGTCACTATGGTACCTGCTGCAATTGCCACTACATACCCCCCTAAATTTCCTACTGCATTTGGTATTGGCAGTACGAAAATTCCTCCGTGAGGTGCTCTCAATGTTGCTTTAAATACCATGGAAAGGGCTCCGGCAACCGCTGAACCTGTCATGATAGAAGGGATGACTCTTAGTGGATCTGCTGCCGCAAATGGGATGGCGCCTTCCGTGATAAATGAGATACCCATTACCCAAGCTGCTTTTCCTGCTTCAATCTCACCCTTTGAGAACTTGTTTTTATATAGAACGGTTGCTAAAGCTAGCCCTAAAGGTGGTGTCATACCCGCTGCCATGACTGCCGCTTGTGGTTCGAAAACATTGGATCCTAAAAGACCTACAGCGAAGGTATATGCTGTTTTATTAATAGGACCACCCATGTCAAATGCCATCATTGCACCAAGAATTGCTCCCAATAATAACGCATTTGTTCCGCTTAAGCCCTGGAGCCATGCCGTCATAACATCCATGATTCCTTTTACCGGTATACCTATTACGTAAATCATTAATAATCCAACAAATAAAGAAGATAATAGCGGTAAAACTAGTATAGGCATTAAGCCTTCAAATCCCCTTGGTAATTTTATATTTTTCTTTAAGAAATCAACGGTATAACCTGCTAATAAACCTGCTATTAGTCCACCTAAAAATCCAGCTCCAATTTGAGAAGCAATGGCTCCACCAATTAAACCCGGAGCTAAACCAGGTCTATCCGCAATAGAGAATGCAATATATCCAGCTAAAATCGGTACCATCAAGCCAAATGCGGAAGCTCCACCTATCTGCATCAGGGCAGCAGCCAAGGTTCCTTCTTCTTTAAATGCCTCTATACCGAATATAAAGGAAAGAGCAATCGCTATACCTCCGGCTACGACCAATGGCAGCATAAAGGATACCCCTGTCATTAAATGCTTAAATACGCCGGTTCTTTCCTCACTTCTGTTTTTCTTAATGTCTTCTACTTTTTTCTGATAATCCTTTTTCTCCAATTTTAATGCTCTTTCAATCACCTCTTGAGGTGCTTTGATAGCCTCAGAGACAGGTATTTCTAATATCGCTTTTCCCTCAAATCTTTCCTTGGATACGTTTGCACCAGCCGCAATAATAACTGCGTGAGCTTCTGCAATTTCTTTTTCCGTAAGTTCATTTTCGACGCCCACAGAGCCCTGAGTCTCTATTTTGATTGGAACGCCTTTCTCCTTAGCTGCATTTTCCAATGCTTCTGCTGCCATATAGGTATGTGCTATACCTGTCGGGCATGAAGTAATTGCTACTAATTTCATTTGAATCCCCCTTTACTTTTTTTATTTTTTTGGATTTGTTACATAAACACCTTATAGACTTCTTCGGTGGTTTCTGCTTCCATCAATTGCTTTCTTACATCCTTGTTCATCAGTCTTCGAGACAGCTGACTAAGTGCTTTTAAATGTTCACTGGCTGAATCTTCCGGCACAGTGATTAAGAAGAACATATAGCTTGGCTGTTCGTCTAAAGACTCAAAATCAATTCCTGCTTTTGATTTACCGAATACAATACTTGGTTTTGTAACACCATTGGATTTCCCATGGGGTATGGCTATTCCCATGCCTACTCCGGTACTCGCTGTTGCTTCCCTTTCCATAACAGCCTTTAAAACCGTCTCCTTGGAAAGTGCATATCCCTCCTTTACCAACATATCTACTAATTCTTCAATTACACTTGTCTTATCTTTCGCTTTCAGGTCTAAGTTCATTAATTTTTTATCCAACATTTCTACAATTTCCAACGCTACGACACCCTTTCTACTATTTCATTTCCCTTAGTTGTACTTTTTTTGCATAGATTTGTACTTCTGCCTTGTCATGGAGTATACTGCCGTTGTTTACAGTCAATGCGGATGCTGCTACAGCCAGACGCAGTGTTTCTTCAATACCCAGGCCGCAGTGTATGCCGTAGGCAAAGGCAGCCACCATGGTATCTCCTGCCCCCACGGTATTTTTTACTGTAACCGGGATGGCTTCAGCCTTCCATATTTTTGTCTCTGTGGCTAGGACGACCCCTTCGGCACCCATGGATACAACAACCATGCCTATGCCTTGATCAAGTAGTCTCTTACATTGATAAGCAATCTCTTCTTCGTTATTTATTTTTACATGAAAGGTATCCTCTAATTCATGGATATTGGGTTTAATCATATATGGAATACCTTTGATAGCTTCGATCAGAGCCGGTCCGTTGGCATCCACAATGGTCTTACACCCTTTGTTTTTAGCTATTGCAACAAAATCCTTATAAATATCATGGGATATGTTTTGCGGAAGACTTCCGGAAAATACCATGACACTGCTTTTTTCTGCGGCTTCTTCTATCTTTTGAGAAAGCTGCTGTACATACACTGCATTGATCTCTTCTCCCTGGTCATTGATATCCGTAATCTGTCTTGTATAGGTATCAATGATTTTGATATTGGTTCTGGTTTCTTTATCTGTCCATACAAAATCCGATGCAATGTTCATGGCTTTTAAGCGACTGTTAATCCATGCTCCCGTTTCGCCTCCCAAAAACCCTGTGCACAAGGTGTCTCCGCCAAGGCTTTTGACCACCTTTGAAACATTGATACCTTTTCCCCCTGCCTTCATTTCCGTTTTCATGATTCGATTTACTTGACCGGGGGTAAAATTGTCTATTTCGATGGTTTTATCTACTGCTGCATTTAATGTAACGGTTGTAATCATTTTTTCCTCCTTAAACTAATAGAGAATCTCGATACCCTCGTGACGGAACCTTTCAACAGTTTGCTTATCGATTTGCGCATCTGTTATGATGGCATCGATTTCATCTAATCTCACAATGGATGCAAAGGACACTTTACCAAATTTACTGTGGTCTGCAACCACATATACTTCCTTTGCCGAGCGAATCATCATCTTTTTCGTATGGGCCTCTTGTATGTTCGGTGTCGTGCATCCATCCTGTAAGGTAATACTGTTTGCTCCTATAAAGGCTTTATCTACTCTGAAACTTTGAATCATCATATCCGTAAAGGGTCCAACGATGGAAAGGGTCTCTTTACGGGTGTTGCCTCCAGTGACAACGATTTCTACATCCTTATACTTTGACAGTTCTAAGGCGATCAGCATGGAGTTGGTCAGTACGGTAATGTTTTTGGCTTTGATATGCTTAGCTATTTCCAATGTAGTTGTTCCGGCATCAAGGATAACGGTATCATGATCTTCGATGAGTGCTGCGGCTTTTTCTCCGATGTATTGTTTTTCATCAATGTTTGCTTCTTCTTTTTCTGCCATGGTTGGTTCAAAGCCCGTGTGTTCTCCCTTAACGGCTCCCCCATGGGTTCTTTTCAAAAGGCCTGCCTGCTCCAGATCCTGTAAGTCCCGTCTTATGGTGGACTCAGACACATTCAGACTTTCTGTCAACTCAATTACGGTTACTCTGCTCTTACCTTCCAGTATTTCCAATATCCTCGATTTCCGTTCCTCAGCAAACATGTGCTTTCCTCCTACAAAACCATAGTCTAGAAATCTTATATGAAATTTTATGATTGTTTTTGATTATATATGACTGTTTCTGATTGTTTTTGATTATATCACTTGATTAATTTTCTGTCAATTTAATTTTTACTTTAAAAGTAATGAATTTACTTTATGATAAGATTAGGAAATAGAATATTAAAAAATCATCGAAAGGCAAGTAATATGAAGGCTTATATAGTTTTTATCAAATACAATATATTTACTTTGTGTCGTATTAGGAAATGTAATCCACTTGTAATCTTTTTATTGGGAATATGTGGTATAATATAAAAACCTCGGATTAATAAACAATCGTATCGAACGAAAGATTATTTATTTGGATGAGATAGTCTTTTCTTTGGGATAAAAAGTATACATAGAAAGATATTTTATAGCAAATAAGATAAAATATCTAAAAGAGGTAACAAAAATGAAAGAAAACAATAGATCGGTATACAAATTAATACAAATAATGCTGTTTATTCTGTTATTAATATTAGCCATAATTTCAATTAGGACGCAGTTTCGTTTTACTGATAGAGTGCAAATTCTTCGTGATATAAAAGACATAAAATTCTACTAAAATAAAGGAGTCGTTGATAATGTTTAAATATAATAGCAAAATACTAACTGTGTGTTTATTAATTTCTCTTTTCACTATTGGCATAGCCTATTTTCAAACCAGAGCAACTATAGACAACTTATTGTTTGAATTAGAGTTGTCTAGTTATACATTGTCAGTAGACGAGGAGCCTAAGGCTGACAATTTTGACACAGCATCTAGTTTTGTTGGTTCTACCGTGACTCTAAAAGGCCAAAACGATAATATCATTAGAACAAAGCGTCTTGGAACAATGATCTATCCTTCAATACTATTAGCTTTTCTTGTAAATGCATATATGTTTATAATCATCCTTAACAAACTCAATACAGAAGAACAGGCTTCAACAAAAAATAAATAAAAGCGCTTAAGCGCTTTTATTTATTTTCTGTATCGTGAATAAAAAACTCGAACAGGCAGTTCTCTTTCTCCACTCCAGTTATTTCCACTACCGCCAACAAATCTAAAGAAATCTGCTTCGACAACAATATAACCCGCACCGCCGTTATCTTCCAAGCCGCGAATAGCCTCACGGGTATCAGCTTTTAACATATCAATATACGAAGCTTCCATAAGCTGCTCTGCGCCAATTAAGATACCCATTCCGCTAAGAGCTCCCGCTGCAATTGCCCAACTGCCGCTTTCAAGTAAACCAACAACGAACGATCCAACCGTAGTAACACCATAAGCTGCTAAAGCTTCAGAAAACGAAACCGTATTAAAGTGCTCTACTACGTCGTCAACAATAGAATATCCTGAAAAATTGTAATAATCTCCATCTCTAGTTTTTTGCCAACCACTGTAAGCCATAATAAATCTCTCCTTTTCATTTTTATTTTTAATTTTGGTAAGACTTTCACTCTCTGGCCAGTTCGTTTCGCCCTACACTTATAAAGATGGATTTGAAACATAAAATTGCCCCTCTTCCTAAAAAATTTTTTCTGGCTTTTACAATAAAAAAGATGCCTATAAGCTAGGCACCTTGCTATTAAGCGGTTTCTTCTAATTCAAACACATCATAAGTTGTATCAATTTTAAACTTTTTAATAGATTGAAGCAGCTTTATATTCAGTTCCTGGAAGTAATCTTCGTTAAATTGCCCGTTCACATAGCTGGTTTTGTATAGCTTTCTTTTAAATATTTGTATCATTTCCAAAGCAGCTTCGTGATCCCCCTGTAGAACCTTGTTATATAATACTTTAAAAGAAACTTTATTTTTCATATAATCTCATCCCCCCGTTTTATTAATTTTGTTTGGGCAGTAGTTCAATGATCTTCAGCATGGTTTGGTTAAGTTGATTAAGCTGCTTTTCTATTCGAATCAATAGGAAAGACGCTACAGCAATGGGAAAACCAAGGTTGCCGATCATTTTAGCTAACTCTTCCATTTTCTTCCCCTCCCAACCATTTCTTTAGATTTTCAAATGCCTTGTATTTCAGTTTATATACGGCCTTTTGTTGAATTCCTAGTTCTTTAGCAATCTGTGAAACTGTTTTTTCTTCAACGAATAGTTTATAAATAATCAGCTTCTGTCTATCCGTTAGCTTATTAACGGCTTTAATCACTTTCAGGTCAATAAAGTAATCACTTAGCGTCGGTGACTCTTTTAAGCAAATGATTTCTTTATCAAAATCAACGGTTTCGTCTGGGATACTATAAATGAATTCCGTTTCGGTATTTGTATCTACTTGATTGAGTACACACATCTCTCTATCTTTCAGCGTTTTATCTTTCCTATAGAACTCTTTAAATGAAAAAGATAAGGTTTTATCTATGTAGCTTAGAAATCTAATTTCAAACAGAAAATCATTGAATTTCTCGTTCAATAGCTGGCGAGCATCTTCGTTTTTGTTGTTTTTTGCTTCATGATATAGTTTTTTCATTTCCGGATCTTGAAGAAACTTATCTAATAACTTTTTCATTTTCAAATACCTCCTTCGCTTTCTAAAATGTGGCGAAAGCATTTATTCTGCTGGCGTTAAAGTGATTTTCAGTAATATAATTATACCACATATTCGAACATATGTTCTGGTTTTTAGGTAAAAAAATACATATTAGTGATATGTACCCATGCTTTTTTACCTAATAAATAAGATGGATTTATTTGTAAAAAATTACCCCTTAAAAAGAATTTTTTTTAATATTTTTTTGTTTATTTTTTAACATCTGCTTATATCGTATCATATAAAATTATGTAAAAAGTTTACAGATGGCTTACAAAATATTTGCATTTTATTACAAAAAAATATGCCCAAGATGACTCTTGGACATATTTTTTTGAATATTTATTTTGTTATCTTCTCAATACCACCCATATATGGTCTTAATGCTTCCGGAATTACTACAGAGCCGTCTGCTTGTTGGTAGTTTTCCAAGATAGCAGCAAAGGTTCTGCCTACGGCTAAGCCTGAAGCATTTAGGGTATGCACGAAGTCTACCTTTCCTTTGTCTTCCGGCCTAAATCGGATGTTTGCTCTTCTAGCTTGGAAATCTTCAAAGTTACTTGCTGAAGAGATCTCCAAATATCTATCATAGCTTGGCATCCAAACCTCAAGGTCATAGGTGCATGCTGAGCTGAAGCCCAAATCTCCTGTTGACAGCTTCACCACACGGTATGGCAGGCCCAGTCGTTTTAATACGGTCTCTGCATTGCCTACCAGGCTCTCAAGCTCTGCATAAGAATCCTCCGGTTTCGTGAATTTCACAAGCTCTACTTTGTTAAATTGATGTTGACGGATTAAGCCCCTGGTATCTCTACCTGCAGATCCTGCTTCTTTTCTAAAGCAAGGCGTATAAGCGGTATGATAGATTGGCAGCTTCTCACCATCTAAGATATCATTCATATACAGGTTGGTCACCGGTACTTCTGCTGTTGGTATAAGGAAAAAATCCTTGCTTGGAATATGGAACATATCATCTTCAAACTTAGGAAGCTGACCTGTACCTGTCATACTGTCCCTATTCACCATAAAAGGCGGTAGAATTTCCACATAGCCATGTTCTGTGGTATGAAGGTCCAGCATGAAGTTGATGATGGCTCTTTCCAGCTTCGCCCCCAATCCTCTGTATACGGTAAATCTTGCACCTGTAATTTTTCCTGCCGTTTCAAAATCCAGGATACCTAAATCCGTTCCAACATCCCAATGGGCCTTGAATTCAAAATCAAAATTCTTTGGATCTCCCCATTTTCTTACTTCCACATTATCTGCATCCGTTTCACCTTTTGGCACACTTTCATGGGGTGCATTGGGTATGCCCAGCAGCATTTGACGCATCTCTTGATCGATGTTTTTGACTTCTTCATCTAGTCCTTTGATTTTCTCTGACAGGACTTTCATTTCTTCTAATACTTCAGTAACATCTTTACCCTCTTTTTTCAACTTGGGTACTTCCTTTGAAACGGTGTTTTGTCTGTTCTTCATCTGCTCTACTTCCTGCAGCAGGACTCTTCTTTTCTCATCTAAGACAACTACCTTGTCTAAGTCATAATCTCCTTGTCCACGCTTCATCACTGCAGCTTTCACTTCATCGAAATTCGTCCGTATCCTTCGAATATCTAACATAATAAACCCTCCTTTATATCTTGTTCACATTGATTTAAAAAATAAAAAACCCCTCATCCCTACGAATGTAGGGACGAGAGGTATATTCCCGCGTTGCCACCCTGATTGACTGGAAGATTCCAATCCTCTTTTTACGATATAACGGTCGCACCCGATTAGGCCTACTGATTCATTTCAGCCCATGACTCCGGGACGGATTCAAAAGCAAGTCCCATCGGTTCACACCATCCACCGACTCTCTGAAGAAACCTGACGGTTTACTACTTCCCTTCACAGTCTTTCTATTATCCTGTTATAAGTTGAAAATATTGTAACATAATACCTTTAGTTTGACAATATCCTTATTTTTTATTCTCTCTTTTCTTCTTTTTTTCACTTTCAAATAACTGCACCAATAGCCCCGGAGTACGATGCTTTTTCAGACCATAATAAACCTGATCGATTCGAAATAAGTAGGGATTATCAAGGTCATAATACTGTAGACTTTCTCGCAATCCATTACCTTCCAATATATACAGCCAGAGTTTTTGGTCAATCAACCACAACTCCACAACCATATTATGAATGATATTTTCTCGAAGCTTTAATCCTCGATATCGTTCCCTGGAGTATTTCATACGCAATATGTCATTTGCTTCCTTTTGAGAAATCAAATCCAACAGATCTTCAATTTGCTCTCTAAACTTTTCTTCCTTTTCCTCATCATCATAATAGATCTCTACATATTGTTCCTGAATATCCATGGTATCATAATAAATCTTTTCCAGCTTAGAATCATCTCGCTTCAGGTAATAAGCAACAAAAGATTGAAAAAGAAGCTTCATCAGCTCTAAAAAATATCTCCCTGTTGTAAGCTCTACATTATGGTCCATGGTCTTTCCTCCACATACGAATCCTATATTCTATACTATGCATTATATTTTATGGGCGTTCATTATATGTTTTACCGCCACCATCTTATTTAAAATTTTTATGAATAGAAAAAACTATTTTTGTGCATACTGATACATGAGAAAACGATTTAAGGGGGTAGGGAATATGCATGATATTGATGTATATGCACAAATTGGAGATCTAAAGGAAGTGGATTATAGAAATACCTTGGCAATTGCCACCATCATCGAGATTCTGGTGGGAAAGGGTTTTATTGATAGAAAGGAATTTATGCAAATCGCTCAAAGATTGGATAATATGTCTGTTGAAGAATTGAAGATGCTTCGTACACGGTCTTACTAATCACGTCCCCTTTCATTTGATATATAATTGTCCCCAAATCAGAAAAGAGTCCGTATTATTTATAGGACTCTTTTTGATTTGGTATTTATGAATATACGATGTTTTATCCATTCGATAACAGGGAATAAAAATATATCGTAAAATTTATTTTTTTGGAAAATTATTGAAACTTTTTTGAATCTTGTTCGTCTATATTATAGAAACGATTTTTATAGGAGCGAACCATATGAAAAAATATGTTCTTTTCTCAATGATATTGATATTCATATCGATTTTTATCCCGGGCTGCATTCAGTCAAAGCCCCTTCAGTCCCATGAAATAGCTATGATCAATAACCGTGTCATCACCATGGATGACCTGGAAGATATGCTTGCCCAGTGCCAGCTGGAACGGGCCTTGTTCGAATACAACCGATTCAGAAACAATATTTACCCAAAGCTAGAGCTGCTCCATCTTCGAACAGATGTTATGGATGAAATCATCGAATCCTTGCAAGCCGGAGAAATCGAACAGGCAAAAACCATCATTCTTGATCTGCAGGTTTATGAAAGCGAACAGGCCATTAAGGATTTAATACTAAAAGAAATTGATCAATATGCTAAGCTGATCGACCAGCAAAGTGTATATCATGCAGTGGAACAATTGCTCATAAGGCAGTTGGTTTTCCAAGAGGCAGAAAGCCGATCTTTAGAGCCCACTGAAAATGAAGTCACGGAAGCATATCAAGCTTATCTTGAAGATATCTTCACAAAGCAGGATTCAAATATTTTCTATCGCTATTATTATGAATACCTAGAAAAAAAAGAAAAAGAACTTCTTAAGCTTGAAACGGAAGATGCATATCAAGCTTATCTATATGACAAGATAAAATATAATTTAACCCTACAACGATTGAAAAAAGAAATCGGCAATTACCGCTTTAATGGATACATAAAGGGCCAACTGGCCCAAGCAGATATCGTTATTAACAGTCAATACAGCGACTATCTTCCAGTAAATTAATCCTCCTTTTTAATAGCAAAAGAACCTCTTCGGAGGTTCTTTTACTATTTATATATATTATTGTTCCGTTCCACTGACTTGATTCAGCTTTTCCAAAACACGCTTTAATTCATTAATATATCTACCGTAATCTGCCCAGTTCCCTGCCCTTTGGGCTTCTTCTGCTTGATTGAACACTTGATTTGCCCGTTGAATCAAAGATTTCGCGTCCTCAGGCTGCCCATCTTCAACAGTAGGTGGTGTCACATCCTTAGGAGGAGCACTTATGCCTGCGCCGAACAATTTTTCTAATGCTTTATCAAGGGTTTCCTCATAGGCTATTTTGTCACCATAGGCGACAATAACCCGTTTCACTTCTGGCAGACTGTTTTCATTATCAGCCTTTATGTATATAGGCTCCACGTATATCAACGAATTTTCAATCGGTATCGTTAAGAGGTTTCCGCGAATATAGGTTGAACCCTTCTGTCCCCATAAAGAAAACTCCTTGGAGATGTTAGGATCTTGGTCAATTTTTGATTCTATTTGCATCGGGCCATATACATTCTTTTGCTTCGGCAGCTTGTAGATAATCAGTTTTCCATAATGCTCATCATCATTTCTCGCCGCTAGAAGGGCTGTCATATTAGGCTTGCCCTTTGGTGTATAAGGAATGGAAAGCACAAACTCCTCCTTATTTTCTCCTGGCAGTTTGATGATATAGTAATTGGATTCCATTCGCTGTACTTCATTTTCATAAAGTTCATTGGAAATATCCCATAAATCCTCACCCTGATAGAATACATCGGTATCCGTCATATGATATACCTTGTAAACATCTGCTTGAATATCAAACAGCGTTTGTGGATATCGAATGTGCTGCTGCAGTCCCTCAGGCATTTGATCCATTGGTTTTAACAGGTTTGGAAATACTTTGCCGACGGTTTGAATGACAGGGTCTTTTTCATCTGCCAAATAGAAAGTCGTATCACCATTGTAGGCGTCAATAACCACTTTCACGGAATTTCGAATATAGTTTCTATTGTCACTGATATATGGTTCCGCATAGGGATAATTGCCGCTGATCGTATATCCATCAATCATCCAGAAAAGCTTTCCTTCATCGATAACCAAGTATGGATCTTCGTCATATTCTAAGAAGGGTGCTATTTTTCTGATTCTTTCATTGATATTTCGATATAATAGGATTTTACTATCGGATGTAATGTTGCCTGAAATCAGCATTTTTAAGCTCTTTTGCTTTATGGCATATAAAAGCTTATTAAATCCTCCCAGTTTGACGCCACCTGTCCCTTCATAGGAAGCCTCTGCATTTTGATCGCCGCTGGGGTAATCAAATTCCTTTTCCTTGGTGTTGGTAATCACATAGCTGTTGGTTAGCTCGCCAAAATAAATCTGAGGAACCTTTACATCCAATCCGGATATTCTGGACTCAGGCGGAATATCCTTGATCAATAGCTCCGGCTGCCCTTCACTGGTAATGGTATTAACCGGTGAAAGGGCTACACCATAGCCATGGGTATATTTTAAATGCTGGTTAATCCACTGTTCATTGATCTTTTGATAGTTCAATTCTCTTGGTGATAGAAATACTTGGGTATACTGACCATTAATGTTATAGCGGTCTATATCTATATCATTGAATTGATAATAGAGACGAATTCCCTGTCTTTGGTTATAAAATTGTTTTGCCGGTCTGTAATCATTGATACGAATATTTCGAACAGTTTCTTTATTTTTCTCTAAATCCTCAGCTGTTAAATTTTGATCTGCAGGGAAATTCTTTTCTTCAATATTTTCTAGTCCATAAGCCATTTTGGTGTATTGAATATTATATTCCAGATATTTTTGTTCCTTGGATATCTCATCGGGAGACACGATAAAGTTTTGTACGCCTACAGCTGCGAGATTTCCAACAAAAGTTACCACAATCATCAGTACCGGACCGATTAAAGCTAGTCTCAGTTTCTTCGCCTTTGCACCCATTACCAGTAAAACTGCGGATATTGCAGATAGCACCATCATAATGCGATAAATCCAAAGGGTTACATGAATATCCGTAAAGCTGGCGCCATAAGCTACACCTCGTCTAGAATATAAAAGTTCATAGCTCTTCAGCATATACCCCAAACCAAGAATAACAAACAGAATAACACCTAAGATCGTCAACTGCCGAAGGGCAATATGGATCAGCTTTTTACCCTGGTCAGGACGAAAACCTCTGGCCATTCGAATCTCTTCATGACCTTGATTGGCATCAAACAGTGTAGGTCTGCGCATACTCATCATGATCAGATAGAAGACCAATGTAAGAATACCTAGAAGGACTACAAAGCCAACAAGTAAATAGTATATCTGTGTTATGAATGGAAGTTTAAACATGTAAAAAGAAATGTCATTTTGAAAGATCGGGTCTGTGATATTAAACTGGGTAGCATTAAAGAAATGCAGCAGTTCTACCCATAGATTACCTGCCAAAGTGGTACTGATCATAAAAGATACCACTGCTGCACCGCCAAGGGCAGTGCGGTTAATGGCCTTTTCACTGACGCCAACATAGACACTCTCTACTTTTTTGTAATAATCCTTTTTAATGGACATCAGATAGAAAAAGATTAAAAGCGTTAGTATGACAAATACGGGAATACCGATTTTCAACTGCGTCATTAGCTTGGTTAGGAATACCTGATCATATCCCAATTCTTTAAACCACTGATAATCGGTTATAAAGTCTACAATGGTCGTAAAAGAGCTAATGATAATAATAACAGCAGCAATAAAGCCTATAGCGATTCCTTTTCCTCGGTTCAATCCTCTCACCCCATTTACTGTTTTTCTCAAGCCATATGAATATGTATACCCTTTCCGTTTTGTTTTATTCCCATTTTCACGGACAAAAAACCTCCCAATATGTATAATCCCCAGCTTCCATTATACTATTGAGAGGTAATATTTACAAACGATCTACCTATTTAATTTCATATCGCCAAACTTGATCCAGCCTTTTTTCCTCATATATTCAGAAATGATCAATGTCAATACTGCCGGAAGGATGAAATGAAGCAGTACAATCTTTCCTAAAATCAATGCCATAGAAGCTTTCCCGGACATGGCTGCAATGGTGCCAAATTGTCCCACAAGACCGCTGGTTCCCATCCCGGCGCCAATGCTGTTGTTTTCCATATGAAAAACAAAGGTTGCCAGAGGACCTAAAAAGGCACTGGCCAATGTAGGCGGAACCCAGATCAAAGGATTTCTTATAATATTAGGCACTTGAAGCATTGAAGTGCCTAATCCCTGGGCAATTGCTCCTCCAATACCATTTTCTCGGTAACTGGCTACAGCAAAACCAATCATTTGGGTGGCGCAGCCAACCACCGAAGCACCGGCTGCAAGCCCGCTGAGTCCTAAAGAAATAGCTAAGGCTGCACTGCTGATGGGCAGTGTCAAAATCATGCCCATTAGTACAGAAACAATGATCCCCATAGGGATGGGTTGAAGCTCTGTGGCTCTATTGATCAATTGGCCTAACCCCTTCATGACAGAAGTCATAACAGGACCAACAAAAACACCCATTAATCCTCCTACAATAATGGTGGCTGCAGGTACCAACACAATGTCTACCTTCGTTTTGCCGGATATACGCTTGGATAGCTCTGCTCCTGCCAGAGCAGCAACAAAGGCTCCCACAGGTTCGCCGATTTTTACGATCATCAGACCGCCTTCTCCAGCCGCTATGGTACCTGCCCCGATGGCACCTGTCACAATAGAAGCAAAGACGCCCAGTGGAGGTGCCTTGACGCTAAAGGCTACTGCAGCACCAATGGCCGGTCCCATCATAAACTGGGCCACTTTACCAAAGGTAGAAAGTCCTTCAATATGGGCATAATCTCCGATTTGTTTTAAAATAAGTCCGATAATTAAGGAAGCAAACAACCCCAGTGCCATCCCATTTAATGCCTGGGTAATATATTCTCGAAAGGAAAACTTCTCTTTACTCACTCCCAACACCTCATCACTTATAAATATTCAAACTGATATCCAAGGCTTTCACCGAATGGGTCAATGCCCCTACGGAGATCACATCGATACCGATCTCTGCGATTTGTGAAACCCTATCCATGGTTATGTTTCCGGAGGCTTCCAGAATGGCCTTCTCTCCGGTAATTTCCTTGGCTTTTCTCATGGTTTCCATATCCATATTATCCAGCATAATGATATCCGCCTTGGCTTCTAACGCTTCCTTTAACTGCTCAAGAGTTTCTACTTCTACTTCGATTTTCATGGTATGGGGTATATTCTCCCGAGCAATGCGGATGGCCTTTTCGATACCACCTACGGCCTCTATATGATTATCCTTAATCATAACAGCATCGGAAAGATTGAACCGATGATTGTGGCAGCCCCCTATCCGCACAGCATATTTTTCCAACATCCGAAGTCCCGGTGTTGTTTTCCGGGTATCCACAATCCTGGTTTTAGTCCCTTGAACCAGGTCTGCATACTGCCTAGCCTTTGTGGCAATACCGGACATCCGCTGCAAAATGTTTAACGCCGTTCGTTCGCCTTTTAAAATAACCGCTGTTTTTCCTTCAATCTTAGCGATATTCTCACCCTTGTTTATCCGGTCTCCATCCTTCTTTAAATACGTGAAAATCATATGTTCATCTAATCGCTTGAATACCATTTCTGCTACGGAAAGTCCGGCAATCACCCCTTCTTCCTTTACCGTAATCATTGCTTGGGAAATACTGTTCTCTTCAATAAGTACATCCGTCGTAATATCGCCATTGTTCATATCCTCCATCAGGGCATGATCAATGACTTGTGCCAACACCAGCTTGTTCAGCAACCTGTTCCCTCCTATCCTGGTCGTCCCGATAATGGGCACCTAAGCTTTCCTTTCTTTTTAACGCAGCTTCCACAATCAACGCTGCAACATTGATCATATTCAGCAATTCATAGTAAGAAATCCCAGAGTATTTCTTATGCAGTATAATCCGTTTTATTTCATCGATTTCTCTCGCAGCCTGTTTAAGTCCCTCTTCATTTCTAATGATTGACACATACTTATCCATGATATTTCTTAACCGAGATTTCATTTCTTCTATTTCAATGCTGCTGTAGCATTTCTCTATTTTGTACTCCAGGCGAGTCTCTGGCTGTTGGTCTTTCATTTCATTTAGTTCAAGGTTTATGCTCTGGGCCCCTCTGTTTCCAAACACCAGCCCTTCTAATAAAGAATTGCTGGCCAGTCGATTGGCACCATGTACACCGGTACGGGCGCATTCGCCACAGGCATATATCCCTGCCATCGTTGTTTTTCCATTTTCGTCTGTCTCTATACCACCCATGATATAATGCTCTGCCGGGGCAACAGGAACCCATTCCCTTGTCATGTCTATACTCTCTTCTAAGCATCTTCCATAGATCATGGGAAAACGAGTTTGAATATATTCCGGTGCTTTATGGGTAATGTCCAGATAAACACAGGGGTGGTTTGTATTGGCCATTTCAGAAAATATGCTTCTGGCCACAATATCCCTGGGTGCAAGATCTTTTAAAGGATGGACCTTTTCCATAAAGGCTTCTCCATGAATATTTCGAAGAACAGCACCTTCACCTCGAACAGCCTCTGAAATCAGGAACCTTTGACCAGGCTTTGCCGTATACATAGCCGTAGGATGAAATTGGACAAACTCCATATCCGACACCTTTGCACCGGCCCTGTATGCCATGGCAATTCCATCTCCGGTGGCTTCCTGGGGATTTGTCGTATTCTTATATACCTGACCGATTCCCCCCGTAGCCATTACAGTCATTCTACTTTCAAATACATGAAGCTTACCTTGATTGTCTACCGCTTTCATGCCTCTACATTGGCCACGATCTATTATTAAATCTATGGCAAATGTATTCTCATTTACCTCAATATTTTTCCGCTTACCAACCTCCTGGATTAACGCTCGGATAACTTCTCTGCCTGTAGCATCCTTGGCATGGAGGACCCTTCTCTTGCTGTGTCCACCTTCTCTGGTTACCTTCAGCTTCCCTTGTTCATCCTTATCCAGATTTGTGCCATATTCCAACAATCGGTGAATATTCGCAGGGGCTTCCATGATCATGATTTCTGTGCTTTTCTCCTGATTATAATAAGCACCTGCCTTGATGGTATCCTCATAGTGGCTGTGAAAATCATCCGCTGGATCTACACATGCTGCAATCCCACCTTGGGCAAGACTGCTGCTTCCTGCATCCAAAGAGGTTTTTGTCACGATCATCACTCGATAAATCGGGTCAATATTTAAGGCAGTATATAATCCGGCAATTCCTGATCCAATGACTAATACATCACATTGATGCATAACTGGTTTTCCAAGCTTTACTTCGTCATTATACGGCTCTTTCATATTATCCTCCTTAGCTGAGCTCCAACATCCTTTCCAGTGATCCCAAAGCCCGCTGACGGATTTCTTCGTCCACGGTAATTTCATATTGCTCATGAAGCAGCGCATGGTATACATCCTGCAAAGTTGTTTTCTTCATATTAAAGCAGGTTAATGCTGGGGATAGCAGATAAAACTTTTTATTAGGATTGCTTTTTCTGAGTTTATGAAGTACACCCATTTCTGTACCAATAATAAAGGTATGATTGTCAGTCTTATTAGCAAAGTCTATGATCTGAGCTGTACTGCCTACAAAGTCGGCCTTTGCCACCACATTAGGGCTGCATTCCGGATGTACCAATACCAATGCATCAGGATGCTTTTCCCTTACCATATCGATTTCTATATCTCTTACACGATGATGGGTAATGCAGAAACCTTGCCATGAGATGATTTCTTTCTCAGGTACCTGTGTATTGATATAATGACCCAGATTTTGATCCGGTATAAACAAGATTTTGTCTGCTTCCATGTTCTTCACAATTTTCACCGCATTGGATGAGGTACAGCAAATATCACTCTCTGCCTTAACCTCTGCCGATGAATTTACATAGCATACCACCGGAATATCGGGATGCTGCTCCTTAAATGCTTTTAACTTATCAGCATCAATCATGTCTGCCATTGGGCAGCCCGCATCATAAACCGGCAGCAGTACTTTTTTATCTGGGGACAATATTTTTGCGCTCTCCGCCATAAAATGAACCCCGCTGAAAACAATCATATCTGCATCTGTTTTTGCTGCTTCTTGGCTTAGCTTTAGAGAATCTCCTACAATATCCGCTACATCTTGAATTTCCGGTATCTGATAGTTATGGGCTAAAATAATCGCATTTTTTTCTCTTTTAAGGCGCTCTATTTCCTGTATCATTTCCTTTTCGTTCATCCCATTCTTTCCTTTCTTTTCTGTGGTTTGGATATATCTCTTTATACTTTTAATTTTTCCGAAAGACCTGATATTCATCCTATTTCCTGTATAGCTAATGAAAAAAGTATTTTGTGTTTTTACATGTGTCTTGTCACCTGATACAAAAAAATATATCAAATCTTTCTTATGCATGCAACCTTTTCCTTCACGGCCTTTTACGATTCAAACAGATATCCTTTTTCTCTCAAGGTCTTTATCATCTTTTCAAATACTCTGTCATTGGGAACTTCTAAGGTATGAATATGCTCTCCTCCGGTTAAGGAAGAAAGGGGTTCTGCCTGTTCTCTTCGGACTCTTTCCAGAAATTCTTCCAAATCCATTCGAGAGCAAATCATCAATGGCACGCGGATCTCACCATAAACCGGATGTTCAACAATGACATCCAATACCTTTGCCCCCATATCAACCATGATTTTCAATTCTTCTTCAATGGCTTTATATCCCTCATGCTTGCAGACCACCGTCTTGATATTTTTTTCTTTGCGGTTTTGCTTCAAAATCATATATCCATTAGAAGTGGCAATCACATCATGTCCCTGAGCCCGAATCACTGCAATATCCTGAACAATCACCTGTCTGCTTACGTCAAACCGTTTGGATAATTCTGTTCCCGTGATGGGTTCATGATATCCCATTAATATTTTGAGGATCTCCTGACGTCTTTTTTCCGTTTGCATGACATCATCCTTTCTAAATCCGCTTCGCCACGGGGACAGTTCCATCGTTTCCCCTTCGGTCCTTCGCTACGCTTCGGAAACGCTAGTGGTCTGTCAAGTCTAAAAATATAGATGAATTCGCGAGGATTTTTCCGCAAGGCAAGGCGGAGGAGGTGCGCATATCGAGAATATGCAAACCGACGACAACGTAGCATTGCGAAAAAAGACCGCGAAGGCATTCATGGTTTTAGGCTTGATAGACTACTAAAACCGTCCCCATGACTCCGCTTTCTATATGTTGTTTATATAGTATTGTACCACAACTTGAACCTATATTTTCAGTTTATCCAAGTCAATAAGAAGAATCAAAACTACCCGCTCAGCGGGTAGTTTGCTCAGCCCTATAAGGGCATGTTACACGCTTGAGCCTTAAGGCTCATTGAACTGGTCCGCCAACCGCTTTAATTTACGGGCTGCTGCTAAAGCAGCTCTTTATTTTCTCTTGCCCTTTTCTACTGGCTCACCCGTAAACGGGTCTACATATTCTTGTAGACTTATTTGGTCGTTGGCTATA